>CAKZVD010000092.1 GCA_937922085.1 uncultured Tenacibaculum sp. | reverse complement strand
TACTATTTGACTTAATACAACCAAAAAGAGTACTTTTTAGAAGGAGTAATTTTACCTCAAAAAGTAATCACCTCAAATATAAACTATCAGTAAATCGACTTATATTAGCTTAAAAAATCAAAATTCGGAAGTTTTTAGACGGACTGACGTTATTTATATGTACTCCCCTAATTTTGTTTCTAGTTCTTCAGAATATTTAAAAAATTACCCAGGAGATGATTATGTAGATATGCTGGGCATAGATGTATATGATTTTAAAAATGGTCGGTTTTTACAAACTGCTTTAAATAATTTAAAAATTACAGAAAAAATAGCTACAGAAAAAAACATGCTTTTTGCACTTACAGAAACTGGATTAGAAAATGTTACTCAAAATAATTGGTGGACAAATAGTTTGTATAAAGCTATTAGAAGTAGTAGTATAACTTACGCTATGGTTTGGCGTAATGATACTCCTTCTTTTTTTCATACTCCTTTTTTAGGACATTCTTCTGTAGAGAATTTTAGAGAGTTTTTAGACAAAGATCTTATGTTATTAAGTGAAGATATTCAATAAAAAAAATAAGAAAACATTCAAAGTCTTATTGTATTTTTAAAATTATTTTAGTTATAAAATTAGCATGTAACTAAATGATCTTTAATTCGTCTTTTCTATATGATTAAAATTTTTAAACTCCTGTTTTTAATTATTTCTTTTAGCAGTTTTTCTCAAAATGGGAAGAAAGCAATTTCTGGGCAAATTTTAGATGAAGAGACTAAAGAACCTATTCCTTTTGCTTCTATTTATATAGAAAACAAAACGATTGGTACCACCTCAAACGAAGAAGGCTTTTTTATTTTTCATTACCCAATTAATGATTCTTTAAAAAAAATTATTATTTCTAGTATCGGTTACGAAACAATTGAAAAAAACATAGGTAGCTTTATTTCTGATGAAAAAATATTCATCAGTTCTAAAATCACTCATTTAAATGAAGTTGTTATTACTGCTACTAAGAAGAAAAAATTATCGGCTAAACAGATTGTAAAAAAAGCTTATAAAAAAATTAAAGATAACTATCCTACTGAGCCTTACATTCTCGAAGGTTTTGTTAGAGATCTTCAAAATGAAAACAATAAACCTGTTGAATACCTTGAATGTGCAGCAAAGTTGTACAATCTTCCTCATTATATTGAAAGAGAACCTGACATTGAAATAGTTGAAATAAGGAGTAATTACATTACTAAAAAAAATCCTTGGAATAAAAATAGAGATCGAAAAAATTCTCTTATGGATTTAATTGAAGACGATTTTATACGTTTTGATTATGGCCCTATAAAAGCGAAAAGAGGATGGAAATATCAAATTGAAGATATTTTATTGTATAATAATAAGTATGTATATAAAATAACAGCAATTGATAAACCTTTTCAAAAAGCAACCTTGTTTATAGATACTGAATCATTTGCTTTTATTAAAATGGAATTAACAAGAAACTCTCATAAAGGAAAATCTTGGAAAAGAAGACTCTCTAATGGAGCACAACAAATGTATTATAATGTAATTTTCGAATACCAAGAATACAATAATAAAATGTATTTAAAATATCAAAAAGAAGAAGATACATGGGAAGTATATGATATTGAAAATCCTAAAAAACTTTTATTTACTAAAAAACCTAAAAAGGAGCTTTTTATTAATAAAATTATTGCTGAAGATGTAGAAAATTATCCTTTTATAAAAAACATGAATATTAATAATAGCTTAGAAAATCAAGCAAAAGAATACAACTCTAAATTTTGGTCTCAATATAATGCTCCTAAACAAACAAAAGCAATGAGTAAAATTGAGTTGTATTTAAAAGAAGTTGTTAAATAATCTATATATTTAACCATTACATATGAAAATAGTTAATTTACCTCATGATTTAAACATTAAGAAACAGAGTCATTTTAATGTTTTTGATTATAAAACTTCTGAAGAATGCCATAGACAAATGGTTTCTTTACATCAAAATACATTTAGTTTTCTTTTAGAAGGAAGTAAAGAAGTTTTTTCTGATAAAACATCTATTGCCATAGAAAATTCAAACTTTCTATTAATGAAAAAAGGGCATTGTTTAATGACAGAAAAACTTCCTCCAAATAGTTTAGAAAATTATAGAAGTATTCTTTTTTTCTTTTCAAATGAAGCTGTTTTAGAATTTATTAAAAAGCATACTACTCAGATTATAGAAAAACACGATCAACCTTCAATCTACTCCTTTAAATATGATGATTTTATAAAAACTTTTGTTATTAGTCTTGTTGAAATTAGTAAACTTCCTTCCAAAATTCAAACTAAATTATTAACTCTAAAATTTGAAGAATTAATGATGTATTTAAAAGAATTTAAAGGCATTGATTTTATGTATTCTTTAGTTACTATTATCGACAATCAATTACAGCATTTTAATACAATTATAGAAACTAACAAGCTAAAAAAATTAACCATAAAAGAGTTAGCTTTTTTATCAAACATGAGTGTCTCTACATTTAAACGTGAATTTGAAAAACACTTTAACAGTTCACCTAGCAAATGGTTTCAGGATAAAAGATTAGAACATGCTGCTTTTTTATTAAAAAATAAACTAAAAAGACCTACAGAAATATTTGAGGAAATTGGGTATGAAAATCTGTCTAGTTTTATACAAGCTTTTAAATCGAAATTTGGAGTTACTCCTAAACAGTTTCAATAAAACTGAACTTTTACCAACACTTTTTGAACTAAACCAAATACCTTTACCTTAACAAGCTACTATAAATTTGTGTTCTCATTTAAACACAAATATTATGAAAAATCTTAATTTTATTATAGGAGTATTCTTACTAATATCTAGTTCTTTATTTGCTCAAAAAACGTTTACTTTATCTAGTAATTCCATTGGCGGGCAAGCTACTATTAAGGAAGAATTTAATGGTTTTGGATGTACAGGTAAAAATGAATCTCCTCAATTATCTTGGAAAAACGCTCCGAAAGAAACCAAAAGTTTTGCAATAACAATGTATGATCCTGATGCTCCTACTGGAAGTGGATGGTGGCATTGGATCGTATTTGATATTCCTAAAAATGTAGATGAAATAGTAGCTGGTGCTGGTAATATTAGTTTGAGTACTGCCCCAAATGGTGCAATTCAAAGTATCACAGATTATGGAACAAACGGATATGGTGGTCCTTGTCCGCCTAAAGGGCATGGATTACATCAATATATTATTACTATTCACGCTTTAAAAACAGAAAACCTTGGTCTTAATAAAAATACAAACCCAGCTGTTGTTGGTTATTATTTATGGAACAATACTTTAGCAAAAGCTAGTTTAGTTATGTATTATAAAAAAGAATAATACCTTTTATGAATTGTAATTTTGTATTAAAATCTTATCAAGGGGTTTAAACCCCTTGATTTCTTTAGAGTTTAGAGATCGATTATCCAAAACTATATAAGAATATATAATTATTTAGTTCGTGTTCGCTTTTTTAACTTAAAAATTCTATCATTATAATATGTGGTAAGTTCATCTACAAATGACATTGGTTTTTTATAAGTTATTAATACTTTATAAGTATATTTTTCTAGCAATGTTTTTAATTGAATTTTCAATCGTTCTATTTCCTGTTTCAAATATTCACTATTATCTACTCTTACTTGTATTTTTGAAGGTATTTCTTTTAGTTTTACAACTGTATTTCCGCTAAAAATATGTGCATGATAACTTTGCAACTCTTCAAAGGTTCCCGATTTATATATTTCAATAAGCTTTGTTGTTATTTCGTTTGCTTTTTCCTGTTCATTTTCTTCCATCGAAAATTTATCAGGATGCACAAATAACATAGCTTCCTTGTACAATCTCTTTCTCTCTCTTAAAGTTTCTATTTCTTTTTCTGTAGTTTTCTTTTTAAGTGGAATTATTCCTATTGGTTCTTTATAGTTTTTTCCTTTTCTCTTTTGCGCTAATCTTTTTATTTTTTTAGCTTTCTTTTGTTTTTTATATAAAATAGTCAACTCTCTTTCTTCTACTAAAAGATCTGCTATCGCATTTCTTAGAGATTGTTCAAAAGGAAACAATTTATGCTCTATTTCAGTGATCTCTAATTCTAGTGTTTTAATAACTCCTTCTAATTTTGAAATAGATTCAGATTTTTTTTCTATTGGAAGATTCATGATATACTATTTAATCATCTTTTCTTCTGTAAAATTGTAAGCCCAATACGTATTTGTTCATAAGAAACTTTCTCTCCTAAAAACTCAAAATAAGGTTTTAGAGCAGTCTCATTCTTTAATACCTTTTTTGCATTTCCTATTATTTTCAACGTATCTGCATCAATAAACTCATCTAAACTTACATCTTTTCCTTCTAAATATAATTTAGACAAATGTGAAAAAATAGTTTGTGCTTTTAATTTTCTTTTAACTGCTATTTCTTCAATAGTAAAACCTTCTTTATATAATTTAAACGTTTCGAGTGTTGTATCTTTTTTCCCTTTCTTCTTTTCTTTTATAAAAGTACTAATCTCTTCCATAAACTCTCCTCCATACACTTCTAATTTACGTTGTCCTACTCCACTAATTGCTAAAAACTCATTATCTGTTTGCGGACGTTCAATTTCTAATTGCTTTAAGGTTGCATCACTAAACACTAAATAAGCAGCTATATCTTCTTCTTGAGATATTCTATAACGTAACTTACGTAAACGCTCAAACAAACTATCTTGTAACGCTGGTGTTCTCTTAGCTTTTGATTTCCTTTCTTTAGTTGCTGCTTTCGTCTCTTTCTTAATTTCAACAGGTACTGTTAATTGCACCTTTTCTCCATCAAACAATACTTTTTTAGAAAAATCAGTTAAATGTAATACATTGTTTAAATGAAATGCTATTTGGCAATACCCTTGATTTGTTAACTGTACTAGGTAATGTTGCCAATCTTTCCATGAAATATCACTTCCTACTCCATAGGTTTTTAAATTTTGATAACTTTTATCATAAATCGCAGCATTTTTTGCTCCACGTACAAAATCTATCACGGTTCCCATTGCTTCTTTTTGTTGCAATCTATAAATTGCAGACAATGCCTTTTGGGCAATTACTGTTCCGTCAAAAAACTTTGGTGGATTTTCACACACATCACAATTTCCACAATTCTCTTCTATCAATTCTCCAAAGTAACT
>CAKZVD010000091.1 GCA_937922085.1 uncultured Tenacibaculum sp. | reverse complement strand
AATCTATGATTTGGCGGATTAGTGGCTTGTTTGTATTTTTAGTGCGCTTGAAGAGTCCCATAAATTGTATTTTTTGTTCGCAAAACTAAAATACGGGATTCTCAAGCTTTTATGGTATTCAAACTTTCGGATGCTTGTGACCTGAAATAACTAATTTAATAGATTTAGAGTTAATTATTTTAGGATATTTTTTTAATACTTCAATAAGTTTATTTAAAGTAATAATAGCCTCAGATTTTATATCTATTAAAAGATATAAAATAGTTTCAGAAGACTTAAAATTCATGTCTAAAGCGCTTTCAAGTGGTATTAAATATAAAGATTCAATTGTTTTTTTTAAATCAATTTTATGTGAATCATGTGCAACATATAGATTATTATCTTTTAAAAGAATATCTACTTCAATAGAGCTAGCTCCATTAGCATAGGCATTCCAAAATGGGACTTTTTGATTATAATCATTATGAGAATGTATAATTTTTGAATTGATTTGTGCATTTACTGTAAATATGAAACAGGTAAAAAGTATGTATAAACTAGCCTTCATGTTAAATGGCATAATAAATTATTTTATTTTAAAATTATTGAGGTTTAAAATGGATATTTTTGTTTTAAAAAAGAGAGCTATTTGATGAAATATAGCTCTCTTAAAAAATTAAAACAATGTATAAAAACAAAAAAGGGAATTCATATTTAATTGTTTGCTACCAACCTGCATTTTGACTTATTTTTGAAGCATCTACAGCATTGGTAGGTATTGGCCATACGTGCATAAATGAAGGATCGAAACTTCTTGCTGGCCATATTTCTTTTATAGTAAAAGTAGAATTAGGATCAGATCTATCATCATGTATTCTACCATGTAGTGGAGTAGAGTAAGTGCTTTGAGCATCTCCCCAACGAACTAAATCAAAATGTCTGTTAGCAAATTCGCCAGCTAATTCAACTCTTCTTTCATGTTTTAAATCATCTATAGTTGCATTAGAAATAGGAGGTAACCCAGCTCTATCTCTTAACATATTTATTTCATTATCTCCATTTTGACCTTGCATTATTAATGCTTCTGCTTTTATTAATAAAATTTCAGCATAACGTAATAAAGGAACATTGTAATCGGTAGTAGGATTGTTTCCATTTGAGTTTACAGTAGTTCCAACTGCATCTGCAGATTGAAATTCATACATATATTTATTAAATTGAAAACCAGATAATGAGTTTTCTGATTGATATTTTCTTGTTTCTCCAAAATAAGGAAACTCATCACCAAATGTTAATAAGGTTACTTTCCTTCTTTCGTCATTAACTTCAAATTCGTTAAACAATTCTAATGTAGGTTGAAAATATCCCCAACCATTATATTTACCCCATCCTTTGTTTTCTAACATAACACCAGTTAAGATACTACCACCTTGCTCACTAGAATTAACAGACCAAATGTATTCACTAGCCCAGTTACTTAAATTACTATGTGCTATTCTAAAATCTTTGGTAGGAGTATTCGTGTCAATTAATGCTCTACCTGATCCTGAATTGGTTACAGCATTACAATAAGTTACAGCATTTGCATATTGTGAATTATCATATTGCGCCCAGTATAGATATGTTTTAGCAATATATGCGAGTGCAGCATCTTTATGAGCCCTACCATAATTGTTACCATCATATTGTGTAAATAAAGGAAGTAAATCTGCGGCCTTTTTTAAATCTTCTACTATTTGAGTATAATTTTCTATAACACTGGTAGGGCGCTCAAAACTTCCTGCAGGATTATTCATATTATCTACAGTAATAATTGGTATACCTCCATTAGAACCATTATCTCCATACATGTGTGCAATCCAAAAATAACTGAAACCACGCATAAAGTAAGCTTCTCCTAAAATTCTGTTTTTTAATTCTTGATTTAAACTCATGTTAGGAACATTTGCCAAAATAGCATTAGCTCTTCTGATTACTTTAAAAGAATCACCATACATATTTCTAAAAGAGCGTTCTCCACCAGTCATAATGAAATTTTTGGCGTTATCTACATCAGTTCTAACTCGTCCTGTTACCATATCATCTGAAGCGTTTAAATACCAGAAGAAACCTCTACCAAACATATTTTGGGCTTTCATTTCTTTATATAAAGCATTAGAGGCTTGTATAGCATCATCTTCTGATAGCCAAAAATTAGATACAGTAACACTACCAATAGGTTCTAAATTGGTGAAATCATCTGAACATGAAATCATTCCTAACATAGTTATAGTAATAACTATAATCGATTTAAGTGATATATTTTTCATTTGTTTTCTGATTGTATATTATAATTTTAAAGAAATACCTGTTGTAAAGGTTCTAGACAATGGAAATCTGGCTACGTCTAAACCAAATCCACCTACTTCAGGATCAATACCTGTATAATCTGTAATGGTAAATACGTTTTCAGCAGAGAAGTATATACGTAAAGAAGATCCTTTTAACAGTTTATTCATTGATTGTTTAGGTATACTATACCCAAATGTTATATTTTTTAAGCGTAAATAAGATGCATCTTCTAAATACCAACTAGAGTTTGTTCCAAAATTATTATTAGCATCGCTAGTAGAAAGTATCGGAATGTTTGTATTCGTATTTGTTGGTGACCATGCGTTTAATACGCTATTATCTAAATTGTAACCTTGTAAAGAAGCATTATATGTTGAATATTTATATCCATTAAATACTTTAGAACCAGTAACTCCTTGAAAAATAAGATTTAAATCAAAGCCTTTATAATCTAAGTTTAACCCTAAATTATAAGTGAAATCAGGTTGATAACTTCCCATATAAACTCTATCATCTAAAGTAATAGTACCGTCTCCATCTGTATCTGTAAATTTAAAGTCACCAGGTACTGCATTTGGTTGAATTAAACTTCCATCTTTTACATGTGCATCAATTTCAGCTTGATTTTGAAAAATACCTTCTTGCGGTATTAAAAAGTAAGAAAACAATTCTTCACCAACTTTAGATTTAAAAGGAGTTAATTGTTGTCTTACTGATGTATCATTAGTAATAGGTAAGTCAAAAGTAGTACGATCTCCAATTAAACTAACTAATTCGTTTTTAAATAAAGAAAAACCATTAGCGTTAATGTTAAAGTTTAAATCACCAATATTATTTTTATAATTAATAGCCAATTCAAATCCATTATTTAAAACTTCACCGCTATTTACAATTCTAGGATCTAAACCAATATGAATATCTCCATTATCTGGCAATAGCATATTTTTAGTTCTTTTTTCAAAGTAATCCGCAGTAAACGATAAAGAGTTGTTAAGTAAAGTAACGTCTAAACCTATATTAACAGATTCTGAAGTTTCCCATCTTAAATCTGGATTAGATTGAATTCTTTCAAAAATAGATTTTCTGTCTAAAGGACCATTTGCTCCAATGATTTCGATGTCACTACTTAAAGGAACATCAAAAGCATAAGATTCTACTGAGTTGATATTTCCTTGTTGACCAAAAGAAGCTCTTAATTTTAAATCGTCAATAACTTTACTATTAAAGAAGCTTTCGTTAGAAATTCTCCAAGCCAAAGTTCCTGAGTAAAATTCATCTTTTTGGTTTGTTTTAAATAATCGAGAAGATTCATCCTGTCTAACACTGGCACTTAAATAATAACGTTGATTATAATTATACATAATTCTACCTATAATAGATCTCAAAGCTCTTTCATAAGCTTCAGTAACAGGAGGTCTTATAGTTGAAGCATTTCCTAAAAATTGATTAAAAGACTCTTCACTACCAAAGTTTTCGCCTCTTTGCTCTAAAAATTCATAATCAGTAAATTGTGCAGAATGTATTGCAGTTGCATTTAAATTATGATTTCCAAATGATTTAATATAAGAAAGTTGATTATCCCAAATCCATCTGTTTTCTACAGCACTACTTTGAAGAAGAGAGTTTGTTAAATTTGTTCTACCTATTTCAGGGATTTTAGGATTGAATATTTTTTCTCTATCATGAGTTGTAGCATAAGAGAAACTTGATTTAAATTTTAAGTTCTCTAAAATTTTATAACTTAAGTATACATTTGCATTAACATAGGTAGAAGGCCTGTTTTGGGTAGGTCTTAATAAAAGAGCAACTGGATTAAATACATCACCATAAGCCCCTGCAAATTTAGATAAGTTGAAAGGGACTACACCACTGAATAATCCTTTTTCATCACGAACAGATGCAGCAGATGGCATATAAATAGCATTAATTATAGTACCTGAATATCCACTAGAGGTATCAGTTCCTAAGGCGTTTGTTTGAGAAAAATAAACATTTTCTCCAATGGTTAATTTATCAGAAAGATCAATATCTGATTTTACTCTAAAAGAATATCTATTAGATGTTGTTCCTAATAAAACTCCATCAGTATTATTATAACCAAATGAAGTTAAAAAATTATAATTATCACCACCACCGCTTACATTAGCGTTTAAGTTTGTAGTAATAGCCGATCTAAAAATTTCATCGATCCAGTTAGTTCTTGTTATTTGCCCCCAAGGATTTAAAGTAACATTATGAGCAGAACCACCATCAGCAAGACCAGCATTAGTAGCAGCTAAATTGTAAACATCTGATTGTTGTTTTGCATTTAAAGCAGTAGGTAAATTAGTAGCTTGTCTAAAACCGGTGTATGCATCTATAGAGATTCTAGGTTTTCCTTTCTTTCCTTTTTTTGTTTCTATAACAATAACACCAGAGCTAGCTAAAGCACCATAAATAGAAGAAGCAGCAGCGTCTTTTAATACAGAAACAGAAGCAATATCATTAGGGTTTATTGGTGGGCCATAATAAGGTACACCATCTACTATAGTTAAAACACTCTCTGAATCTGAATTAACCGAACCTAAACCTCTGATAACTACTTTTCCGGGTGAGGTAGGATCGCCACCATTAGACAATACAGTAACTCCAGGAGTATTACCTTGTAAAAAATCGGTAAGATTATTTACAGGCCTGCTAGAAATAGATTCAATGTTTTCAACTTTAGAAATAGCAGAAGTAACATCTCCTTTTTTAGAAGTTCCATATCCAATTAAAACTACTTCATTTAATAAATCAGAAGCTTCAGTTAATACAATTGTTAAATTAGCTTTTCCATTATATGAGATTTCCTTAGTTTGAAATCCAATAGATGAAATTTTTAATACTCCAGAATCTTTTATTAATTTTAAAGTAAAATTCCCATCGAAATCACTAGAAATTCCTGCTTTAATATCATCGTTAGGTATTATAGTTGCTCCTACCACAGGTAAATTGTCAGAAGAAGAGGTAATTTTTCCTTTAACAATTGTTTGTGCAAAAGTGTAGGAGTAAAAACCTAAGCAGAATAATAGAAGTAAATACACTTTACGTATCATAATTATTTTTATGTTTTTGATTTACTCAAATGTACCTTGAGTAGTATAGACATGATAGGATTATTGTTTCAATTAGGAGGATAAATGTTTCAAATTAGGGAGGCAAAAACTAAAAAAAAGAGTACAAATTTTGCAATAACATTTATATAACATTACTATAATCTAGTATTAATGTAACAGTTGTGTATTCTGTTCTTTATATACCTTTGGTGTTACATTATAATGTTTCTTAAAGAGGCGGCTAAAATATTTAGGATCTTTATATCCACATTCAAAACTAATTTCAGAAATATTAAGATTTTGAGTTAATAATAAATGACATGCTTTTTCAAGTCTTAATTTTATGAGTATATCAGATGGTGATTGTTGCAAATGATCTTTAAATAATCGATAACATTTTATTTTAGAGATTCCTAATTTTGAAGTTAGTTGTTCTACATTAAAAGAAGTGTTATCTAAGTTATGTTTTATGGTAGTTAAAGATTTTTTTAATAATTTTTCATTGGAGGTAATTATTTCTTTATCCTCTGTTAAAATTTGAAAAACTTCTTTAGATAATTGCTTAGCATTTGTTTTTTGTGCTATTATTTTTTTTATTTTTTTATGAATTAAATTCCTACTTATTGGTAATTGAAGTACTGTATCTATACCTAGTTCTATAGATTGTTCATTTAAAGAGTTGTCAATATTTTCTGATATATAAATGATAGGAATATGTAGGTTATTTAATAAAGGTATTAGTTTACTCGTAAAAGAAATTTGATACAAGATTAATATTTCAACTTTTATAACTTTTAAAGCTGAATTAATGTCTGAAATGTTTTCTTCATAGAAAATATTATAATCCTGATTACTTAGTAATTGATTAGATGTTTCATAATTGTTTTTATTACAATGAATTAAGATGTTCCTTTTTTTGTTGTTTAATAAAGGACTCTTAAAATCGAGATATTTTAAAGAAATTGTTTCTATTAATTTGGAGTTCATGTTTATACTTTGAGCAGGGATCTTAATTTTTGCTTCAAAATATTCATCGTTTTTAATAGTTTCTTTAACACCTAAATCATTCATCAGGCTTTTTAAGGCTTTATAATAAGGACTGTAATGCTTTATATTGTACCAACTATCTTTTAATATAGTGCTTGAAGAAATAATAGAAATTATTAAAAAACTATTTTCATAGGTAATATAAGTTTTTAAAATACTTTTAGCATTAGAGTATTTTATTATATCATGAAAAAGGTATTGAAGTAATAATTTTAAACGCAATATATCAATAGCAATCCAAGGTAAATTTGAGTTTATTTCACAAGTAAAATCGATTTCACGTTTTTGTAAAATAGCTTTTTGTTTTTCTATAAAATCATTTATAATAGGAAAGATCTGTATTGTTGTTTCTTCGTATTTACCTATGTTTTTTATACTGTCTAAATAATTCCATTCAGTAATTTGGTTAATTAATTTTTTGGTATGAGATAGTAATGTTTTTTTGATTAAACTATTTTGAGGAATTTCATGAGTTACTTTAATAATTTTCGTAATAGGTTCTTTAAATTCTGTAGTAAGAAACTCTTTAAATTTATCTATTTCAAAAGTTTCAATTTTTAAGTTGTTATGTAATTGAAGTAATTTTTCTTTTTGAAGTATAATTTGTTTATTCTTTTCATCTAGAAGATTATTTTTAGTTAATAAATCCTCCTTTTGTTGTTTAATTTCAAGAGTTCGTTCTGTAATTTTTTCTTCTAAAACTTTATTATGTTTTCTAATATTTTTATTTCTTCTATAAATAAGAAAAAGTATAATTAGAAAAAAGAAACTTATAAAAACGAAAATGAACCAAGCCTTTTGATAAAACGGTTTTAATATAGTTATTGTACTAATTTTTATTGGTTTTGAGATTGCACTTTTTTTTAATGAAAAAGTATAATTCCCTGAAGCTAAATTTGTATAATTTATTTTTTTAGAATCAAATTCTTTCCAATTTTTATCTATGCCTTCTAATTTGTATAAAATATTTTTGTGTTTAGATTTTGGAAATAGAATAGGAGTAAGCTTGATCTTTAGATTGTTATTATTATATTTTTTTTGAAGTGTTTTACTATAGTTTTCATTTCCATCAATAACTATTTTTATTTTAGGGAGTTGTTGTTGAAAATGAATATCACTTGGTTTAAAATAACTAAGCCCATTAGTACCACCATAATACAATAAACCTTTTGTGTCTTGATAATATGCTCCTTCGGAAAACTCAAGAGATAGCCAATCATCTTTTGAAGCAATAGAATTTATTTTAAAGCTATTTTTATTAATAATTCCAATTCCTTTAGGAGAACTAACCCAAACTTGATTGTTATTAGTAATGATACTGTAGATTAAATTACTAGGAAGACCGTCTTCTTCATTAAAATTTTTGATAATACCAACATCTTTATCATAAATAGAAAGACCACCTAAAGAAGCAATCCAATAATACTTTGTAGAAATGTCTTTGTAAACATTGTAAATACTATTACTTAAAAGACCATGATTTTTAGTAATACGATTAATGTTTCCTTTTTCTAAATCTAAAAGAATAACTCCGTTATTTTCTGTAGAAACAATTAGTTCATTATTAGTAAATTGAATGTTTCTAATATTATAATTTGAAAATGTTTTTTGTCCTTTAAAAGATTCAAAATTTAAAGTCTTTAAATTAAATTTAGCTAATCCGCCCCAACAAGCAATCCATAAATTATTTTTGTCATCTTCTAAAATTGAATAATTTCTATTATTAGGAAGATTAGTGTATTGTTTAGAATTATAAAGTACATATTTGTTCTTTGTTATTGCTACCAAACCAGCATACGTACCTACCCATATGGTACCATTTGAAGAGGTGAATAAAGTTCTAACCCTATTCCAATCAGGATTTTTAATAGCTTCCTTAATTTTAAACATGTTAAAAGAATTACTTTCTTTTTCATATTCATAAAGTCCTTTAGTGTAAAAACCTAACCAAATATTTTCATTATGATCTTTTGTAATAGCTCTAATAGCTTCATTAGGAAAATTAGGATGTTTTGTAGGATGTGGAGTAATAGAGATTATTTTTTCAGAATTAGGATATGCCATACTTAATCCGCCATCTTTATGACCTAGCCAAATATTATCAAATGAATCTAAATGTATTTTATCTATTTCATTACTATTAAAACTATAATTAGAATATATATCTTTCGTGTAATGAATTATACGTTCGTTATTTATATTGTCAGTATTATTTGGTATAATATATAAACCATTTCTACGTGTTGCATACCAAATATTACCATGTTTATCTTTAAGAATATCATTTATAATTAAAGAAGGGTATTTTTTTAATATTAATTGTTCTAGGTGGTTTTTATTAGTATTCTTACTTTCTAATTTTGAAGGAATAAATTTACCAGAAATGTATTTATAACTTTTTTTTTGAGTATTTACAAAAAGATTTCCTTTTTTAGAAAGTTGAATACTTTTTATAGAGTCATTAAAGTGAAAATTTTTAAACTTACTATTACCAATGTATTTACTTACTTTTTTATTTTGAGTACATAACCAAATAACATTATTATTATCTTTAAGTATATTGGTTATATAATTATTAGGAATGGTGTTCTCGTCATTTATTTTATGTTTAAAAACTTTAAATTGTTTTCCATCAAAAAAGTTAAGACCATTAATAGTGGCAATCCATAAAGCTCCATTTTTATCATTTTCAATATCTACAACAGAATTACTAGATAAACCATTTGTAGTATTAAAAGTTTTAAATTTTAAATGCTGGGCGTTACTTAACAGTAATACAAATAGCATTAATAGAGCATGAACTTTTTTCAAAAAACAGATTATTTAATTTTAGCAATTCTATAGCATTAAAATTAAATGAATGTTATTTTATAATTAAATTAGATGTTGTTTGTAGTTATGAAAAAATTAATAAGAATAAATTTTGTTAATTTTTAAAAGCATATTCAATAATATTAGCTCCCATTTTTAATGCTTTATTTCTAATTGTTTCAGGATTATTATGAATAGCTTTATCTTCCCATCCATCGCTTAAATCACTTTCATAATCGTAAAAAACAATTAATCTTCCTTCATAAAAAAGACCGAAACCTTGAGGAGCTTTTTTATCATGTTCATGTATTTTAGGTAGCCCATTAGGAAAAGAAAAAGTTTGATGATAAATAGGATGGTTCTTAGGTATTTCTTTAAACTCTAGTTTAGGAAAAACTTTTTTCATTTCTCGTCTTACATATTTATCTAAACCATAATTATCAGAAATATGTAAAAAACCTCCAGAAATTAAATAATTTCTTAAGTTCTCTATGTCTTCATTATTAAAAAAAACATTACCATGACCCGTTAAGAAAACTATAGGAAAATTGAAAAGGTCATTATTACTAGGTGTTACAGTTGCTATATTATTGTTAATTGAAGTTTTACAATGACTATTAGTAAACTTAATTAAATTAGGAATAGAAGTAGGGTTTGCATACCAATCACCACCGCCATTATATTTTAAAATTCCAATTTGCTGAGCATTGACAGTAATAGTAATGTAGCTGATGAATAAAAAATATATTAGTTTCATTTTACTTTTTTAGAACAAGATATAAAAAAAACACCATTCCCTTCTGTGACGGTGTTTTTTTTGTGAAGTAATAGTAAATATAAAATCCCTTAATATATTTACTGGGTATGTAAGTTTTCGTTTGTAAAAATAGCTAATCAATTGATAAGTAGGTTCCTAAAACATCTATTTTGGATGTTTTAGGACAAGTTTATATGAAAAAAATGAATTTTTTTACTTTTTTGAAATTAGAAGCAAAAAACTATTATCCTCTTTAATAAGGAGATTGATAAATAATAGTGATTTAAAAAGCATTAATATGTTTTAGAGGATGTGTAATTTTTTAGTAAATCAGTATTCAATTAATTTGTAGTTAAATTTTATTAATATCTAATTTTGAATACTAGAATAAAATTAGGTGAAAGTTACTTGGGTTCATTTTTTTTAAAGGGCATAAAAAAAACACCATTGTCTTCAGTAACGGTGTTTTTTGTGAAGTAATAGTAAATATAAAATCCCTTAATATATTTACTGGGTATGTAAGTTTTCGTTTGTAAAAATACTTAATCAATTGATAAGTAGGCTCCTAAAACATCTATTTTGGATGTTTTAGGACAAGTTTATATAAAAAAAACACTGTTAAAAATAACAGTGCTTACGCTTTTCCCTCTTCATAGAGAGTGTAAACTCTCTACAGATTTTAAATATTTTACAATGAAATACTATTTTTAATAAATTTCATTGTAAATAATCATTTTAAAATTGTAAATACAAATATATGAAGATTGATACAAAACAAGTCCTAAAACACCTATTGCAGATGTTTTAGGACTTGTTTTGTAGTTGTAATTTTGATTTTTTAAAAGCTAAAGGGGTATGAAGGGTATGTTTTTTAAAAACATCATAAAAAGCAGATTTTGAATTAAACCCAGACTCTAATCCAATTGAAGCAATAGTATAACCTTCATATTTAGGGTTCAATAAAAATTTTTTCGCTTGTTCCACTCTCATTTCATTAATATAATCAACAAAACTTTTTTTAGCATTGTTATTTATAATAGCTGAAAGAGTACTAGCACCTAAACCAACTTCTTTTGCTAAATTATGTAATGTATATTTGGGTTGTAAAAATTTTTTATTCGTTCTAATATATATATCAACATTAAGAAACTGTTCTTCATATTTATTGTTACTTACTTCAGTAGGTATGTCATTCTCATTTTTATTATCTTCACCTTCTTCAATACCAGCTCTAATATGTTTTCTTTCTTTTAGAATTGTCAAATATTTCAATCCCTGATAACCTAAAACAAAAATAATTATTGTAGTAGAAATTCGTAATGGGTAATAAGAAAATAAAAAACCTGTAAAATTTAAACTAAACTTAATAACTAAAGCAAAAATCCATAATAAATAAGCGAAGGTTGTTAGTTTAAAAAAGTTATATACCCATTTTAAATTATCAAAACTAAGAATCTTTTGAAATAAGTTTTCTTTATATCGAAGTATTATATAAGAGTAAATAAAGGCAAATAAAGAGCTAACTAAACTAACTACTTCTTCTATAGATGTATATTTTTCATATGCATAGCTTAATTCTTCTTTGGTTCCTGTTCCTGAATAATATACTACGAAACTTATTTGAGATGCACATAAAACTAAAAAAATGGGAAGAAAATATTTTAGAATCTTTTTTTGCTTATCAGCGATATCTAAATAGTTCATTAGAAAAGCATAGAAAAAAGGAGCACTTAAAAAATGCCAAGGTATTTGAAGGTAATCCAACATAAATTTATGCTGAAATAAATTTCTTTCTAAAATCCAAGATTGAAAATTATTTAATGATATGGTTAGTATCATTAAATTTAAAAACAATAAACTTTTGTCTTTTCCATACTTTGAAAAAAACATAAAGAAGCTTAAACCAAAGCCAATAACTGCACTAACTAATAAAAATAAGTTAAAAAAATCAGATGTATTCAATTATTTTTTGAAGTTGTTTGATTAGTTGATATGATTATTAAAACTTAAATTTAACAAATTTTCTACTTTTAAGAACCAGTAAACCTCAATATTTTTTGTTTTTTTTTGTCAAAAACACTTAAAAAAAATACATTTTAAGTTTATTTTAATGTAAAAGGTGTATTGTATGTACTGCAACTAGTGCAGCAGTTTCTGTTCTTAACCTACTATTTCCTAAGGAAATAGGGAAGTATTCTTTTTGTAAAGCAATTGAAATTTCATTTTTAGAGAAATCACCTTCAGGACCAATAAGAATGATTATATCCTTAGAGAGATTATCAAAATTTTTAAGAACAGTTTTTTCACCGGTATCACAATGAGCAATCAATAAAGAACCTTCTTTATTGTCATTTATAAAATCACCAATTTTTTTTGGTTCATTTATTTTTGTGGCAGTAAACTTTAAAGATTGTTTCATTGCTGAAAGCATAATTTTATGTAAACGATCAGTTTTAACAATTTTTCTTTCAGAATTATCACAAATTATGGGTGTAATTTCATCAATACCAATTTCTGTTGCTTTTTCAATAAACCATTCTAAACGATCCATATTTTTAGTAGGAGCAATTGCAACATGCAAATTATAATTCCATTCTTTTTCTTTATAATTGCAAGCGGTAACTTTTGCTAGGCACTTTTTATCACTAGCAACAATTATTTTAGCAGTAAATAAGAAACCAAGACCATTTGTAATTTGTAGCTCATCATTTTCTTTTTTACGTAGAACTTTAATAATATGGCGACTTTCCTCTTTATTAAATAAAATTTCTTTAGTCTGTTTGTCAATATTTGAATTGTAAAAAAGTTGCATTACAAATTAAGTTTATAAGTTCTTCTTCTCTTATGAGTTTTAGGATTAAATCCTGACCATAATTTATGAATAGCTGTGTTTTCTTCAAGTTCAGGAGTTCGAATGCAATATCGAATATTTTTATCTGCTAAAGATTTATGAAACTCGTTAAAAAGAATAGCAGTTATACCCTTGTTTTGATATTCAGGATCTACACCAATTAAATAAAAAGTAACATCCTTAGGATTTTTTCGAGCACTTAATAAATGAAAAAGACCAAAAGGAAATAATTTACCTTTAGCTTTTTGTAAAGCACCAGAAAAAGAGGGCATTATAATAGCAAAAGCAATTAATTTATGATCCTTATCTATAACAAATTTAATGTATTGAGGATTTATAAAATTAATATACTTCTGTTTAAAATACTCTATTTGAGCATCTGAAATAGGTACATAGGTAGAGAGTTTATTATACGTTTTACTAAATAGTTGAAACATTTCTTCTACATAAGGCATAATTTTTTTTGTTGAAGAAAAATTAAGAGGAGTAAGTCCATACCTTTTTTGAATTAACTTACTTGCTTTTGCATATTTTTCAATTTTAATATCGTCAAAGAAAAATTTATTTTCTAAATATTCTTTTTCTTTTACAAAACCTAAAGCTTCTAAGTGAGTTTTATAATATGGATGGTTATACCAGGTTATCATGGTACCCGTTTCTTCAAAACCATCGATTAAAACACCTGTTTTATCTAAATTATTAAAACCTATTGGTCCCTCTATATAATCGAGGCTGTTTTGCTTGGCAATTTCTTTTACTTTATTAATAAGTATTTTAGATACTTCAAGATCATCGATAGCATCAAACCAACCAAACCTCATTTTTTTTATACCTTGTTTTTCTACTTCATAGGTGTTAATAATAGCAACAATTCTTCCTGCTATTTTATTGTCTTTTAAAGCGATAAAAAATGAAGCATCTGCATGTTCAAAAACAGGGTTTTTAGATTTATCAAAATTAGCAACTTCATCTTTTATTATAGGGGGTACCCAGTATTTATTATTACGATATAAAGAAAAAGGAAATGTAACAAATTGTTTCATTTCCTTCTGGGTTGTTATTTCTTTGAGTTCAATCATACAGCAAAAGTATAATTTCTATTTTTCTTCTTTCTCTTCTTTTTCCTTTTTCTTTTTTTTCTCTTCTTCTTCCTTCTTTTTCTTTTCTTCTTTATACTTTTTATTTAACTCTTCTTCTTCTTCCTTTTTTAACTCTTCTTCTAGTTTCTTTATTTCTTTTTCTAATTTTTCTTCTTCTTTGGCTTTTTTCTTAGCTTCTTTTTCTTTAGCTTTTTCTAGCTTTCTTTTCTCTTTTTCTTCCGCCTTTTTCTTTTTCTTAGAAGCTTTATTTTTTTCTTTAATAGTTTTCTTTTTAGCTTTCTTATCTTCCTTAGTAAGATCGTCTAAAATAGATTTTTGACGAACTCTTCCTCTAGGATTTTCTTTTGTGTTTACAGGATCTACACCTTCTTCAAGTTGTACTTCTTTTTTATCTTTCTTCTTGAAAACACCAGTTATTTTATCCCATAATCTACCAAAGAACCCTTTGTTATAGGTTTGCTTTTCATCATCTTCAATTTTATTACCAAACTCATCTAATTCTTCAAACTGATCAACATGTCTATTTAGTCTATATGAAACACCAACACTTGTATAATATCCAAGGCTTTCCTCTTGAAAAGTAGCTCTAATAGAAGAATTTATTTGTAAATTTTGATTAAATAAATAAGCAGCACCTAAACCTAAGTTACTTTGACTTTCTTGATTATTAAATATCGCTTGATGTTCTGCAAAACCAGACCATTTATCATTAAAATTATAAGTACCTGTTACTACATAAGAAAGTTCAGGAGAAAAGCTACCGATATAGTTATAATAAACATTCGTAACTACATTTAGCTTATTTGAAAATTCATTTTGTAATAATACCCCAACTTTAGGAGTAACTCCACCACGAGCATGAAAATCATTTAAAATAGAACCAAAATTAACACCTGCATAAACAGCTACATGAGGAATCCATCTTTTCCAATCAAAGCCATGTCTTTTATTCCAACTTCTAATTTCTTTTCCTTTATCATCGTATTTAGGAATGTAAACCAAATATTTAGCACCTATACTTAATTGACCAATACCAAATTCTGAATAAGAAGATTGAAAAACATTGGTAAAAGCAAACTCACTAGACTGTAGAGAAGTTGTTAAGTTAAATTCTAATTTTTCGTCAAATAACCCCATTCTATAGTGTAAATCAATACCTGTAGCTCTAGGATTACTAAAAAGAGGATCTCTAGCTTCAAATTTTCTATGAAAAATACTAGATTCCAATTGATAAATACCAACACCTACACTATAAGGACTTTCTGAAAACCCTGGTCTATTAGAATTAATAACATCAGTATATTGTGCACATACAGAAGTTACTAATAATAAAGAAAGTATACTTAAAATTCGTTTAATCATCTTCAACATAAACATAATAAAGGGTAATACAAACATACATTAAAAAACTCAATTTTGTAAGTTTACCAAACTATTAACGCTAGGTTTTGACTCAAATTGTTATTTTTGGTTGTTTTTTTATTAAAAACATTTATGATTGAAATACAAGAAGCTGGTCCTATGGGGTTTTTAAGAACAATATTAATTATATGTTTCGTTTATTATGCATTTAAATTTTTGGCCAAATTATTTGGTCCTTATTTAATGAAAAAGGCAGTAGATAAAATGAAACAAAAAGCACAACAACAATATAATAATAATAATAATAATAATGCTGAAAGCAAAGTTAAAGAAGGAGAAACAATAATAGACAAGAAACCAAACTCTCATCAACAAACAAACAAAAGTGTAGGTGAATACATCGATTTTGAAGAAATTGACTAACTATGAAAATTAACAAATTTCTACCTTATTTAGGCGCTCTAGTATTATTTATTATAGCCTCTCTTTTATATTTCAACCCTGTGCTTAGTGGAAAGCAAATAAAGCAGAGTGATATTCGACAGTATGTTGGAATGGCTAAGGAGATGAATGATTTTAGAGCCGAAAAAAAATTAGAACCTTATTGGATTGGAAATGCATTTAGTGGAATGCCATCCTACCAAGTAGGATCTAGATTTCCAAACGATTTTATAAAACAAATCGATTATGCGCTTCGCTTTTTACCAAGACCTGCAGATTATCTTTTCTTATATTTCATAGGTTTTTTCTTGTTATTAAGTGCATTAAAAGTTGAATGGAAGTTAGCCATATTAGGAAGTTTGTCCTTTGGTTTTTCTACCTATTTAATTATCATTTTTGGCGCAGGTCATAATTCAAAAGCACATGCAATAGCATATATGCCAGCTGTTTTGGCTGGAGTTTTATATGTTTTTCAAAAACGTTATTTATTGGGGTTTGTAATAACTTCTTTAGCTATGGCTTTAGAAATTGTAGCAAATCATATACAAATGACCTATTATTTAGCTTTTTGTTTATTAATTTTAGGTATTGTTGAATGTATTGAAGCAGTAAAAAATAAAACAATACCAACATTTGCAAAACAAGTAGGAATCTTACTAGTCGCTTTTATTATAAGTTTAGGAACTAATGCAACACGTTTGTTATCTACAAAAGAATATGCAAAGTATAGTACAAGAAGTACTTCTGAATTAACTATAAACCCTGATGGAAGCCCTAAAGAAAAAACATCAGGATTAGATACTTCTTATATAACAGAGTATAGTTACGGAATTTGGGAAACTTTCAATTTATTTATTCCTCGTTTTATGGGAGGAGGAACGGTTGAAAAATTAGGAGAAAATACAGAGTTTTACAAAACATTAGAGCAAAATGGAGGTAAAAAGATGGCTGAGGGTTATGCAAGTGAAGCATTAACGTATTGGGGGACACAGCCTATTGTAGAAGCACCTGCTTATATTGGTGCAATACTTATCTTTTTATTCATATTTGCGATTGTTTTATTTGAATCAAAGAATGAAAAAATAAAATTGAATGCTAAAAGTGGACTGTCCTTAGCTTCAATTATTTTAATATTTATAAGATTATTTATAGTTAGCGGAACTTCAGGAACTGGTTTTTCTTTAGATATTTTAATAGTGTTAGCTTTATTTGCGTTAATATTTTTTGCAAAAAACAAATTTGTTAAATGGTTAGTACTTTCCGTTACTTTATCATTAGTGTTAAGTTGGGGTAAAAATTACCCTACAATAACAAACTTTTTTATAGATTATATTCCATTGTATAATAAATTTAGAGCGGTTTCATCTATACAAGTAATAGCAGAATTGTGTATTCCTTTGTTAGCTGTTTTAGGATTAAAAGAATTCTTTACAAATGAAAGTCTTACTAAAGAATTTAAATTAAAAGCGTTAAAAAAGGCAGTATATATATCTGGAGGAATTGCATTGTTTTTTATCGTATTTGGAAATAGTTTATTTGATTTTATAGGAATAAGAGATGGAAACTATAAGGAATTACCAGTATTAATAGAAGCTTTAATTTCTGATAGAAAATCAATGTTATTTAATGATAGTCTTCGTTCTTTACTTTTAATACTAGTATCAGCAGGATTATTATGGGCATACTTAAAAGACAAATTAAAAAAGGGACCAATTATAATCGGATTAACAGTTTTGATTTTATTCGATTTATTATCTGTTGATTTAAAATATGTAAATAAAGAAGATTTTACATCTGCTAGAAGAGTACAAAAACCGTTTACAGCAAACGAAGCAGATAAGCAGATTTTAAAAGATAAATCACATTATAGAGTTGCAAATTTTACAGCAAACTTAATGAATGAAGCTAGAACATCTTATTTTCATAAGTCAATAGGAGGTTATCATGCAGCAAAAATGATGCGTTACCAAGAGTTATTTGAGTATCAAATTTCAAAAAGTAATTTTGAAATTATAAACATGCTGAATGCAAAGTATTTTATAGGCGGAGAAGCAGATGTAAAAACAAATGAAAAGGCGAATGGAAATTCATGGTTTGTTACAGCATTAAAAGTAGTTGATTCTGCCAATGAAGAAATGATAGCTTTAAATAGTTTAAATACTAAAAAAGAAGCCGTAATACGAAAAGATGCATATATAGAAAGTGAAACTAAATTTGAAATTGATTCATTAGCGAACATAAGCTTAAAAAAATATGATGCAAACCATCTAATTTATGAAAGTACTTCTAAAAACAATCAATTTGCTGTATTTTCTGAAATTTATTATAAAGACGGATGGAATGCTTATGTAGATGGAGAATTAAAACCACATTATCAAGTAGATTATGTGTTAAGAGGGATGAAAGTGCCTGCAGGAAATCATACTATTGAATTTAAATTTGAACCACAAATAATACAAAAAGGAAGTAGTATTTCATTAGTCTTTTTTATATTATTGATTGGTATTCCAATTGGTTGGTTTGTTTTTACAAAAAAAGGACAACTTAAAAAGTCTGAATCTTAATTAAGATATGTACAAGAAATTACCTAAAAAAAGATACACAGAAACATTAAATCTTTTAAAAAGAGTTTTACCAGCACCCGCAACTATTTTAGATTTAGGAGTTAGAAATCCTTTTAGTGAAATAATGGAGCAAAATGGGTATACTGTTTTTAATACGAATGGAGAAGATTTAGATGTATTACCAGAAATAATTAAAGAGTATAAAGTAGATGCAGTAACATCTTTCGAAATATTTGAGCATTTATTAGCACCGTTTAATGTTTTACAACAAATACAATCTGAGAAACTAATTACTACAGTTCCTTTAAAATTATGGTTTTCTTCTGCTTATAGAAGTAAAACAGATATGTGGGATAGGCATTATCATGAATTTGAAGATTGGCAATTTGATTGGTTGTTAGAAAAGACAGGATGGGAAATAAAGGAAACAGAAAAGTGGACAAACCCAGTAAATAAAATAGGAATCAGACCTATTTTAAGAAAGTTTACACCAAGATATTATGCAGTGTATGCTGAAAGAAAGAAATAAGTATGCGAATAGGAATGATTTTGGATGATGAATATCCACCAGATCCAAGAGTTGAAAATGAAGCGATTGAACTTTTAAAACAAGGTCATGAAGTTTTTTTATTTTGTTTAACCTATGGGAATGAAAAAGAGAAGGAAATAATTCAAGGAATTGAGGTAAGAAGGTATAAAACGAATAAATTAGAATATAAATTATCAGCTTTAGCATATACAGTTCCGTTTTATTCTTTACTAATGAAATCTAAAATAGAAGATTTTATAAAAAAGAATAACTTAGATAATATTCATATCCATGATATTCGAATTGCAGGAGCTTCTTTTAAGGCGAATAAAAGAGTAAAATTACCTGTTGTTCTCGATTTGCATGAGAATAGACCAGAAATCATGCGATTTTATCCACACTTACAAAAATTATATGGTAAGCTTTTAATTTCAATAAAAAAATGGAAGAAAAAAGAAGAAGAATTTGTAAGAAAAGCATCCAAAGTAGTTGTGGTAACAAAGCATGCTAAAAAAGAATTAATAGAAAGAGTAGGAGTAGAAGATGTTAAAATAGCAGTGGTTCCAAACACGATACGACCTTTTTTTTATGAAGGAAAAGCAAATGGAATTTCATACAAAAAAGGAAAAGAAGATTTTACATTACTTTATTTAGGAGATACAGGTACAAGACGCGGATTAAAAACAGTAGTATTAAGTATTTTAAAACTAAAGAAAGAACACAGTATTAAGAACATAAAATTTGTAGTTGTAGGTAAACCAAGTAGCTATTTAGAAAAACTGATTACAGATACAAATCTTGAAGATCAAGTGCAGTTAACGGGATGGCAAATAGATACTACGTTTCCTGAATGGATTCGAATAGCGGATGTTTGTGTTTCTCCATTGCATAGAAATATTCATCATGATACTACGTATGCAAATAAAATATTTCAATATATGAGTATTGGTAAACCGTTATTAGTTAGTGATGTAATTGCACAAAAAGATATTACAGAAGAAGCGAATGCTGGTTTGGTTCATGTAGCAGAAGATGTAGAGGATTTTACAAGTAAATTATTACTATTATTTAATAATCAAAAATTAAGAGAAGATTTAGGGAATAGTGGAAAAGAGTTTGTTAGAAATCATTTTACTTGGGATAAAACATCGGGTGAATTAATAGAAATTTATAATAATTTAGATTGAAAGTATTAATTGTAACATATTATTGGCCACCAGCTGGCGGACCAGGAGTTCAACGTTGGTTAAAGTTCGTAAAGTATTTGAGAGATTTTGGTATAGAACCTGTTGTTTTTACAGCAGAGAACCCATACTATCCAACAATAGATGAGTCTTTATCCAAAGATATACCAGAAGGTATAGAGCTTATTAAATGTCCTATTTTTGAGCCAAATAATATTGTAGCTAAATTTAAAAAAAGTGAAGCTCAAAAAAGTGCCGGTTTTTTAGATCCAAATCCTTCTTTTTTTTCAAAAATACTTTTATATATAAGAGCGAATTTTTTTATACCAGATGCTCGTATGTTTTGGGTGAAACCTGCGGTAAAGAAAATAAAAGAGTATGTGTCAGAACATCATATAGATGCGGTAATCACTACAGGTCCACCACATAGTTTACATTTAATTGGAAAGAAAATAAAAGAAGATTTAGGTATTAAATGGTTGGCAGATTTTAGAGATCCATGGACAAGTATTGATTATTTTCATTTATTACCTTTAACAAAAAAAGCAAAAAAGAAACACTTTTTATTAGAAGAGAAAGTAGTAAAAAGTGCAGATAGTGTTTTAATGGTAAGCAATCATGCTAAAAAGAAGTATGAAAAATTTAATACAGAAATAAATGTAATCACAAACGGATTTGATACCGAAGAAGAAATAGATGAGAATCTAGTTTTAGATACTAAGTTTTCTATTACACATATAGGATCTATGAATTCTGAACGGAATCCAAAGTTTTTGTGGGAAGTTTTATCAGAATTGTCTAGTGAAAGTGATGAATTTGCAAGTGATTTAGAAATTAAATTGATTGGGAAATTAGATGATACTATATGGCATGAAGAAATAGAAAAACGTAATTTTAAAAATGTTTCTAGGTTACCTTATGTACCACATAATGAGGCAAAAAAACATCAAAAGAGTGCGCAGGTTTTATTAATTGTGGTAAATGATTATCCAAGTGCTAAAGAAATGATACCAGGTAAAACTTTTGAATGTTTACAGGCAAGAAGACCTATATTAGCATTTGCTCCTGAAGATGGTGATTTGGCTGAAATATTAGAAGAAACAAAAGCAGGTGTTGCTATTGATTTTCTAAATAAAAATAAAGCAAAAAGTGAAATTAAAAGGCTATATAAAGAATATAAAACTGAAGGATTAAAAGTGAGTGAAATTGATTTGAAAAAATTTCATAGAAAAAGTTTAACAGAGAAATTATCATTAATAATAAAAGATTTAACATCATAATAATTTGGGAATAGTTTTAAAACAATCGTTTAAGAATACATTAATTATTTATTCAGGATTTTTAATAGGTGGTTTAAATACGATTGTCTTTTTTCCTAATATTATAGGAGCAGATTTTCAAGGAATCATAACTGTTTTATTGGCTTATTCTAATTTAATAATGCCAATTATGGCATTAGGTGTCCATTATACAATTATTAAGTTTTTTTCTCTTTATAAAACAAAACAAGAGAAAGATAAGTTTTTATCATTGGCTATTATTTTGCCTTTAATAATAGCTTTACCTATTGGTTTTTTATGGAATTTAATTCAAGATTTTATAATCACTCGTTTAGTAGATGAAAAAAATAATACAATAGGAAATTATACTTCCGTAATTTATATAGTAGCTATTTGTTGCGCGTATTTTGAAGTTTTTTATGCATGGGCTAAAGTTCAGTTAAAAACAGTTTTAGGTAATTTCTTAAAAGAATTTTACAATAGAGCAGCAATATTAATATTATTGATAGCTGTATCTTTTAATTTAATAACAAAGCTAGACTTTGCTTTTTATCTTACAGGTTTTTATGTGATAAGAACTCTTATAATGATGTGTTATGCTTTTTCGATATACTTTCCTAAATTAAATTTTGCATTGCCTCATAATTATAGAGAGATTTTAACTTTTTCAGCATTTATAATTTTAGCAGGAAGTGCAGGGGCTTTAATTTTAGATATAGATAAAGTAATGGTTATAAGTAAAGAGACATTTAAAGCTGCAGCTTATTATACAGTAGCAGTGTTTATAGGTTCTTTTATTGAGGCACCCAGTAGGGCAATGAATCAAATTTTACAACCATTAACGTCAAAATCTTTAAATGATAATGATACTAAAGAAGTTGAAAGCCTATATAAAAAAAGTTCTATAAATTTATTAGTAGTAGGAGGTCTGTTTTTTCTTTTAATTAATTGTAATGTAGTAGAGTTGTTTAGGGTGATGCCTAAAGGATATGAACAAGGAGTTTTTGCTGTTTTACTAATATCTTCTGCAAAAATGTATAATATGTTTTTAGGTAATAATGGTTCGATTTTAGCGAATTCTAAATTTTATAAAATTACTTTACCAATAGGGGTGGGCTCTGCTTTGTTAGTTTATTTCTTAAATGTATTGTTTTATCATAAAATTAATATGGATACAGATGGGCTTGCTATAGCTACTTTATTAACCATTTTTATATTTAATACATTTAAACTTTGGTTTGTTAATAGAAAGCTAAAAATGAATCCGTTTACTAATAAAACTGGATTAATATTATTAATCATAATAAGTTTATTCTTCTTATTTTATTTCTGGAATTTTTCTTTACCAGAAATGTATATAAGAAAGGTGCCTATTCATCCTTTGTTAAATATAATTCTAAAAAGTATTTTAATGAGTACAGTATATTTATTTTTAATAGTTAAATTAAAAATATCTAAGCAAATTAATTCATTAGTAGCAAGATTTATAAAATAAAAAAGACCTGTATCATGGGGGATGAGAATATGAAGTACAAGTCTTTTATTAAAAACGAAATTAAGGGACTATTTCATTTACAAAGTTATACTTTATATCCATTTAATTTATAAACATAGTTTTACAAATTATTCAGAATACAACTTTTTTCTAATTCTACTCAACTGTACAGGTGTAATATTTAAATAATTAGCTATTTGATATTGCGGAATTAAATTTTCTATGTTAGGTATCCTTTGTTTAAATACTTTATACCGTTTTGTAGCGTCTAAGAGAGATAATCTATCAAGTCTAATTAGCATTTGTAATAATAATCTTTGATTAATTAGATTATATAAGATAGATATTTCGTGGTTCTTTGTAGTTAAATCAAGAAATTCTTTAAAGCTTCCTTCTAGTAATGTGCAGTCTGTAAGGCATTTAAAGTAGTCGGAAGAAGTGTTTTCATCTTGTTCATTGAGTTTTTCTAAATAAAATAGATTAGTAAAGGCATAATTTTCTACATGAATAGTCCTTATGTATTCTTTTTCTTCATCTAGGTTTTTAGCAAAACTGGCTACAATACCAGATTTTATTATGTAAAACTTAGTTAAATCATTAGCTCGTTTTATTAAAACTTGACCTCTTTTAAAGCTTTTTAAAGAAAGAATTTCTGAAAACGATTCAATACCTTCATCAGAAACATTTTCCATGTAAAATCGAGAAAAACTGGCGACTATATTTTGTTTCATTTGTATTAAAATTTTAATTACTAAGAATTATCTAGTATGATTGTTTTATATTTTCTTGTACAACAATAAGTATACCCTCTGTAAATTATAGAAGGTCAAATATTAGTGATCCAGAAATGATATAAATATATGCTTATGCAATATTTATATGATTAAATTTAAATTTTATTGATGTATCATTAAGAAGCTGAAATATCCCATTAATTTCTTAGCGATAATGATTAGTAATATTCATATAAAAATGAACATATATCAATTAATTAAAGTTTTCTTATTTTTTATTATTTGCAAGTTTTACACTTTCTAATATAGTTAGTGCATTACCTCCTTCCATAAAAAGAAGGTCTAAAATTGATAAATTAGGAATAAACCCAAATTTATCATCAAACATTTGCGTATAATTATCAATCTGTATTGATGGACCATTTTTGGCAATAGAAAAATCTCTATAATCCTCTATTTTTGGTTCTAAATCATAAGTATTTGTTCTAGAGAATTCTTGACTTATCTGTAAAGAATCTGTGACAAATAAAAATGTATCAATATTCAAATCAACTAAATATACGTAATTTTTATTAAAAATTTTTAAAAGATCATCTTCAAAAAACTCAAAGTAAGGAGAAGATTGATATGCAGATTTTAAAGATTTAAAATGTTGACTTTGCCAAGGAAAGCTATTTTCGATTAAAGTGTCTTTTGTTTTTTTTCTACCAACAGTATTTGCATGCTTAACAGGTATGTTTAAAGATAATTTACCATTAGCACCATATATATAACATCTATTTCTATAGGTTTGTTTTTGATAATTGTCTTCTATTTCAAAAACTAGCTCTTTGGATCGATAAATGTTTGCATATTGAGATATGGGAGAAAAATATGTTGGAATAAATAAACTCAAAATTTATGCAGCTTTTTTCTTTTTAGGTTTAAATACTAAAAATAGAATAAGAAAAGCACTAACGATACCAACCCAAAAATAAGATTTAGATTCTCCATTAGTTACCGTCATAAATAATCGATCCCATCTAACTTTACCTTCAACATTATCATAACTAAACCAAACCATTAAAGGAGTTCCTATAACATGATCAAAAGGTACATATCCCCATGCTCTTGCATCTAAAGAAGTTTGACGGTTGTCACCCATCATCCAATAATAATCTTGCTTAAAAGTATACGTATTTGTCTTTTTCCCATTAATATATACATCATCGTTGAAAAAAGTCAGTTCATTTTTTTCATATTCTTGAATAATTCTCTTGTAAAATGGAATTGATTCTGAATCTAATGTTACAGTAGCACCTTTTTTAGGAATATAAATAGGACCAAAGTTATCACCAGACCAAGCATATTTTGGATTATGAGGAAATAAATCATTAGTACTTCCTTTAGGTTGTATTCTTTTTGTTACACTCTTTACAATAGGGTTTTTAGCTATTGCAGCAGCTTCATCATCGGTTAAATTCAAGATGTACTTGTCATTTAAAGTTCCAGCTTCAGATAGTCTAACATTATATCTTTTAAGTGCCGCTAAACTAAATTGTTTACCATCTGTATCTACTTCATGATACCATTGTGGTTTAGCACTTTTAGGAAGAATAGAACGTTTACCATTTATAAAAATGTATCCATCTCTAATCTCTAAACTATCACCAGCAATACCAACACACCTTTTAACTAAGTTTGTTTTCTTATCGATGGGTTTATAATAATTTCTATCTGGTCTTAATTTGTTCATATCGAGTAGTGTATCAGCTGGCTGACCAAAAACAACAATATCATTACGTTTTATTTTAGTTAAAGCAGGTAACCTTAAGTATGGTAACTGTAACTTGTTCATCCATGAGGTTTTCCTTTTATCAAAATTATCACTAAATAAATATGATTTAGTTTTTACAAGTGGAATACTGTCATGAATCATTGGTAAAGCTACAGTAGACATAGGTACTCTTGCTCCATAATGAAACTTACTTACAAATAAATAATCACCAATTAAAAGAGATTTTTCTAAAGAAGAAGAAGGGATTACGTAAGGTCTAATAAAATAATTATGAACAATAGTAGCTGCTACAATAGCAAAAGCAATAGAGCTAACCCATTCGCCTACAGCAGAAGGAGCTTTTAAACTTCTCTCTTTGTCATATACTATTTCTGAACTATAATTAATTTTATAGATATAAAAACCTAAAGTGAAAATTACTAAAAAGGTATCTTTTGTTGTTTTATAACCAAAACTTCTACAAGTTTCAATCCATAAAACAAGAAACATAATTAAATTTACAATAGGTATAAAAAGTAAAATAGTCCATGCCTTTGGTCGTTTTATAATGCCAAATAAAACAATAGCATTATAAACAGGTACAGCTGCTTCCCAAGCTTTTCTCCCAGCTTTAATATATAATTTCCAAGTACCTAAAAAATGAATTACTTGTACTATTAAGAATAAAATAAACCACCCGGTTAATGACATAATTTTTAATTTAATTTTTTAATCTAAAGCAATAGAAATTATAGATTATTAATTTTTATTTTAAGTTTAATACATCTTTCATTGTAAAAACTCCTTTTTTGGTTTGTAACCATTCAGCTGCTATTACAGCTCCTAAAGCAAATCCTTTTCTATTATGAGCAGTGTGCTTTATTTCGATAGTATCTACTTCAGAATCATAATTAATGGTATGAGTACCTGGAACATTTGGAGTTCTAATAGCTTTAATAGGAATGATTTCGTTAGATTTTGTATCTTCTAATGCCCATTCTTTTTTATCAGAATGATCTATTATTCCTTCTGCTAAAGTAATTGCAGTTCCACTAGGAGCGTCTAATTTTTTAGTATGATGTATTTCTTCAATTTTAACATTGTATTGTTCTAAAGAACGCATCATTTTAGCAAGTTGTGAGTTTAACTCAAAAAAGATATTTACACCTAAACTAAAGTTTGAGGCATAGATAAAAGCTCCATTTTTTTCTTTACAAAGATGTACTACATCATCATATTTGTCTAGCCATCCTGTAGTTCCAGAAATAACAGGAATATTATTATTTATGCATTTAGAAATGTTACTAAAAGCGGCTTCTGGAATACTGAAATCAATAGCAATATCTGCTTCTGAAATGTCATAATTGTCTTGAGAAGATGTTTTTAACACGATCTCATGACCTCTTTCTAAGGCAATTTTTTCAATTTCCTTACCCATTCTTCCATAACCTAATAAGGCTAATTTCATATTAAAAAGAATATTTTAAAGTTAAACCTATTTTTGGAGAACTGTCTACTGAATACCTATTAGGTGGTATTGCAGTAGGTCTAATTGTTAAGTCGTCTGTATCATCAAATTGAAGTAAATGAGCAGTTACACTAGCTTCTACAATTTGTAATACATAAATAAGTAAAGTAGATAGTAAAGATAAATCTCTATTTTGCCTTAGCTGTCTTTGAGCACTTTCAAGACCAGCTTCAGAAATGATTTCTACACCATTAACAGTAAATTCGTCTGTTAAACCTGCTTTTCTTCTTCTAAAAGCAGTTCTAAATCTATCATATTCATTACTACTATCTATAAAAAAATAAATACTTGTAGCCATTCCTCCGTATATTAAAGGTAATTGCCACCAATATCTATTATTATAAATTTGCCCTGCACCAGGAAAAAGAGCAGAATAGAAAGCTGCTTTAGATGGCGATAAAGGGTTATATTTTACTCTAGGTATTTGTAAATGAGATGTCTCTTTAGATTTTATAGAGTCCTTTTGAGCAAATAAATTAAATTGCAAAAGAAGCAGCGTAAATACTATGTAATATTTAAAATTCAATTACTCTAATAATTTTTTTATTCTATTAAAATCTTCAATTGAATCAAAAGGAACAGAAATTTTACCTTTACCTTTATCATCAACACTTATACCAACTTTAGCACTAAAAAAATCATTTAAATCTTTCATACTATTGGTAATAGTAGAAGGTAATGATTTTTTCTTTTTTTCAGCTTTAGCGATTGTACCAGACTTTAAATGTCTTACTAAATCTTCTGTCTGGCGAACAGATAATTTATCCCTTAATATTTTTTCATAAATATTAAGTTGATCAGAAATATTATCAACATTAATTAAAGCTCTACCATGTCCCATAGAAATAAAAGAATCTCTCATTCCTGTCTGAATAATAGGGTCTAATTTTAATAAACGCAGATAATTAGTTACAGTAGATCTTTTTTTACCAACTCTAATACTTAATTCTTCTTGAGTTAACTTTATTTCATCAATTAATCTTTGATATGATAAAGCTACTTCTATTGGATCTAGATTTTTTCGTTGAATATTTTCAACTAATGCCATTTCTAGCATTTCTTGATCATTAGCAAGGCGTATATAAGCTGGTACTGTTTTATTACCAATTAATTTTGATGCTCTAAAACGACGTTCACCAGATACTAATTGAAATTTATCTTCAGCTAATTTACGAACTGTAATAGGTTGAATAACACCTAATTCTTTAATCGAATTAGAAAGTTCCCTTAAAGCCTCTTCATCAAAATAAGTTCTAGGTTGAAAAGGGTTAACTTCTATTAAATCTAAACTAATATCAATAATACTACCAACTACTTTGTCTGCATTTTCATCTGAAGCAGAACTAACATCGGCAGTTTCTTTTAACAAAGCTGATAATCCTCTTCCTAATGCTTGCTTCCTTGTTGCTTTTGCCATTTTATGAATTCTTCTTTATAATTTCGTTTGCTAAATTAATATAATTTACTGCACCTTTACTAGTGGCATCGTATGAAATTATACTTTCGCCATAACTCGGAGCTTCACTTAAACGTATATTTCTGTGAACAATTGTGTCAAAAACCATAGAACTAAAATGTTTTCTTACTTCATCTACTACTTGATTAGATAAACGTAAACGAGCATCATACATAGTTAGTAAAAGGCCTTCAATTTCTAATTCTTTATTATGAATTTTTTGTACACTTTTAATGGTGTTTAATAATTTCCCTAAACCTTCTAAGGCAAAATACTCACATTGAATAGGTATAATTACAGCATTAGATGCTACTAAAGAATTTAAAGTTATTAATCCTAAAGAAGGAGCACAATCGATTAATATGTAGTCATATTCAACGGTAAGTTCTGCTAACGCTTTTTTAAGCATATATTCTCTTTCCATTTTATCAACAAGCTCTATCTCAATAGCAACTAAATCTATATGGGCAGGTATCAAATCAACATTTGGCGATTCTGTTTTAACAATTGAGTCCTTTACAGATGCTGTATGTTCAAGTACTTGATAAGTACCTTTATCAACAGTTTCAACATCAATACCTAGCCCAGATGTTGCGTTTGCTTGAGGATCAGCATCTATTAATAGTACCTTTTTTTCTAAAACACCTAGCGCAGCCGCTAAATTAACAGATGTAGTTGTTTTACCAACACCACCTTTTTGATTTGCTATTGCAATAATTTTGCCCATACCTTTTATGTAATTACTAAACGTAAAAATACAATTATTTATGACTTATAAAAGTTTTAAATATTAACAAAAAAGTTAAAGATCTAAGAAAGTTTATAAACCCTTTTTTTATAAAGGGTTTTTATTACTGTAAAACAGGGTATAAGATTAAAAGTTTGATGTTTTTTTGAAGTAAGTTTATTGTATTGTCTAAATAATAAAAAGGTAGTTAATTTTTAATTAGAACAGTTGTTTAAAAACGTCTTATATGATTGTAATAAAAGAGAATTAAGGAAAATATTAATTCATAAAAAAAGTAAAACTTATATAAAAACAAAAAACTAAGATTTAAATCTTAGTTTTTTGTTTTTATATAAATGTAAGAGAAGATTATCCGTTTAACATTACTGGCATAACCAGCATTGTAATCAGTTCACCTTCTTCTGTTCCGTCTATAGGAGTTAAGATACCAGCTCTGTTAGGTAAACTCATTTCCAACTGAACATCATTGGCGTTTAAATTATTTAACATTTCACTTAAAAAGCGAGAATTAAAACCAATTTGCATGTCATCACCTTGGTAATCGCAACTTAAACGTTCGTCTGCTTTGTTTGCGTAATCTAAATCTTCAGCAGATACATTTAACTCTGTACCAGCCATTTTTAAACGTATCTGATGTGTAGTTTTACTAGAGAAAATTGAAACTCTACGAACAGAGTTTAAAAAAGAAGCTCTATCTACAGTTAGTTTATTTGGATTTTCTTTTGGAATTACAGCTTCGTAGTTAGGGTATTTTCCATCAATTAAACGACAAACTAAAACAATATTGTCAAAAGTGAATTTTGCATTAGCGTCATTGTATTCAATAGTAACATTGTCTTCAGTACCACCTAAAATACCTTTTAACAAATTTAAAGGCTTTTTTGGCATAATGAATTCAGCAGATTTATCTGCAGATACATCCTTTCTTGTATATTTAACTAATTTATGTGCATCTGTAGCTACAAATGTTAGTTCTTTAGAGTTAAATTGAAAAAATACACCACTCATTACAGGTCTTAAATCATCATTTCCTGCTGCAAAAATAGTTTTAGAAATAGCTGTAGAAAGAATGTGAGGAGGTACTTCTGTACTACTCGGTGATGGTAATTCTATAGCTTTAGGAAACTCTTCTCCATTATAAAAAGCCATATCGTATTTTCCTTGCTCAGAGCTAATTTCAATAGTGTTCTCCCCTTCAGTTTTAAAAGTTAAAGGTTGATCAGGAAATGTTTTTAGTGTATCTAACAATAAACGAGCATTAATAGCTATAGATGCTGTATCAGTACTTTCAACATTAACCACTGCACTCATGGTAGTTTCTAAGTCTGAAGCTGAAGCTTTTAATTGATTTTCAGATAATTCAAACAAAAAATTGTCTAGTATAGGTAATGTGTTGTTGCTATTAATAACACCACCTAATATCTGTAGTTGTTTTAGTAAATGTGAGCTAGATACAATAAATTTCATTATTTTTTTCTAAAGGAATTTGATTTACAAAGATATTCTATTCAGTTAATTTTTAAAATTAATTTATCAACACTTTTTAAGCTTTTGTTAATTAGTTAAAAAGATAGTGGATTTCGATGCTGCCATAAACGTTAGAATTAGGTACTCTAATGCTTTTTAATTTTTTTGTATGATGGACAACAGCATATTTAAAATTAAAGCGATTAAGAGAGAAACGAAAACCTATTTCTGTAGTTAATACAAATGGGTTAATATCATAAGTGATAATTTCATTATCATTTAAAATACTACCTTGTATTGTGGCATCATAAGCATTCAATCTTAACATTGGATTCACGTAAAAAAACATTTCTTTGTTGCTGTTTAACTTCGTGTTTTTGTTATTTAAATTGCTGTTGAAACCAATGCTATTTGTTATTTTTTTTAAACTTTTTAAACCTATTCGACTAGAAAAACCAGTTGAAATATCAGTAAAAATAAGTCCAACATTAATTTTGTTTTTCCAATTAAAATCAAAATATTCAGAAGAAAAAGATTGGATGTTTTTTGTATAGCTAGCACTCAAATTTAAAGTAAAAGCATCTTTTATTTGATATTTCCAACCAATGGCAGGGTCAAAACCATAAATATCATGAACAAAATTCATTAATTCTTCACCAAAAGCAGAAGGACCAATTACTCCAATTCGACCATTTAACTTCAAAATAGAATTATTGTTATAAAAATTACTTACTCCAAAACCTCCAAATAAATAGCCTGCAAAAGGCCTGTCATGTTCAGATAAAAAATCTACGTTCGCTTTAAAAGGAGAGTATAATTTCTGTCCAACTTCTATTGAATATATTTTTTTAGTTGCTTTTTCGCTCTCTTTAGAGGATAGGTAGTTGTATTTTAGTAGTATACCGTTTGTGTAGTATCTATCTCTTTGAGTAGATACATATAAATCATTGTCATTAATAAAGCTAAATTGTTTGGTATAATTATTTTGACCAAAACAAATAGATGATATTAAAAATAGTAATAGTAGTAGCCCCGTTCTTTTCACGTGACCAAAATAATAAAAAAAATACATTATTCTTATTTATAATTTATACTTTAGTCTGATATAATTTATTGGATGGAAAAGAAGCCTAAACTTACAGCTGAAAACTTTAAAGAAATAAAAAGTAAAGAAGAATTATTGTTGTTTATAAAAGAACAAAAAATTCCATTTCGATCTGTAGAAAAAGAATTGATTTATGAAGAGGAATTGAGAGGTTTGCAGATAGAATTGGTAAAGTTACAACAATGGGTTGCAAAGAATAATAAAAGAGTTGCTATAATTTTTGAAGGAAGAGATGCTGCTGGTAAAGGGGGGAATATTAGACGTTTTATGGAGCATTTAAGCCCTAGATCTTCACGATTAGTGGCATTAAATAAGCCAACAGAGGTAGAAACAGGTCAATGGTATTTTCAACGATATATTAAAGAATTACCAAACCCAGGTGAAATTGTTTTTTTTGATAGAAGCTGGTATAATAGGGCTGTTGTTGAGCCTGTTATGGGGTTTTGTTCTGAAGCTCAGTATCGAAAATTTTTAGTGCAAGTTCCTGAATTTGAGCATATGTTGTATGAAGATGGGGTTATTGTGATTAAATTTTGGTTATCAATAACAAAAAAAGAACAAATAAAACGATTTGAGGCAAGAATGGGAAATCCTTTAAAGCACTGGAAATTCAGTCCAGTGGATAAAAAAGGTCAAGAGCTTTGGGATGAATATACCTATTATAAAGAAGAGATGTTTACCAAAACGCATACAAGCTATTGTCCTTGGACTATCATAAAAACAAATAGTAAAAAAATCGCTCGTTTAGAAGCAATGAGACATGTATTGTCTAAATTTGATTACACAGGAAAAGAAGAAGCGATGACTAATTTAAATCCTGATCCTAATATAGTAATGAGATATTACCGTTCTATAATACAACATGATTAATATGAATTTAGAGAATAATAAGTTTGAAGAGTTGAATCTTTCAGAAACAGATGTAGAAAAACTGAATTCAAAAGACGGATTGTTGGCTGTTTTATCTAGAGAGACATATAATGTAGGGAGAGCACTTAGGTATGTAAATTATTTAGAGAAGCTTGAAGAGTTACAAATTGAGTTAATAAAGCTTCAAACATGGGCAATAAATAATAATGAAAGGATAATAGTTTTATTTGAAGGTAGAGATGCTGCTGGTAAGGGTGGAGCAATAAGAAGGATTACTGAAAGGATTAATCCAAGACATATGAGAATTGTTGCGCTTCCTAAACCTTCAGAAGAACAGAAAACACAATGGTATTTTCAAAGATATGTTGAGCAATTTCCTAAAGCAGGTGAATTGGTTTTGTTTGATAGAAGTTGGTATAATAGAGCAGTGGTAGAACCGGTGAATGGCTTTTGCACTGAAGAGCAGTATAAAATTTTCATGAAACAAGTGAATGGATTTGAAAAAATGATTTTGCAATCTGGTATTCGTTTGGTTAAAATATATATGTCTATTTCTAAAAGGGAGCAACAAAAACGTTTTGATGAAATAAAAAAAGATCCTTTAAAACAATGGAAGATGACGTCAGTAGATGAAAGAGCTCAAAGTTTGTGGGATGATTATACTGTATATAAAAAGAAAATGTTTAAAAAAACAAATACAGAACAATCACCCTGGAAAATAATTAGAGCAAATCGTAAAACTGAAGCCAGAGTTTCATGTATAGAGCATATTTTAGATAGTATACCTTACGATAAAAATACTGAAATTTAAAAATATTGTTTTAAAGCAAATCGGTAATTAGAAATGTGATAAGATATCTTTTTAATTACTGGTTGTTTATTTGATTTTTAACTTCTTCAAAAATGGTAAAAATTTCTCCAGCAATGTGTTTACTGGTTTTTAAATATTTTGCATTTTGATTTTCAGTATTATCGGCTACTTTAGGATCTATGTAAGGTAGATGAAATCGTTCTATGGCATCAGGAATAAAAGGACAATTTTCATCTGCATGATCACAAGTTGTTAGTGCGATATATGGGTATTGATTAATTTCGTTATCAAAAGTTTTTGAAAACCCTTTAATTGTTTTTTTAGATCCTTTAAAAGAGATTAAATATTGAGGGTTTTGATGAGAAAAGTCATCTACATTAAAATCAAAGTCGGTTTTTTGTAAACATTTAACAGTGTTTCTATGAAAAGCAGTAGTTTCTGTACCACCAGAAAACGAGTAGATGTTATCTAAATTAAAATATTCAGCTGCAAAAAAGGACCATACTTGAGCTAATTGACTTCTTCTTGAATTGTGAGTGCAGATAAAATTTAAATTAATTTTATCTCTATCTTCAAGTTCTTCAATTATTTTATCAGCTATTTTAAATAGCAAATCTTTTCGTTCTTCAGAAATTAATAAATCTTTTTTAGCGTTTTCAAAAAAGTCTTTTGTTTCTATGGTAGTTTTTATCATTCTTTTTTTAGGTATTTTTGCAGAGGTAAATTAATGACTTTGTAATTATTTATTGCAAAATTAAGAAACTACTCAGAATTATATTTTTAAGTTAAAGTTAAGTATGTGTTTAGAAATTGGAAATAAAGTAGCTGTAATCGATGATGTTATCAAAGGTGTTGTTATTAATGTTTCGGGAAATAAAATTTTGATAAAAGATGATGAAGATATGGAATTGTGGTTTGATAATGTTGAATTAGTAAAGATAGGTGTTGAGCAAAATAGAATATACAGGAAGTTTAATGATGAAGAAAAGAATTTAAAAAATGAGTTAGAAGGAGAGGGTAAAAGAAGAAAAAAAGCTTTTATAAAAGTTAAAAACGAAGTAATAATGGAAGTTGATTTGCATATTGAAAAACTTGTAAGGTCAGCAAAACGAATGGATAATTTTGATATTTTATCTTTACAAATAGAAACAGCTAAAAGGAAAATTGAATATTGTATTGAAAAAAAAATATCTAAAATTGTTTTTATACATGGTGTTGGAGAAGGTGTTTTGAAAGAAGAATTGCAATATTTGTTAAATAGATATTCTGTAAGATATTATGATGCTTCTTATCAAAAATATGGAGCAGGAGCAACAGAAGTTTATGTATATCAAAATAGCTAATTACTTAATTATTTTAAAATAAAAATATGAAGAATATTTATTTTGATAACGCAGCTACTACACAGATGTTACCAGAGGTTATAGAAGTAATGAGTGAGTCTATGTTGTTAAATTATGGAAACCCTTCTTCTGTGCATCAAGTTGGGAGAAAAGCAAAAGTTGCTGTAGAAAAAGCTAGAAAAAATATAGCAAATCATTTTAATGTTTCTGCAAAAGAGTTGGTTTTTACATCTGGAGGAACTGAAGCAAATAACTTAGTGTTAAAAAATGCAGTGACAAATTTAGGGGTTAAGAGAATAATAACCACTAAAATAGAGCATCATGCTGTTTTAGATGTAGTTGAATATTTAGGAAGTTCTTTTGATGTTGAGGTAAATTATTTGAATTTAAATGATTTAGGAGAAATTGATTTGAAAGAGTTGGAAGCTAAGTTGTCAAATAATGAAGTAAAGACTCTGGTTAGTTTAATGTTTGTGAATAATGAAATAGGAAATATTTTACCAGTTAAAGAGGTTTCTTATTTGTGTAATAAATATGAAGCAATATTTCATTCAGATGCGGTTCAGGCAATAGGTCATTTTAATATAGATTTAAAAGAAGTGCCAATTGATTTTTTAGTTGCAAGTGCTCATAAGTTCCATGGACCTAAAGGTGTTGGTTTTTTGTGTTATAATAACAAGTACATAATTAAACCAATGTTAATGGGAGGTGGGCAAGAAAGAGGAGTGAGGTCTAGTACAGAAAATGTGCACGCTATAATAGGAATGGAAAAAGCATTAGATGTTTCTTTAGGTGGTTTGAAAGAAGATAATAAGCATATTTCAATAATAAAGAAATATTTAATAAATAAACTAGTAGAATCTTTTAAAGGTGTTTTGTTTAATGGTTTGTCAAGTCAAGAAAATAAATCAACAGGTACTATAGTGAATGTGAGATTTCCTTTAAAGGATGAAAGATTATTATTTAAATTAGATTTATTTGGGATTTGTGCGTCTGCAGGAAGTGCATGTCAAAGTGGAGGTAATAAAAAGTCTCATGTATTGAAAGAGATTTTAAAAGAAGATGATGTAAATTTTACTTCAATAAGATTTTCGTTTAGTAAGTTTTCGACTACAGCTGAAGTCGATTTTTTTCTACAAGAAATATTAAAAATCACAAAACCTCTTAATGAGTCTTTTTAAAGAAGTTTTGTTTTTGTTTCAGTGAAATAGGTTGGTGGTTTTTTAAATACTCTAAAAAGAGTTTTTATGAGGTTGTTTTTGATTGTTTTTTCTTATCAAAAAATAATGATTCATTATTTTTTCTTATTTTAAATAATCGTAAAAAAAAAATAATTTAAATGTGACTTATTTGAAAAAAAAGTTTCTTATTTAAATAGAGTGTAATAAAAAATCATATATTTGCACTCGAAATGTTCCCCCCGCTATCAAGTGATTAATTAAAATCTTGAAAATAGGGTCTTTAACTTTTATAAGCGAGTGGTTGAATGTTTTCATACTTCATTATATATTGTTATATCCTTAAAATTATTTAGTTTTTCTTTTTATTTGGTAGTAGTGGGAACGTTTGTTATTTAAGTAAGTTTTCAAAATAATCCAGAAGTTATCAAATTATGAGGAACTTTTACAATGCTAAATCCCAAGGGGTTAAAATATTAGTTGTTTTAACTTTTTTATTTAATTTAACTATAGTTAACTCGCAGTCAATATCTGCTACAGATGGTGGGATTAATTGTACAAACTGTGCACCTACAGGTTGGTTAGATGTTGGAGGTACTCCAGATATATCTAATAATTCAACAGCAGCAGCTGGTGGAGGTAGTGCAGGAGGTGGAGCTTTATGGATCTCTTCACCTGTGAATACAACAAGTATATTATTACCACTACCACCTAATGGTCATTCTGATTGGTTGTCACTTAGAGATTTAGGGCCATCTACTTTAGGAACAGAAGAAAGTGTTTCTACTACCATTGGAGGTTTAACAGTTGATCAAGATTATGAAATTGTTGTTTATTCATTAACAGCAGTTACAAATGCTGGAGGTACACTAGGACTACAGTATTCAGGTACGTATTTGGATAGTTATTTCGTTGATGTAGGTGGGAATTCAATTAATGTTACTCCAAGTGTTAATGTTTGGGCAACTAATAAAGTTAGGTTTAGAGCTGCAGGTAATACTGAAAATATAGAAATTAGACCAGGAAGTAATTCTTTGGCTACATTTGGAGGTACTAATACATCAGATTACCCTTTTTTAGAGTCAGTTCAAGTTTCAGTTACAATTAATGCAATCAACACTGTTCCAGTAGCTAATGAAGATGTCTTTTTTACACAAGAAGGAAATAGTGCTACATTTAATGTTAGTAATAATGATACAGATGCAAATGATAGTGTTGATCCTGCTAGCGTAGATTTAGACCCTTCTACACCAGGTGTCCAAAATACTTTTAATTCTTCAGGACAAGGAACATGGTCAGTAACAAGTACTGGAGATGTTACTTTTACCCCAGTTTCAGGTTTTACAGGTGTAGTTCAAATTCCTTATACAATAAATGATACATATTCAATTGATGGAAACTCAGTTCCTGCAACTTCAAACCCAGGACAATTAATAGTAACAGTAATAGGAAGTTCAGATGATGATGGAGACGGTCTTTCAGATGTAACTGAAGGGAAAAATTGCCCATCTGGTTTTTTAACAGTTAATGGAGTGTCAGATACAACACCACACCCTGGTACAGGAGGGGGAAATAATCAAGCACCAAGTCCCGGACAGATTTTAAATATTTATGATTTTAATGGTGTAAATGTAGATGTAGTAGGGAGTACAAATAATGCGAATTTAACACAGTTATTTGTGCAGAATGCGACTACTTTACGTTTACAAGGTAATGAAGCAGATGCAGGAGCAAATGATTTTGTAAGTTATACATTTACATTTTCAGAGCCTGTTACAGATGCAACTTTTAGATGGTCAGGATTAGATAATGGAGATTTTGTGACTGTAACATCGTTATCTCCAGGCGGAGGTAGTAATATTGTTAACGCTACTAGTTTACAGGGTATCACAGGAGTTCTAAATACAGATTATAATTTAAATAATAACCCTTCTGATGATTTTGGTAACAGAGCTGCTGGTCCTAATGCTTTATCGTATCTTGAAGGTAGTGGAACAACCAGTGCTTCAATTACTTCGTATGCTACTTTCACAGGAAGTCATTTTGATCATTATTCAGATTTTGCGATCAGTGGAGTTATTCAAAGTATAACGATTCAAACTAGAAAACAAAAAACAGATGCTAATTCAGCAAATGTAGGAAATGTAACTTTCCAAATTTCAAATTTTAATTATTGTACTGCTACAGATACAGACGATGATGGTAATCCAGATCTTGACGATTTAGATAGTGATAACGATGGTTGTAATGATGATGTAGATAATAATAGAACAATTGCTACAGAGTTAACAACTTTAGCTACAGTTAGTAATCAAAATTTAAATATTGGAGGAACTTTAAATGCGAATGCTACTTCTGTAGCTACTAATACTACAGTTTTTTCGGGAGGAACACCAAATTATTCTTCAGGTACAGATTCTTCTTCTCAATTATTATATGAATTTCAGATAGATAGAGGAGATGGTGCCGGATTCGTTACAATTCAATCAAGTTCTAGTACTTCAACATATTCAAAAACCCCTTTAGCTTTATCGGATGAAGGGAATTATAAGGTGATTGTTACGCATTCACAGAATGTTTGTATTAATGAAGAGGTTTTATTTACTGTTGATGTAAAAAGTATAATCATTGATTTAGACGAAAACTTAAGTACCAATGAGGATACGACCTTAAATGGAGATTTATTTGCAAACTTAACAGATGCAGATAGTTCAAGTCATAGTATTACAGGAGCAAGTGTAGATACTGATGGAGATGGAACTCCAGATGCATTAGTATTAGGAACCCCAACAGTGATTACAGGTGTAGGAACCATTACAGTAAATACAGACGGTACGTTTACTTTTGTACCAGATGCTAACTATAACGGACCAGTACCAACAGTAGGGTATGATATTGTAGATAACAACGATGCTACAGATACAGATAGTTCAACATTAGATAT
>CAKZVD010000090.1 GCA_937922085.1 uncultured Tenacibaculum sp. | reverse complement strand
GGAATTATAGCTATGATACCTGCGGTATGGACATTTATTAAGGTTTTAGAGAAAAGTGGATGTGAAAGGGATTATAAAAGCTTTGTAGAGGTAGAGGTATTATCAAATGATCATTTGTGGTTACAGAGAAAAAAAATAAGTATAAAGGATAAAGAAATAAGCTTATATTTTAACGGAGAGGTTTCATCTGCTGTAAAGGCTGGTTTAAAAAACAGAATTAAATCAGGACAATATGATAATATAAAAGATTTCGAAATAAATATAAATGCAAATGAATCTAGAAGTGTAGATGATATTTCAAAATCTTTAACCAGAGCTTATGCAGATTTAGACCAAAAAGAAAATATTATTAACGGACTTCAAAAGGAAATAGAAGGTTTAAAAAACACTGTTTCTAATTTAAATATAACTTTAGAGAATAAAGATAAGCATAGTATCCCTTTTAGTTCAATAGCAAAAGATGCTAAAATACGTTTTGGTGGAATAGAAGAAATTCGTTTTTCTAAAGTATTGTCTACAAAAGACTTTATAAAAGTAGATACATTACCAGAAGCAAGTATTGTTTGGAGTTCTAAATTAAAAGAAGAAGATGTATTTAAGAAAGAAGCTGAATTAAAAAAATGGTTAGAGAAAGAAATGAAGTTAGATACATTAATTTTAAATAAATAAAATATAGTTTTTAAAACTATAGTATTAAAACTCGCAGAATGCGAGTTTTTTTGTTTCCTAAAAGGAACTAACAATTAATTTATGTTTTTTTTTATACAGTTTAGATTGTTTTTGTTTTTTTTTAAACAATTGAAATCTAGAGTGTTGAAATTTATTTTAAACCATATTAGTGTTAATTTTTTGATTTAAAATTGCTTTTATTGTTAATAAAATAAAAATAACTCAAACAATTAACATTTGTTAACTTTTTTAATTAAGATAGTTTGTATGTTTGACATGTAGATCTACAAGTAAAATTAAATTAACTTAATTAAAATTAAAAAATGAAATTAAATTTTAGAAGTTCCCTAATTGCCCTATCTATGGGGATGTTTTTATTAACAAGTTGTAATGATAATGAAAACGATTTAATAGAGACAAATGAGTCTTCATTTCAAAATGAAGAAGAAGGATTAATTGCTGGTAAATATAGTTATAAAGGAAAAATTTATTCAAAAGAGGCACTTAAATCTGAATACCCAATTGTTTTTGATATTGCAAGTATGTCTTATAACTATGATGAAGACACTATGTATTTGTTTGAAAATGATAAGGAGTATGAAAAGTATTCTGCAATAATCAATGATGTTTCTGCAAGAAATCCTTCAAATTGGGGATTTAAGTTTAGAATGTGGGAGCATGAAAATTATAGAGGTAGATTCTTCGAGTATAAGAGAACCAATCTTTCAGGTTTTAGCCAACGTAATGTTTGGACGAATGTTCCTAGTTGGATAAATGATAAAGGTTCGTCAATTGTAGTAGATGAAATTAACTTTTCTTTTATAAGCGGAGGTGCTTATGGAGCACACAGAATTACATGTTATCAAGACTATAATAGAGGAGGTAGAAGTGTAACAGCTACTAAATTTCCAATTATTTTTGGAGGTACTAAAAAAACATTCAGTAACTTAAGAAAAGGTGATTGGAATGATAAAATTAGTTCAATTCAACTTAGTGGAAGGTAATTAAATATTATTTTAAATACATGTAAAACAGGCAATCTTAAGATTGCCTGTTTTTTATTAGTATAAGTTTAAAAATCTATTTTTTTACTTTACATTTCTTTAAAACTTCTTTGGCTCTATTTATTCCATTACTTGGATAAAATTGTGGTAGTTTTTCTTTTTCAAACAAAGGAATTGTCTTTTTAACATCTTTACAATAAGGTTCTATTGATTGACCAAAAAATTGAGCAGCTCCCATATCCCATTCCGCTTTTCCTAAAATAACTCTAGGATTGTTAGGGGCTATTTTTAAAGCCTCTTGATACAATGCGTTGTTTTTTGCAGATAATGTCATTCCATATTTTTGTCCATCAAACGCAATATATGCTGTGTTTAATAAGGCTTGAGTAATTGTGATTTCAGGATTGTTAGGAGAGATAGTCGATGCTAAATCTAAAAACTGTTGTGCTTTTTTTAATTTACTATCTAAAACAGCTCCATCTTTTAAGCCAAAACTAGTTATAATCTCTATAGTAGCTACATAGTAAGGAGGTAGCCATTCTGTTTTTTTTGCATTTGTAATTCTTTCAAACAATTGAGCAGCTTCAGTAGTTTTATTGTTTTTCCAAAGGTCAAAAGCTTTTTGCATTCCTGTTTCGTATTTAGATTGTGCCGAAATTGTAAGCACAACAAGAAGCATAAAAAAAGTGATGTTTTTTTTCATGGTAATGGTATTTAAAAAGTTGTAAATTTTATTTTTGGGTATTTTTAATTGTAGATTACTTTGTAGATAATCTGTATAATGAATTTAATTCATAGTTATTTGTAATGTAATATCTTTATTTGCAGTAAACTTAGCGTCTTTGTATTTAGGAGGTCCAAAGAAACCTTTAGCATTATTAGAAATACCGATCGGTTCTTTTGGAATTCCGAATATTTTGGTATCCATTTTTTTGTTATCGTTTTCATCATGAAAAGCAGAAATGGCATAATCACCTTCAGGAATATCTTTAAAAACAGCTATAGCTTTTTTATTGTTTACTTTAACAATATCACCTTTATAAGGGGTTTTTAAGAAACTATCTTCTGTGTTATATAAAGCTACATAAACGTCGCCTTTATCAGCTTTAATTCCAGAGAATTCAATACTTATTTTATGGTTTTTTTGAGAAAAAGAAAGGAATAAACCAATAAAGAAAAATGTGAAAATTAAAAAGATACGATGCATAGTTTTTTAGTTTTATTGTTATTTCAAATATCCGATGTTTTGTGTAGTTATTATCAAAATTCTTACCGAATTGTAGATTTTTGTTACTGAAGTGTCAATAACTGGTCAATTTGTTTAAAAACTTCTTCTGTTTCTAGTTTCAAAGCATATAGATGTCCTTTATTAGAGTTAAAGAAAAGCTTAGGTTCTTGTGCATTTTTAAAGACTAATTCAGATTGTGCCAAAGGTATAGATTTATCATTTTTACCGTGAATAATTAGCTTAGGGATATTTTTAATGGTGGTTATTTCTTTTTTAGATGGATATATGTCTCCCAAGAATTTTTTTATTGGAAGATGTGCTTTTTTTGGAGCGTATAGCATTGCAACATCAGCAAACGAAGCAAAACCACTATCAAGTATTAAAGCATCTACTTCTTTTTGATGATTGTTTGTAATTAAAGTAGCAATTTGACAACCTAGAGAGGTTCCGTATACGATTAATTTAGAGTTTTTTATACCTGTATTCTCTTTCATTTTATTAAAAACGATCTCCATATCTTTAGCAACATTCAAGTGAGTTGGTTTACCTGTAGACTTTCCATAACCTCTATAATCAACGGCAAAAACTTGATAATTATTTTCTATTAATGGTTTTATAATATACATATAGGTAGAAATATTACCCCCAGCTCCATGGAAAAATAAAACAGTAGCTTTTGGATTTGTTTTAGGTTTGAAAAAAAGAGTATTTATAGAATCGTTTTCTACAGTTATAAAATATTTAGTATAAGGAATGTCAATAGTTAACCATTCTTTTTTAGGATAATAAAATTTTTCTTCAAATTGAGCATTAATATAATTTGAACCTATTATAAAGAGTATTAGAATTAAGTTTTTGAATGTTTTCATATTTGTGTTTTTATATTTGATTATTACATAAGTTATTGATTTATAATGAAATGAAATCAATTTTAGATGATGACTTTGACTCCGTTCAGTCACCGAGTTTTAGCTTTATATTTTTGTTTTTTAGCCCAAATTTTTAATTTTACTAACTACTTACAAGTTATTTAATTGATTATCTTTCTTGTTATCACTAATAGTCCAAAAGAAACCAACAAAAAAGAAACGATCAGCATTAGGAGTAATAGCTTGTCTATCAAATACACCATTTGTATTTGGCTGATTTTTATAGTTGTAACCAAATACGTTTTGAGTACCTAAAACATTATTTACAGAAAAGTATAAGATTTTTTGTTGACTGATTAAGTAGGCAGCATTAAAACTTACAGAATTGTAGTTTTTAGTTTCTTGATTTAAAAATCCAGAAGTATTAGGGTTAGTATATGTTCTTCCAGAAGCAAAACTATAAGATAGACCTAATTGGGTTTTCCATGACTCCACCCAATATTTACCAACAACAGATAAATTGTGTTTCGAAGCAAAATTAGGACGTGCATTTGTAGGGTAGTTTTTGTAATCACGTTCAGTATCTAAATAAGAATAAGATGTCCAATACTCTATATTTTTAATTGTTTTACCATCTCTCCAAAATAACTCAACACCTTTAGCAAAGCCATCTCCAGAATTATTATAATTAGAAAGAGGAGAAGCAAATTGACCATCATATTTAACTAAGTTGTTATAAGGTTTATAAAAAGCTTCTGTTCTAAATATTTGTTTGTTTTTTACATATTGATAATTTAATATGTAATGAGAAGTATTTTCAGAAGTCAGATTATTGGCAAATTTTAAATATTCATTTTTAGGGTTTTGATAAAAGCGCCCGTAAGCAAAAGAAAACTGAGAGCTTTTACCTGATTTATAGGCTAAAGAAAGCCTAGGAGAAAAAGTAACTTCATTTGTGATTTCAGAATTTTCTAATCTAACACCCGCTTTTGCCGCTAGTTTTTTAGAGAAAAAGATATCAGTTTCTGCAAAAGTTGCAAAAATGTTATTATTAAAATTGTAGTTAAAAGAGTTTCCTGAAATTTGGTTAAAGTCTTCATTGAAATGAGTCATAAAATATTCACTACCAAAACTTAATTTAAATCGGCTAGAAAAGCGTTTTTTCAATTTTACTTTAAAATGAGCAGAATTTTCAGCGTTGTTAACACGGTCTTCCTGTATGTTAACTTTAGAATTATCATGTGTATATCCTAATCCACCAGAAATAGACCATCCATTATTTAATCGTTGTTTGTAAGAACCATTAAAATAAAGATTGTTGTTTTTTAAAGCAAAACGAAAACCATCATCAAAATTAATATCATCCTGAATAAGATCGAAATTAGTATAGCTATAAGCACCATACAATTTTAATAAACCATCATTTTTAGTACGGTGTCTAAATACCATTTCTCCACTACCAGTTTCATAGGGTTTTAACCAGTTGTTTTTATCTGGGAAAGCCCATTGATAAGGAGCTAAGTTTATATAAGAAGTATTTATACTAAATGAGTTTTTACCCCATATTTGAGTATTACCCACTCCTAAACCGACAGTCATAAACTGTAAATCTGTTTTTTCTTGATCTGGCTCATTAATGGTATTTAAAGCTAAAATACCAGATAGCGCCTGACCATATTCAGCAGAATAACCACCTGTTGAAAATGTCATTCCTTTAAATAAAAACGGAGAAAAACGACCACGTGTAGGTAGGTTATTTCCTGTTGGTAAAAAAGGAGAAAATACACGAATACCATCAATAAAAACCTGAGTTTCTTCAGCATCACCACCTCTAACGAACAGTCTACCATCTTCTTCATTGGCAGAAGTACCAGGTAATGTTTGTAAAGCTCCAGCAACATCACCCAAAGCACTTGCAGTAGTAACAATGTCTAAAGGTTTTAAGGCAACTGCTCTAGATTTTTCTCCAGCATCAAAACTACCCGCATTAATAACTACAGCGTCTAACGTATTTACATCTTCACGAAGTTTAATTAATAAATTTTTAAAATTTTCTACCTTATCAGTTTTTACAAAGTTTTCAAAAGAAATAAAAGAAGCAATTAATGTATGAGTTCCTTTTTCAGAAGTAGAGAAGCTAAAATTACCTTGCGTATTACTAGAAGCTCCATCATAAGTTCCATCTAAATAAATATTAGCACCTTCAATAGGATTCCCTTTTGCATCTGTAACTTTTCCTGTAATTGTTACTTGAGAAAAAGAACAAATAGATAAAAATAAAAAAGTAATAAGAAATAATAGTTGTTTCATAATTAGTGGTTATTTATACCACAAAAATGCAGG
>CAKZVD010000089.1 GCA_937922085.1 uncultured Tenacibaculum sp. | reverse complement strand
TTCATCTTCACCTATACTTGTTTGTGAAAAACATGTTAGGTGTAACATTATAAAAAATAATACAAAAGTAATTTTCCTTACCATAAAATTATTGCAATATAGAAATTGTTCCCGCTTTTATTAAATTGTCACTTTTTATAATCTTAAAATAGAATAACATTCCATCTTTCAAATTATTGTCTACTGGCCAATTATTTTGATAATCTGTTGTATTTAAGACTTCTTTACCTCTCGAATTATATATAATTACCTGTACATCTGTTTGAAATGCAAATCGATTAGGTAACTCCCATGTATCGTTTGCTCCGTCTTCATTAAAAGGTGTAATTATATTTGGTATTATTAATTTACCATCATCTTCTACTACATTAACCTCTATTTCTGCCCTACAAGTATCTACTGATCCTACTAAAGTGTAGGTTCCTAAAACATCTATTTCTAAAATTTCATTTGAAGATAATAAATCTCCTGCTTCATTGTACCATTCATAAGAATCGGCTCCTGTTGCTTCAAACCTTACAATTTCTCCTGGGGTTAATACTGCAGTTGAAGATGGTGAAACTTCTAAAACAGTTGCATCAAACTCTATAACTTCTATTTGTTCTACATTATTAAGACAACCAAAACCTTCGAAAGTCACATTATACACACCAACTTCAGTAATTTCTACGTTTCCTGAATCTGCAACTGTAAACTCTGTTCCGTCTTTAAACCATTTGTATATAAAACCAGGAACTAAATCTAAATTAAATGTTATGGTTCCTCCAGGACACAATGTATTTGAAACAGATGAAGACATTATTTCTACTCCAGTTACTGTTAACAATACATCAATCTTATTAGAATCAGAAGATAATGTACTAACAGATACATTTAAATAATACTCACCATTATTGGTATAATCAATTACATCGTAATTATTTAATGTTGCTCCTGATATTGAAACGTCATTTTTAAACCATTCAAAACTTAATAAAGAAATTTGGTCTGAAGACAAATCATATTCGTTACCATCAGTAGCTAATCCTTTAACCCCTACAATAGATAAACTTGTGGACTCTTTATTACACTCTTCATAATCTGAACTAAGTCTTATTTGAGTTCTTAATTCTACTGCTTCTACTACTGTAAATTCTTCTGATTTTTTAGAAACAGGACATGTTCCCGAATTATCTATAACCTCAGCATAATATACTCCAGGTGTTATTGCGTTAATTTTAACTCCACTTCTTCCTCCTAATAGTATACCATTCTTGAACCATCTTATTACTGGCGTTGAGGCTACATTATGTTCTACTTCTAAATCCGTACTACCTATATTTGGCAAAATCATTCTTACTGCAACTCCTATTATATCAACCTCAAAACCAGTATCGGATTTTTGTTGCACTGTTACAGGCTGTGACCTACTTGTACAACCTCCAACTTCTATTTCTACATAATATTCTCCAAACTGATTCCCAACTGGAGCTTCATAATTTGGTGAATAATCCGGTAAACCTGTTATTTGGATACCATCTCTAAACCATTTATAAACAAATGAAGTATCATCAATACTTGCAACTAACTCATAGGTATCATTAGCACATATTTCAACAGTATTATCGCCGTTTATAACTAACCCAGTAGGTGATACAGATGTTACATCAATAAAATTAGATTCTACCCCTGAACTTGTACATGATCCATAATCTATAGCTGCATGATACCTCCCTATTTCACTTATTTCTAAAGAAGAAGTTATCTCTCCTGTAATAACAACATCATCTTTATACCATACATAATTAAATGCTGGATCTATCTCATTTACAGAAACTGTTTGAGGAGCCCCTCCACATAAAACAACATTATCTCTACTATTTAGTATCAAAGGTTCCGAAGTCATATAATACGCTTCAAAAGGAGGAGAAACAGGCCCTACCATTGCTGGAAGTGTAGAAACAATTCTAACTCTGTAACTATCTCCATAACTTCCTATTGGTAAATCAAACCTTGCTACAATATCAAAAAAAGTTGTATTCTCTCCTATTATTCTACCTACATTTGTAGGTGATGAAAAATCCCCAGTAGCATCAGATAACTCAATAATAAATTCATTACTAGCGTCAAAAGCGGCTCCATTAAAATCAAATAAAAATTCAATATTTGTATTTGTACTATTCCTACAAAAAAAACTCCCTGGTATTCTAGGCGTCTGTAAAGTTTGTGCATATAAAGAACTACTACTTATAAAACATAGTAGTATATAAATTAACTTTTTTATTTTAACATACTTACACATAATAGATGGGGACTATTAATTCCATAAACAAAGGTGTATGGAACACACAAATATATTGATTTTATAATAAATGTAATATTTATTTGTCATATTTTACTTTTTTAACATAATTTTCATCAAAAAAAAATCTAAATATTTAATTTTTAAGTTAATAAAATTATTTTTCTTTATCATTATAATACAATCTAATATCTTTTAATTTCAACTAACTAACACAATATAAAACTTACCTCATACATTATTATAGTTTATTAAACACTTTTATAATGATTAATACGTTAATTTTACGGATTTATTATAGTTACCTTTAATATGTATAAGTATACTATTATTTTTTTATTTTTCACTAATTTCCTTTGTTTTTCTCAAACTGGAGGTATTGCTACACTGTCTTTTTTAAATACTTCAACAAATGCCAGACAAACAGCTTTAGGAGGAAAAACATTAACATTATTAGGAGATGTTGATCAACCTAAATGGAACCCAGCTACCATAAATTTAGATTTAGATCGAAATATTTCTGTAAATTACACCAGTTACTTAGCTGATATAGCCATAGGTTCTGTTTCTTATGCGCATAGATTTAACAGATATTCTCAAACATTTCATTCTAACATTACTTATATAAATTACGGAACTCTTATTGCTGCCGATACTGAAGGAAATGAAACTGGTACTTTTAACGCAAGTGATCTTGCTATATCTCTTGGTTATTCTTATCAAATTCCTACTACTAATATCCATATTGGTGGAAACTTAAAATTTATTTATGGAGCAATTGCTAATTTTTCTACCAGTGCGTTTGCTTTTGATTTAGGAGCAATCTATTATAATAGCAACAAACCTTATGTTTTTTCTTTAGTATTAAGAAATATAGGTACACAACTAGCGTCTTTTAATGGAGAAATAGAAAAACTTCCTTTTGAAATTGCTATTGGTGCTTCTTATTTATTAGAAAATGTACCTGTTCGTGGTTACATTACTATAGATAATATGCAAAAATGGAATATTAGTGCTTCTAATCCATCTAATAACACTACTGATATCGATGGTAATACAACAGAAGAAAAAGTTTCTTTTATAGATAATGCTTTTCGACATGTTATTATTGGTGCTGAACTATTTCCTAAGAAAGCTTTTAACTTAAGAGTTGGTTATAATTTTAGAAGAAGTAAAGAACTTCAACAACAAAACGTTCGAACTTTCGGAGGTATTTCTTTTGGTTTTGGTTTACGAATGAATAAAATAAAGTTGAACTATGCTTATTCACGATTTCATTCTGCTTCTAATGTAAGTACTTTTGGTATTTCTATTGATTTAAACAGAGAGAGACTATATAAAAACCCTACTAAATATTAAATTACTTCAAATAATTGATCTAAACTTTATATTTGTTTAATTTTACATTTTATTATGAAGGACAATAAAATTATCATTGCTATTGACGGATTTTCATCTACTGGAAAAAGTACAATTGCTAAAGAATTGGCTAAAAGTTTAAACTATATTTATGTTGATACTGGGGCAATGTATAGAGCTGTTACTCTATATGCCATGCAACAAAACTACATAAATGAAACTCATTTTATACAAAGTGAATTAATTAACGCTCTAAATAATATTAAACTAACATTTACCTTTAACAAAGAACTTGGTTTTGCTGAAATGTACTTAAATGGCAAGAATGTTGAAAAAGAAATACGAACTATTGAAGTTTCAAGATTCGTAAGTAAAGTTGCAGCTGTTTCTGAAGTTCGAAAAAAGTTAGTTTTAGAACAACAAGAAATGGGTAAAGATAAAGGTATTGTTATGGATGGTAGAGATATTGGTACTGTTGTTTTTCCTGACGCTAAATTAAAACTATTTATGACTGCTTCTGCTGACAAAAGAGCTAAAAGAAGGTATAAAGAACTATTAGATAGAGGTGATAATGTAAGTTATGAAGATATTTTACAAAACGTACAAGAACGCGATCATATAGATTCTACTCGTAAAGATTCTCCTCTTTTAAAAGCTAAAGAAGCTATTGAATTTGATAATTCCGATATGGGATTAAAAGAACAGTTTGAAAGAATTATGAGTTTAGTTAAAGATAGAATCTAGTAATATACTATTATTTAATCACTAATAATCAATAATCTACCATTGTCTTAAACTGAAGGGGGCGATTTCGACTAAAGGTAATTAAGTATGTTACCTAGAGGAAAAAGTTAAAAGAAGTTATCAAAATATTGACAACTATTTTAATTATTTGTTTCTCCGTATTTTGAAAATTAGTTTTAAATCAAGACTTCTCATCTTTTTCTTGATAAAAAGAAGCAAAAATCAAGACAGATGATAAAAATTAAAAAATGCTACGGTATTACCAGCCACAGATAAAAAGAACTCGCCAAAGGCTCAAACAGTTTTTTATCTATATGCCAACGCTACTACCTTGATTTTCTTTTTTTTTATCAATAAATCAGTCATAAAGTTTATTTTTTTTTCAATTTTGCTAGATTTTTTTCCCTGGGTACCGATCGAGTAAACACATTAAAAACTTTAATTATCTAATATTTGTGAGAATCGCGTATTCAACCTTAACACCCGTTAAAAATTAAATACGCGATTCTCACGGAAATTGATTTTATCTATTTTTTATACTCTATTCTTCTAACAATGAATTAGAAGCGTAACGTCTCCATTTTTCGATGCAAGCATTAATATCTTCAGGAACTTCTGAATTGAATTGCATAAATTCATTTGTAGTAGGATGAATAAATCCTAACGTTTTAGCATGTAATGCTTGTCTTGGCAATATTTTAAAGCAATTATCTACAAATTGTTTGTACTTAGTAAAAGTAGTTCCTTTTAAAATTTGATTTCCTCCATATCTTTCATCATTAAAAAGAGTATGACCAATATGTTTAAAATGAGCACGTATTTGATGTGTTCTTCCTGTTTCTAATTTACACTGTACTAAAGTTACATATGTAAATCTTTCCAATACTTTATAATGAGTAATAGCTTCTTTACCATATTCTCCATCAGGAAAAACAGACATTTGTAATCTATTTTTCAAACTTCTTCCCACATGTCCTTCAATAGTTCCTGAATCTTCAGCTACATTACCCCATACCAAAGCATAGTATAATCTCTCTGTTGTTTTATCGAAAAATTGTTTTGATAAATGCGTCATTGCTTTTTCAGTTTTAGCAACTACCAACAAACCACTAGTGTCCTTATCTATTCTATGAACTAGACCAGGGCGTTCATTACTATTCTTCGGTAAATTTTCAATATGATGTATCAATCCATTTACTAAAGTTCCAGAATAATTACCATGTCCTGGGTGCACAACCATTCCTGGTTCTTTATTTACAACCATAACATCATCATCTTCGTACACAATATGAATAGGTAAATCTTCTGCTACTAATAAATTCTCATGAGGTGGATACCCTAAAACAACTCTTACAACGTCTTTTGGTTTTACCTTATGGTTTGATTTTACAGCAACATCATTTACTAAAATATTCCCTTCTTTAGCTGCTTGCTGAATTTTATTTCTTGTAGCATTCTCAATAAAGTTCATTAAAAATTTATCTACTCGCAAAGGTATTTGTCCGTCTTTTGCTGTAAATCGATAATGTTCATGTAAACCTGAACCCTCTTGGATATCATTATTTTCCTCCTGCATGTCTCTAAGAATATTTTTTTCTAGTTTTTAGATCCGTCTCCCAAAATAAGGTTAAGTACAGATTTTTTTGCCAGCTTATCTCCTAAGCCAACTTGTTTTCCTTTATATTTTAAACCTCTTACAACATCTTTACCTATATCTGGTACGTAAGTAAAATTTTCTCCTATTAAAAAACCAATAGATCTAAGGTGTGTAATTGCTTGACGTTTCGTTTTTCCATTTAAATCAGGAATAACAACGTCTCTATATTTAGACGGATTTAGTGTTAAATATATTTTACGTTTTTCTTTTACAAAATCTCCTGCTTCAGGATTTTGTTCAATCACTGATTTTTTAGGAAATTCAGGATTATAGTTTGCGCTATCAATTACTTTAAAATCTAAATTTAACTCTTCTAATTGCCTTTGCACATCTTCAATACTCATCTTTTGCAAATTAGGCACTTGTATTTTCTGATTATGATTTGTTGTATAACCTAACCACCATTGCAATAAAAAAACAAACAATAACAATCCTATAATTGCTATTATTATTTGTTTTAAAAAAGTTTTGCTCTTTAAAAATTGAAATATTTTCATTGTCGATTTTTTGTAAGATTTAGCAAATGTACATTAAAAATAATACTATTTTAAAAATAGTAATTTTAAAATACTTTTTTTGGTAAGTTTGTAATATTAAATAACAATTAATGAAAAAAAATATAGCCATTATTATGGGCGGTTACTCATCGGAAGTAGCTATTTCTCTTAAAAGTGGAAATGTTGTTTATAAACATTTAAATAGAGAAAAATATAATCCATTTCGAATTCATATATTAAAGGATGAATGGTATTACATAAATGATGATAATGAAAAGTATTTTGTTAACAAACATGATTTTTCTATAACTTATGAAAATGAAAAAATACTATTCGATTGTGTTTTTAATGCTATACATGGTATTCCTGGGGAAAACGGAGCTATACTTGCTTATTTTGATTTAATCGGATTAAAACATACTTCTGCTCCTTTTTATCAAATGGCACTTACCTTTAATAAAAGAGATACATTAAGTGCTTTAAAAAAATATAACATTCCTATTGCAAAATCTATTTACCTAAATAAAGGAGATATTATTAATACTAAAAACATTGTAGAAACAATAGGTTTACCATGTTTTGTGAAGCCTAATAATGCAGGTTCAAGTTTTGGTATTTCTAAAGTACATACAGAAACTGAAATACTTCCTGCTTTAGATACTGCGTATAAGGAAGATTCAGAAATACTAATCGAAAGTTTTTTAGAAGGTACCGAAGTATCTGTCGGAGTTATTGAATATAAAGGAGAAATAAAAGTTTTACCTATTACAGAAATTGTTTCTGAGAATGACTTTTTTGATTATGAAGCAAAATATGAAGGAAAATCTCAAGAGATTACTCCTGCTAGAATTTCAGAAAAAGAAGAAGAAGCAGTAACAAAAATGGCTGAAAAAGTATATCAAATATTAAATATGAAAGGTTTTTCTCGTTCTGAATATATTTTTATGAATGGAAAACCTCATTTTTTAGAAATGAATACTGTACCAGGACTTACAGAAGAAAGTATTTTACCACAACAAGCCAAGGAAGCAAATATTACTTTAACAGAACTTTTTGATAATGCTATTTCTGAAGCATTAAGTTAGTAGTTGATTAAAAATAAATTATATTCGTTTTTCTTTAAAATAATCAACCATATAAATTATGAAAAGAGCAGTTTTCCCAGGGTCTTTTGACCCTATTACATTAGGGCATTTTGATATTATTAAAAGAGGGGTTACTCTTTTTGATGAACTTATTATCGCTATTGGTATAAATTCAGATAAAAAATACATGTTCTCTCTAGAAAAACGCAAACAATTTATAGAGGAAGTTTTTAAAGACGAACCAAAAATTAAAGTAGTTACTTATAAAGGTTTAACTGTAAATTTTTGTAAAGAAGTAGATGCACAATTCATTCTACGTGGATTACGTAACCCTGCTGATTTTGAATTTGAAAAAGCGATTGCGCACACCAATCGTAAGTTATCAGAAATTGAAACTGTGTTCTTATTAACCTCATCGGGTAAAAGTTATATTTCTTCTTCCATCGTACGTGATGTTATTAGAAACGATGGTGATTACACTGGTTTAGTTCCAGATTCTGTAAGAGTCTAACTTTTTTAAATTATTAACATGGAATTTGACAAAACAGGGTTCATTCTGTACACTATTAAGTACAACGAATGTGTAGCTTTTTATAAGAACATTTTAGAACTAGAGATTATTTTTAATGCTGAAAACATTACTTGTTTTTCTTTTGGAAATTCTTATTTAATGGTTGAATTAGATGATGAATATAACACTGATCTATTCAATGAAAATGAAAGAATAAAAACTTGTTTAAGAATGAATGTTCCTAATGTAAAATTGGTAGCAGATAAATTAATTTCAAAAAACGTATCTGTTGATTACCAAGAACATTCTTGGGGAACAATTGCTAAGTTTTATGATCCTGACGGCAATTTATGTGCTTTTAAAGACAGCCAAAAATTTGACCTCCAAATTAAAAATCACATCAATTAAATATTATGAAAAAAATATTCTTAATAGTATTTGTTTTATTTTTTATGAATTCCTTTAGCCAAAATTATAAAATTGGAGACACCATATACTATCATTCCAAAAAAATATCTTTAAAAAAAACTAAACGATTTATTATAATAAAAGAAATAAAAGAAGATTTATTTTTAGTCGACTATTACCTAAATAAAAGTGATAGTATTTTTAAACACTTAACTGCTAAATTAAAATCTTTAGATAACTTTTCTTATTATGGACAAACTATTAAATATTTTAAGACTGGTGAAATACAAAGTAAAGGTTTCTCAGAAAATAATTCCCAAATTGGTTTGTGGAAATTTTACTTAAAAAATGGAAATTTAACTCATACGAAATTTTATTCTAAAAAAGGTGAAAACTGGTATGGCTCAAAAATTATTGATGCTTGGGATATCAAAGGCAATCAGACTGTTAAAAATAGTAATGGAATACAATATTTATATCATGAAAATGATTCTAAAATTGTAGAATATGGAACTTTAAAAAATGGAGAAAAAGATGGTGTATGGAAAGGGAAAAACAAAGAACGATTATTCTATGAAGAGAAGTATAAAACTGGAAAATTAATAAAGGGTATTAGCTGGAATGAAAACGGAACTAAATACAAATACAAAAAGGTTTTTCAAAGAGCACAATACAAAGGAGGACAAAAAAGCTTAATAAAATTTATTCAAAAAAACTTTAAAACACCTAAAATAGCTATTGAAAAAAACATTAAAGGCAGAATTTATGGTATGTTTAAAATAGACAAAAAAGGAAATGTTTTTGCTCCAGAAGTAGCTAACTCATTACACCCAGAAATAACAAAAGAAATCTATAGAGTTTTGTCTAAAATGGAAAAGTGGAGCCCTGGTAGAAAAAGAGGTCAATTAGCTAATACAAGTTTCACTATCCCATTTGTTTTATAATGAAAAAACTACTTTTACTATTTTCAATATTATTTTTTATTTCTTGTAATCAAAAAGAAAACAAAAATATTAAAGAACAATTAACGACTCTTTTTGAAACTTCTAAAGGAACAGAAACTCCTACTTATAATGAAGTAATTTCGTTTTATAAAAAACTATCTAAAAATTATACCGAAATTTCTTTATTTGAATTTGGTATAACAGATAGTGGTCAACCTTTACATTTAGTAGTATACAATTCTGAAGGAAAAACGGATAAAAGTAAAATTGCTTCTTCTACTAAAAATAGAATTTTAATCAACAATGGAATTCACCCTGGAGAATCTGACGGAATAGATGCTTCTATGTTATTATTGCGAGATATTGTTCAAAATGACTCTTTACAAAAAGCGTATCAAAATTCATTAATTTGTGTGATCCCTGTTTACAATATTGGGGGTGCTTTAAATCGAAATTCACATACTAGGGCCAATCAAAACGGTCCGAAAGAATACGGTTTTAGAGGTAATGCTCGTAATTTTGATTTAAATAGAGATTTTATAAAACAAGACACTAAAAACGCACAAACTTTTGCCAAGATATTTCATGCTGTTAATCCTGATATTTTTATAGACAACCATGTAAGTAATGGTGCAGATTACCAATACGCAATTACCCATTTATTTACACAACACAATAAGTTAGGTGGAAAATTAGGCCCTTTTTTAGAACAAGAAATGCGTCCATTTTTAGAAAATTCTTTAGCTAAAAAAGAAATTCCGATTACGCCTTATGTAAATGTTTGGGGAACTACACCTGACAAAGGCTGGAGTCAATTTATGGATTCTCCCAGATATTCTACTGGTTACACTACCCTATTTAATACGTTTGGAATGATGGTTGAAACACACATGTTAAAACCCTATAAAACTCGTGTAAAGCAAACCTATGAGTTACTCTTTTCTATGTTCGATTTTACCGAACAAAATTCAAAAAAAATAAAAGAGTATAGAAAAAATGCTCTTAAAGATTTTTTAATAAAGAAAACATACCCTATTACTTATAAAGTAGACTCTGAAAATCCTTCTAAATTCAATTTTAAAGGATATGAAGGAAATTACATAAATAGTAAGGTTACCAACGGAAAAAGATTGTTCTATGACAAAAATAAACCTTATGAAAAAGAAATAAGTTATTACAATAACTTTACAATTACAAAAGAAGTGAATATACCTAAAGCTTATGTAATATCTAAAGGTTGGCATCGAGTTGTTGAACAATTAAAAAGAAATAATATTCAATTTTCACAGATAAAAAAAGACACCATAATGCAGGTTGAAATAAACCATATTGATCAATACAGTACTGTTAAATCTCCATTTGAAGGTCATTACTTACATTATAATACTACTATTAAAAAATCTATAGACAACATTCAGTTTTCTGAAGGAGCCATATTAATTCCTACAAATCAAAACGGAATTCGTTACTTACTAGAAACATTAGAGGCAGAAGCTGTAGATAGTTTTTTTAATTGGAATTATTTTGATACTGTTTTACAACGTAAAGAAGGTTTTTCGTCATACGTGTTTGAAGATGTTGCTGAGAAGTTTCTAAATAAAAACCCATTAATTAAGGCTAAATTTGATTCTAAATTAAAAATAGATACTACTTTTTCTAAAAACCCAAGAGCGCAATTAAATTGGATTTATAAGCAGACTCCTCATTATGAAAAAGCGCACTTAAGATTACCTATATATAAACTTTTATAAAATTAATTAAGATGACAAAAGTTTTATCTATTGTAATCATATCTCTATGTTTTTTTATTCAATGTAAACCTAGTTTTAATAAAACGAATGATATAAATAACACGAGAATAACTAGTGTAGATAGTTTAAAAAACACCTTAAAAGAAGAATCCAATATTCCTGTGAATTCTCCTCTTTTTCTAAAAGATTCACTAGTTCTAAAGGTTATAAAGGAATTGAACCTTCCTAAAGATAGTATTCATATTAATTTTGCTAGTAAAAAAACACTTCAGTTTACTCCTAATAAAACTGTTATTGTTATACCAGTTGTAAAGCCAAATGAATATAATTTTTTAGTTTTTGATTTACATGTGGTTTTATTAAACACTAAAAAACACCGTATTATTTCGTCCTACAAACAAGATGCTAGCTCTTTAGATCAAGGAGGCGAGGAAGTTATTACAAATATTGATATTATTGATAATCGCTCTTTTAAAATTCATCAAAAAGAATTCTCTTTTGGAATTTCTTTAAGTTATGATGGAATATCTGAAGGTAAAAAACTATATCTCCTTACTCAAAAAAAGAATAAACTTCTTAAAATATATGACTTTCTAATTGAAAATAAAGAAACTGAAATGTCTTATGAATGTAATCCTGAAATTCCATGTAATGAATTTATAAGTAATCTTTCTATTTCACCTAGAAAAACAAATGGTTATTTTAACATTAAATACAGAACCACCAGTAAAAACTACATTGTTAATCATAAGAAATGTACTTACAAAGAGGTTATTGAAAAATCATTTGATCTTTTTAAATTCAGTAAGAAAACAAATCATTATTACGGAACTTTTAATAAAGACAACATCAACTATTCTTTTAAAAAAACAAAAGAAAAAGCGATTATTTTACCTAATAACTTAGCTGTAGAATACCCTGAATATAATTTAAAAAAAGAATATAAAAACACCAATAATTTAATTCTAAATGTTGAGAAGAAAACGAATGTTATTAGATTGAATTATGAAGAACCATGTGATGGATATTCTTTTGTTTACATTAATAGTTTTCCTATTAAAGGCTGGATAAATGGTAGACATGTATATAAAATAAACAATGATAAAAACCTTATTTTTCATTTAAGGGAAAACAGTTATATCTTTACTCCTGCTATTAGTTATAGTGATGTTACTACTACAAAAAGAAATTGCTCTGTAGATAAATTAATTGTTTTTCAAGATAACAACAATGAATATGAAGGTTTAATACGTATGGTAAATAATGAACTCTATTCAAAAAGGAGAACTTCATACTTCAAATTAAAAAATAATTACAGAACTTCAGATAAAATTCAACATTTAGAAACAGAAGGAGATAAATTAATTTTAACAGTTTTAAGAAAACAGAAAAAAAGTAGTTCTATTTTAACTTTTAAGCTATTCTCTAAAGACAATCTTTATTACGCTGAATTAACAAATAAAAAAAAGCTTACTAAATTAGAACTGAAAAACTATAAAGCTGCATAAAATGGTTAAGGTAAATTCTTTTATTCTATTTATAACTCTATTTTCAATCCATGTTTATAGTCAAAATTTAGAAGAAAAGATCGCTAAAAAAGCATGTTCATGTATTCATAAAACCAAAGAGTTTAATGATTTAAATAAACTAATGCAAAAATGCCTTATTGGTGCTAAAATTTCTATTGAAGAAGAAATTCCTACTAAAGATAGAAAAAATACAGTTGAAGAAATTCGAAAAACTATAAGTGAAGCTCTTAATATACTTACTAAATATTGTAAAGCCCCGATTGCAAGTAAAATAGGAATACAAAAAGAACGTTTATTTTACCAACTCTCAAAAAACGATTCTGCCAATATTTATTTCAAAAAAGGGAACCAGTATAAAGCTTCTAATAAATATGATTTAGCAATAAAATCCTATAAAAAAGCGATTAAAACAGATGCTCATTTTGTAATTGCATACGATAAATTAGCTTCTATATACCAATCACAAAATAAATTAAACCAAGCTATTACTATTTATAAGAAATCACTAAACTCTTTTCCAGAAGGATCTACTGCTTTATTAAATATTGCGCTGTTATACTTTAAATTAAAAGAGAATGAAAAGGCCAGTTATTATTATCTTCAACTAATTAACAATCATCCTGAAAACCCTGAAGGTTATTATGGTCTTGCAAATACTGAATATACTCAAGAAAAAAACGAAAATGCTTTAAGAAGTTTATTAAACGCTCTACTTTATTATAAAACACCCAATTCTAATAAACCGAATAAAGCTGAAAAATTATTAGATCTTATTTATAATCGAATGAAAAACGAAAATACTCTTAATACATTTTATAAAGTTACTAAAGAATACAATTTTACTTATAAAAAATAACATGAAACATTTAAGTTTAATCTTTATACTAATAATAACTTTACAAAGTTGTAAGAGTCAAAGGTCAGAAAAAACAAACGCCCACATTTTAAAAATAAGCAAATTAGCTGGACTGAATAACAGATCTAGTAATATTGTAATTGACTTAAAAAAAAGATTACCATTTATATCTTCTGATGAATTAAAAAAAATAAAAAATAGTATTAGTGAAGAAACAATGGAAAATGATATTTTAAATACTTTTTATTCAAAATTTACTAGCCTAGAAATTGAGCTTTTACTAAATTATATGAAAGAAAGTTATAAAAAAAATCATAGAAATATATTACTAGAACAAAAAGAGAATAATATAAAAACAAACATTTCAGAAGATTTAAGTGAACGAAATGGAAAAGTTATAGAACGGCTATACAAAAAAGACGAAGAACGTTACAATCAATTTAAAAAAGAATTTTTCCGTTTAGAAAAAATTAGTTACAAAAATGGAAAAGATAAAGGAATATTAGATACTTTAAAAAGTATCTCAAGAAATCAAAAAATAAAACGCACAAATGGCATTTATGAAGTTATTAAAGGCCAAAATAAAAATTATAACGATTCTTTACGACTTGTAAAAGAACCTTATTTAGATTTTAAATATAATTATGTTAAATCTGTAAACGAACAAGCTACTGAATATAGTGGTTTTTACTATAATATTGAAATTATTTTAAATCCTCCTGGAGCTAAAAGATTTTATAAGTTAACAAAGAAAAATGTAGATAAACAATTAGCTATTGTTGTAAACAACGAAATTATTTCTGCTCCAACTGTAGGCCAGCCTATTGAAGGTGGAAAAATACTAATAAGCGGAAATTTTACATTCTATGAAGTTAAAAACATAGTTTCCAAAATTAAATCTAGTTATGAGTAAATGGTGTTTATTTCTTTTTTTTAATAGTTTATTTCTGACAACTATTTTTTCTCAAAACTCTACTCCAGAATTTAAAACAATTCCTAACGGAAAAAAAGCCTTGTTTTTAAAAAAGAAACAGCTTACCAAAGGCCTATACGAAAGAGGTTCATGTTACAATGGAATATGTAGAGCTTATAAAAACGGGTTTGCTGGTTTTTTAGATTATAAAGGAAATGAAATTGTATCTTTTAAATATAGCAATGCTTATGCTTTTTCAGAAGGTTTAATTGCTGTTTATAATGGATATAAATGGGGTTTCATTAATAAAAAAGACGAAGTAAAAATACCTTTTCAATTTGATACTGTTTCTAATTTTAATGAAGGAAGATGCTTGGTTGCCATAAGAAATAACAATTTATTGAAATATGGTTTTATTAATACAAAAGGAATATTTATAGTTGATTATAAATATGAAAATGCACATTCTTTTTCTGAAGGTTTTGCTGCTGTTCTTGTAAATAATCTCTGGGGATTTATAGATAAAAATGGAAAAAACTGTACTCCTTTTAAGTATTGTGAAATAAAAGATTTTAAAAATGGTATTGCTTTAGTAGATATTAATTGTTCTTATTATGAAGAAGAAGATATCACCATTAAAAATAGTTTAACAGGCGCTATAAACACCAAAGGAGAAGAAATTATTCCTTTAATTCATGAAAATATTAGAGTATGGAATAAAGGTTCTGTTATTGAAGCTGTTAAAAATAATACTGTAGGTTTATACAATTCTGAAGGAAATATTATTATTCCGTTTGGCAAATATCACTCTATTAATAGATTTGATGAAACTTCTCAACTTATTGAAGTAACAAAAGATGATGATAAATTAGGATATGTAAATGGGTTTATAAATTTAAAAGGGAAAGAAATTATTCCTTGTAAATATAGATTTAGTTCTTATTTTATTAATGATTTCATTTATGCTCAAAAAGATGCTACTGAAGAAGAGTTGATTAAATTAAGAGCTACTAAAAGGTCTTTTTCTAATAGAAGAAGTGGTGTCATTCATAAAAATGGAACTATTATTATTCCTTTTCAATTTAAAGCTATCTCTGTTTTCAGAAATGGCTTTTTCAAAGTAGAAGACTATGTCAATAAAGGAGTTACTAACCACACCTCTACTTTTGCTTTTTATAATAAAAAAGGAGAACAGATACTTCCTTTTAAGTATAGTTATGCTACTGATTTTTCTAAAAATGGATACGCCTTAGTGAAAGAAAACAAAGGTTATAAATTTATAGACACTTATGGCAAAATAATAAGTATTCCTAAATACGATAAAATAGACCCATATATTTTTAACGATTTAACGGCTGTGTTTAATGGGGATAAATGGGGGTTTATTAATGCTAAAAACGAAATTATTATTGACTTCCAATTTGATGAAGCCAATAGATTTCATAAAGGACTGGCTAAAGTTTCAAACAATAAAAAACATGGATTTATAAATACAAAAGGAGAAGTAATTATTCCTATAAAATTTGATAAAGCTAATTACTATTTTACAGATGAAATTGAGGAACTTATTTTAGATGGTAAAAAACAGTATTACAATAAAAAAGGGAAAGTAGTTTTTGATGAAGAGTTGATTAGAAAAAATGGCTATCGATAATTATAGGATTCGTATATTTCAAATGTCTTTTTATAATTTTCAAAAATCATGAATAATCTTCTTTTATCTACACTAGATGAATCTGGAAAATACACTTCAAAAGAACTACAGTTATTACAACATGAATTAATACATGTTGAATTAAAAAAAGGAGAAACAATTCTCCCTAAAGATGTTGTTTGTTCTGAAGTTCATTTTATTAATAAAGGCTCAGCATATCAATATGAAATTGATGATAATTTAGATCAAAATATCATTGATTTATTTACAGAAAAAGATTGGTGCTTCAACGTTAAAAGTTTCTCTTCTAGGAGGCCTTCTGAAAATTACATCACTGCTTTTGAAGATACATTTACCTCTAAATTAACTATAGAATCTATTCATAAATTAATTGCCATTGCTCCATCTTTTTTACAAATGGGAGAAATTTTAAATACTGCTAATAATCGTGTTCATTTTTTTGATAAAAACTATACTCCTAATCAAAAATATGCGCATTTATTGAAAGAGAAATCTGATCTCATTTTAAAGTTTCCACAAAAAATAATTGCTTCATACTTAAAAATAACACCTGAAACTTTAAGTAGAGTTCGAAATAGAATACATACTTCCTAATTTATTGATTTCAATCAAGTGCTTATTTCTACAATTCTATTGATTTTTGATTTTTAAATATTAAACAAAAACTAATGGAAAAACAATATTACAAAAGCACCGGAATTTCACTTATTTCAGGAGCATTACTTATCATTTTAACAATGAGTTTACACCCTTCAGGTGGAAGTCTTCAAAAAATAATAGCCACTACAAAAATCATTACTGGTACTCATATTTTAGCCATTTGTTGTATCCCTTTTGTTCTTTTCGGTTTTTATGGGCTTTCAAAAAGACTTGCCAATAGATATCATATTTCTATTTTAGCTTTTATCATCGTTTCTTTAGGTTTAATAGCTGCATCATTTGCTGCTTTATTTAATGGTTTAGCACTTCCTTATTTTTTAAATATGTATTCAGATAGACTTTCTGAAAACTTAGCGATTTTAAAACCAATTACCTCTTTTAGTTTTGCAATTAACAAATCTTTAGATTACATTTTTATTTGTGCTTTAGCACTAGCTATCTTTTTATATTCTTTACAAATACTTCAATTAAAAACTAATAAAAAATGGATTGGTTTATTAGGCATTCTTATTCTAATACTTACTCTTTTAGGTCTCTTTAATAATTTTGTTTTTACTAGTCTATTAGGTTTTAGAATTTTCACCTTCTCTATATCTATTTGGGTTTTTGCAACTGGATTTTTATTAATAAAATCAAAATAAACGATGAACACAACAAAAATTAAAACAGCTTATAACAAACTTGCCAAAGACTATAATCGGTTAATAGATCATAAACCCCATAATGCATATTATGATCGCCCAAACACATTAAAACTAATAGGTGATGTTACAAACAAACATATTTTAGACGCTGCTTGTGGCCCTGGAAAATATGCAGAAATATTATTTTCTAAAAAAGCTACTGTTGTAGGTTTAGATATTAGTAAAGAAATGATTAAATATGCCAAAGAAAGAAATGAAAATCGAGGTGATTTTTATATACATGATATTCAAGAACCTTTAAGTATGTGCAAATCGGAAACTTTTGATATTGTTTTATGCGCACTTGCCATGCATTATATTAAAGACTGGAAAATAACTTTACAGGAATTTTACAGAGTTTTAAAACCCAATGGAGAGCTTATAATTTCTATAGAGCATCCGTTTTTTGAATATCAATATTACAATTCTGAAATTTATTTTAACATTGAACCAGTGCAATGTACTTGGACTGGTTTTGGTACACCAATTGAAATATACAGTTATAGAAGATCTTTACAAGACTGTATAAATCCTCTGATTGAAAACGGATTTTCTATTTCTAAACTAATAGAACCAAAACCTGTAAAAGAGTTTAAAAATTTAGATCCGAAACATTATGAAGAATTAAATCAGTTTCCTGCTTTTATGTGTATTAAAGCTAAAAAATAACATTTAATTTTTCATGCACTTTTATTATTCTCTTTAGTTATAATGATTCTTAAAAAGATTAATTTAAAAAAACTAGTCACATAATCAACGAATCTTCCTAAAAAATAATGTAGTAATGTATACAGAAACACTTTAAAAATATTTTTTCATTATATATTAGAAAAACATTTAGGTAATAACTTGAGTAATTTTGTAAAACAGACCATAGTACATGACAAAAACAACATAAATCTGTATAAATAATTGACCATTATGTTTTTAGTGTTTAGACCTCACAGGTTTTAAAAACCTGTGAGGTCTTTAGAACCAAACTATTAAAGGTATAGGGGTAATTTTTGTCATGTACTTAGAAAACAGACATAAGTCTTGAGTGTCTCTAAATGTTCAAGCATTCAATCATTTTTAAAATCATTAAATAATATGAAAAATTTAATTTTAACTAAAGGTAAAATTTTAAGTAAAGCTGAACAAAGAAGTATTAATGGAGGGAAAAGATGTGGATCAAATAATGACTGTTGGGGTAAAAGAATTTGTAGTTCCATTGGTGGTGGTGGTGACAGAAGGTGTCGCCCTCTTTAATTTTTTTATTAAAATTTACAACAATTGCTTAACAGATGGTTTGGATTTGAAATCCAAACCATCTGTTAACTTTGGGTCACGAATTAAAATATATTGTTACAGAAGATCTTTACAAGATTGTATAAATTCTCTCATTGAAAATGGATTTTCTATTTCTAAACTAATAGAACCAAAACCTGTAAAAGAGTTTAAAAATTTAGATCCAAAACATTATGAAGAATTAAATCAGTTTCCTGCTTTTATGTGTATTAAAGCTAAAAATAATTAAAACTTGTTTCTGTATATAAACATAAAGTTAGTAATTTAGACATTATAAATTGTGTTGTATAATATTTGAAAAATGAAAAAAATAATATTCTTATTTTTAATTAATATTTTAACCTCATGTAATAATGATTCTGAATTAAAAGAAGTGAGTTTTTTATTTTATCCATCTTTTTCGAATCCAACTAAATTCAAAATTGATATTAAAAATAAAACTATACAACAATATTCTTTTCAAAACTTTTCACAAGCATCCGAAAGTTTGAATACCATAAAAGCTTGAGAATCCCGTATTTTAGTTTTGCGAACAAAAAATACAATTTATGGGACTCTTCAAGCGCACTAAAAATACAAACAAGCCACTAATCCGCCAAATCATAGA
>CAKZVD010000088.1 GCA_937922085.1 uncultured Tenacibaculum sp. | reverse complement strand
AATTTTTCGGCGTATAATTTAAAGGTAACATATTTGCTAACGCTTCAAATCCCCAATATCCCTCGTTAAAAACTGAAGTAGGATTTTCTAGTATTCCTTTTTTAAATATAGTAACTTTTCCTTCTAATAAAACAATACTAGAAGATTGAACACCACTGGCTTTTTTTCTTTTTCCGAATAAACTTTTTAGATAGTTTTCCTCTTCTGTTTCTTTAGTGTAAGTGATTGAAAGAAAGTTTTTAAAATCTAAAAAAGAAACATCTTTTTGATGTGAAATCATTTCTTTGTACGGAACATTTCTTTTGTATAAATAGTCTCTAAACTTAGGAAGTTTACTTTTTCTAAGAGTTATTAGAACACTGTCTAAACTAGTTTTAGGAAAGGTGATTTTTTTACTGAAATTTATTTTACCGTTATAAGATTTGAGAAACTTACGAGCTTCTTTTATTTTTTCTTCGGAAGGACATTCTTGGTTTTTTACTCTTTTGAATTGGTTAACAACAAAGCCCTCTTTTTTTAATTCTTTAGATAATAAACTTCTTAAAAAATGCATTCTAGATCCGTTAAAAGCTTTAAGTCTATTAGAAGCATGTTTTTTTCGAACGGATTTTCTTAGATTGTCATACTTAGCATATCCACTAAAGACTAAATTTTCTCTATTGAGGCTAAAATCAACTAAGTCATAAGTGATTAAATAGCCTAAAGCTTTGTTTTTTATAAGTAAAGGCTCTCTAGCTATAGCAGTAAGGGTATTACTTAAAGAATTGAATTCAAAATGTAATTTTTTAGGGTTTAGTATTTTACATTCTTTTGCTAGTTTGCTTCTACCTAAAAAGGCATTTTTAAAACGAGCAAAATTATAATGCCAATCTTCATCATAAATAGTTTTTTTTATAATTACCTCATTTAATAAATTATTATCTTCTTCTAAAATTATGGTTAGAGGAGAATTTGTAATAGTATTAATAGGTTTTATTACTTTTTTATAACCTAAGTAAGAAATTACTAAATTATAAGAACCTTTAGGAAAATGTAATTCAAAACAGCCTTTTTTGTCAGATATAGTTCCAATAGTTGTATTGTTAAAAAAAACAGAAGCACCTTCTAAGGGGGTCTTATTTGAAGAAAGGATTACCCCTTTTATTGTTTGTTGTGCATTACTATTTAAGAAGATAAATAAAAAAAACGAAAAAGAGAACGCTATTTTCATAAATGATTTTTTATAAAAATAACGTTCTATATGTAAATAAAAAAGTGATTTTTATTAAATTAAACCAGCTCGTTTTAATAAAGCTTCAGGTTTAGGTTCTTGACCTCTAAAGCGTTTGTATAAATCCATTGGTTTTTCGGTACCACCTTTAGATAATACATTCTCTTTAAAACTTGTAGCAATATCTTTATTAAAAATGCCTTTTTCTTTAAAATATTCAAAAGCATCTGCATCTAAAACTTCAGCCCATTTGTATGAGTAATATCCAGCAGAATAACCTCCTTGAAAAATATGAGAAAAGGCTGTACTCATACAATTTTCTATTACATCAGGATATAGTTTTGTGTTTTTAAAAGCTTCATTTTCAAAATCTTTTACGGTGGTTTTTTTTTCAGTTGAATTACCTGAATGCCAACTCATGTCTAATAAACCAAAACTAATTTGACGCATTGTTTGCATTCCTTCATGAAATGTAGCAGATTCTTTAATCTTTTTTACATACTCCATAGGAATTGTTTCACCAGTTTCATAATGTTTGGCAAATAATTCTAAAGCTTCTTTTTCGTAACACCAATTTTCTAAAACTTGACTAGGTAATTCTACAAAATCCCAAGAAACAGAGGTTCCTGATAAACTTTTATAAGTAGTGTTTGCTAACATTCCGTGTAAAGCATGACCAAACTCATGAAATAAAGTAGTAACTTCATTAAAAGTTAATAATGAAGGCTTTGTCTCTGTAGGCTTTGTGAAATTACAAACAATAGAAACTTGTGGGCGATCATTTTCTTTATTTTTTATTTGTTGAGATTTATAAGAGGTCATCCAAGCTCCATTTCGTTTTCCTGGTCTTGGGTGAAAATCGGCATAGAAATGAGATATAAATTCTCCTTTTGAATTGGTAACTAAATATGTTTTTACATCTTCATGATACTTTTCAATAGTATTAACTTCTTCAAAATTTAAATCAAATAAACGACTCGCAATTTCGAAAACACCCTGAATTACATTTTCAAGTTTGAAATAAGGTTTTAATAACTCTTGATCTAAATTAAATAATTCCTTTTTCAATTTTTCAGCATAATATGCTCCATCCCATTTTTGAAGTATGTCTATGGAATCTAACTTTTTAGCATACTCTTCTAGGTTTTTAAATTCACGCTTAGCTGCTGGTTTAGCTTTCTCTAATAAATCATTTAAAAAAGATAAAACTTTTTCAGGAGTTTCTGCCATTCTTTCTTCTAAAACAAAATGAGCATGAGAGTCGTACCCTAATAATAAAGCTCTTTTATTACGAAGATTAACAATGTCTAATACTATTTGTTCATTGTTGTTTTTGTTGTTTTGAAACCCTTTTTTACCCATTGCAATAGATAGCTTTTTACGTAACTCTCTATTGTCGGCATATGTTATAAAGGGAATGTAACTAGGATAATCTAGTGTAAATAACCAGCCTTTTTTTTCTTTTTGTTCAGCTAATAATTTGGCAGCTTCTTTAGTGCTTTCTGGTAGCCCAGTTAAATCATTTTCATTGGTAATTAATAACTCAAAAGAGTTAGCATCTGCTAATACATTTTCTCCAAATTGTAAAGCCAACTTAGCTAATTCAGCATCTAGCTTTCGTAATTCAGTTTTTTTATCATCATTTAAGTTAGCTCCATTTCTAGAAAAACCTTTGTATTGTTTTTCTAATAACATGGTTTGTTCTGGAGTTAATGTTAAAGAGTCTTTTTGATTGTAAACAGTTTTCACTCTTTCAAAAAGAGTAGCATTTAAAATCATATCATTTTTAAATTCACTTAACCAAGGAGAAATATCTTTAGCAATGGCTTGAATTTCTTCATTAGTTTCGGCTGAATTTAAGTTGAAAAAGATAGATGTAATTCTATCTAGTTTTTCTCCAGTATTATCTAATGAAACTGTTGTGTTTTCAAAAGTAGGAGTAGAAGTATCATTTGCTATTTTATTAATCTCATTTTTAGCAATGTTTATTGCTTCTTTAATAGCTGTTTTATAATGTTCTTCTTTTATAGATTTAAATGGGGGAGTGTTAAAATCTTGTAATAATGGATTGTTCATTTTAGTTGTAAATTTTATACTTACCTATACCAATAGTTAAGCCAATACCAACATAAGGGATTTTTGAAACATTTGCAAGAAATTTAAAGCCAATACTATTTCCTATTGTACTAGGCTTACCAACTGGGATTAATTCATAAATCCTATATCTTGATTTCTTGTTTTTAAACCACTTAATATTAAACTCTAAAGGGAATCCTATATTATTTGTTACAATATTATTCAATTTATCTTCATGTATGTTATATGAGACTCCGGTAGAATAGCTATATGAGAACCCCTTTTTTATATGTCTTCTTCCATATAAGAGACCATATTCGTTATTTGATTCTTTTATAAAAGGAATTGGAAATAAAATAAAACCATCTAATTTAACATTATTGTAATTTCGAAATGTAAATAAGTTTTTTTTATATTGATAGTTTACCGAAATTCCAGTTAAAAAACCACCTCCTTTAGCTCCAGATCCACCAATTGTAGCGTCTATATACCAAATACTATTATTTGTATTGAATTTATCTTTTGAATTGCCGTTATCTTGAGCTATAATGTTTTGAAAGAAGCAAATGATAGTTAATAGAAGAAAGATATTTTTCATTTTAAAATTTATTTAGATTTGTTAAAGATAACTAATTTAAATAAATTTTAAAATGAATTTAAATTATTTTTTTACTCTTTCAGAAGCTTTTTCAACTTTAAGTTTTAGCCC
>CAKZVD010000087.1 GCA_937922085.1 uncultured Tenacibaculum sp. | reverse complement strand
GTAGCTTCTTCATCAGAAATAGCTATATTTTTAGATCGTAATACTTGAATTGCTTTTTGCATTAGATGCATACAACCAATAGCATGATGAAATCTAGTATGATGAGCTCCTGGATATACTAAATTGGTCATTCCCATTTGTGTTATCCGTCTTAATCTTTGAAAATATTTATGCTCGATTATATCAAAGATTAACGAGTTCGGTATAGACACCAATCCATAAATAGGATCGTTTAGTATTTTTAATTTATTAGTTTTTGATTTACTCAAAATAATATTCATTGAAGTTATAACAAATGTAGTTTCATTTTTATAACTAAACCAAACTAATACTGATTTAATTAACGTATTTTTAAGTTTTTTAAGAACAACAAAATAGAATTTAAGCGTTAAATATCGAAAACACTATATGAGCAACATGGATATTCTTTGGGTAGATGATGAAATAGACTTACTTAAACCTCACATAATTTTTCTTGAACAAAAGAATTATACTGTAAAAACATGTACCAATGGAACGGATGCTGTAGATTTAGTTAATGACTTAAATTTTGATATCGTTTTTTTAGATGAAAACATGCCTGGAATTACGGGGTTAGAAACGCTAACACAAATAAAGCAGTTAAAACCTAATTTACCGGTTGTTATGATTACTAAAAGTGAGGAAGAACTTATAATGGAAGAAGCAATAGGTTCAAAAATTGCAGATTATTTAATAAAACCTGTAAACCCACATCAAATACTTTTAAGTTTAAAGAAAAACCTAGATCATTCTCGTCTAATTTCAGAAAAAACAACTTTAAATTATCAACAAGAATTTCGTAAAATAGCGATGGACTTGGCTATGGTTAACACCTATCAAGAATGGATTGAGCTATACAAAAGACTTGTACATTGGGAACTAGAACTAGAAAATATTAGTGACACTGGAATGTTAGAAATTCTTGAAAGTCAAAAATCTGAAGCAAACAATTTATTCTTTAGGTTTATAAAAAAGAATTATGAAAGTTGGTTAAATGGAAATGATGATAAACCTACTATGTCTCATACTATATTTAAAGACTATGTAGTACCTAATATTAGTAAAGAGCAAGGTACTTTATTAGTTGTTATAGATAATTTAAGATATGATCAACTAAGAATTTTAGAACCTTATATTAACAATCATTATAAAAAGGAAACAGAGCATTCTTATTTTAGTATTCTACCTACTGCTACTCAGTATGCTAGAAATGCTATGTTTTCTGGATTAATGCCTTCTGAAATGGAAAAAAGACATCCTAATTATTGGAAGAATGATACAGATGAAGGAGGTAAAAATTTATTCGAAAATGAATTTTTAACCGAACAAATTAAAAGGCTAAAATTAAATATTAAACACGAGTATTATAAAATTACTTCTCTTAAAAACGGAAAAGAATTAGCTGATAATTATAATGGTACAAAAGAAAACGATTTAACAGTTATTGTTTATAATTTTGTAGATATGCTTTCACATGCAAAAACAGAAATGGAAGTAATTAAAGAATTAGCTGGTGATGATAAAGCTTATAGATCTCTAACAGTTAGTTGGTTTAAAAACTCTCCTTTATTATCAATTATTCAAAAAGCAAAAGAATTAGGTCAAAAATTAATTATTACAACCGACCACGGAACCATTAACTGTAATAATCCTACCAAAGTTATTGGCGATAAAAACATTAGTGCTAATTTACGTTATAAGACAGGTAAAAGTCTTAGCTATGAAAATAAAGATGTATATGCAGTAAAAAATCCAAAAGATATTTATCTCCCTTCCGTAGCTATTAATAGTCCTTTTATTTTTGCTAAAGAAGATTTATTTTTTGCATACCCTAATAATTTTAATCATTTTGTAAAGTACTATAGAAATACTTATCAACATGGAGGTATATCATTAGAAGAAATTATTATACCTTGCGTTGTGTATAACACAAAATAAGACGAATTAATTATTTATATGGATATAAATTATTCTATAGAAGAATTGAATCAAATAGCAGAAAATATAATAGCAACTGCTAATCATAAAATACTTTTGTTTAATGGAGAAATGGGAGTTGGAAAAACAACACTCATTAAAGAAGTATGTACTGTTTTAGGTTTTAATGATACCGTTAGTTCTCCAACTTTTTCATTAGTAAATGAATATCTTACATCAAATGACGAAATTATCTATCATTTTGATTTTTATAGAATTGAAAATGAAGAAGAAGCATTAGATATAGGAATTGAAGATTATTTCTATTCTGATAATTGGTGTTTAATAGAATGGTCTGAAAACATTAAAAATTTAGTACCTTTAAATGCTGTTAATATTAACATCACATTGACCGACAATAATCTAAGAAATATTCAACTGACACAAAATTAATGAGTTCACTTTCTCCTTTCACCAAAGAACAACTATTACCACAACCTGAAATGCTTGAAATTAAAAAGCAAAAAGGCGAATTATTTATAGGCTTACCAAAAGAAACACATTTTGAAGAAAAGCGTATTAGTTTAACTCCTGATGCTGTAGCTGCTTTAGTTGCACACGGACATAGAGTTGTTGTAGAAACTAGTGCTGGTGAAGGTGCAAATTACTCAGATAGAGAATATTCTGAAGCAGGAGCAAAAATCTCTTACAACATTAAAGAAGTTTTTGCTTGTAACCTTGTAGTAAAAGTTGAACCTCCTTCTTTAGAAGAAATTAAGCTAATGAATCCGCAGACATTTCTTATTTCTGCTTTGCAATTAAAAACTCAAAATAAAAAATACTTTGAAGCTTTAGCTAAAAAGAGAATTACTGCCATTGCTTATGATTATATAAAAGATGAAGACGGTGTATTTCCTATTTTAAAATCGTTAAGTGAAATTGCAGGAATATCTTCAATGCATATCGCTGCTGAATTAATGACCGCTAGTAATGGTGGTAATGGATTACTTTTAGGAAATATAAGTGGTGTCCCTCCTACTGACGTAGTTATTTTAGGAGCAGGAACTGTAGGGAAATTTGCAGCAAAAGCAGCTTTTGGCTTAGGAGCAAGAATTAAAGTTTTTGATAACTCTATTACCAAATTACGTCGTTTACAAGAATCTGTACCTGGCCCTATATACACCTCAACTGTTCAACCTAAATCATTACTTAAAGCATTAATGAGATGTGATGTTGCTATAGGTGCTATTAGAGGTATTGACAGATCTCCTATTATAGTTACAGAAACAATGATAGAGCAAATGAAAGATGGGGCTGTAATTGTAGATGTTTGTATAGATAGAGGTGGTTGTTTTGAAACCTCTAAGGTTACTACACATAGTAAACCAATTTTTAGAAAACATGATGTAATACATTACTGTGTTCCTAACATTCCTTCTAGGTACTCTAGAACAGCATCTGTATCTATTAGTAATATCTTAACTCCTTATTTATTAAATATAGCTGAGGAAGGTGGTTTTGAAAATGCTGCTCGTTTTGATAAGAGCTTACGTAATGGTATGTATTTTTATCATGGTGTATTAACAAATAAAACAGTAGCCGATTGGTTTGACTTACCTTTTAGAGATATTAATTTGTTAATTCTTTAAAAAAATAAAGAATTAATAAATTAGTTTAATTCTTTTCTCTTTCTTCACTGTAACTTATTTTCATAAAACTAATAGTTTTTTGAATCTATAATATTACCCTATTCTTGTACCATTTTTTATGGTTTTTCCGGGGGCTATTAAAGTTACTTCTTTATCTTCTCCAATACCTCCTAAAACTAAACATTCACTCATTATATTAGCTATTTGTTTAGGAGGAAAATTTATAACTGCTATTATTTGTTTTCCTATTAATTCTTTAGGAGTATATAATTTAGTTATTTGAGCAGATGTTTTTCTTTTTCCATATTCCCCAAAATCTATAATCATTTTATATGCTGGGTTTCTTACCTCTTTAAATTCTTCTGCAGAAATTATAGTTCCTACTCTCATTTCAACTTTCATAAACTCATTCCATGTCAATTTTTCTTTTGATAACGCTTCCATTTTAATATTAATAATTTAATTTATATATAATTTTTTAATTGTATTTAAATAATGCTTACTAAAATAAAAAACCTCAAGTTAATACTTGAGGCTTTTTTAACAAAAAAACTAAAAACCGTCACCCGGGGGAGCTGGCGACATAGCTTGCGCTTTTTTAGGATTCAAAATTAAATAAGTACCTAAAGCTGTAAGCGCAGTATATTTACCATAATTTCCTATTTTCTTTATAGCCTCTTTACGAGAAATATCTTCTTTAATTGGTGTATTGTTTTTTTTCATAATAATGATATGTCTATTTTTAATTTATTCTAAAATAATTTTCTTTGAAATAACACCTAACTCAGAGTGCAACTTAACGATATAAATTCCTGCTGAAAAACTTAGTAACCCAATTTTATTAGCTCCTTTAGAAGTTACTTGAGTATTCATTAACTCTTCCCCTAAAATAGAATACACACCTATATTAGCTTTATCTTTTAAACCTGAAATAGTAATCTCTCTCTTACCTGATTTAAAGATGCTAATACTATTTCTATTTTTTAGAATATCTTCATTACTTAATTTTTTATGTGTTGTATGAATATAAAATTGCCCAACTCCTTCTGCTTTATTTTTTAAAGTAATAGCGTAATTCTCTTTAGATAAATTAATAAACTGATGATTTAATCTGTCTTCAAGATATACTTCCAAATCTTCTGGCAAATTTTGAGTATTTACTGAAAACTCAACTTCTTTATCTGCTTCTGCTATTAATCCTACTGGGATAATAATTTCATTATAATTTAATTTTGGTAATGTTTGAATCGCTAATTTTTTTCTTTCATCATTAGAAACTAACCCTGTAAATATTTCAAAATTACTTGCTGTATCATTAAACATACTACTATCGTATCCATTATCAAAACCAGTTGTTTTATTATCTATAAAAAACACTTTAGTAGATTTTTTGTTACTCCCTTCTTTCACAAATAATTCAAAATTACTTTTAGGCACTTGCCTCATAAAAGTACTGGTACTCTGATGACTTTGGTTTGTTGTTTTAAATATAAAATCTCCTCTCGTAGCTGCTTTTACAAAGAAACCTTGTGCAGGAGCAATTTCTATAGGGTTTATTTTATTATAAGTAACATATTGTGTACCATTCCACAACCAAACAGTTTCTTCCGATAATAAACCTGTATTTTCTGTTAGTAGAGTTTTAGAATTAACATACGCAGTAAAAGGATTTCCTAATAAATTAAAACTACTACTACCAAAAACATTAACAAGTTTAGTTACATTTCCAGAATTTATCGTTCCTTTAAAAGGAACTAATACATTAGCTCTACTAAATTTAAAAGCGTATCCTTGTCCTGATTCAAAATATGAATTAAACCCTTTAAACCTTGAAAAGTACCACCAAGTACTACGACTACTAGTATAAGAAGCCAGACCTCTATTACCATCAAAAGACGAACTAGCAAATGGCACTAAGTCTACCAATGGTCTTACACTTTGACGAAAAACTGGAGAAGCTGCTAAATACCAATTATCTGTAAGAAACCCTTTACTATAAGTTACAGGTCCTGTTATAGAAGCATTCGCTATTAGTGAAGTATTATCACCTAATAATAAACTTTTTACAGTTATAGGAGCATTAACAGTTGGGTAATTTGATAATTTAGAAGCAATCTCTACATCTACATTTGCAGGTGGTACAGTATTATTTAACCAATTAGATGCTGTATGCCAATCATTACTTGTACTCCCTGTCCATCTATATGCTAAAGGGTTTTCTTGATTATTTTTTCCTGGTGAAAATAAAACAGGATTAGAAACTATAGTTGTATGATCTACAAAATCTTTAAAACGAATATTTCCAGCAGCGTCATACTTTCTATAAACAGCAGTACTAACACCAGATAAACGATCATAAACCAAATCATTCGCAAAAACTCTTCTACTACTTTCATAAAAACTTCCTTTAATACTAAGAAAACCTTTTGTAGTACCTGTATCATTTAAATCTAACTTATTCTCATTAGCTATTTGAACTATTCCTGAAATATTTGTGGGTGTTCCCCCTCCAAATACTACTATTATTTCATTAGCTGGTATAACTGTACCACTAGGAAAAGTATGATATTTACTAAAAGTATAATTAGTTTCATCAGTTAATATTTTACCTACTTCAAGTTCAAAACCTGAAATATCTACAGCATAATCATTGGGGTTATATAATTCAATAAATTGATCATTTAAAGAATCAATAACTCCATCCCCATTAGCATCTCCATTAGCATTATCAGGGTTTGTATAAACTTCGCTAAGCAAAACAGGATGATCTGTATCTTCAACTCTAATGGCTTCTCTAAATTTTCTAACTGTACCATCTTTAGAAGTAAGTTCTAAGTCTAAAATTATTAATTCATCTTCAAAATCTTCATCAGGATTAATAGCTATAATTAAATCTTTTGCTTCACTACTAGAAGTAAAGTTTAAAGAAGGTGTTTTTATTGTAAAATCCTCAGCTTCGGCTGTATTAAAAGAATCAGTAATATTTGCAGTAATTTTTAAAGTTGCATCTGGTGAATTTAGGTATCCTGTAAAATTTACAGGAAAGGTAACATCATATGAAATGTTACGTTCCGTTTTTGTAGAACGATTTTCAACATCAATAAAATTAGTTTGTTCAATTTTAAAATTATCAAAACCAGCCATATAAGAAGATTGATTAATTCCTCTAGCACAATTAATACTAACTCCAAAATTACTTACAGTATTTGGTATATAATACTCAAATTTATTCCATCCTGGTTTTGGTGAAGAACTAAATGTTGGAGATAATACAGTACCTCCTTTAAATACACCATCAAAACTAACTGGAACAGTTACAGAGTTCCTACTAGTATATTCTGTATTGTAATAAAAAGTTAATAACTTATAACCTGAATGCGTAGTAAGATCAACATCATCAAAAACAAGAGTATGTTTATCGTGAGTAGTATTATAATTAGATATTCCCCAAAAACTGATATTATCTACGGGTAAAGTAGTAGGTATAATTTTCCGGCTACTAAACAATTGATTCTCTAGTTTTTCTACAAGCCCCCAAACACTTGGATTAGTAGAAGTCGTTAGGTCTTCATAAGAAGAAGGAGTACTAGTATACCCCCAATTACTTGTTCCTGTTTCAAAATCTTGAGTTTTAAGAACAGCTTGCCCCATTGTAATCAACCCTTTAAATAGAAATAGAATAAATAAACTTTTTAAAAAGAATTTTTGTTTCATTTTATTAATTTTTCAGCAAATATTACCGAAATAAAAATCATAAAAATCACAAAACTTCCGAATAGTAATTTTGAGCTTCCGAAAAGGTTCTTTTAGTTTACCACTAAAAATAAAAAGTCAAAAAAATAATGTTTTATAAATCTAATTTTGTTTAATTACTTATCACTAGGCAAAGAGAATTCAAAGGAACAACCTCTGTTTTTATCATTATTGTATATTTTAACATCACTATTATGAAGCTCCATAATTTTTTTAACAATCGCTAAACCTAAGCCAATACCTTGTACTTCGCGAGCTGAAGTTGTTCTAGCGTATTTTTTAAAAATTAATTTTCGATCTTGTTTCCTAATACCTGGCCCCGTGTCTTTAATCTTTATAATTGTTAAACCATTCTTTCTCTTTTCAATATGAAAAGAAATAATACCATCAGACGGCGTAAATTTAAAAGAGTTATCTAATATGTTTTGAATAACCCTTTCTATTAAAGACTTATCAGCATACACTAATTGTGAGTCATCTTTATTATGATATATTAGTATTTTAATTTTTTTTTCTTCTTTTATTATATTGTAGCGTTTTGTTATATCTAAAACCAATTCGGTTATATTAAATATAGATGGTTTAAGTTTAATTTGTTTAGCGTCTAAATTAGAATAATCAGATAAATGGTTTACTAAACTTGAGATTGAAGAAGTACTATTCTCTATAATTTTCAAAAACTCTTTCCTGTTTTGATTTGTTATTTTATCATCACCATCTTTTAACGTTTCTGCATAACCTCTTATTATTGTTAATGGAGTTCTTAAATCATGAGAAACAGTAGCTATTAATTCTTTTTTAAAAGTATTTATAGAGTAAATTTCATTCATATTAAACGAAATAGTATCTGCCATTTCATTAAATGTAGTTGCTAAAATTGATAAATTAGACTTACTTGCGTTTGGTATTCTACTATTTAAATCTCCTTCTTTAAAACGATTTACATAGTGCATAATAATTAGTAAGTTTTTTGAAATAAAAACAATACTTAACCCTCCAATAACTATTGCCAAAAGCATTGTTATTAGCAATGCTATAAACATTAATTTAGAAAAATACCCTTTAAATAAATTCTCACATACCAATTCAAAACTTTCACTTGCTAATAATATATATATAAACCCTTTTTGTCCTTTACTTTCAAAAGCAGCTGCAGAAAATATTTTTTTACTTTTTATATCTTTTGGATCATCACCAAGAATAAAAACTTCTTTATTAGCTATAAACTGTTTAACAGGAACTAAATCAATCTTTTTTGTAGCTTTACTTTTATCATCATGATCTAATACTAAAGAATGTAAAACTTCTCCTTTTTTATCTAACAAATACACCTCTATAGCTCTATTTACAGCCATCATATCATGCATTATATCATCAAATAATTCAACATTTACAGTACCATTATCTAAAAATGGAGAAGTATTTTTAAATTTTTCTTCAATCAGATGATCTGCTAAATTTGCATTTAATTTTTGAGTTGTTTGGCTATAAAAATTATCTAATAAAAAAAAAGTTACATACACATAAATTATACCTATACTTAATACAGTTATCAAAAAAAGAACACCAAGTTTTACTATAAATTTATTAGATAAAGATCGACATTTGTTCATTTACAGAAGTCCTTAATTCTTCATTAAACTTATAACCTATTCCCCACTCAGTCAATATAAATTTAGGGTTAGTTACATCTAATTCTACTTTACTTCTTAACCTATTAACATGTGAATTAACAGTATGTGAGTATCCTTTAAAATCATATCCCCATATTATTTGTAGTAAATTTAATCTACTATAAATTTTACCAGGATTAGATGCTAACAATATTAATAGTTCAAATTCTTTAGGAGATAAATTTATTTTATTATTATCTATTAGTACAATACGCTTATCTACATCTATAAATAGATCTTCAAATAATAACGTTTTTCTTTTTACTTTATTGAATCCACTCTCAAACCTTCTTAAAACAGCTTTAATCCTTGCCATTAATTCTCTTATTCCAAAAGGTTTTGTAACATAATCATCTGCTCCAAGTTCTAAACTCAATACCTTATCTAATTCATTTGTTTTACCTGTAAGCATTATAATAGGCATTTGTTTTTTTTCTCTAATTCTTCTACAAACTTCTATTCCATTTAACTCAGGTAAAGTAATATCTAAAACAACTAAGTCAAACTCCTTATTAAGAGCCATATACAATCCTTGTTTTCCATCAAAAGCCAACTCTGTTTTATAACCATTATTTAATATGTTTATTTCCAGTAATTTAACTATTGACTTGTCGTCATCGATTATTAATATTTTTTTCATTTTTAAGATCGGTTTATTCGGGGTTAAACAAATTTAAAGAATTTAAATGTTACATATAAATGATTTTTCTGTGATACTTCTGTGATACTTTAAAAGGTTATTTACACTTGAAAATTGACAACTGCAGTTCATCGATTTTAATATTAACCTCAATAAAATAAATAATGAAAAAATCAATCTTAGATAACATTCCTAGTTATTTAACATATAATAATGAAGAATTATTTTCTTTAAAAGAAAAAATAAACCTTGAAACACTAAATAATTTAACTCCTAAGAGTAAAAATTTATTTATTAAGTATGGTATTGCTGAGGAATTAGATACTCCTCATAAAAATGTTATTCATGCTTTTGAACACTGGGTTGTTAAAACCCCTAATAGTGTTGCCGCTGTTTATAAAGGAATTTCTTTAACTTATAAAGAACTAGATGATGAAGCTACCATATTAGCTTTAATATTAAAACAAAAAGGTGTAGTATCTGGTGATATTGTTGGCATTTATGTACATCGATCTATAGAAATGTTAGTGGGTATTTTAGCTGTTTTAAAGTTAAGAGCCGTATATGTACCACAAGACCCTAGAATTGTTCCTATTTCAATGCTTAAAGATATTTCAAGCTTAAGTAACGTAAAGCTAATTCTATCTCAATCTCAATACAAAGATAAAATCTCATTACTAAATAGTGGTCATTCTATTTTTATTGATACAGAGTTAAAAAAATCTATTTATAAAAACCTTTACGGTAATATAAAATTGATTAATCATGTTAATGATAATGAAAACAAAACATGTTTTATTTTATTTACTTCTGGAACTACAGGAATACCAAATGGTGTAGAAGTTACTCATAAAAATTTATGCAATATTTTATACAATTCCCCAGGGAACCTTGGAATAACAACAGGCACAAAAGTTGCACAAATATTAAACATTTCTTTTGATATGTCTGCATGGGAAATTCTAGGATGTCTTGGTAACGGAGGAACACTACTTATTAGAGGAAAAGACATAGAAGAAACTGCTAAACAAGCAAATGTTATTATTTCTACGCCTTCTGTACTAACGACTATAGATATTACAAAATGTAAGGATATAAAAACAGTTGCAGTTGCAGGAGAACCTTGTCCAGTAATTCTTGCAAATTCATGGTCTAAAAAATGTACTTTTTATAATTGCTGTGGTCCTACAGAAACCACAATTGTAAATACAATGAAAAAATGTGAACCAAATAGTCATGAACTTTCCATAGGAAAACCAACTCCTAATAACACTGTTTACATTTTAGATGAAAATAAAACACCTTTAAATATAGGAGAAATAGGTATCATGTGGGCAGGTGGTAATTGTGTAACAAACGGGTACATTAACAATTTTGAATTAAACGATAAACGTTATGCAAATGACATTTTTCTAAAAAAAGGTGGAAAAATGTTTAATACAGGCGATTTAGGTAAATGGAATACTAATGGTGAATTAATTCATTATGGTAGAATAGATGATCAAGTTAAAATAAAAGGATTTAGAGTTGAATTAGATGCAATTAGTAAAGTTATTGAAAACTTTAATGAAGTTAAAAGAGCAGTAACATTAAAACACAAAAACTATTTAATTGCTTTTGTGAGTTTGTCTGATAATAATACTTCAAATATTATTGACCGATTTAAAGAAACAATAGAGGAACAGTTACCTTATTATTATGTTCCTAGTGTTTTTAAATTATTAGATGAACTTCCCAAAACTTCTAGAGGTAAAATTGATAAAAGAATTTTAAGAGAATCCTATATAAAATAATGATTATGGAAAATATCGTTTTACCTTCTAAGAAAAACGTCTTTTATAGAATAGGAAAAAGTACTTTACTTATACCTTATAAGAGATTATTTATACTAGTAACTTTAATTAATAGTTATATATTATATAAAGGATTAACCTCATGGAATTGGTTTGAGCTCACTAATTTGGCTATTGATAAAATAGCTAGAGTTATTTTATTAAACTTTGCTTTGGCTATTTTAATACGTCAACAATATGTCATTAATCTTTTATTTAAAATAGCTACTGGTGTACCAAAAAGTTGGCCGTTATTTATTAGACGTATTTGTGGAAAAGTATATCATTTTGGTGGTTTACACAGTTCTAGTGCTACTATGGGAACTATTTGGTATAGTATTTTTGTTTGGGCAATATATTATAGTTTTTTAAACAATACATGCCCTATAAACAAGATCATTATAATAACTATATCAATAATTCTTATATTATTAATCACCATAGTTATTATGGCATTGCCTCAAATTAGAGCCAAATACCATAATCATTTTGAATTTACACATAGAATTGGTGGTTGGTCTGTTTTAATTCTTTTTTGGATACAAATGTTTCTTTTTCTAGAATTACAAGAACCAAATATTCCTTTATGGCATAAGTTAGATTTCTGGATTTTAATAAGCTTAACCGTAAGTGTTATTTTGCCATGGCTTCGATTAAAAAAAGTAAATATCGAGATTGTTAATCCTTCTAATCATGTTGCTTTAACATCTTTTGATTATGGGGTAACTCCTTTTGCAGGTTCCTCTACTGCTTTAAGTAGAAATCCACTACTAGAATGGCATTCTTTTGCAAATGTACCTTCACCAGATAAAGATGGCTTTAGATTAACTATTTCTAGAGCTGGAGATTGGACTGGAAAATTCATTTCTGAAAAACCCAATAAAATATGGGTAAAAGGAATTCCAACTGCTGGAGTTGGTAATGTAGATAAGCTATTCAATAAAGTTATTTGGGTAGCTACAGGTAGCGGTATTGGTCCTTGTTTACCTCATTTATTATTAAATGAAACACCTTCTGTACTCATATGGTCTACCAGAACACCGGAAAAAACATATGGAAACAATTTAGTTAATGAAATAAGAAATGTACAGCCTAATGCTATTATCTGGAATACTGATGAAAAAGGAAAACCAGATTTAGTAAAACTAACTTATAAAGCTTATATAGATTTTAACGCCGAAGCTGTTATTTGTATTTCTAATCAAAGTCTTACCCAAAAAATAGTTCATAGTATGGAAGCTAGAGGAATTCCTGCTTATGGTGCTATTTGGGATTCTTAAAAACTTAATCTCTTTTATTTATGAATGTACTATTTGAAAAAATAGGTAGGATTGTTATTGCAAAATTAAACCGTCCTAACTCTTTAAACGCACTGAATTCTGATATTATGTATGAACTAATTTCAGGACTTCAAAAATATGATACTTCACCTTCTGTAGGTTGCTTTATTATTACTGGTAATGAAAAGGCATTTTGCGCAGGAGCTGATATTAAAGAAATGTCTGATAAAGATTTTTCTCAAATGTTTAATGAAGATTACTTCAGTTATTGGGAAATTTTCTCAAGAATTAAAACCCCTGTAATTGCTGCTGTTAATGGTTATGCTTTTGGAGGCGGTTGTGAATTAGCCATGATGTGTGATATTATCTACGCTTCTGAAAACGCTGTTTTTGGTCAACCAGAAATAAAACTAGGAGTTATTCCTGGCATTGGAGGCACTCAAAGGCTCACAAAATTAATAGGTAAATCAAAAGCAACAGAAATTATTTTAACAGGTAGAAATGTAACTGCTATAGAAGCTGAAAAAATAGGTTTAGTATCTAAAATGTTACCAGAAAATAATTTTATAGAGCATGTTTTACAACAAGCAATTATCATTTCTAATTACTCTAAAACTGCATTAAAAGCAGCTAAAGAATCTATCAACCAAGCTTTAGAAAGTAGTTTGAAAGATGGAATTGTATTTGAACGTAAAGTTTTTCATTCATTATTTCATACTAAAAATCAAAAAGAAGGTATGAGTGCCTTTCTAGAAAAAAGAACTCCACAATTTAATTAATCATAAAAAACAAATCATGAAAAAAATATTTTTAACAATCGCTATTTTAATATTCTCTTTAAAGTCCTTTACACAGGAAGAGAAAAAATCCAAAGAAACTAAAACTACATTTGCTATAATGCCAATTCATAACAGTGGTGCAGGGTTTAATAATGTATTCTTAGGATCTTTTGAACTAAAACCTAGAACTAACCTTACTTTTTACAGTGTCTTTTGGGTAAACCCTTCTTTCGGTAATCAAGGAAAAGATTTATTTCTTGAAACAGGAGTTGGACTCGGTTTTGCTTCTAAAAATGGAAAGTTATATGTAAATCCAAGTATCGGATTTGGGCACGGTAAACTTTTATCTAACACAGCAGGTACTAAAATAGCTGAAAGTTTTATTCCTAGTCTTTTTGTAATATATAATTCAGGAAAGTTTGAATTTGAAACTTATCATGCTTATTACATGAGTTTACGTGGTGAGGGCAGTTCTCAAGACCTTATGCTTAATTGGGTTATTCCTGGTTTTAAAGTAAATAAACATTTTTCTTTTGGTGGATTTTATGAACATCTAGGGCAAACAAGAGTTGATACTGGAGACACCAAAACATTATATCAATTCTTAGGTGGTTATGTAAAAGCTACTTTAAATAATGGTGTTTGGTTTCGTTTTGCTGCAGGCCCAAATATTTCTAATGACAACCTAAATGCAAACGAATTTTACAAAATACAAGCATTTATACCTTTATAAAAGAATTTAAGTGGGGAATTACTAAAACTATTTTTTATAAAAAGAAGTGATTATAATTAAATAATCACTTTTAATAGTTTTCAAAAAAAACTTTTACTTTTTCTTATACACTTGCTTTCCTTCAGTATTTGTAGATTCGTTTTTAAAAGTAAGTACTATAGTTGAATCATCTTTTAATAAAATTTCAATATTAGTAGCTTTCAATTTTAAAACATCATCCTTTACAAATTCAAAAATTCGAGTACTTTCTTTTATAAATCTACATGTATTTTTAGTACTAAGGGTTACTTTATCTGAATTTTCTCCATTAGAAACACTCTTTATAATATCTATAGATTCTATTCCTGCACCCCCAATAACAACTCCATACTTTGCTAAATCTCCTCTAGTAAAAGTAGCCTTCTTTTGAGTTATAAGAACCTTATTGTTATCATCTTTAAATTCTAAGAATGAATCTAATCTACATGAATTTAAAGTTAACTCTTCTCCATTAATTTCAAATGAACTTAAATTCCAAACTCCTTGTAGTTTTTGTTTCAATTCTTTAAATTCATTTGATTCAACTACAGGTTCATCTTTTATATCATCTCCTGCGTTTGATTCATCTAAAACAACATTAACAATGTCTTTTTCATTCACAAAAACATCTTCTTGTGTATTATTGTCTTCTTTAGAAGTTATCATTAATTTCCCTTCAACTAATTTAGCTGTTAACCCTTTACTTTTATTTAAATCTATAACACCATCTTTATCTACTGTATAGGTTCCTGATAATTGTTGAGTTACTGCACAACCTCCAGAAAATGCCCCTGTTCCCTTTTTTCTATAATTAATTTCATAGTTAGTTTCAGTAAACTTAGCTACAGAAGTTTTAAGACAGTCAAACGATTCTTTACTAACCGCCGCTCCATTAATTTCACTTTCTTGTATAAGCCAAGTACCTATTAATTCATTAAAAACAGCTTTATCTCCTCCATTATCTGAAGGTAAATCATCATCATTACAAGAAGTAATAAAAAATGTTAGTGTTAATAATGTAAAAATTAGTTTAAAATTACTCGTTAATAGTTTCATGTTTTATAAGTTTTAGTTTTAAATACACCTGAATAAACAAATACCCTACCACAAACGTCCAATATTTAAAAAAAAATAATTTTAACACATAAAAACTAGCTTTCGAAATTATTATTTACCATTTATATTGATACTTTTGCCTTTTAAAATAAAATTATGCAATTACTAAAAAGAGTTGGTTATTATTTAGTAGGACTAACTTTCGGGATTTTAGCAGTTTCTTTTTTCTGGAAAAACAAAAAAGTATCTTTTGATTATGGTATGGATGCTAGAACATTAAAAAGTATTCGAATAAGAAATAGAGTATTTTCTAATGCAGCGAAAGAAGTTATGGCTAGTAACAACATAGATACTGCTCAAATTTCTGCAATTTTAAAGAATGGAGATGTTAATTTTGGTAAAAGTAAACCTCGTTTAAAGCCTTGTGCAGAATATTATGTAACAAGTGAAAAGTTAGATTTATATATAATTAGATGTGATAGTACATCTACTATAGATAAAGTCTACCTCAAATAGGCATATCAAATACCTTTAAGAAACCGAACAAAATTTAATGGAAATTAATTAATATAAAAATATTTATCTTTTTTTATATTTATCATTTAATCCTATTCCGTTTAAAATCATCGGAACTATTTTTTCTAGTCTTTTTTGTTTGGTTGTCTCTTTTTTTGCTGAAATAAGGTATTCTGAATACTCCCTTTTTTTACTTGTAGTTAATTCTTTAAATTTTAAATTAAGTTTATGATTTTCAGAAAATTCTTCTTCTAAAATACTTGGTATTATTACAGGAGTCGTATTTTTTATAGGTTTCAACTCTTTACCTAATTCAACATTTTTCATAGCTTCATACACATACCTTTTAATTAGGTCTCTATCTATATCATTTAGCTTATAAAATCTCCATTGTCTAAGCGCTTTTGTTTTATTTTCTTGGGCATTTATAAGTACTCTTTGCTTGTCTTTTAAAAACACTCCTTGATGAAACCATAAACCAAAATAATTCTTATAAGCTGCCATACCTATAATGTTTTTGTTCTTATATAAATAAGCTGGCACATTCCATTTTATAGTTTCTTCTAACGGTAACTCCAATAAAAAAGAACGCAAGATTTTTAATTCTTGCGTCCATTTAGTACTATTTATATATTGAGTTACTTTTTCGTTCACTAGATATTAGATTGAGATGCATCATTTAAAGAAATCATCCATTGTACACCATATTTATCCCTTAACATGCCAAATTTCCCTCCCCAAAAAGCAGTTTCAAAAGGCATAAAAACAAAACCACCCACAATTAAACTATTAAAAATTGTAATAGCTTCATTTTCATCATTTGTGTTTATATTAATTGCAAAATTATTTCCAGTTTTAAGTTCCTCATTTTCGTTTAAAAAATCTGAAGCCATTAAAGTTAAATCTCCTGCAATAAGTGTGGTATGCATAATCCAGTTTTTTGCAAAATCTGGTGCAACAAAAACATTAGATGGAGCATCTTTAAAATACATTTTTTGAGTAATTTCTCCTCCCAAAACATCTGCATAAAAGTCTATAACTTCTTCACAATTGCCATTAAAATGCAAATATGTACTTGCTTTCATCTATATTTAATTTTGATTAATTTGCTACATCACTTGTAAACTTAATACGCATTAATCGTAATTCATCATCGTCATAATCTCCATCAAATTCATCTAACGCTTCTTGAATTTTATCTGATTCAGCTTCCATAAAATACTCAGAAATTTCTTCTTGCTGGTCTTCGTCTAATAAATCTTCAAT
>CAKZVD010000086.1 GCA_937922085.1 uncultured Tenacibaculum sp. | reverse complement strand
AATCTATGATTTGGCGGATTAGTGGCTTGTTTGTATTTTTAGTGCGCTTGAAGAGTCCCATAAATTGTATTTTTTGTTCGCAAAACTAAAATACGGGATTCTCAAGCTTTTATGGTATTCAAACTTTCGGATGCTTGTGAGAAAAAGAAATAAAATAAAGGAAACTAAATATAATTAAAACACCTTTTTTTTGAAACCTCATAATTTAAATAAAACTATCTTCTTTAAAACCTATTAAATATAATTTTTCTTGAGCTCTAGTAATTGCTGTATATAGCCATCTTAAATATTCTGTACTTAAACCATCTGGTAAATAAGGTTGTTCTATAAAAATAGTTTTCCATTGCCCTCCTTGCGATTTATGACAGGTCATAGCATATGAAAACTTCACTTGCAGGGCATTAAAAAATTTATTCTTTTTCACTCCCATAAATTGTTTATACTTCGATTTCTCATCTGCAAAATCTTCTTTAACCGCATTATATAGTTTATTAGACTCCTCATAAGTTAATGAAGGAGTTTCACTTGTTAAAGTATCTAATAATAAAACCGTATCGAAAGGTTTCATATCTGGATAATCAATCATTCTAATTTCTACTTCTGCAAATTTAAATCCGTACAATTCTTTTATTTCTTGAATACGCATTACCTCACAAATATCTCCATTCGCTATAAAACCAGCAGCAGAAGATTCTTTTAACCAGAAATAATTATTTTTAACAACCATTACATAATCTCCTACCGAAATTTCATTTTCCTGTCCACGTATTTTAGTTCTAATTTGATCATTATATTGGTTTGCCCTTTTATTAGAACGAACAATAATTGCAGTATCCTCTACTCCTATTTCTCCATCATAGGCCTGTGTAATAGCATCTTGTATATCATAACCATCTTGTAACCTTATAACATCTGGATAGTTAACATCAAATTTAAAATCAATTCCATCATTTTGAATCAACAATCGTAAATCGGTTGCGTTTTCTAAAATTCCTGAATCTTGTTGTTGTCGTACTACTTCATCTAATTCTATTTCAGAAACATCTTTATTATAATTAAGTGATAATTTATCTGCATCTAAAGCTGGACTTACATTTAATTTTACGGGTGGTAATTGTGCTGTATCCCCAATAAAAACAAGTTTGCAATTATTTCCTGAATACACATAAGAGATTAAATCATCTAAAACAGATCCGTTTTCAAACAATTTAGCATTCTGAACTTGATCAGATATCATAGAAGCTTCATCAACTATAAACAACGTATTTGTATGTTTATTTGGTTGCATTACAAAACTCACCCCTCCATTAGATTGTTTTTTTGGAAAATATATTTTCTTATGTATCGTAAATGCTTGCCTCTTAGAATAGCCAGAAATTACCTTAGCTGCTCTACCTGTTGGTGCTAATAGTACCGCTTTTACACCTACTTTCCATAAACTATGAACTACCGTACTTATAACGGTAGTTTTTCCAGTACCAGCATACCCTTTTAATAAAAAAAGGGCTCGATTATTTTTATCAAAAACGAACTCAGAAAGCTCATTAATTAATGCTAATTGTTTTGATGTAGGATCATAAGAAAACTTCTGAATTACCTCTTTGTGAAAATCACCTGCAGTTTTAATCATATTTCAAATAAATCATCAAAGATAAATGTAATTATAAAAATTGTTTTCATGATTGAAAAAAAATTGTAGATTTGCGAATATCACACTTAAAAAATCTAAACACAATGAATTTAATATTAATGATCATAGCTGCTGTTGTTGTTGCTGTTCTATTAGCTATTCTAATAGTTAAGTTTATTCCTTTAAAACTAAGGCCTTTAGTTTCTATACTTTTATTAGCTGTATCAGTGTATTTAGGATACTTAATTTATAATGGTGTTATGGAACCTATTAGATTTAATGTTGAAAAGAAGGTTCGTTATGCTAAAGTTATAAAACAGCTTAAATTAATAAGAAAAGCGGAATTAAAATACAAAGAGTCTAAAGGTGTTTACACTAAAAGTAAAGATAAACTAATTAACTTTATCGAAAACGATTCTTTAGTCTTGACAGAAACAATCAACTACACTGAAATGGAAAAAAGAGGAGCTATTGAAGTTGAAGTTTCTAAAAAAAGAATAGATACGACTGGATATGATCAAGTTATTAAATTCTTTAAAGGAGAAGATTACAAAGGTATGTTTAAAGTACCTGAATCTGATAAAGAGTTTGAGATTGGTATTGGAGAAATCGAAAAAATACCTGGATTATTTGTTCCTTTATTCCAAGCTAAAACAGAAAAAAAGGATGTTTTAAAAGGTTTACCTGCTCATTTAGTAAAACAAGAATTAGAAGCTCTTGAAGCTGATCAAATAAAAGGGGCTTACATTTCTGTAGGATCTTTAGAAGAAGTATCAACTGGTGGTAACTGGCCTCCATTTTATGATCTAGCAGATGCAAAAGCTAACGCAAAGAAATAAAAATTTTACATCAGAAAATAAAAATCTATCCATCCAATTTAGTTTGGATGGATTTTCTTTTTGTATCAAAGACGCTATTTCTGAAGAAATTGGTCTACTTTCTGAATATGTTTTCACTAATAAATTAGAAACACCTAATTTATTATTAGAAAAAATTAAATCTATATTCGAAAGTGATAAAGATTTACAAGCTAACTTTAAAAAAGTAAAAGCAATTCATTTAAATCAACTAGTTACTCAGGTACCTAATGAATATTTTGATGACACAAATTTAAAGTCATATTTGAATTATAATATAAAAACACTTGCTTCTGATTATATTACCTATGATAATTTACAAAGTATTGATGCAAAAAATGTATTCATTCCTTATGTAAATATCAATAACTTTTTATTTCAAAATTTTGGTGAATTTGAATTTGAACATCATTCTACAATTTTAATAAATCAGTTAATTAAAAAATATGAAAATAGTTCTAATGACCTTATTCTAGTTAATGTTGTATATGACCATATAGATGTAATAGTACTTAAAAAAGGAACCTTTTGCATGTATAATTCATTTCACTTTACAACTAAAGAAGATTTTTTATATTATATTCTTTTCTCTGCTGAGCAATTAAATCTTAACTTGAAAGAATTAGAACTTATATTTGTAGGAAATATTACTAAAGAATTTACTTCTTATCAGATTATAAGTGATTATTTAAAAAATATTAGTTTTTTACAGCCTAGTTATGATTTTTTAGACGAAGCTGAACATTTTTTTCCACATTCAAATTATATTTTACTATCATAAATGCGTATTATTTCAGGAAAACATAAAAGTAAACGAATTACAGCTCCTAAAAACCTACCCGTACGTCCAACTACAGATATGGCTAAAGAGTCTTTATTCAATATTTTAAATAACCTATATTATTTCGATTCTATTTCAGTATTAGACTTATTTGCTGGTACAGGAAACATAAGTTATGAATTTGCTTCTAGAGGTACAGAAACTATCTATGCTGTAGATGGTCACTTCGGTTGTATTAAATTTATAAATAAAACATCTGACGATTTAGAACTGAACATTACTACCTTTAAAAGCGATGTCTATAAATTTTTAGAAAAAACATCTTTAAAAACTGATGTTATCTTTGCTGACCCACCCTACGATTTTGAAGAAGAAAAATTTCTTTCTATCGTAAATCTCGTTTTTGAAAAAGAATTACTTAACGAAGAAGGTGTACTTGTTGTAGAACATTCTAAACATACTGACATATCAAAACACCCAAAGTTTAGTTATGATAAACGTTATGGAGGTAATGTTTTTAGCTTCTTTGAATTTTAATTCTTTTAGAGAATTACATATAATAGAGCAAGGGGTTAAAACCCCTTGGCTTAATTTATTCCTTAGTATCATACTCTTTTTCAAACAATACTACTTTTACAAAAATTTAATATAAACACACACTTTCTTCGTTTATTTCTACAATTATAAATTTAACATTCTTGTTTTTCATATTTTCTGTTATTTTAGCTAAAAAAACAACTTATGGTATATTTAGTAGTATTAGCAATCATTATTTTATCATTCTTTTACGGAGTTTCTGTATACAATAGCTTAGTCAGAAAAAAAACAGAAATGGAAGAAGGTTGGAGTAGCATTGATGTTTTTTTAAAGAAACGATATGATTTAATTCCTAATTTAATGGAAACCGTAAAAGGATATGCTAGTCATGAAAAAGAACTATTTGAAAACATTACTAAAGCACGAAATTTAGCACAAAATGCTTCTTCTGTTAATGAACAAGGTCAAGCTGAAAATGCTTTAAAAAACTCAATGATGAATCTTTTTGCTATTGCAGAAAACTACCCTGAGTTAAAAGCAAATCAAAATTTTAGTGAACTACAAAATGAGTTAACTTCTTTAGAAGAAGAAATAGAAATGACTCGTAGATACTATAACGGAACTGTAAAAGAAAATAATATTTCTATTGAAAGTTTTCCTTCTAATATTATTGCGAATATGTTTAACTTTGATAAAGGGGAATTTTTTGAAATTAGTAATGCTACAGAGAGAGAACCTGTAAAAATTTCATTCTAATTCTTTTTATTTTATGAAGCGGAATGTATATGCTACTTATGACGTATTTCCTAGTGCTAAAGGAGCCTCTACGCATATTAAAGAAATGATTTTAGAAGCCTCTAATCATTGTGATGAACTTCAATTATTTTGCCTAAGAGGAAACAACTCTTTACCAGCTGCACAAACAGATGGAAAGATTTTTATAAAACGTTATTACAACGAAGAAAAATTAAATTACTTACAAAAAGCATCTCTTTTTTCTAAGCAACTATATATTGATGTTCAAAAAAACAAAGAGACAATACAAGTAGGTCATTTTAGAGATATTTGGAGTGGTATGGGGATGGTTATGGAACCTAGTATCAAAACAATTTTTGAAGTAAACGCATTAACTTCTTTAGAGTTACCTTATAGATATCCTAATTTAACACCTTCTTTTTTACAGAAACTAAGAAACTTAGAATCTCAATGTTTAAACAAAGCAGATATAATTATAACCCCTTCAAATGTTACTAAAGAGTACTTAAAAAGTGCATATAACATTCATGAAGATAAAATAACGCTTATTCCTAATGGAACTCATATTCCTAATACATTTGAAAAACCTGAAGATGCTCCCGATAAATATATCATATATTTCGGTGCTATTCAACCTTGGCAAGGTGTAGATGTACTACTAAAAGCAATGACTTATTTAGAAGATTTTAAAGATTTAAAATTAGTTATTTGTTTATCTGTGAAAGAAAGAGCTTTTAAACCATTTAAAAAACTAATAGAAAAATTAAACTTACAAGAACGAGTTATTCTAAAATCTAAATTAAAAAAGAGTGAGTTATATAATTATATCCATTTTGCTGAAGCTTCTATAGCTCCTTTAAAAGCTTGTGATAGAAATATAACTCAAGGTTGTTCTCCTTTAAAAATTCTTGAAACTATGGCTTGTAAAACTGCTTTAATAGCTTCTGAACTACCTGTTGTTAATGAATTAGTTTCAGAAAAAGAAGCATTACTTTTTGAACCTGATAGAGAACAAGATTTAGCAAGATGCATTCGTTTTATATTAGATTCACCAGAAAAAAAAGTAGAATATGTAACAAATGCATTTAAAAGAGTTAAAAAAGATTTTCTTTGGAATATGCAAAAAGAAAAATTAAAAAAAGTGTATGAAAAATTAATTGTTGCTCATGAATAGACAAGGTAATGTTTTAAATAAAGAACAATATACTGGTGCTCCTATAGAAAGAGCTCATTTACATAGAGGTTTTAACTCTAAGAAAACACCTATTAAATGGATTCGTTTTTTTAGAGCTTGTGTTTTACAACGTAAAGTAGCCGAAGAGAAAAAGAGTGAAAAGATCAAAAAAACTTGGAAAAACTTTTTCATATATACTGCAATGGTTATCATATCTAATTTTTTAGTTTTTCCTTTATTTCCATTTGCTATACCAATACTTCCCTTCTTATTTTTATCTATTTTTATTTTCTTAATTGTTGCTATTGTTACAAATTATAGAAGTAATAGTAGATTTAATAAAAATTTTACTGAAGGTTTTGATTTTTTTGCTGATTACTTTTCTGCCTTTTTTACACTTATTGAAGAAGATTTACAGCCGCTATCTAAAATAGCTTTAGATGCCAACTTAAAAAACACTGTTTCTAAAGAAAATTTTATTCAAAAAGAGGCTTATGAAAGCGATACTTATGGTTTTGTTTCTGGAAAACAAAATTTCTATGAACGTGCTATTAGTAGAGGTTCTTGTTTCTTTAATGATGGATCTTTAGTTTCCTTTCAGTTTACAGAAAAAATTAGAGAGCGAATTGTTAACAAAAGAGGACGCATAAGTGGTAAGAGAAAAACAAAATATAAGTTTAAATCGGTATATCCTTTCACTTTAAAAATGAAAATTCCAAAAGCGACTTATAATTTAAATAATAATATAGATCGTCAACTTGTTAATTTAGTAGAAGAGGATGCTTTTTATGTTTTTAAAACCATTCGAAAGTTTGATATTAAAAAAGAAAAACCAAACGAATACAATCCGCATGATCCGAGTAGCATTACAGCTTTTGCTGTAGATTACTTTTCTTTAGAAGTAATTAATTTAATAAACACTTGTTATAGTTGTGTAATACCTAGAACATAATTTATGAAAGAGACAAAACATTGTGAAGAACTTACAGGATTATTTGTAATTAGAAATTGTGAGAATATTGCAACAAAAAGCTGTGCAAGATGTAATAAAAACATATGCAATACACATGCTTTTAATGCAGAAAACATATTTACATATGTAGATAGCTATAAAACGTATAAGGATAATAAATCTATATTGTGCATTAGTTGTTTTACTGAATTTGATGCACGCTTAACTGATAAAATAGAGTTGTATTCTAAAGATAGAGCTATATGGCGTAGAAAAATGGTAGAACGTTTTCATGAAGAATATCCATATATGGTTTTTATGGCGAATGATTATGGTTCTTTATTTGACACCAATAATAATGTCTTCTTTCATGAAGATACAGATGACGGATCTTATTTTGATAGCTAGAAGTTGATGAAGATTTTATTTATAACCCAAAACTACCCGCCAAACAAAGGTGGTATGGCTGTTTCATGTGATCGCTTAGTTCGTAATTTTAGAAAAAACGGAATAGAAGCGCATGTAGCTCACTTTACCAATAGAAAGAAAAAATTTCATACAGAAACTGCTGTAAACGGAAGTTACTCATCAATTCCTATTGAAAACTCAGAAGAATTCACACTTTATTTAGCTGCTGATTTTATAATGCAGCTTCCTTTTATAAAACAAATTACTCACATTGCTGCTTTTGGAGGTAATTTACCTTTAAATGTAGCCCCTATTTTATCAAAATGGGCTTCGGTTCCATTAATAACTCATATTAGAGGAAATGATTTTGATGAAGGTATTTTTTCTAAGAAAAGAGGAAATCTACTTTTTGCTCTCAATAACTCAAAATATGTTTTTACGGTTACTAATGAAAAGAAAGAAAAGATTGAGCGTATTGTAAGTCATAAAGGAACTCATTTTACTCCAAATGGTATCAATACTAAACTTTGGAAACCTTCTGCTAGTCATTTAAAAGGAATAGAATATCTTAAAAATTCATTTAAAGGCAAAAAACCAATTGCAATAGTAGGTCAGTTAAAAGTAAAAAAAGGAATCTTGAATTTTTCTGAAACATTTGCTAAATTCTCTTATAAAGAGGAATATGTTATTTGTATGATAGGTGATGTTGATGAAGACACAAAACAATACATTTCTCAATTAGAGATTAATGTTCAGTTTTATCCTTTTGCTAATCAACATGAATTATTACTATTCTATAATGCTGTAAACATTATTGCTATCCCTTCTTTTTATGATGGAATGCCAAATGTTTTATTAGAAAGTGGAGCTACAAATAATGTGGTTATTGGTGCAAATGTAGGCGGAATTAAAGATGTTATAGAGCATAATAAAGATGGCTTTTTATACAACCCTTTACAATCTAATGAATTATTAGATTTATTACTTAAAATTCATAGAATCGACGAATCAAAGAAAAAAGAAATTGCTTCTAATTTATTCCATAAAATAGATACTGTTTATACTGAAAAAAACGAAATAACAAACTACTTAAATTTTTTAAAATCATGAGAAATACATACATAATTTTTATCCTATCACTTTTTTTATGGACTAGCTGTAAAACAAATACAAAAGACACTTCAAGTTTAAATACAACTAGTACTGAGGTTTCTTCTTCAAATCAAACAAGTAATGACAATCTTGATGTTAGTATTAAAACTTCAGAAGGTACTTTCGTAGGTGGTTTTAATTTAAGTCCGATAAAAATTGTTACCAATAATGTAAAATACACTTATAAAAACAAACCAAATAAACATAAATTCTATGCCAATGGGCAAATGAAATATGAGGTTAAGTTTAAAGAAAGTGGTTTAAAGTTACGTGATAAGAACTCTAATTTATTATGGAAAGTAAAAATATATCCTGATAAAATAAAAATATCTAACAACGAAGAAAACACCAATGCTTTTGTAATTAAATCTTATGAAAACAAAATTAAAGTAAAACGAAATGAAGAAGAATTATACAAGGTTAAATTAAATGCTAATACTATAATTGTAAATGAAAAAGCAGCGTATACATTATCTTCTAAACAAGATAATTATGCAATTGCAATTTTAGCTATAGAAGAAATTCCTAATGACCATAAATTATTTTTAATAGCAGAATTATTAAATAAAATGTAATGTTTTTATTTTATGCTTATGGTGCTGGGTTAGGACATTTAAATAGAATTCATAATTTTATTTATACAAAAAAAATACCTTTAGAAGAATGCGTTATTTTAACGAATTCTTCTTTTGTGAATTATATACCTAAACCAGTTACCATTATATATAAAAACAATGCTTTCTTTAAAAACAAAAATACTTGTAGCCTTTTTATAGAAGAATACCTTAAAACACACCCTATTTCTACATTTATCGTAGATGTATTTCCAGCTGGTTTTTATGGTGAATTTGAAAAAGGGTTCAATCATTTAAAAAATACCTCTACTATATTACTTGCAAGAATTTTAAAAAATATTTATTTTGAAACATATACCTCTCCTAAATACGATAAAGTTTACACAATAGAAGATGGTATTACTTTACAACATTATTCCTCTAAAAACATTATTCCTTTCAATTTAGAAATAAAACCTATTTCTAACAACAGTACAAATTCAATAGGATTAAAGAAACCTTTTTTTTTAATTATTCACTCAGCTCCTATTGAAGAAGTTTATCTTTTATACAAACAAGCATTGTTATACAGAACTAATGAACAAATTTACATTTATACTTTTAGCCCTATTACTTTCAATTTAGAAAAGGATACCCTAGTTTTTTTTAAAGAAAAAATTCATTTTACAATATTAGAGAAAGCTTCAAAAATTTTCACAGGATGTGGATTCAACTGTACTTTAGAAACAAAGAAACATAGAAAAAAACAGCACATTATTCCTTTTAAAAGAAAGTATGACGATCAATTTAAAAGGAAATATATACTGGGTTCTAAAAATCTATAATAGATATTATTTTTTTACTGATGTTAAACTTTTATATATCGTTTCACGAATACCTTCACCCGTAATAAACCAATCACCGTATTTTTTATCATCATATTCTTTAGTAATAGAAATATCTGCTTTTACTTCTTCTAAAGTTTTACCAGCTTCTATTTTACTTTTAACTTTATTTCTTAAAATAACTAACATGTTCTTATAAGCTAATAATTCTTTTTTATTAGACAATCCTCTATGACCTGGAATAATTACTGTTTCATCATCAGCTATTAATAATGCTTTTTCAGCAGAAGCAATATAACCTTCTATACCTCCACCACTATTTAAATCCATGTATGGGTATTTCCCTTGAAAATAAGTGTCTCCCATATGAATTACATTACTTTTCGTAAAATAAATATGAGCATCTCCATCTGTATGAGCATCATGCACATGAGATATTAACACATCTTCACCATTAAAATGAATCATCATATCTTCTGTAAAAGTAATAACAGGAAGTGCCGCTTTTGGTGAGGCTGGTTTTTTTCTGCCTCTTACAACTGTTTCAACACTCATTCGTTTTCTTACATTTTCATGAGAAACAATTACAGCTCCTTCTTTACTCATATTTTCATTTCCTCCAGTATGATCACCATGCCAATGTGTATTTATTAAATATTTAACAGGCTTATCTGTTATATCTTTAATAGCTTTTAAAATTTTAGGTGTTAGTTTAGCAAACTGATCATCAATCATAAAAGCTCCATCTTCACCTATAAATAAACCTATATTTCCTCCCTGACCTTCAAGCATATAAATACTCTCAGTTATTTTAGTTGATTTAATAACTACTTCTTTCTTTTGCGAGAAAGCAGCTGTAGAAACTAAAATTAAAAGAATTACAAAAAAGTTTTTAGTTATTTTCATTTTTTATTGATTTATACATTTTATAATGAATACCAACTTTTTTTACTAAAAATTGATCTCCTATTATTTTAAAACCGTTTTTTTTATAAAACTCAACAGCAATCTCTCTGGCATTACACCATATATAATTAATCTTTTGTTTTATAAGTTCCTTTGTCGCAAAATTTAGTAAAACCTTACCAAAACCTTTGCTTCTAGATTTTGGTAAGGTCGCCATTCCTCTTAATTGGTATTGCTCTTCTTCTAATTCTTCTATACAATTATTCATGAAAGTTCCTATACAGACTAACTCATCATTCTCATAAACACCAACATGAAAGGAATTCGAATCTAAATCTCCTTCAAACATAAAAGGTAAATCTATTCCCTTTCGTAAAACTTCTTTACGTAAAAAATATGTGTCCTTTGCTGTTATTTTTTTTACTAAAACCATTACTTTTAACCAAATTTTTTTTATGAATATTATCTTTAAAGTCATTCCGAAAGAACAACTTTTAAATATTCTTCCATTACTAAAAATAGTGAACACTAAAACTCCTCCAAATTTATTAGAAAAACGTGTTTTAGAAATGGGAAATTACCAAAATTATGAATGTGTTGCCGTATATGATAATGAAAAAATGATTGGTATTTGTGGTTTATGGTACAGTACAAGACATTATATAGGTAAAAGTGTAGAACCAGATCATGTAATCATACTGGAAGAGTATAGAGGTAAAAATATAGGAAAGCGTTTTTTTGAATGGATTTATGAATATACCAAGTCTAAAGGATGTGAAGCTATGGAATTAAATACTTATACAGGCAATCAAAAATCACACAAATTTTATTATAACGAAGGCTTCAATATCTACGCCTTTCATTTTCTGAAAGTTATGCGAGAAGATAAAAAATTTTATTAGTTTTCTTAAAAAACAATTGTAGAATCTAAAAATATTTGTATATTTGCAACCGCAATACCAAACGCGAAAGTAGCTCAGTTGGTAGAGCATCAGCCTTCCAAGCTGAATGTCGCCAGTTCGAACCTGGTCTTTCGCTCAAAAAACCAAAACTTAATAGTTTCGGTTTTTTTCTTTTTATATATCTTTTTATTCATCTCCCAAATAATGGATCATTCCTAATAGTTGTGTTTTAGGCAAAAATCTGTGTTAATCTAAAAAGGAAGAATTCTATATTTCTGACACCTCTGAATTGAGATCTAAAAGCTTTTATTTTAGCATTGAAAGATTCCGCGGAAGCATTTGTACTTCTATTATCAAAATAATTGAGTATTGATTGGTAATTTAGACTGATAGAATTTGCTACGATATTAAAGGCTTTAAACCCCGAATCTTCGACATCTTTAAACCAATGCGCTAATTTTGTATATGCTATTTCTTTGGATATCTCTTTATTATTAAAAATATTTCTAAGCTTTTGACATATCCCATAAGCTTTTTTAATATCTGGATAATTTTCAAATAAGATTTCAGCTCTTCGTTGTTGTTTCTCAACCCAGTCTCCTTTGGCTTTATATAGTAAATAGCGAGCTCTAGCTAATAGTTGTTTTAAAGTATCTCCATTACTAAAAGTTTCAGGAAAATAGGATTTATTATTGCTTTTAGCTTCTTTGATTGCATTATTTTCTTGATCAATAGCTTCCCATCGATGTTTTATACGTATATCTTGAAGCGCATTTAAAGCTAATTTCTGTACATGAAATCTATCAGTAACTTGAGTTGCTTTAGGAAAACATTTTTTAGCAATTAGTTTCATTGCATTAGCCATATCTAAAGTAATTTCTTTGACCTTATTTCGTTTAGAACTGGAGATTTTAAAAAGTTTGTCAATGACTTGTTCTGCCTTAGTTCCAGCTATAATAGCCACAATGCTCCCTGCTTTACCTTTTGCTTTTTTATTAGTGACAATAGTGTAAAGCTCTCCTTTGGATAGAGCTACTTCATCTATAGAAAGATTTGCTCCTATATTCTCTGGGAAAATTAACCAATCTTTTGCATGTGGTTTTTCTTTCCATTGTTTAAAATCACTCAAATAATCTTTAAACTGACGTTGTAATTTTTTACCATTAAGTCCATAAAAACCAGCTATAGTATGACAGTCATTTGCTTTAGTACTGATTAATTGCTTTTAAAAAAACAGCAAACTCTACGGTCATTCGAGTTCCCTGTGCTACTAAATTCCAATCTCTATACACTACTTTTTGAGTCGTTTTATTTAGCCATCTTCGACGTTTGATATGAAGTAATACAATTTTACCTCTCAAAGGGAAATCTTCCACTATTATTTCTTTATGAAAACCATGAGAAATTACAATATCTTTAGAAAACTCTTCTGGAATAGACTTCTTTTCTTCAAAATACAAATGAAGACTATCTTGAATTGTTTCGTGTTTTATAACATCAAAGTGAGTAATCAATAATTCCGGTAGTAAAACTTTAAGTAGGTCGATGTAAGAATCCAAGTGATCTGTTTTTTTTGTGAAAATCGATAATCTATTTCAATTCACACACAACTTTTGAGATTGATCCAA
>CAKZVD010000085.1 GCA_937922085.1 uncultured Tenacibaculum sp. | reverse complement strand
CTAAAAACTGTATTCCTTCTAAAGAAGAAATTTTTCCTTTTTTAATTTCTAATTCTGTTATACCTAATAAATCTTCTTTTGTTATTTTTGCTCCACTAGGTTTACTTAGTTCTTTTAATATATGCTTTTCTAAATTGGCATCTTTAAACTTAACACTTGTTTGAGCAAAGGAATTATGAAAACCAATACTCATTATAATAAAACTGATTAATAGTTTCTTCATTTTTATATTTTTTTATAATTTAATTTCTATTAAACTAGACACTTTTTCAAACGTATCGTCTTTGTTTATAGGGTTTTTATATAAATACGCACTAGACAAATTATGAGTTAATTTTAACAACACTTTTATATCTGAAATATGGTTACTTGAAGCATTTAAATGCTCCAATTTTATTAAATCTCCTATAGGGTTTATATTTGAAATTCCGTTTTTACTCATCGTTAATCTTTCTAAATTAATCAAGTTTTTTAAGCCTGATATGTCAGAAATATTATTTCCATTCATATCTAATTTTTTAAGTCCTACCATATTTCTTAAAGGCTGAATACTACGAATCTTACAAAATTGAATTCCTAATTCTTTTAAATTCACTAATGGTAAAATAGCTGATATGTTCGTGATTTTTTTATTACTATACATCCACAACCTTTCTAAGTTTACTAAACCAGAAAGCGCATCAATATTTTGTATTGGAAGTGATGACATTGACAAACTTTTTAATTTAGTAAGTTTTGATATAGGAGTTATATCTGTTACTTCTGTTTTACTAATTCTAAGATTGTATAATTCTTTTAACTTACTTAAAACACTTATATCTTTTATCGGATTATATTGTATTGCAAGAAGTTTTAATTTTTTAAAATTCTCTAATACAGAAATATCTGAAATGTTATTTTCTGCTATTCCTAATTTTTCTAAGTTTACTAGGTTTTTTAAAACCCCAATATTTTCTAAACCATTATCATTTATATATAACTCTTTTAAACTTGTTAACTTAGCAATTTTACTTAGGTCTTTAATTTTAGTATTTATTACATTTAGTTTTTCTAAACTCTTCAAATCTTTAAGTCCTTTAAAACTTTTTATAGTTGCACCTCGTAAACTTATCTCTCTTAAATTTACTAAATACTTTAAACCTTTAAAGTTTGTGATTTGTTTAGAACTTAACCTAAGTACTTTTACTTTCTTAAGCTCTTCTAAAGTTATTTTTCCTGTTTTATTACGGATGATTTTTCTAACTGCCGCATTTATGTTTTTATCTTCAAATCGAATGTCTGATTGAGAAAAAACTGAAGATATAGTTAATAGAGTGGTTATAACAAAAGCAAAAAACCTCATTTTTTATTTTTTTAAAATCTTAATAGATATGTTTTGTTGTACAAACATAGTCTGCTTACTATTCTAAATAAAAGGCTATTATATATTTGATTCCCTTTAATCTATTTGTGCGTTCTTTTAATATTTATTAGATTTTTAAATGAAATGTTTTAAATCAGAAATGAAGGCACTTATTAATCGTATAAATAATAAAGTCATTGATTTTATTAGAAATAAAGTATAAATATTTTTTAAATTATAATTTTATACTACCTCATTAACAATGAGTTTAAACCCATTGTTCCTTTTGGAATAGCATGAAATAACTAACAACAAAAAATGGTATGCCCACTAACTTTTAATTGAAAGAAGAGGCTGTAATTATTTCAATAATTCATCTACTTCATTTCGAAAACTAGCACTATTCCAATCTGCAGACCCTGATTTATCTACACGAATATATCCTTGCTTATCTATTAAAAAAGTTCTTGGTATTGAAGTTACTGTTGGCAAATCTTGTAAATAATTTCGATTGGATTGATATACTGGAAAATCATATCCTCTCTTTTTAAAAAAGACTGCTACTTCAGGCCAATTTTCATTAGTTATAGATATAAACACCACTTTATCTTTATACGCTTTATAAAACTCTTGAATATAAGGTAATTCAGCTACACAAGGCGGACACCAAGTAGCCCAGAAATTAAGAAAAACAACTTTACCTTCAAATTCAGAAAAATTTACATCTTTCATATTTAGTCCTTGTAGTTCCCAATTATAATTAGAAATTTTTGGGCTGCTTTCTATTTTTTCTATAGATGGCGAAAAAGACATTTGACGTATAAACCAGACTCTTGATGGCTTATATAACATTAAAAATATTACTATTCCGAAAATTAAATTAGATACTGTTAGATGTTTTTTCATGAATTTATTAGTCTTAAAACCGATACTAAACTTACTCTAGTAACTTTTTGTTTTTCTTCTTCTTTTTACTTTTCATTTTTTCCACTTCTTTTTTGTTCTTTTTCTTTAGTTCTAATAAAATTAACAAAGCATTAAACACTACAAAAAGCATTGTCCAAAATGGAAACGCATTTTCATCAAACCCTAACAAATGTATTGTTAACATTGTAAATGGTGCTAATGGAATTAAAACAAAAGCAAAAATTTTAACATATAAAACTCCATTCAACAATCGTAATATATTCAATTGTAAAAAACCCAACGGATTGGTTTTCATAAAGTATATATTTTTAAAAAGATATAACAGTAATAAAATATTAATTCCTTGTAAAAATTTATAGTCTACGTAATACGGAATAAAAGTTAGCCATTTTTTAAGCACAAAAAAAGCAATAACAAACACAGAGACTAGTACTCGTATAACAAATGATTTTCTACTATTATTTACAATATGTATTAAAAAACTTTCTCTTTCTTTTATTGCTTCTACTATTTTTTGAGGAAAAAATATAAACGGATTTAAAAAGCTAAGAACTATAAATAATAATGAAGACATTATCTGAAATTGTAATCCATTAAACAAATAATTTAAAAAAAAATCTTCTTTCTCACTATTTTTAGTCTGGTACAAGATTGTACCAACAATGGCTACTAAAATTAATAATGAGTAAATAATAATATTAATCGTAATATCTCTTTGTCTGAGTTTTTCTTGATTTTCATTATTTATAGTACTTCCAAAGTTATACGTATTAACTTCTGTATGTGCTTTACTTACCTTTTTAAAAACAAAAACCATAATTCCAAAAAGAAAAGAAGAAAAAAGTATGTAAAAAATTAATATGCCCATATAAATTATAAAGAGTCTTCTTATTCTAAACTTAAATACTTCCCATCTATTCTATTATTACTCGGATCTTTTGGTGAATAAATAACAAAGGACGTTTCTCCTTTACAATCTCTCCTTTTATTCTTACAATTAAAATTTTTTGCGAGTACTTGTCCTTTATACTTTTTGCCTTTAACAAAAAAAACATATTCAAAATATTTTTTTCCTCTTCCTTTTTTTAAGCCTATAATTTTACCTTTAGTTTCTATTCCCTCTTTTTCTAGATTTCTTTTCTTATTGTAACTATAAAAAATAATTATTCCTATTAATATAAAAGCAATAAAAGCCATGATGCCATTATCTTTATTTACTTTAAACTCTTCAGTCGTTTGTTCTTTTTGTGAGTTATAATTTCCCAATCTCTACTTTTCCTTTATTATTCGTTTTTATAAACTCGTTTGTTTCTACATTTAAACATGTTAACCACATTCCTCCATAAGCATATGTATCTATACAAACTGTGTGACCAAAATTAGCAATTTTTCCATTTTTTCTTGAGGTATGACCACAAATCACTTTTTTAGTGGTACTGTATTGCTCTGGTATTTCGTACTTTTTCCAAAATAAGTTATGTTTATTTTGATTCTTTAATTTCTTTCCTTTTTCTAAACCTGCATGCACAAAAATATAATCTCCTATTTCAAGGTAATGCTTACAATTGTCTATAAAATCCCAATGACTCTTATCTACTTTTTGTACCCATTGAGGATCATCATTTATCTTATAAGAATCTAAGGTTTCTGCTCCTCCAAAATAAAGCCATTCTCTTAATCTTTCCTTATTGTTTTTAGATGTTTGCATCATAATTTCGTGATTTCCTAAAATAAATTCGAAATTATACTTCCTTTTATTCTTAATTAACCAATCTATAACTCCTTTACTATTAGGACCACGATCTATATAGTCCCCTAAAAAAACAATTGTGTCTTCTTCTTTTATAATTTTCTGATTAAAAATTGTCTGTAATGCTTTTAAACATCCATGTATATCTCCTATTGCGTAAACAGCCATTTTTTTTGTTTTTCAATTTATAACAAATATATTTATTTATACAAATCCTCATTCAAATATTTCTATCTAGAACAACAAACTACATACTATTTTAGGTTTTAAAAACCTAAAATAGTAACGATTTCAGTGTTGACTTAAATCGTTACTATTTATATCTTTTTTTATCCTTAAAATTGATACCCAACTCGTAAATGTAAATTCACTGCAGTTTCACCTTTATCTATTTTGAACCCTGAATTTTTAGAAAAATAATGGATATAACCAACTCCAATTCCTGTTTCATAATTAAAATGTTTCCCAATAGATCTTCTTATTCCCCAAGTTGGAATTATAGATAAATTGTCTACTATTTTAGCTTTACTATTATCTCCAAACTTAATAAGTAAATCGTCTGAATGAAAACTTGTTTTAAGGGCAAAGAAATTACCGCTGTTCCCTTTTATTGATTTTGATTTACTTGCTCGCTTATTTAAATTGTAATACCATCGAGGTTCTAATGTAACAACTGTAGTAAGTAAAAATCCTGCTTCAGGATAAAAATCTTCATTTTTAGAAAAATCAAAACCTAACTCTGTTCTCAAAGCTATTTGATTAGATAACTTTAATTCGTTGTAAGCCCACAATCCAGCAAACCCTGTTTGAATTCCAAAAATTGATTTTTCTACACTTAAATTTTCTGGTTTTTCAAGTGTGCTTTGAGATTTTACAATTAATGTACACACACAAAAAAATAATGTTAATACGTTTTTTTTCATCTTTATTATAAATTTATAATTTGATGGCAAATCAATAAATTTATAATGTTTTTGATTGACCAATGGAAGCATTGGTCTGTTATTATATGTTAAAACCTTAAGTAAACTCTTAAGAAATACTCTTTTTATATTCTGAAGGAGAAAGCCCTGTTTCTTTCTTAAAAATTCTATTAAAGCTAGTTCTAGATTTAAATCCGCATTCACATGCAATTCCAAAGAGATTGTAATTTTTATAAGCCTCTATGTTTATTTTTTCTTTTACAGCTTTAACACGATATTTATTTATTAAATCGTAAAATGTAATATTCATATACTGATTTAATAAGATAGAAAGTTTTTTATCTGTTGTTGCTATTTGTTTTGCTAATTTCCCTAATGTTAAATCTTCATCTAAATATGGTTGATGTGTATTTAAAAGAAGTTCTAATTCATTTTTTAAAGTTTTAAACTCTTCTTTTTTTACTGGTGAAGTTTCTTTATTCTTTGTGTTACTAATTTCAGGTTTTGTTTCGTTTTTCAGTAAAAAAGAAGGAAGCAATACTTTAGATTGATTTACTCCATGATATCCTAAATAAATAACTAGAATAATCATTGCTAAAACAGTAATATAATCTGTATCCGCATTAAAATCAACAAAAAAAGTTTTATAAACCTTAACAAACAAATCGAAAACCATAATGCTTAACGCTGAAATAAGCATGATTTTTATCCAATTAAAATCGAACTTTGTTAAATTCGAATATTTATATTTAGTTAACTTTCTGTACTTTATTAACAATTGTAATGAAACAATTAAATAGCCTATAAAGTATAGGCCATCAGTTCTTATAATTAAACGAATACTATTTGAATGTGTATAAGCTAAACCTGTTACTTTAAAAGTATTGAATATTATCGTTGGAATCGTAATACAAAAAGTAAACAAAAAAGTAGGAATAAAATGTACTATATTATTTTTTACTAAATTTTTTTCTTTTAAAAATAAAGATTTTACGTAAAGAAATAATAAAGGTCCTAAAATGATTATCGTTATATCATTAGGAAGAAAAAAAAATGCTGCCAGCTCCTTAATATTATGAAGTAATCCATAAAAATAAATCGAAACAGAAAAGAGAAGAAAAAAAAGTACAATTAATATTTTTTGTGGTAATTCTTTCTCTTTTAATTTTAGTAAGTGTAATAATATTATAGCAATAATAACTAT
>CAKZVD010000084.1 GCA_937922085.1 uncultured Tenacibaculum sp. | reverse complement strand
TTGATTCGTTTGTTATTTGACTTTAATTAACTCGATTGTATAAAAAATAAAAGTATTTAGAATTAAATCAATTTCCTACTAAAACGATAGGTTTTTAATTTTGAATTGAAATTTTACAATTGTATTTCTAATGAGTATTGAATTTTTTTTAATTTTAGGATTAGGTGTTTTTTTAGGTTTTTTTATTCAAACTGTAATAGGTTTTGCAGGTGCGTTAATAGCATTACCAATATTATTAATAACAATGAGTTTGCAAGATGCAATAGCATATTTAGCATTATTTTATTTGTATTCGAGTATTATATTAGTATCTAAAGAATGGAAAAATATAGATAAAAAAGTAATTGTTAAATTAATTATAGCAACAATTTTTGGTGTTAGTTTGGGTATTTGGGTACTTCAATATGGAAAACCAATTGTTCTAAAAAAGATGTTAGGAGCGTTTATTTTGTTGTATGTGATGTACTCTATTTATATGAAAGATAAAGCGATTAAAAACACCAAGTTGGAATTTATTTTTGGTTTAGCTGGTGGGTTTTTCTCAGGATTGTTTTCTACAGGAGGGCCTTTGTATGTTATTGTTGTTAAAAATTCAGTTATAGATATGAAAGTTTTTAGAGCTACGATGTTTGGTGTTTTAAGTTTAATTACTCTTACAAGAATTCCAATTCTTTATATTCAAGGAATGTTGAATGTAAATCATTTATACTATTCGTTATTGTTATTGCCTTTGTTTTTATTGTCAATATATCTTGGAAAAAAAATGTATTTGAAATTAAATGAAAACCTTTTAAAAAGAATCGTATTAATTGTACTTTTTTTATCGGGTTCTATGTTGTTATTAAAAAATTAGATTTTTTATTTATTGTGTTTTTTTAAAAACAAAATCTATGGCAAAATCATCATTAGCAACCTTTGCATTCAGTTTTTCGTTTTCTAACCAGTAGGATATTTTTTTAGGGAATTCATTTTGTGAATTTTCGCAAATAAGAGAGTTTTTTGTAAGTGTTGTTATCTTAAAGTAAGTAGGTTGTTGATTAACTCCTGTAACTTTTAAGTATCTATTGTTTTTTTTTGTAATTATATTGAGTTTTTCTTTAAATACGGTGTCTTTATCTCTTAAAGTAAAACCTAGTCCAGAAAAATCTTTTTTCCAAATTTCATAGTTTTTTTTATTAGATTCATCATTTATTCTTTCCCAGTTTCCAATTAAAAAATCAGGAGTTTTTGATTCTTTTTTACAAGAAAAAAGTAAGGAGCTAATAAAAATTAGAGTTAAAAATCTCATATAGAATAAATTTTAAGTAAATCACTGATTTTTCAATAAAACAAATTTAAAGAAAAGTTGTAAATTCGCACACCAAGAAAAGAATAATGCTAGACAAATTACAGATTGTAAAACAACGATATGATGAGGTTTCTGATTTAATCATTCAACCAGATATTATTACTGATCAAAAACGTTATGTACAACTAAATAAAGAATATAAAGATTTAGGGAAAGTTGTTACAAAAGCAAATGAGTACGAAATGCTTTTAAATAACATTGATGAAGCTAAAGAAATTATAGCTGATGGAAGTGATGCGGAAATGGTTGAAATGGCTAAAATGGAGATGGATGAAGCTAAAAATAGAATTCCTGTATTAGAAGATGAAATTAAATTTTTATTAATACCAAGAGATCCTGAAGATTCTAAAAATGCTGTAGTTGAATTGAGAGCTGGTACTGGTGGAGATGAAGCTAGTATATTTGCAGGAGATTTATTTAGAATGTATTCTAAATATTGTGAAGGAAAAGGTTGGAAAGTTTCTATTGTTGATTATAGCGAAGGAACGAATGGGGGATTTAAAGAGATTCAATTTGAAGTTAATGGAGATGATGTATATGGAACATTAAAGTTTGAAGCTGGTGTGCATCGTGTACAACGTGTGCCACAAACTGAAACTCAAGGTAGAGTTCATACTTCTGCTGCAACATGTATGGTTTTTCCTGAGGCTGAAGAATTTGATATTGAAATAAACCCAAAAGATGTACGTATTGATTTTTTCTGTTCTTCAGGTCCGGGAGGTCAATCTGTAAATACAACTTATTCAGCCGTACGTTTAACACATACGCCAACAGGTTTAGTTGCTCAATGTCAAGATCAAAAATCACAGCATAAAAACAAAGAAAAAGCATTTAAAGTATTGCGTTCTCGTTTATATGATATGGAATTGGCGAAAAAACAAGCTGAAGATGCTCTTAAAAGGGGATCAATGGTAACATCAGGAGATCGTTCGGCCAAAATTAGAACATATAATTACCCGCAAGGTCGAGTTACTGATCATAGAATCGGATTAACATTGTATGATTTACAAAATATTGTAAATGGTGATGTTCAAAAAATTATAGATGAGCTGATGCTCGCTGAGAATACTTCTAAGTTGAAAGAACTAGGAGAAACTATATAACTAAAAACGCAACCAACTGGTTGCGTTTTTAGTTATATTAGCATTTACCAAGAAAAAATAATGGGAACAAAGAATAAAAAAATCTTTTCTGTAGGGTTTTATAACGTAGAAAATTTATTTGATACGAAAGATAATCCTAAGACCAATGATGATCAATTTACCATTAAAGGAAATCGAAAATGGGGAAAGAAAAGATATTTAAAAAAACTTAAAAAATTAAGTTATGTAATTTCTCAATTAGGAAAAGAAGCTACAGATGATGTGCCAGTTATTTTAGGATTGGTAGAAGTAGAAAATAGTAAAGTGCTTGACGATTTAGTGAGTCACAAGAATTTAAAAAAATATGATTATAAATATGCTCACTATGATTCTAAAGATGAGAGAGGAATAGATGTGGCTTTAATTTATAGAGATGATTATTTTGAGTATATCTCTTCTAAAATATTTACACCTAGCTTTGTTAAAGAGGATGGTTATATCGATTATACTAGAGATATTTTAGTGGTCAGAGGTGAAATTAATAATGAAGAAATTCATGTAATTGTTAATCATTGGCCATCTAGAAGCGAAGGAGAAGAAGAAACAAGACCTAAACGAATAGAAGTAGCTAAAAAAGTACAAGAAGCTATAGAGGAGATTAAAAGTAAGTATAAAGATCCTAGAATTATAATTATGGGTGACTTTAATGATGATCCAGGAAGTGAAAGTGTAAAAAAACATTTAGTTACAGATGATTTTTATAATCCAATGGAGTCTTTACATTCAAAAGGTTTGGGGTCCTTGTCTTATAAAGGGAAATGGAACTTATTTGATCAAATCATAATATCTAAGAGTTTTTTTGAAACTAAAAGCAAGCATAGTTTTATTAAAGCAGATGTGTTCAATAAAAAATGGCTGCGTACTTATAAAGGAAAATATAAAGGAAGTCCGTTTAGAACCTATATTGGTCCTTGGTATAAAGGAGGGTATTCAGATCATTTTCCTGTTTATGCCTGTTTTAAAAAAGATGATTAAAAAAAAGACCAATATAATTATACTGGTCTTTTTATTTAATGTTTTGTCTCGTCCTAATATAGCGATACACTAAAACTTTAGTGTAATGAAAACATCAAACACAACGAGGTATATCAAACGTACTCAAAAAGATTACTCACTCTCTTTTAAACTTCAAGTAGTAGAAGAGATAGAACAAGGTCTTCTAACAAAAAGTCAAGCCAAAACAAAATATGGCATCGAAAGTATTAGCACAGTTACTAGATGGTTAAAAAAATATGGTAAATTTGATTGGGAACATCAAATAGCCTCTTCCATGTCACAAACACCAGAACAAAAAATATTAGAATTAGAAGCAAAAATAAAACTTTTAGAGAAACAAAAAGCTAGAGCAGAGCATCTAGCAGAGCGAGCAGATAAGAAAGTAATTATTTTCGATATGTTGGTGGATATGGCAGAGAAAGAATATGATATCAAAATAAGAAAAAATTACACACCCGAGTTATTGAATTCTACAAAGAAAACCAACAAGAAACCTTAGTGTTTACCTGTAATTTACTCGGGGTTAATAGACAGGTATATTATAGAGCTAAAAAAGCTTTAATACATAAACAATCCTTAGCACAGCAAGTTATTTCTCTGGTGAGAACCATTAGAAATACGATGCCTAAATTAGGAACAAGAAAACTCTATTTTATGCTTTCAGATGAACTGAAAGCCTTAAAAGTAGGTAGAGATAAATTATTTAGAATCCTTAAAGCAAATCATATGCTGATAAAACCAAAAAAAAGATATCATATAACTACAGACTCTCATCATAGGTTTAGAAAGCATAAAAATAACGTTAGTAATATCGATATTATAAGACCAGAACAAGTATGGGTTAGCGATATAACTTATATTGGCAATAGAACGAATCCATTTTATTTAGCCTTAATTACAGATGCTTATTCAAAAAAAATAATGGGTTACAACGTTTCTAATAGTTTAAATGTAACTGGTTCTATAAAAGCATTAGAGATGGCATTGAGAAATAGAAATTATAATGAAAAACCTTTAATACATCATTCAGATAGAGGGTTACAATATTGCTCTAATGAATATCAAGACTTATTGAAAACAAATAATATATCTTCAAGCATGACCGAAAAATACGACCCTTATGAAAATGCGATAGCAGAACGTATTAATGGGATTTTAAAACAAGAATTTGATATCGCTAAATATGATACTAATTTTGATGTAAAGCAAAAGATAGTAAATGATGCTGTTAAAACTTATAATCAAGTGAGGCCGCATTTATCTAACTCAATGCTTACTCCTAAAGAAATGCATAAGCAAGAAAATTTGAAAAGAATTCAATACAAATCAAAAAAGTTCAACGATGCTAGCATCGTTGAACTTTAATTTATAAATTTAATCGATAATTCCCCGAGGCTCTGCCTGGGGTGTTGCGTATAGTTATTGTTATATTTGTTTGTATGAGTGATTACATTCACAAAAGTTATAACAAAAGTTTGCTTTTATATCATTTTGTGTGCCCAATTAAATATAGAAGGAGTGTTTTAACAGATTCTGTTTCTCAAACGTTTAAAACAGTTTGTTTACAGATAGAAGAGCGTTTTGAGATAAATTTTGTAGAAATAGGATTGGATGATAATCATGTTCATTTCTTAATACAAAGTGTTCCAATGAATTCTCCTAAGAAAATAATTGGAGCAGTAAAAAGTATTACAGCCAAAGAAATTTTCAGATTGCATCCAGAAGTAAAACGTTTACTTTGGGGCGGTAAATTTTGGACAAGTGGTTATTATGTTAATACAGTGGGGCAATATGCTAATGAAGAGGTAATAAAGAAGTACCTTCAAAATCAGGGCAAGTCAAAATATACAAAGTTGCATAGAAATCAACTAAAATTATTTTGATACCCCGATGGCTCTGCCTCGGGGTTGTTCATTCCTTTAATAATCTGTATCGGTTATTTAGGACGAGACATATTTAGTGAAAAAGAATTACTCTACGGTAACCGATTTAGCTAAATTTCTAGGTTGATCTACATTTTTATTTAACATAACAGCTATGTGATATGATAGTAATTGAAAAGGAATAGTTGTTAAAAGAGGTGTAAGAGCTTCTTCCGTTTCAGGAATTTCAATTACATGATCTGCTATTTCTTTAACAGTTTCATCTCCTTCTGTAACAATTGCTATTATTTTACCACTCCTTGATTTAATTTCTTGAATGTTACTAACTACTTTTTCGTAATGTCCTTTTCTTGTAGCAATAACAAAAACAGGCATGTTTTCATCTATTAAAGCTATTGGCCCATGTTTCATTTCAGCAGCAGGATAACCTTCAGCATGTATGTAAGAAATCTCCTTTAATTTTAAAGCACCTTCAAGTGCAACCGGGAAATTAAATCCCCTACCCAAATACAAACAATTTGTAGCGTCTTTATAAACATTAGCGATCTCTTGTACAATAGGATCAATCTTTAATAGTTTCTCAACTTGATTAGGGATCTGTTGCATCGTCTGTAAATAAGTATTTACAGCTGTTTTAGATAAGGTTCCTTTTTCTTGAGCTAGTTTCAAAGAAATTAATGTAAGCAACGTAATTTGAGTTGTAAATGCTTTTGTAGATGCAACCCCTATTTCTGGACCAGCATGTGTATAAGTACCAGCATGAGTTTCTCTTGCTATTGATGAACCAACAACATTACAAATACCAAAAACAAAGGCTCCTTTAGACTTTGCTAATTTAATTGCTGCTAAAGTATCAGCAGTTTCACCAGATTGAGAAATAGCAATAACAACATCTTTAGGTGTAATTATAGGATTTCTATATCTAAACTCAGAAGCGTATTCAACTTCTACAGGAATCCTAGCCATGTCTTCTAATAAATACTCACCAACTAAACCTGCGTGCCATGAAGTACCACAAGCGATTATGATAATTCTATCAGCGTTTAAAAATTTTGAAATATTATCATCAACACCAGCCATTCTGATAATGCCTTGGTCAGCTAACATCCTACCTCTATAAGTATCGGTAATTGCTTTAGGTTGTTCATAAATTTCTTTTAACATGAAATGATCATATCCTCCTTTTTCAATTTGATCAAGACTTAGTTTTAATTCTTGTATTTTAGGGTCTACAGGTTTATCATTATCAATTTGTCGAACCTTTATTCCTCTTCCTTTTTTTATAATGGCTAATTCACCATCTTCTAAATAAAGAGCATCTTTTGTGTATTCTATAAAAGGTGAAGCATCGGATGCTATAAAAAATTCTTCATTATTTTTTCCAACTCCAATAGCTATTGGACTCCCTAAACGAGCCACAACTAATTCATTTGGTTTTGTTTTGTCAAAAACAGCAATAGCATAAGCTCCAATCACATTAGTTAAAGCCAATTGTACAGCTTTACCTAATTTACAACCTTCATTTTTTTTAACTTCTTCAATTAAATTTACAAGAACTTCAGTATCTGTATCACTTTGAAATTTATACCCACGAGAAATTAATTCCTTTTTTATAGTGTCATAATTTTCAATAATACCATTATGAACTATAACTAAATCTCCAGATTGAGAAAAATGTGGATGAGAATTACTGTCATTAGGAACACCATGAGTAGCCCATCTAGTATGACCTATTCCTATTTTACCAATTCTTTTTTTTTCGTTATTAGTGGTTATTAATTCAAGATCAGATACTTTACCTTTTGTTTTTGAAAGGTTCATTTTCTCTCCGTCATACATCATTATCCCAGCACTGTCATAACCACGATATTCTAATCGTTTTAATCCATTAATTACAATTGGATAAGCATCTCTTTCCCCAATGTAGCCTGTGATTCCACACATAAATTTTACTTAGTTTTAAATAGGTTAATTACTCTCTTTTTCTTCAGAATATGATATAATTAATTTGGCTCTTTTTTCGCCATTTGTTGTTGAGTTATTTAATAAACTGACACCTCTAGGATTCCAATTATAGGTTTTTACAATTGTGTCTAATTGATTAGTATTAGGTATTGTAGGGATATCAGTAGTGGTATTAAACACTTTTAGAATAAGAGGGGAGTTAAAGGTTTCTCCTTTAACTACATCTGAAATATGATCGGTTATCCTTACAGTATATTTTTCAGGTTTACTAGCGTTCAATTCTAGTTGGCCACCGAAAAAAGCAGGTTCTGAATAACTATCTTTTACATGGCTATTCTTATCTTCTTTATAGATAAATAATCTCTTAGGTGCTTTAATCGTATCTCTTGAAGCATCAATATTAAAAATTAAAGAAGCATCATTAATTAAGATGTTTTGAGATCTTAATTCTTGTAATTGAGTGTTATTTAGTATTTTAATACGTGCCATGCTGCCTGCGGTTCCTTGTATAGGAAAACTATTTGAACCTGCATTTGGGTTTTGAGCTGGATTAGGCATTACATATTTACTATTAGTAATACCGTTTAGTGGAAAAGAATAATTACCAGGAACTGTATCTTTTATAGTTCCATTTTCAATTCTAGTTATAGTATAGTAAACTTCTAAACGAGGTGAATTAGCACCTAATGTTAAAGGAACTAAGGAACCATCATTACCTTCAGTTTTTAGAATTAAACCTCTAAAATAGTTGTTAAAAGCAACTTGGTTAGAAAATTCTGAATCTTTAAATTTATCCCAGAAAAGAGTTTTTATTTTAGCTTTATCTAAACGAACAGCTAAAAAAGGAGGGCGAGTTGTAGTTTCGCTACCTAATTTTATAGTGTCTTTAAACTTTACACCGTTACTTTTTTCTCTTTCTATAATAAATAATGTATCTGTCGATTTTGGAAGAAAATTAAAATTAGGGTCTTGGTTTAATTGATCAAGTTCAATATAATCATGAGTAGATAAGTAACTGTTTCTATCTGAAGGATTCGTTGGATCTAAAGTGTTTAAAAAAGTCCCATTTTGATAAATTTTCAAACTTGTTGGAACATTAGGGTCACCTAAAAGAGAATCTAATCTAAATTTTGTGCTTCCATTAGATTCTTTACCAATAGCTGTAGATGTATATGGAATGATTAAAGCAGCTTCGTTAAAAACATAAACAGAATCTATAGCATCATCATTTTTAAGATCTGCTGTTTTTGGATTAATAGTAACGCCTAATTGGCTTATTATAGAGGCTTCTATTTTCTTGTAATCTTTGTTATTATATACACCAAGTAAATATTCACCTAAATTCCCAAGAGCTATATCATCAGCACGAACAGCATCAATATCTAATGCTTCTATTTCGACATCTAAAACAACTTGTTTCGTGTTAAAATTATTATTGCTAATTACATTACCTCCAATTTCTTTAAAATCCTTTTCACAAGAGATAATTAAAAAAAATAAGGTGCATAGTGTAAGCGTATAAACAATCTTTTTCATCATTAAGTTTTGAAAAATTAAGAGTCTTGTAATTCAAGAACATTTTGTTTGTAAAAATCTAAATAAGCTTCAGTTAAATATTCTTCAGGTTGATGATCTAAAGTTGTAACATCAGTTTCTGTTAAGAATTTTTCAAAATCCTCAGAATATTCTGAACTTCCTTTAATAATAGCATCTGAATTTAAAACAGCGTTTTTTAGAATGTTTTCCTGAGTAGGGTTTTCTAAATGAGAAATACTATCACTCTTTATTTTGTCAAAACGAACTTTGCTAATTAAATCCTCATTTAACTTTCCTGAAAATTCATTATTGTATAAAGAAGTAACAATTTTACTTTCATTAAATAAAGGTTCTTCTTTGTAGAATTCTTTTAAATACATAGGTAATAAAGAAGCCATCCAACCATGAACATGTATAATATCTGGAGCCCAGTTTAATTTTTTCACAGTTTCAACAACACCTTTTGCAAAGAATATCATTCTTTCATCATTATCTTTAAATAACTGATCGTCTTCGTCTGTGTAAATAGCTTTTCGTTTAAAGTATTCATCATTATCGATGAAATAAACTTGCATCCTTTCTTTAGGAATAGATGCAACTTTAATTATTAATGGCATATCCATGTCATTAATAATTAAATTCATACCTGATAATCGGATTACTTCATGTAATTGGTGTCTACGTTCATTAATTACCCCAAAACGAGGCATAAAAATACGAGTTTGAACTCCTTTTGAATGTGCATATTTAGCAACATTGAATGCAGTAGATGATAACTCTGTTTCTGGTAAGTATGGAATTACTTCCGAAGAAACATACAATATTCTCTTATCCTTCATTAAATCTGACTCTTTATAAAGGCGCAAAACTACGAAATTTTATGCTAAAATCGTGTTAAATTGCTAATTTTGCAAAGATTCTAACTAATGTCCAATGAAAATATTCAAGTCAAAAACTGATTTAAAAAAATATCTAACAGAACAAAAAAAGAATAAAAAAGCGATCGGATTTGTACCCACAATGGGAGCTTTACATAGAGGGCATTTATCTTTAATAAAAAAAGCTGTAGATAAGAACGATGTTACGGTTGTAAGCATTTTTGTGAACCCAACACAGTTCGATAATAAAGAAGATTTAGATAAATATCCGAAGACTTTAAATGAAGATATAGAACTGCTTGAAAGTGTTGAGTGTAACGTTTTATTTGTTCCTACAGTTGAAGAGATTTATGACACAAATATAGTTGCAGAAAAATTTGATTTTGATGGGTTAGAGCATCAAATGGAAGGAAAATTTCGTGATGGTCATTTTGATGGAGTAGGAACAATTGTTAAAAGTTTGTTTGAAATTGTATTGCCAGATGTAGCATATTTTGGAAAAAAAGATTTTCAGCAATTGCAAATTATTAAAAAGATGACGGAAAAATTGGCGCTTCCAATAAAGATAAAAGGAATGCCGATTTTTAGAGAAAAAGATGGGTTGGCAATGAGTTCTAGAAATGCACGTCTTTTGCCAGAATATAGAAAAGCAGCACCTTTTATTTATAAAACATTAAAAAAAGCGAGAAATAAAACCGATTCAAAAAATGTAAATGAAATTATAACTTGGGTAAAAACTAAATTTGAAAAACATCCTCTTTTAGAGTTAGAATATTTTATAATTGCTGAGGAAACAAGTTTGGAGTCTGTAACTAGTTTTGAGTCAAAAAAGAAATACAGGGCTTTTATAGCAGTATTTGCTGGAGATATTCGTTTGATAGATAATGTTCAATTTAAAAACAATTGAAATTAATAAAAGATAAATTCTTTAAAAACAGTATTTTTGTCATATGTTAGTACAAGTTGTAAAATCTAAAATCCACCGTGTAAAAGTTACCGGTGCAGATCTAAATTATATAGGAAGCATTACCATTGATGAAGATTTAATGGATGCCGCAGGTATTATTGAAGGAGAACGCGTTCAAATAGTAAATAATAATAACGGAGAAAGGTTAGAAACTTATGCTATTCCTGGACCACGAAAAAGCGGAGAAATAACTTTAAACGGAGCAGCAGCTCGTAGAGTTCAAAAAGGAGATACATTAATATTAATAGTATATGGCTTTTTAGAATTAGAAGAGGCAAAGAAGTTTAAACCTCAGTTAGTATTTCCTAACGAAGAAACTAATTTATTAGACTAGTAATACTTTTATGAAAAAAGTTTTAAAAATAATTTTACCTCTCGCTTTGGGAGGTTTTTTAGTATGGTACTTATTTACCAAAATTTCACCAAATACATTACTGAACTATTTTAAAGAGGCAGATTATAAATGGATTGTGTTAGGGTTGTTTTTTGGAGTTTTGAGTCATTTATCAAGAGCGTACCGATGGAAATTTTTGCTAGAGCCAATGGGGTATAAACCTAGGTTTGCAAATAGTACTTTAGCGGTACTTATTGGGTATTTTGTGAATTTAGCTTTACCTAGAGCAGGAGAAGTATCAAGAGCAACAGTAATGACTACTTATGAAGAGATCCCTTTCGAGAAAGGATTCGGAACTATCGTTGCTGAACGAATTGCAGATTTAGTAATGATGTTTAGTATTATAGGAATAACTCTTTTAATACAGTTTGATTTTATTCTTCAATTAGTAAAAGCGAATTTTAATCCTGTTAAAATAGGGGTTGTTTTATTGTTAGCAATAACAACTTTTTTATTGTTTAGGCAGTATGTGAAAAGAGCATCTTCAGGTTTTGGATTAAAAATTAAAAGTTTTATGCAAAGTTTAGGGGAAGGACTTACGAGTATATTTAAAATGAAAAATAAATGGGCGTTTATTTTTCATACTGTGTTTATTTGGGTAATGTATGTAGCTATGTTTTGGGCTACCATTCCAGCTGTAGAAGGATTACAAGTTCCTTTTGGAGCTATTCTTGTTGGTTTTATAGCAGGAGGATTTAGTATTGCTGCAACAAATGGAGGTATAGGTTTGTATCCTTTAGCAGTAGCAGGCGCATTTACATTGTTTGGAGTTGCTGAAGAACCTTCAAATGCATTCGGAGCTATAATGTGGTCTGCACAAACAGCTATGATTATTATTTTCGGAGGTTTATCATTCTTGTTATTACCTATTATTAATAAAAATAAATAAGATTTCTTTTCTTTGTAAGAAATCAATTTACTTCTTTCATGGCTAAAACTAAAACAACTTTTTTCTGTCAGAATTGTGGAACACAACACGCACAATGGTCGGGTCAATGTAGTACTTGTAAACAATGGAATACTATTGTGGAAGAAGTGGTTCAGAAAGAAGAAAAGAGAAAGTGGAAAACACCATCAAATACAGATAAAAAAACGTCAGTACCTTTAAAAATTCAAGAAATAGAATTTGACGCAGAGGAACGTTTTTTAACAAGAAATAATGAGTTAGATGCTGTTTTAGGTGGTGGCTTAGTTAAAGGATCGGTAACTTTATTAGGAGGAGAACCGGGTATCGGTAAATCTACATTGTTGTTACAAGTAGCCTTGCAAATTACTCAAAAAGTATTGTATGTCTCTGGTGAAGAAAGTCAATCACAAATAAAAATGCGTGCAGAACGATTAAATAATGAAAACTCTAATTGTTTGGTATTAACGGAAACAAACACGCAACGAATTTTTAAAAACATAGAAGAAGTACAGCCTGATGTTTTGGTGATAGATTCTATTCAAACATTACATACAAATTCAATAGAAGCATCGCCAGGAAGTATTTCGCAAATACGAGAAACTTCAGCAGAACTTATTAAATTTGCTAAAGAGACAAATACACCAGTTTTATTAATTGGACACATTAATAAAGAAGGGCACATTGCGGGACCAAAAATATTAGAACACATGGTAGATGTAGTTTTACAATTTGAAGGAGACCGTAACCATACATATCGAATCTTACGATCGCAAAAAAATAGATTTGGTTCTACAGCAGAATTGGGAATTTATGAAATGCTGTCTACTGGGTTGCGAGAGGTAACAAACCCTTCAGAGATTTTAATTTCTAAAAAAGATACTGATTTAAGCGGAACAGCTATTGCTTCAACGTTAGAAGGAGTTCGTCCATTAATGATAGAAATTCAAGCTTTAGTGAGTACGGCGGTGTACGGAACTCCACAACGTTCTACAACGGGCTATAACTTGAAACGATTGCATATGGTTTTAGCTGTATTAGAAAAACGTGCAGGTTTTAAGTTAGGAGCAAAGGATGTGTTTTTAAACATTACTGGAGGAATTCATATTGATGATCCAGCAATAGATTTAGCAGTAGTAGCGGCAATTTTATCTTCAAATCAAGATTTAGCAATTAATCCTAATGTTTGTTTTGCTGCAGAGGTTGGTTTAGCAGGAGAGATACGACCAGTTTCTAAAATTGATCAACGAATTATTGAAGCTGAAAAATTAGGATATAAAACTTTTGTAGCTTCTAAGTATAATAAAATAACTTCTAAAAATCATAGTATAAGACTTGTTCTTGTGGGAAAAATAGAAGAAGCTTTTGCTACTTTATTTGCTTAGTTTTTTAAAATTACTGAGCATTACTAATCCCGTAGGTGTACTTTTGTTGGTGTATTATTTTCCAAGTATTATCATGCCAAATAGCAGAGCAACGAATGGCTTCTTGTTTTCCTTTTTTATCTAAAATAATATCTGCTATACATACTAATTTGCCTTCTCCAAGAATTTGGTTGTTAAAATTCTGAATAACATATTCTATCTTTTTTATATCTTTTCTAGAATATTTATTAGTTTTAACATAGTTAGCTATTTCTAGTATTGAATTGGTAAAGTTTCTATTGTAAAAATATTTAGGTTCTTCTACAAGCATTTTTTTAAAATAACTCACTTCTTTTAAATTTTCAAGGTCATTTGTTTTTTCCTTGTTTAAGGAAGTTAAAAAAGAAGAGATATATGTTTTTTCATAATCATTAAAAGTAATAATGTTTGAAAACGATTCTATTTTTGAATTAGAAAGCAATTGTTTTATATAGTTGTCTAAAATAGTAGTTGGGTTGGTTATACAAGTTTTTTTCTTGTCTTTAGGAAGTGAAAACATCTTTTTCTCTTCTTCTACTGGATAAGGAGCAGCAGTGACTTGGGGATAAAAAGAATCTTCTTTAATCCATTCATTAGGAGTGAATCTTTCTATGTTTTTTCTTTTATTTATTAATGTGTAGAAACTAGGGAGTATCTTATTAATACTCCATGTATTGTTGTGTTCTGTAACCTCAATTTGTATTGCTATAATTTCGATTTTACTTTTAAAAGCAAGGTAAAGTGTGTATTCAGGATTTAAACTTCCTTTAAAGAAATAGGTTTTATAATATTTAAAATTAGGGGATTTTAAATTGTGTTTATTAGCTGCTTTTGTTAGTGTTTTCCATTTCTCATAAAATTCTTTTGTGTAAAAAGGAGTGTTTTTTATGTCTTTTTGATTTAAAAACAATTCACCAATATATGTTCCAAAAGAATTAGGGTCTGTTATGCATTGTTCTTGAGTGTGAGTAATTTGTGAGAAATGAAAACAAACAAATAATAATATTACATTTAATTTTTTCATAAGCTTCTTTAAAACTAATAATATAAGGGTTTGTAGTAATAGTAACTTTATATTTAATAGGATAGTATATTTATCTCTTTATTAAAAGTTTCATTTTTTGAAACCCTTTTTATTTTTTATCGTTTTTAAGTGTAAATCAACACCATTAAATTGTCAAAAGAAATCAATCTATTAATTAAACAATGTAAAAAAGGGAATAGAAAAGCCCAAATGCATTTGTATGATAGCTATTGCGAAGCAATGTATACCGTTGCTTGTCGGTATTTACCTAATGAAGATGCTAAAGAAGCAATGCAAGAGAGTTTTTTAAAAGCATTTCTAAATATTAAAAATTTTGAAAACATAAAAACCTTTGGAGCTTGGTTAAAAAAAATTGTTATTAATCAGTGTATAGATGAATTAAAGAGAAAAAAATTAGAAACAGTTTCCATAGAGAATCACTCTTTGAAAATTGTTGATGATGAAGACTGGTTGTTTGATGAGGAAATTACAAAGCCCCAAGTTATTGAAGTAATAAGCCAACTACCTATTAAGTATCAATTAGTAGTTAAACTCTATTTAATAGAGGGATATGATCACACAGAAATTTCTGAAATTTTAGAAATAGCGGTAAAAACATCACGAACACAATTAAGAAGAGGTAAGTTACAGTTAAGAGAATTATTAAAAGAACAATTAAATGAAACAAGATATTAGAGAATTGTTTAAGGAAGATGTAGTTATAAATAAGTTACCAGATAGCCATAGAAGAGCTTTTTTGAAAAAACTAAAAAAACAATCATCTCAAAAAAGATATAGAAATATCATAGGTGTCGTAGCTTCCTTTGTTTTATTGTTTTCGCTTAGTTTTTGGTTTTTTAAAAATGAAAAAAAATCAAAGAAAATGTCCTCTTCTTTATTATTGCAAGTGCAAAAAATTGAGAAGAAATATTTAAATGATATAGATAAAGAATGGGGAAAGTTTTTAGAATTAACAGAAGACGAAAAATTGATTTCTGTGTATGAGAAGAAGTTAAATAGGTTGTCTAATAACTACAGAGAACTTACGAATGAGTTTATGAATAACTCGAATAATATGAATGTGTTAGAAAAACTGATTACAAATCTTCAGCAGCGATTACAAACATTAAAAGACATTCAAAATCATATAAAAAGTATAAATCAAAAAAATATAACCTATGAAACAATTATTCTATAATGTAAGTTTATTCTTAATATCTATTTGTGCTTTTTCACAAACAAAAACTCTTTTTAAAAAGAGTTTTGAAGCAAGTTCTATTGATATAATAGAATTAAATGTAAAAAATATTCCATTAGATATTAATGAATCAAACGATAGTAAAGTTCATATTAATTTTGAATTAAAATTTAAGAATTATAAGGAAGAAGAGATAGATTCTATAACAGCTTTATTTCAATTTAGTTCTAGAAAATTAGAAAAGAGAATAGTGTGTGATTTTAGTAGTGAAAAAGAAGTTTCAAAACTAAAATACGATCTTAATAGTCCTAAATCGAAAGAGATTTCAAATCATTTTGAAAAAAATATCAAGCAATGGTTAACGTTTAGGAAATCTATTAAAACAAAAGCCGAAATCCTTGAAAATTATGATAAAAATTTAATGAAAGAATATTTTTATGAATTAAAAAAGAAAGCAAAAGAGAGTGAAAAAGGGAAGATTTTAGAATTATCATTTTTAGTGTCAATTCCAAATAAATTGAAGAGTAATTTAAGGTTTAAGGCACTGCAATCTAGAATGAATTTTTCAAATTTATATTTAAAAAACCTAGATGGATTTGTTGATGATAGCTATTTGAAAATTAGAAGTATAGAAGGTTCCAATTTGCTGTGCCATAATGGGAGTGTTTTACTTGGAGAAGTAGAAAGTTCTATTGTTAAAGTTAGGAGTGTTTCTGGAGTTACAATTGGAGGTATTTCTAATTCTAATTTAATTACTGAAAATACGGATGTACAGATAGGTGAGATTGAAGCGAGAGTTGATGTTAAAGATTACAACAGTAAAATATTTTTATACAATTTCTCAAATGACTTTAAAACATTTGACTTTAAAGGAGAATATTCAACAGTCAATTTTTATAAGCCTAAAAATGATTTTACATTAAAAGTTTATGGTCATTCAACAATTTTTAAATATGGGGAAATTGAACAAAAGCATGAAATAAAAAATAAAAACAAATTAATGTTTAAAATGAAAAGAAAGCTTACTAAAGATTTTGCAGGTAACATTAATTTTAACTTGGTAAATTCAAAATTTAATTTACCAGATTTTGTTATAAGAAAGAAATAAAAGGGGAGATTCAACTGAAAAAGAATGAAAAAGCGAGAATAACACTCTCGCTTTCTTTTTTTATATAAAACCTAATGTAGAAAACTTGTTGTTTAAAACTTTTGAGTTTTCAATATGCAGCCATTTGTCTAAAATGGTCGCATAAACTTCTCTAAAATCAATACTGAATTTTAAATCTCCATTAGTATCTAAGTTCTGTAAGTTGGGTAATGAATTATATAAACCAGCCTTCTTTAAATCTTTCCCGATAACGAAAACATTATTAGCAGTTCCATGATCGGTACCATTAGAACCGTTTTGTTTTACACGACGTCCAAATTCTGAAAAAGTTAAAATTAAAGTGTCCTCAAAAGCATTGTTTTTTTGTAGATCATTTACAAAAACCTCCATACTTTCAGCATATAATTCCAATAATTTTGCTTGCCTATTTTTTTGATTTGCATGAGTATCAAAACCACTCAAAGCAGCATAATATACCTGAGTTTCTAATCCGGAAGTGATAAATTCAGAAATTGTCTTTAATTGTTTTCCGAAAATGTTTTTTGGATAGTCTATCGTAGATGCTTTTGTTTTGCTTTTTTCATAAATATACTCCGCAGATGATTTTGCGTCTATCATCGTATTGTATAAATAACCTAAGTTATGTTCATTTAAATGTGCATCACTACTATAATTATCTAATAAGCCATTAAAAAAAGGCTGTTTTAGCAATTTGTAAAATAATTTAGGGTTAGTAATAGCTAAGCCATTTTGAAGGTCTCCTTTAAGCATTAATGATAGATTTTCATCTACTTCAATGGCTTTATAAGGTTTTGCTTTAGTAATATCTAAATACCTACCAATCCATCCAGTTTGTAAAAACTCATTGCTATTACTTGCGGTTTGCCATATATCGGTAGATCTAAAATGAGAACGATTCGGATTGGGGTAGCCTACGTTGTTAATGATACTTACATGACCTTTATCGTATAGTTTTTTTAGTGGTTTTAAACTAGGGTGAAAACCAACTTCATCATTTAAGGAAAGAAGGCTGTTTTTAGTGATGGCTATTTGTTCTCTATTTTGATAATATAAATCATTTCTAAAAGGAACGACTGTGTTTAAACCATCATTTCCACCTTTTAGTTGAATAATAACTACTTTTTTTTCATTAAAAACAGAAGGGTTATTTGATTCAAATGCTTTTAAAAATTGTGGAGCTAAAAATAATCCTCCAGTGGCAAGTGATGTTCTTTTTATAAAATTTCGTCTTTTCATCTTTTCTTTTTTAACACAATTGATATTCAGGTAATGAAAGAATTTGAATACAGTAATCTTTCTTCGAAGAAGTACTATATGTCTTTAGTATATTTTCTGCATTTTTACTTAAGGGGCTTGTAATTATATGAGTTACTAATTCTTCGTTCTTTAGTAAATTATAGTTTCTTTCAAAAACAGTCCATTGTGTAGAGGTTTTTATAAATGCTTTTTTTCTTAGTTTTTTTTGATTAAAATTTTTAATTTCATCTTTAAAATCACCTTTTTCAGAATAGTTAATTTCAGCATTATTAAGTAAAACAGAAGGTAAACGTAATCTAGTAACAATTGTATTGCTGTCTATCCATCCTTTTCCTTGTTTCCAACCAGCAACATTTGGAGGGCTTAAAAGTATTTGTCCCAATAATTTTTGAATTAAAATGCCTTGTTTCTTTTTATTAAAGGAAAAAGGAACAGTTTTGTGAATTCCAGCTAGTAATTCAATAGGAGATTTTATTTTATTCCCAATATTGTTTTCATCATAAAACCAATCTGAAAGAAAAACATGTTTAAGTAATTTTTCGATATTGTAATTTGGGTAAAAGATAGTAGTCATTTCATTAAGATGTTGTTCGTTAACTACATCATTCACAAAATATTTATATACTTTTTCTGAAATAAATTTAGCGCATTGTTTTTGACTTAAAATAATGTCTATGATGTCATCACCATTAAAATTCCCCTGTTTATTTAAGAAGCTTTTTTCACTAGCATCATGATGTTTTTCACGTAGCTTAAAATCCCCTTTAAAATCATGATTGTAACCTGTAAAAGCTTTGGCACTTTCCTGAATGTCTTTCTCGGTATAATTCCCTTGTCCTAAAGTGAATAATTCCATCAATTCTCGTGCAAAATTTTCATTAGGGCTGTTTTTTTTATTCTGTTTATTGTTTAAATATTTTAGCATTGAAGCTTCTTTAGAAATGGTTTTAGTAAAATCACTAAAACTTCCTAATGCATGTTTTCTTAAAGTGTTGTTATATTGTAAAAGATGAAGAATGTTATTGTCTTTGCAAACAAAATGATTGGCCCAAAACAAAGTCATTTTTTCTCTTAGAAGCTCATTTGGGTTAAAAATTCTATTTAACCATATGTTATTTAAATCTTTTACTTTTTTTCTACTCAATTTGATCAACTCTTTTCTCTTTTTTTTGTTTTTAAGTTGAGCTTTTGAAAGATTTGAAAGGAAAGAAGTGTCTATATGTAGTGGGGTGTAATCCTTAGATTGAAAAAATAAAGAGCTGATAATTTCATTCCTTGTTCTTGAAGTTAGTTTTTTTAACTCTTTAGGAGTAATTCCAAAACCGATTCTATTATATAAATGTAAAATGTGTTCTGTTTTCATATAAATTAAGACTCTTTTATTTTAGAATGGTTTAATTTAATATAAAAAAAAACTTACTTACAGATTTGTATTATAAATATCAGGCTATATGAAATTCACAGAAAAGGATGTGAAAAAGTGATTATTGAAAGAATTATCGAAGAAAGAGATTGATAGAAATTACTTATGTAATAAATAGAACACTTGAAAATTAGAGTTAATGAAAAACAACAGAAATATGTCTGTTTAATAAAAAAGAGACCGCCTTTATAGACAGTCTCTTTTGTTTGTTTAAAAAGAAGTAACTATTTATTTTTTGTTAACATCTTTAATGTATTTGTCTAAAGCCATAGTCATAGATGGTGTTTCTGGGGTTGGAGCAGAAATGTCTACTCTTAAACCTCTAGATTCAACTGCTTTAATCGTTGAATTACCAAATACAGCAATACGTGTATTGTTTTGTTTAAACTCCGGGAAGTTTTTAAACAAACTATCAATACCAGAAGGGCTGAAAAATACTAAAACGTCATAAAATACATCTTCTAAGTCAGATAAATCACTAACTACAGTTCTGTACAGTTCCGCTCTTGTCCAGTTTACTCCTAATTTATCTAATTCATCAGGAATTAATGGTTTTAACTTGTCTGAACATGGCAATAAGAATTTTTCATCTTTATGCTTTTTAATTAATTTTGTTAATTCAGGAAAAGTTCTTGTACCTACATAAATCTTACGTTTACGATATACAACATATTTTTGAAGGTAGTAAGCAACTGCTTCTGATTGACAAAAATATTTCATTGCGTCGGGCACCGTAAAACGCATTTCTTCAGCAATTCTAAAGAAATGATCTACTGCGTTTCTACTCGTTAAAATGATAGCTGAAAAATTGCTTAAATCTATTTTCTGAGTGCGTACCTCTTTTGCAGGTATACCTTCTACATGAATAAAAGATCTAAAATCAACTTTTACTTTCTGTTTTTCAGCTAAGTCAAAATAAGGTGAAGTTTCAGTTTTTGGCGCTGGTTGTGACACTAAAATGGTTTTCACTTTCATAAAACTTTCTCTTTAAGTCGTTGTTGTTTTATAAATGATTAGCAAAGGAGCTAATTCGAGGGTGCAAAAGTACAAAATAAAATAGAAGAAGTTGCTAAAAATCAGCTTTTTGTTATTTCGTATTGTTAAAAAAGTCCTAAAAGCAAGTAGTATAGTACAGAAAACTATTAATAAAAAATGATTGTAATACCAATATTGACTGATAATTAGAATAGGAAATAACCATAAACTCATGGTGTATAAATATCCTGTTTTTGAAAATAGAAAATATTTTGATTTCTCCTCTATCAACAAAATTTTCCCAATAAACTTGGTGATAATATATTTTAGTAAAATAAAAACAAGTAAAGAGGGAGTAACAATTAAAAAAAGATGAATTTTTGAAGCATTATTGTTTGTGTTAAGTAAAACTAATAATAAAGAAAACACAAGAATGCTAAATAGAAATATTAAAATATGAAAAGGAGAAAAAATAGAAGGTTTCTTTTTGGTTCTACTTTCTATAAACCCTTGGGAAAAGAAAGCCAAAGTGTATCCTAATAATAACTGAGGTTTATATAGTTTCATTAAGGCAATAAGGATAAAACCAACCATAAAAATAGTGGTAATCCAATCATTAGAAATAAAACTACGATTAATAACTTCCATTGCCGTTAAGAGAAATTTTCAAAAGCAAAATTAGTAATAATTTAATGTATCTTTGCGGTAATTTTTTTAAAGCTTAAAAAAGATTAATGTCCAATACACTAGTTATCATTCCCACTTACAATGAAAAAGAAAATATAGAAGCTATTGTAAGAGCTACTTTTAATCAAGAGAAATCATTTGATGTTTTAATTGTTGATGATAATTCTCCTGATGGAACTGCTGCTATCGTTGAGGAATTGCAAAAGGAATTTTCTGATCGTTTGTATATAGAGAAAAGAGAAGGGAAAAACGGATTGGGAACAGCTTACATTCATGGTTTTAAATGGGCTCTTAATAGAGACTATGAATATATTATTGAAATGGATGCAGATTTTTCTCACAATCCAAATGATTTAATAAAACTTTATAATGAATGTGTTAAGAATGGTGCTGATGTTTCTGTAGGTTCTAGATATTCTGTTGGAGTTAATGTAGTAAATTGGCCAATGAATCGTGTTTTACTTTCATATTTTGCTTCTAAATATGTGCGTTTTATTACAGGAATACCAGTGCATGATACTACAGCAGGATTTGTATGTTGGAGCAGAAAAGTACTTGAAACAATTCAATTAGATAAAATTCGATTTGTGGGATATGCTTTTCAAATTGAAATGAAATACAAAGCCTGGAAGCATAAATTTAAAATTAAAGAAGTTTCAGTAATTTTTACAGATAGAACATTAGGAGAGTCTAAAATGAGTGGAGGAATTGTTTCTGAAGCTTTGTTTGGGGTTATAAAAATGAGATTAAAAGGTTTGCCAAAATAAAATTAATGGAATCAATTGTAATAAGAGAAGCAAATATTAATGATTTAGAAACATTATTAGAGTTTGAACAAAGTATTATAGAAGCAGAACGACCATTAAATCCATTTTTAAAGAAAAGTAAAATTAACTTTTATGATATTAAAGAGATACTGATAGATGAGAATGCTCTAATAATTGTAGCAGTTTCTGATGAGGAACTAGTAGGTTCTGGTTACGTGAAAATAGAAAATTCAGAAGAATATCAGAAGAATAAAAAAAATGGTTACATAGGTTTTATGTATGTAAAACCATCTTTCAGAGGTCAAAGAATTAGTAGTTTGATTTTAGAAAACCTAAAATCATGGGCGAAATCAAAAGAAATTAAAGAATTAAGGTTAGACGTTTATAGTAGTAATGTTAAAGCCATCAAGGCATATGAACATTTTGGTTTTAATAAAGCTTTAGTGAACATGCGCATGGAAATTTTATAGATAATGAAGAAAACAACTTTAATAAAAAACGCGAAAATTGTAAATGAGGATACTATTTTCTCAGGAGATATTTTAATAAAAGATGAATTTATTTCTAAAATAGCAAAAGAAATTCAACCTTCAGAAAATGATGTTGTTATTGATGCGAAAGGGAAATATTTAATTCCTGGAATGATTGACGATCAAGTTCATTTTCGTGAACCAGGACTAACTCATAAGGCAAATATAGGAACAGAAAGTAAAGCGGCTATAGCAGGTGGTATTACTTCTTTTATAGAAATGCCAAATACAGTTCCGCAAGCAACAACGCAAGAGTTGTTAGAAGAGAAGTTTGAGGTAGCAAGTAAAACGTCTTACGCAAACTATTCTTTTATGTTCGGGGGGACTAATGACAATTTAGAAGAGTTATTAAAAACAGATCCTGAAAATGTAGCTGGAATTAAACTTTTTTTAGGTTCTTCTACAGGAAATATGTTGGTAGATAATGAAGAAGTACTAAAAAAGATTTTTTCATCAACTAAAATGTTAATTTCTGTTCATTGTGAAGATGAAGCCACTATTCGAAATAATACAGCAAAATATAAAGCAGAATATGGAGATGATATCCCTTTAAAATATCACCCTGTAATTAGAAGTGAAGAAGCTTGTTATTTGTCTTCATCTAAGGCAATTGCTTTAGCAAAAGAAACAGGAGCAAGATTACATGTGTTTCATTTATCTACAGCAAAAGAAACTAATTTATTTAGAAATGATATTCCTTTAGAAGAAAAACAAATAACGGCAGAAGTTTGTATACATCATTTATGGTTTACTGATGCTGATTATGAAGAAAAAGGGACACATATAAAATGGAATCCAGCGGTAAAAAAATTAGAAGATAGAGAAGGTTTATGGAAAGCTTTATTAGATGATAGAATAGATGTTATTGCTACCGATCATGCTCCGCATACATTAGAAGAAAAATCAAATGTATATACAAAAGCACCAAGTGGAGGACCTTTAGTACAACATGCAATTGTAGCTATTTTCGAAAAAATTAAAGAAGGTAAATTGTCGGTTGAAAAGGCGGTTGAAAAAATGTGCCATAATCCAGCTAAATTATTCCAAGTGAAAAAAAGAGGTTTTATAAAAGAAGGTTTTTACGCCGATTTAGTTTTAGTAGATACTAATTCTCCTTGGGAAGTTTCTAAAGACAATGTATTATATAAATGTGGTTGGTCTCCTTTTGAAGGAACTACTTTTTCATCTAAAATTACTCATACTTTTGTAAATGGAGTTTTAATGTACGATAATGGTACTTTTAATGAAACAGATAAAGGAAAACGATTAGTTTTTAATAGATGAGAATTTCGCGATACATAATAGGTGCTTTTTTTTTATTGATTTCATGTACAGGGAATACTATTTATAAAAAACCAAAAAATCTTATTCCAAAAGATACAATGATTGCATTGTTAACAGATATGCACATTGCTTCAACTTCTCGATTAATAAAAAATAAACAGAAACAAAAAGATGTTAATTATATGTTTGTTTTATATGAGAAATATAAAATAGATAGTGTTAGGTTTCATAATAGTAATATTTATTATACCTCTAAAATTGATGAATATGGCGATTTGTTAAAAGAAATTAAAAGAAATTTAGAAGCTAAAGGCGCTGTTGTTCAAAAAATAATAAATGAAAGAGATTCAATTAAAAAAGATAAAATAGAACCAGTGCTCTCAAAAGAAACAGATTCTTTAGGCATAATGGAGTTTGAAATAGAAGAAAATGAATAGGGTATTATTTTGAAAAATCTTTACAAATATCTTTAATTACTGAATCTATTTTTTCAAATTCAATATTTAATGAATCGGTGATTTTTTTCGAACTGTAAAAATCTTTATTATGAGATGATTTTGCAGAACTTTTAGATAAGAGTACTTTTTTTCTGGTTACTTTACTTAGAAGCCAATTTAATCGCCAAAATATAGAAGTTGCTATTTTACCAATTTTAATAGATGGTTTTTTAGTATTTAAATAATTAGCGATTGTATATAGTATGGTTTTAAAAGATAGGTTTTCTGATACTAAAATGAATCGCTCACCTTTTATTTTAGATTCGGTTAACTTAACCATTGTTTTTACAACGTCTTTTACTCCAATAAAACCAGTAATTCCTTCCGTATAAAAAAAGAGTCCATTATTAATTTTAGAAAACAATTTGCCAGTACCGTCATTAAAAAAACCACTACCTAAGATAACTCCAGGGTTTACAATTACAATGTCTAATCCTTCTTGACTAGCTCTCCATATTTCCATCTCAGCACCATATTTTGTAATAGCATAACAGTGTTTATTTGCGTCGAGAACCCATTCTTTTTCTTCAGTAATAAACTCATTATTAATGGCATCTCCAATGGTGGCAATAGAGCTAACAAAACATAGTTTTTTAACTTTCGTATTTATCGAGAAATTAACAATATTGGCAGTGCCATCAATATTGGTTTGTCTCATTAAATAATAATCGCTAGGATCAAATGAAACTAATGCGGCGCAATGATACACCAGATTAATAGTGTTGTTGAAAACAATTTCTAAGGAAGGAATGTCGGTAATATCTGCTTTTATCCAAGTGATTTTAGAAAATAACATTTCACTTTTATCAGTATAATAAGAGAAAACTTTTTTTGCTTTTTCTAGTTTATCTTCGTTTCTATAAATAGCTATAATGCTATCATTATTAAGAGAAAGTTCATATAATAAATGTGAACCCACTAAACCTGTTCCGCCAGTAACTAAAATCATATTTCAAAAGTAAGCATAAAAAAAGAAGA
>CAKZVD010000083.1 GCA_937922085.1 uncultured Tenacibaculum sp. | reverse complement strand
TGAAGATTTTGAAAAATTAGTAAAAGAAAAAACAGAATTAAAAGGATGGAATCCTAAAACACCTTATTTAGAAGTTTTAAATAAAACGATTACTATAAAAGAAGCCTATAAAACATATATAACATTAAGAGAAAATTATGGAAGTTCTCCTTCTTTTTATATTGATGTAGCAGATTTTTTTAAGAAGAAAAAAGAAAATGAAATAGCAATTCAAATACTGACGAATGTAGCAGAAATAGATTTAGATAACTATGAACTATTAAAAGCATTGGCATATAAATTTGAAGCGTATGAGTTACATGAGTATGCGGTATTTATTTATAAAGAAATTTTAAGATTAAGACCAGAAGATATACAATCATATAGAGATTTAGCCTTGGCTTATGAATGTATACACGAATATCAAAAATCGGTAGATCTTTTATATCAAATAGTGAATGGAGAATTATTAGAAAAAGATGAGAATAGACGATTTTCTGGAATTGAAGCAATTGCATTGGTTGAATTAAATAGATTGATACAATTACATAAATCAAAATTACAAGTAGCACATTTTGATGAGCGTTTTATAAAAGAAATGCAAACAGATATTAGAATTTTAATTGATTGGAATCATAATGATACAGATATTGATTTATGGGTAATAGATCCTTCAGGAGAAAAATGCTATTATGGACATAAAAAAACAAGAATTGGTGGATTAATGTCTAAAGATATGACCAGAGGTTTTGGTCCCGAACAGTTTGTATTAAAAAAAGCAATGAAAGGGAAGTATCAATTGAAAGTTAAATACTACTCAAGTAGTCAACAAAAAATATCAGGACCTACCTTTTTAAAAGTAACTACTTTTAAAAACTATGGAACTAAAAAGGAAATTAAGAAAACACAATTAATACGTTTAAAAGATGTGAATGAAATATTAGATATAGGTAATTTTTTCTTTGATTGATTTTAAGTTTTTTCTGTTTTACCTATAAAAAAACCGCTCATTAGAGCGGTTTTTATTGTTAGGCTTCCATACAGTAATTTCTTACACAATACCAAGCATAATCATATTCGTCACCACAATCAAAGTTGCTTGTGCAATAGACACCTCTGAAGCCTCCATTAATAGATTTTTGCGTTTTTTTGCTTAATACTTCTCCTAAATTTAAAATGTTTTTTAACATGATTTTAAAATATTTGGTTAATAATTTCTTTAAGATAATTAATTAATATTTCTAATAATAAGAGAGAAAATTGTTTTCTTGAATTTGAAGCAGTTTTTTTTGAGTTTACAACATACTCTATTTAGTTAGAGGTTAAAAAGAGAATTTATGTGATTTATTTTTTATAAAAAATAAAAAAACTACTCGTTAGAGTAGTTTTAGTTCAATGTTTTTTCTTTAAAGTATTAGGCTGGTATACAACGATTATTTATGCAATACCATGCAAAAGGTTCAAAACGTGTAGCACAGTCAGAACGACGTCTACAATACACTACAAAACGACCATTTCCTAGAATTGATTTTTGTTCTTCTTTGTTTAAAGGTTTTCCTAAACTTGAAATGTTTTTTAACATGATTTAAAATATTGGTTAATAGTTTGTTAAGATAGTTAAATAATGAGTGTGAAAAAAACTAAAGAATATGCTTTTTGAATTTTAAGTAACTTTTCTTGAATTTAAATTTCAGAAAGTTATTATATGTGATTTTGAAGTTGTAAAAAAAGGATAACTCATTATTTCTTCCAGTTACCTAAGTAAAAGATATCATTAACTCATTCTCGTTTTTATGTGAAAGCATTTACTAATAGTTTTATTTAAAATCTAAAATCAAAAGCATGTTAAGAAAACTCTTTTACCTAGTATTAATTTGTGGTATATCATTATTACAAGCACAAGAAAAATTAATTTCAGGAGTGGTTTCAGATACATCTGGAGCTTTACCAGGAGTATCAATTTTTGTAAAAGGTAATAATAAAGGAACGGAAACCGATTTTGATGGAAAGTATCAAATAAAAGCTGCTGTAGGAAATGTGTTAGTTTTTTCATTTATAGGTATGAAAAAAGTAGAAAAAATAGTAGGTGAATCTTCTGTTATTAATGTGTTGATGAAAGAAGATGCAGCAGTATTAGAAGAAATCGTTATCATGGGGCATGGAGTTTCAACAAGAAAACGAATAACTACTAGTTCATTAGCTAAAGTGAGTTATAATAGAGGTAGATATAGTAAAGAAGAGAGTAGAGAGTCTTATTCAAAAATAAATGAAAACACATTTAAAAGAGTAGGAAATAACCCACTATCTACTTTTTCTATAGATGTAGATAAGGCTTCTTATAGTAATATTAGAAGAATGATTAATAACGGAACAGAAATAGAAACTGATGCTGTTAAAATAGAAGAAATGGTTAATTATTTCGATTATGAATACCCACAACCAAAAGGTAAACATCCATTTTCAATTCATACAGAAGTAATTAAAACACCTTGGAATAAAGAAACTACCCTGGTTAAAATTGGATTACAAGGTAAAGAGATACAACAAGAAAATTTACCAGCATCAAATCTTACATTTTTAATAGATGTTTCGGGTTCTATGGATTCAGAAAATAAATTAGATTTATTAAAAAAAGCGTTTAAATTATTAGTAAATCAACTAAGAGAAAAAGATAGAGTTTCAATTGTGGTATATGCAGGAGCAGCTGGTGTTGTTTTAGAGCCAACATCTGGCAATAAAAAAGAAGAGATTATTACAGCGTTAGAAAATCTACAAGCAGGAGGTTCTACAGCAGGTGGAGAAGGAATAGAATTAGCATATCAATTAGCTGAAAAAAACTTCAAAAGAAAAGGAAACAATAGAGTGATTTTAGCTACAGATGGAGATTTTAATGTAGGAAGAAGTTCTAATAAGGATATGGAGGAATTAATAGAAGAGAAAAGAAAATCTGGAGTGTATTTATCAGTATTAGGGTTTGGTTATGGAAATTATCAAGATGATAAGTTAGAAACACTTGCTGATAAAGGAAATGGGAATCATGCATATATAGATACTATGCAAGAAGCTCAAAAAGTTTTTGGGAAAGAATTTGGAGGCACATTACATACCATTGCTAAAGATGTGAAAATTCAAGTTGAATTTAATCCTAAAAAAGTACAAGCATATCGTTTAATAGGATATGAAAATAGGTTGTTAGAAGATGAAGACTTTATAGATGATACTAAAGATGCAGGAGAACTAGGAAGTGGACATAATGTTACGGCTTTATATGAAATTATTCCTGTAGGTATAGAAAGCAAATTTTTAAAACAAATACCTAATTTAAAATATACAAAGAGTGTATCATCAGATTCATATTCAGAAGAATTATTAACTGTTAAGTTTAGATATAAAAAACCTAATAAAAATAAAAGTAAAGAAATTATAAAAGTAGTGAACGACATAGTTTCTAAAGGATCTAAAGATATGAATTTTACATCTGCGGTTGTAATGTTTGGAATGCATTTGAGAAATTCAAAATACAAAAATGATACTACTCTTAAAAAAGTAATAACGTTAGCAAGTAAAGGAAAAGGAAATGATGATGAAGGATATAGAGGTGAGTTTGTAAGATTGGTGAAAACATATAAAAATACAATAGAATAAGTTTACTCAACCAAAAGGAGTGTTTACTCAATAGTGGTTTTATTATAAGTAATTAGGATGTAAATTTATTATAAATTAAAAGTTGTTATATAGCAGAATTACATTAGTTTTTAGATGATAGAATGATGATGATGAGGATTGTTTTGGGGATTGTAAAATTGATTAGGTCATCAATTTTACAAATAAAAAAAACACCGCGAAAGCGGTGTTTTTTTTATTTGTTTTTATTTTAAAATTTATTGTTATTACATTTCCATAGAATGGTACACGTTATTTACATCGTCTTCTTCCTCTAAGCGTTCTAATAACTTTTCAACATCAGCTTGTTGTTCTTCATTCAATTTTGCTGTAGTTGTAGGAATTCTTTCAAACTCTGAAGATAAAATTTCAATAGTATTATCTTCTAAGTATTTTTGAATAGATCCATTTTGTTCAAAAGGAGCATAAATTAAAACACCATCTTCATCTTTAAAAACCTCTTCAACTTCAAATTCAATCATTTCTAATTCGAATTCTTCTAAATCCATTTTTAAAGATTCTTCACTAATTCTAAAATTACAAACATGATCGAACATAAAAACTACAGAACCTGAAGTTCCTAAATTTCCATTACACTTATTAAAAGCAGCTCTAACATTAGCAACCGTTCTATTATTATTATCAGTAGCAGTTTCTACAACAATAGCAATACCATGAGGAGCATATCCTTCAAAAAGAGTTTCTTTATAGTTTGCAGTATCTTTGTCAGAAGCTTTCTTTATAGCTCTTTCAATGTTGTCTTTAGGCATGTTAGCAGCTTTCGCATTTTGAATAACTGCACGTAAACGAGAATTTGTTTCGGGATTAGGTCCACCTTCTTTTACAGCCATTACAATGTCTTTACCTATTCTGGTAAAAGTTTTAGCCATTGCAGACCATCGTTTCATTTTTCTTGCTTTCCTAAATTCAAATGCTCTACCCATTTCTTACTGTAATTATATTTAAAAGAAAGCAAATGTAAAAATTAGAAAGTATTTTTACAATTATTTTAGTACTTCAACTCATACTTACTTTGTAAAAACATTTGAAATTTAAAATAAGAAGACCTTGTTTTTTAAAATATTAACATATTAATGCTTTTTTTAACATAAAAAAGAACAACAAGGAGTGAAATTATATGATGTATAAAACTAGTTGTAGTTTAATCTTTTTTTTTGGGTTTTAAAGCTACTTAATTATAAAATCAATGATCTTTTTGTTAAATAATTAAGTTTTTGAGGTACAGATTATTGGTTGTGTTTTTGCTGCTGAAATAATTAGGAAATGTAAAAAAATATTATTTCATTTGTGCCCGTAAAAGTTGAGTACAAAAATAAGTGACTTAAAATATAAATATGGGTCACATCTCAAGTAAATGTTATTTAAATTAAATTTAATAGAATGAAAATTTTAAAGTTTATTATTCCTGTAATTTTTTTATGTTTTGTAAATACATATGAAGCTGCAGCTCAAGAAACTAAAAAAGAAATAAATAATTTAGAAGAAGAGATTCGCGCTAATGAAGAAATGTTAGTTAGTGGAGTGGAAGGTTTAGAAAGAATTAAAAAAAGATTTGAAAAAAAGGCAGGAGAGAAGAAGAATACGAGAAAAGAAATAGAAAGAAAACGTAAGATTTTTCGTAACGTAGAAGCTAGATTGGCAACTTTAGATAAAGAAATAAAGAAACAAAAAAAGAAATTAGTTAAACTTCAAGAAAAATTAAACGATGAAGAAGCTGAAAGTGAGACTAAAACTGTAGTTAAAACTGAAAGTGAAACAAAAGAAGAAAAAACTTCGTTTGTTAATAATGAAGAAGAATTAGCTGAGCGTCAAGAAAGATTAAAGAAAGCAAGAGAGAAGTTAGATAGAGAAAGAAAAGAAAGAGAAGCTAAATATCTTAAAGAACAAGAAGAATTGTTAAAAGAAGCTGAAAAATTAAATCAGCTAGATAATGAGATAAAAGTTGAAAAAGAAAAAATTGACAAGCAAAAAGAAGCTATTAGAAATAAAAAAATAGCAGAAAATAGAGAGAAAATTAATGAGTTAGAAGATGATATTATTGTTAATGAAGAAATCTTAATTAGTGGTGAAGAAGGATTGAAAAGAGCGCAAACTAAATTAGATGAGGTTAAAGCTGACTCAAACTCAACGCAAAAATCAATTACTAGAAAACAATCTATTGTTGCTAAAATTCAGAAAAGATTAGATAAAATTAAAGCTGAAATTCAAGAAAAGAAGAATGCTATTTATAAATTAAACAACCCTTCTTAAGGATTTAAATTTATAATAGAATATAAAATAGAAAACACCATCATTGATGGTGTTTTTTTTATGCTCTCTTATTTCTATTACTATCTTTTTTAATTAATATTTTTAGTATAACCAATAAGTCTAAAATGATAACCTTTAAATTTATTAGACGTATTATAATACATATTTGTTTTTAAAGGTATAAAAGAGAATATTCCATAATCACCTTCTTTAAATTGTTCAGTATCCCCTGATTTAATATAAAGTTCTATAGCATTTTTGTAATCAAATGTTTTCTTAGAGTCTGTAATAAAAATTGCATCTGGTATACAAGGTTTACATAAAACTCTAGGAGGACAATAGCATGCTCTTATTTTTTGAATGTAGCCTTTAATGTTGTATCAACTATCTGTTAGTTTTTCTAATTCATGAAACCGTTTTACAGAAATTAATTTACATTCATTAAAATGCGAATAATAATTCTTTTTTGTTAGTGTTTTACAAGAATAGCAAACTACTAACAAAAAAAGAATTATATAATATTTATTTTTTAATAAAAGCAACACGTCTATTATTTGCTTTTTCTAAAGCGTTACTATTACTGTTTAAAGGTTCACTTTCTCCTTTACCATTAGTTGATAATCTTTCGGCTTTTATGCCTTTTTCTACAATAGCATTTTTAACAGCTTCTGCTCGTTCTTTAGAAAGTTTTAAGTTGGTAGTATTGTCTCCATCAGAATCTGTGTGGCCAATAATTTCAAAATTCCAATCAGATTTTTCATTCATCACTGAAACAATTTTATTGATTATGCCCATAGACTGTGGTTGAATAATAGATTTACCAGAGGCAAATAAAATTCCATTAGTTACATATTTACCATCCGCTATAATACGTTTATACATTTGTCCACCACCATGTGCGATACGTATGTTTTTTATAGCAGATTTTTGTTTTTTACCTACAGTATTTAATTGAATTGCAAATTTTTCAATAGGAATTTTAAAATTAGGGAGGTTAGAAATACGATAACCATCATAATATATTTTTAATTTTTTCTTATAGTAAGATATAGAAATATGGTGCCAAGTATTTGTAGTTCCTAATGGAACTTCTTCGAATTTAAAATTAGTGTTATTACCTTCACGAACCCTTCCTGATATTCCTGTATTCTCAATGTAAATTTCAATTTCACTCATACCAATGTAAAAACTTTCATTTCTAAATGAAATATTATATTTATCATAGTGATTACTTTTAGAAAAATCATTTACGTATACGTCAAACTCTATAGTAAATTCATCTGAAAGATAGTTTTTACTATTAAAAAGTGGCGTAATACGATTATAATCATCACTTGTAAAGAGTATTATTTTTTTTTCTCCTAATTTAGCAACTTCAACACCGCCTCTTAATAAATCCCATTTAGAAGGAAATTCACCTATTTCCTCATACTTTAAGTCATCGTAAAAAATAACTTTCTCTCCAGGTATAAATTTAAAAGTTCTATATAATTCTTCAGATGAATTCTTCTTTTTGGAAGTGGAACTGTTAGTAATTGTTTTAACCTTTTTATTTTCATTTGAAGGTTTTGTAGTTCTCTTAGTTTGTTTGTCAGGATTAGAGGTTTTTTTCTTTTTCTTATTTAAAACATCATCCATTTTTTTATCTGCTTTTTTAATAACAGCATCTTCAGCTTTCTTCTTCAATTTTTTCCAGAACTGAGCTTCTATAGTAGGACTAAAAAATAGAGACAGAATTAATAAGAGATATAATTTTTTTTGTAATTTCATTATTTCTAGTTTTAAATAAGGTAAATTTAAGTACGTGCAATTTTTATTTTAATGTGTTTACTTTAAGTGTACTAAAAATCTCTTTTAATTTTTTTATAGAAACATTTTTGCCTTCAAGTGTAATTAGAAAACGATTATTAACAATCGTTTTTAATTCTGTAAATTCAATATTTCCATAATTGTCTTTCATAACTTCTTCAATAGCTTTTAATCCATTAATGTTAATGGATTTACTATATCCACCTCTATCATTTTCTTTTTCAAAATCTACAGCCATATTTAATTTTTGCATATTTATTAGAGCACTTCCTGTTTCTCCTGCACCATCCAATATGGTTACCTTTATTCTTTCGTTTTCATTCTTATAAGTAGCATCAGCAGTAGCTAAATCAGGAAAAATAGCATTCCCAATAGAAAATTCGGTTCTTCTTAAATCGATTAAAGATTCTGGAAATAAATTTTTTAAAAGCTCTTTAGAAATAAGAGGTGTTTTTAATAATTTATCAGTTTCTTCTTCCATTTTTTCTGCTTCATCGGCTATTTTCTTTAAATTAGAAAAGCCATCAATAGCTTTATTTAAATCTGATTTTTCTTTAGAGTTTCCACAAGAGTATAGCAATGCTAAACAAGCAATAATAGATAATAATTTAGTGTTCATTTGGTGTTTTTTACACTAATTTAAGCTAGAAAATAAGTTAATGTTGGTTAATTATTGAATTTGGAAGTGTAACTTTTGAATTTACCCACTTTTTTTTTGAAAATAGCCTAAAGACTTTTTAGAAAATGGATTAAAGATTCTTTTTTACCTTTAGAAACAGCAAGTGTAATATTATTTAAAAGTATTATTTCATCATTTTTTTTATGATAACGTTTTATACATTTTAAGTTGATTAAGAATTTTTGATGTATTCTAAAAAAAAGATACGGAGTTAATTTTTCTTCAAAAGACTTTAAAGATTTAGAAACCAATATTTTTTCTCCATTTTTTGTAAAAATAGTGGTGTAACTATTGTCAGATTCTGCATAAATAATGTCATCAATAGTAACTACATGTATGTTTTCTGAGTTAGATAAAATGATTTTTTTGTTATTCGAAATATGGTTATGATATAGCGTACTAATTTTTTCAAGATAGTTAGTATTACTGTTTTCCTTGATTACTTTACGAATTGCGTTTATTATTTCTGTTGGGGTAAAAGGTTTTAAAACAAAATCTAAAGCACTAAACTTAAAAGCTTCAATAGCATATTTACTATATGAAGTTATAAAAATGATTTTAAAATTAGGACTAGGAAATGATTTAAGGATTTCAAAACCTTCGCCATCATCCAAATTCACATCTAAAAAAATAACATCTGGATTTGTGTTTTTTATCAATTGAATTCCATTACTAATAGAAGAAGCATTTCCTTTAAAACTTATTTCAGAAAAGTTTTCTGAAATAATGTTAGCAATAATCTTTACAGTATTTTGATCATCTTCTATAATAACATACTTCATTACATATCTTGTTTTTTAGGAAAGGTAAGAAGCACAGTTGTTCCATTAATATCAGATTCAACTTGATATTTTACAGTATAATTATGTGTTTTTTGGAGGTTTTTAATTCGTTCAGTTATTACATTAGAACTAGATTTTTTTTCTAGTAAATGATTATTGTTCTTTGTTTCAAACCCTTTTCCATTATCAAAAATAATAACTTCAATAACCTCTTTTTTATTGTTGTAATTCACAGAAACTTTTCCGTTTTCTATATTTTTTATTCCATGTTGTATTGCATTTTCTATATAAGGTTGAATAAACATAGGAGGAATTAAAAAATTGGAAATACTTTCGGCAAATTCTAAAGAGAACTCAACATTATTTTCAAAATTAGCATGTTGTAATTTTAAGTATGCATTCATTGCTTCTGCATCTTCATTAATTGTAATGAAATTAGTAGAAGAATTATCAAAGATAGATCGCATTAATTTGCTGTAATTTCCTAAATAGTTTAAAGATTCTTCTTTTTTATTTAAATAAATAAATGATTGAATATTATTTAATGAATGAAATAAAAAATGTGGATTTAATTGTGTTTGTAGTAATTTGTGTTTTAATGAAGCTTGTTGTAAATATTGTTTTGTTTTTTGATTTTTAAACCATAAAAAAGCTAAACTACCTAGTAAAAAGATAGCTAAAGCAGCGCCAATAAGTAAATTTCTTTGATTATGAATTTTACTTTCTTGAAGCTCATTTTTTGTATTTAATAAATTAATTTGTTGTTCTTTTTTTTCCGATTCATACCTTTCGGTAATATCAGCTACTTTTTCTTTTTGTTTAGCGTTATTTAAAGAGTCTTTAATTTTATCTTTTAATTCGGTAAAATGTATCGCTTTTTTATAGTTATTAAGACCTAAATGAGCATTTTTTAAATTGTTGTAAATATAGCTTTTTAATAAACCTTTAGCATTTGGTAAAGCACTATCTAAATATGGAATTGCTTTTTTATATTGTTCGTTCTTTAAATAAGCATGCCCTAAATTATTATAAGGTAATGATAAATATGCGCTATGACTTAATTCTTTTTTTAACGAAATAGCCTTTTTACCATAAAAAACAGCTTTTTCAAAACTGGGATTATCACTTGTGTAATAATCTGATAAATTATTATAAATAATAGATAAGGCTCTTTTAGAGTTATATTTTTTAGCCAATTTTTCAGCTTTTAAAATACCACTTTCAAATTTTTTAAATAATTTTTGTTGTTTGTATATAGCAGTTAAATTAATGAGAACTTGAAGTTGCAGAGGATTATCTTCATGAATGAAATCGATTGCTTTTTCTAAATACTTTTGTGCGTTTTTAAAATTTTCTAAACGGGCATTTATAACTCCAATATTTGTGTATGTATTTGCTAATAATTTTTTGTTACCAGCTTCTTTAGTAATTTTAGCAGCTTTTACATACAGTTCTAAAGCTTTTTCAAAGTTTTGTTTTTTGTATTCTATAGTTGCTAAATTATGCCATGTTTGCCCTTTAAGATGTAAAGGAATAATTGTAGTTGTATTAAAATTCAACTTTAAAATTGAGTCAGCTTCTTTAAACTTATTAGAAAGTAAATATAGGCTACCATATTGTAAATACGTTTTAGCAATTAAAGAATCATTATTTATTTTTGTAGCTAAATGGAGTCCTTTTTTAATATATAAAAAAGAGCTGTCTGCATTTTTTTGAGACAACTCTTTAGATTTTTTTATATAGTTTTCTATAAGATGTATCTCTTTGTTTTGAGATTGAATAGATATACTTAGAAATAAAAATAAATAAAATAGAGGTTGTAGTAGTTTCATAAAAGTTATTTATACTTGTATAACCCCTAAATTAAAAGGTTTTTCGATAGGTGCGTGGTTAGCGGCTTCAATTCCCATAGAAACCCATTTTCTTGTATCTAATGGATTAATTACAGCATCTGTCCAAATTCTAGAAGCAGCATAGTATGGAGAAATTTGTTCGTCGTAACGAGATTTAATTTTATCAAAAAGTTCAGCCTCTTTTTCTTTGGTAATTTCTTCTCCTTTTTTCTTTAAAGAAGCTGTTTCTATTTGTAATAAAACTTTAGCAGCAGAATTACCACTCATTACAGCCAATTCAGCACTTGGCCAAGCAGCAATTAAACGAGGATCGTATGCTTTACCACACATTGCATAATTTCCGGCACCATAAGAGTTACCAATAATAATAGTAAATTTAGGAACAACAGAATTACTTACTGCATTTACCATCTTAGCACCGTCTTTAATAATACCTCCGTGTTCAGATTTACTTCCTACCATAAATCCTGTTACATCTTGTAAAAAAACTAAAGGAATTTTTTTCTGATTACAATTTGCAATAAAGCGAGTCGCTTTATCGGCAGAATCGTTATAAATTACACCACCAAATTGCATTTCTCCTTTTTTAGTTTTCACTAATTTTCTTTGATTAGCAACAATACCAACAGCCCATCCATCTATTCGTGCATATCCTGTAATAATAGTTTGACCGTACCCTGCTTTATATTCTTCAAAATCAGAATCATCTACAATACGTTTTATGATTTCATTCATATCATATTGCTCATTTCTTGCTTTAGGTAAAATTCCAAAAATATCATCTTGATTTTCTTTCGGTTCTTTAGATTCTTTTCTATTGAACCCAGCTTTGTCAAAATCACCAATTTTATCAACGATATTTTTAATGGTATCTAAAGCATCTTTATCATCTTTAGCTTTATAATCGGTTACACCAGATATTTCACAATGAGTAGTTGCGCCCCCTAAAGTTTCATTATCTATAGATTCTCCAATTGCAGCCTTTACTAAATAACTACCTGCTAAGAAGATACTTCCTGTTTTATCAACAATTAAAGCTTCGTCGCTCATAATAGGTAAATAGGCACCACCAGCAACACAGCTACCCATAACAGCAGCAATTTGGGTAATACCCATACTACTCATTATAGCATTGTTTCTAAAAATTCTTCCAAAGTGTTCTTTGTCAGGGAAAATTTCATCTTGTAATGGTAAATAAACTCCTGCAGAATCTACTAAATAGATAATAGGTAATTTATTTTCTATAGCAATTTCTTGCGCTCTTAAATTCTTTTTACCAGTAATAGGAAACCAAGCACCTGCTTTTACAGTAGCATCATTGGCAACAACAATACATTGTTTACCTTTTACATATCCTATTTTTATAACAACACCTCCAGAAGGACATCCACCATGTTCTTTGTACATGCCTTCGCCAGCAAATGCACCAATTTCAATAGAATTAGCATTGTCATCAAGTAAATAATCTATTCGTTCACGAGCAGTCATTTTACCTTTAGCATGATGTTTTTCTATTCGTTTTTCACCTCCGCCTAATTTAACTTTAGCGAATCGTTGTCTTAAATCAGAAACTAATAATTTATTATGATCTTCGTTTTTATTGAAGTTGATGTCCATGAGTTGTGTTTGTTTTGCAGCTGCTAAAATACTAAAATAGCATGAGTTTTTTAAGGATACAAAAAAGTTGCATTCCTTTATTTGTGTTTTATTAATAAATATTTAAAAAAAAGACTGATTATCATTGTATTGTGGAATTAGGTGAGTTTGTCTTTTAATTAGTATTTGTTTCGTGAAAACGACTGTGATTTTCTAATGTATGAAGCTAATACTGTTGCTATAACAATTAAAATTGCTATTTCATAAGGTTTTCCTTTGTGTATATGAATAAGTACAATAAAAATCATGTATAAAGTTAAAAGAAAGGTTCTTATAAGTATTGTTTTGTTGTTTAAAAGTAAGGTAGTTGCGATTAATAAATATATTCCAGCAATTACTACTGTAGTATTATTTGTAACAATTTTTTCCATTTGGTTAGGATGAAGTATTTTGTTTAAAGCATTTGCAATAAAAACAATAATATTATTAATGAAGGTAGCCAAATTAATAGTGTCGAAAATGTTTTTTTGTATACGATGTTTTAAATAAAAATAGAGTACGGTTTATGACTTTTTTTTTGATTTTATGAGTTTAAAAATGTTGTTTTTAAGTAATTTGAAGTGTTAGAAATAAAGATAAAAAAGAATTAAAAACCTTAGTTTTGTAAAAAATAAGAATATGAAATATATAAAGTTATTAGCTGTTTTTCTATTTATAAGTTGTGGTAGTGCAAAAGAACTTAAAGGAAAGTTTGTAAATTTAGAAAAAACAGATACACCTAAAAATTCAGCATTTAAAATTTCGGTAAAAGAAACAGGAACATTAAAAATACCTAATGGTGAAGGGGATTTTAAACTTAAATATCCTGAAAAAGGAGCGAGTTTAGTTGTTTTAACTGATGAAGATTATGTTGTTATAGAAAAAACAATTCCTTTAAAAGCAGAAAGAGCGATCATATTAATCAATGATTTAAGTGAAATGATGAAGTTTCTTGAAAAAGGACAAGATTTTGATAAACAGTATGCTATTGCGTTGAAAGAGTTTAAAGAACTGGTTCCTTCTATAGATCAATTTCCTATTTACCCTGGATGTGAAACTAAAGAAGTGAAGTATTATCAAAAGTGTTTTCAGAAAAAATTGAATAAACATATTGGAAGAACTTTTAATACAGAGATAGCTAATGAACTTGGGTTGCAAGGAAAGAATAGAATATATATAGTATTTGAAATAGATAAAAAAGGAGAAATTAATATTATTTCAACAAAAGCTCCACATCCAAGGTTGAAAAATGAAGGTATTCGAGTTGCTAAAAAACTTCCAAAAATGAAACCAGGTATAAATAGAAATAAACCTGTAAAGATTAGGTATTCTTTACCAATAGTGTTTAAAGTTGAGTAAAAACTGGAATATAGGTAGAAATTATAAAGTGATTTTTATACTGTAGTGGCTTCTCTTATTCCATAAATAACTTTATTAGCATTGCAACGATTTAATCCAGCTCCCCAACTAGAATTAAATTCTATAATAAACCATTGATCGATATTATTATATCCTAAATCAACAACAAAAGATTTAGGAAGATTAACTAAGCAATTGGATAAAAAATCAATCAAGAAGTTTTTTGCAGACGATAAGTTGATGTCTCCTTTGTATAGAGCAAGGTCTAAAATTTCATTATTTAAGATGAAAGCTCTTGCTTCATCGTTAATTTGAATGATGTTAGATTGAATTATCTTTTCATTAAGTTCAATACCTTTTGTTTCTTTTATGAAATTTGTATGGTTGTTATAAACTTTAGAAGTAAATGTTTTTGGTTTTACAGGTTTAATAAAAGTAGGAAATAATGAGTTGTCTATATTTTTTAACTTTAATATTTTAATCTCTCTTTTTACCCATTTATAACTTAATTCACTTAAAACCTCATCTTTAATAGTAATTAATTGAACCCCAATTATTTTTGCTAAAACAAGACAGAAAGTATCATTACCATATATGGTTATTCTTTTAGAGCTATCTAGTAGTGGAGGTTCCCAAAATTTACTGACTTTAATAACAATTCCATTATTGTGTATCCATGTTTTCGCTACTAAATCACGTTCAGTATCATTCTTTTCAGGGATTAATAATATTTCATTAGTCATAATTGCACATTTCTTTTTTCATCTTCTTATAGTTTATGAATAAGAATCCATAATTTTTTTCACTGTATCTTCAATTTCTTTATAGCGTTCTTGTTTTTGTAAACGCCAAGGTTCAGCAACTCTTTCAGTACAATTTTTAACCGTACAGCTTTCGCAAGTAACACCTACTAATTGATTTTCAAAAGTATCTTCTTTTAAGAATTTTAATTTTCTTTTTAAATGTGGAGAAAGTAACATACCTATACTAATGCTTCTGTAAATATCTTTTTTAAAAGGATCTTTATTAGCAGCAGATAATACTAAGTATTGATTAGAAGAATTTTCATAAGAAGAAATTTGAATTCCAGAAGAAGATTTTTCTTGTGAAGAATTTTGAAAATCGTGAATAGTTTTTAACGATACCCAGCGTCTACAATAATGCTCTTGATTCCTGTTTGCATGCGGAGCTTGCTGTTGTGTAATATGTAATTCTTTGCTTAAACGATACGATGTAGAACCTTCTTTATGAGTAAAACGTAAAAAGAATAAGTTTTTAATATTAAATACTTTAGGTAAAATATTAGTTAAACGTTGGTAAAAAGTTTCATCAGAACAATTATAGCTCTTTACAATTTTATGTAAACGTAAAGGTTGCCAATCGGTTTGAGAAAACAATTCTTTTAATTGAGCTGTTAAAGTTCTTTTAGGAATAATTAAGGCACCTGCAAAATAGGATGCTATAAAATTATTTAAAACCTGATCGAAGCTTTTAAACTTTATCCAAGGAAAGGTATATAGACGATTTTCTATTTTTAAAAAATTATATGCAAGTTCCTTTGCATAAATAAAGGTTTTTTGAGCTTCAGAAATCTCATTACTTAAAAGAAGTGTATTCTTTTTAGGAATATATACATTCCTTAAATCGGTCAAATTTTTATGTTTAACAAGCTCTTCTGTGTCTATAATATAATTAAATTCTTCAACTAAAATTTCTTCTAAGTCTTTTGAAGTTATTTTTTTAGAAAGATCAACTTGGTATGATTTAGCGAATTTCTCAACACTTTCTTCAATATCATCAAAATAATTATTGTGAGCTTCTTGGTAAGAACGTAGCGCTGCTAAAAAAAAGCTTTCACGTGTTAAATTATAATTCTGTGAAATTTTAATAATGGTACTTATAAAGGCATTCACCTTTGCAGGTGCGTTGGCAATAATGTCTATTAAGTTGTTTTCTTTAATACCAAATAAATCGAGCGGAATTTCTTTTAAAATCTTAGACTGTAATATTTCACCAATAGGAGCTAAGTTCTTGTCAAGCTTTAAGGATACTAAATGATCGTATGGTACTTCTAAACTTTCAGCAAGTATGGCAATCTTATCAGTTTTCGGATATTTCTTTCCTTTTTCTATTTCGTTTAAATACGATTTAGATAAGCCTGTAAGCTTTGCTAAACCAAATAAAGAAAGGTTTTTATCAGTTCGTATTTGTTTCAGTTTTAATCCAAAAATTAATCGAATATACTCGTCTTCTATAATCATAAAATCAAATTTATGAATATTAGCGAACATAAAAAAATAAAGAATTTTATCAATTTAGCGAACGTTCGCTTGTGGAGTTCAAAAATAATTTATATCATTGTAGTGTAGTTTTTTTAAAAAGAGAAAAATGGAGACAAAAGCAATTCTAAATGAAGTTCAGTGTAAGGGGTTTGAAGAACGTTCTTATCAATCAATTTTAACACCAGAAGCAAAAACTTTTTTAGTCGAGTTACACAAAAAATTTAATTCGAAACGATTAGAATTGCTAAAGGAAAGGGTCAAGACTCAGGCGTATTTCGATGCTGGTAACTATCCGTCTTTTTCAAAAGAAACAGCATCTATTCGAAATTCTGAATGGGTTTGTAAACCTTTACCTAAAGATTTGTTAGATAGAAGAGTAGAGATTACAGGTCCTGTTGATAGAAAAATGGTAATCAACGCTTTAAACTCAGGGACAAAAACTTTTATGGCAGATTTTGAAGATAGTAGTTCACCTACACTTGAAAATATGTTAAACGGTCAGGTTAATTTATTAGACGCAAATACGAAAACGATTTCGTATTACAATGAATTGAAAGATAAAACATATAACTTAAATGAAGAAACAGCTGTTTTATTAGTGCGCCCAAGAGGTTTACATTTGAATGAGAGACATTTATTGGTAGATGGTGAAGAGATGTCGGGTTCTTTAGTAGATTTCGGATTGTATTTCTTTCATAATATAAAAGTATTATTAGAAAAAGGTACTGCAACGTACTTTTATTTACCAAAATTAGAACATTATTTAGAAGCTCGTTGGTGGAATGAAGTTTTTGTATTCGCGCAAAATTATTTAAATATTCCACAAGATACCATTAAAGCTACGGTATTGGTAGAAACAATAACTGCAAGTTTTCAGTTAGATGAAATTATTTATGAATTGAAAGATCATATGGCGGGGCTAAACTGTGGGCGTTGGGATTATATTTTCTCATACATTAAAAAGTTTAGAAACCATGAAGGGTTTTTAGTACCTAACAGAGACCAGGTAACAATGAGTTCTCCTTTTATGAGCGCGTATTCACAAAGAGTGGTGCAACGTTGTCATAAAAGAGGTGTACATGCAATGGGAGGTATGGCTGCACAAATTCCTGTAAAAAACGATGAAAAAGCAAACGAATTAGCTTACAACAAAGTTTTAAAAGATAAGGAACAAGAGGTTAAAAATGGTCATGACGGAACTTGGGTAGCACACCCTGCTTTGGTTAAAGTAGCTATGGATGTTTTTAATGAGAATATGCCAAATGCGAATCAAATTGATAATAAGCGTGAAGATTTACATATTACAGAAGCTCAATTAGTAGAGTTGCCTGTAGGAACTGTAACTGAAGGTGGTATTCGAAAAAATATAAATGTAGGAATTCTGTATATAGAAAGTTGGTTGTCTGGTAACGGAGCGGCAGCATTATATAATTTAATGGAAGACGCGGCAACAGCAGAAATTTCAAGAACTCAAGTTTGGCAATGGTTGCATAAACAGGTTCAATTAGAAGATGGAAGAACTTTTGATAAAACACTTTATACCACTTTAAAAACGGAAGAAATAAATGCAATTTTAGAAATGGTTGGTGAAGAAGCTTTTAATAAAGGAAGGTTTGAGTTGGCTATAAAATTATTTGATGATTTAGTGTTGTTAGAAGAATTTGTTGAGTTTTTAACCTTACCAGCATATCAGTATATATAATTATAAAATTAAGAACGGGTTTTTAACCCCGTTGTATAATAAATAAAAAAAGCCCCAAAAATGCGGCAACATTTAAAGGGCAAGTCATTAATAAAAATAACTTATTTAAAGAGATACAAAATTATGAATAATTCAGCACAAAATAACTATAGTTCAGCATTAGAAACGGTAAGAAATTTAAAAGTAAAATTTGGAAGTGCTTGGAACTCTATTAACTCAGAAAGTGCGGCTAGAATGGCAACACAAAACAGGTTTAAAACTGGTTTAGATATTGCAAAATATACAGCATCAATCATGAGAAAAGATATGGCTGAATATGATGCAGATACAGCAAGTTATACACAGTCTTTAGGATGTTGGCATGGATTTGTAGCGCAACAAAAAATGATTTCTGTTAAGAAGCATTATAAAACTACTAGTAAAAGATATTTATACTTATCGGGGTGGATGGTTGCTGCATTACGTTCAGAATTTGGACCATTACCAGACCAATCAATGCACGAAAAAACAGCAGTGCCTAATTTAATTGCTGAAATTTATGACTTCTTACGTCAGGCAGATGCTATAGAGTTAAACGATTTATTTAGAAGATTAGAAAACGGAGAAGATGTTCAAAATGAAATAGATAATTTTGAAACACACATCGTGCCAATTATAGCAGATATTGATGCTGGTTTTGGTAATGAAGAAGCTACTTATTTGTTAGCTAAAAAAATGATTCAAGCAGGTGCTTGTGCTATTCAGATAGAAAATCAAGTTTCTGATGCTAAGCAATGTGGGCATCAAGATGGTAAGGTAACAGTGCCACATGAAGATTTTATTGCAAAATTAAATGCTGTAAGATATGCGTTTTTAGAATTAGGAGTAGAAGATGGAGTAATAGTTGCTAGAACAGATTCTGAAGGAGCGGGTCTTACTCAAAAATTACCAGTAAGTACAGAGCCAGGAGATTTAGCATCTCAGTATTTAGATTTTGTAGAATGTGAAGAGGTTGCTATTGATGCTGTTTCTAATAACGAGGTTTTATTTAAGCGAGATGGTAAATTAGTACGTCCGGTTAGATTAGCAAATGGATTATACAAGTTCAGAGAAGGAACGAATATAGATAGAGTGGTGTTAGACTGTGTAACAAGTTTACAAAATGGAGCTGATTTACTATGGATTGAAACTCCAACGCCAAACGTAGGTCAAATTGCAAGTATGGTAAATAGAGTAAAAGAAGTAGTGCCAAATGCAAAATTGGTATATAACAATTCACCATCTTTTAATTGGACATTGAATTTCCGTACTCAGGTATATGATGCAATGGTTGAAGCTGATGAAGATGTGTCTAATTATGATAAGAGTAACTTAATGGATGCGCAGTACGATGGAACTGAATTAAGTAATCGTGCGGATGAGAAAATTAGAACATTCCAGGTAGATGGGGCAAGAGAAGCGGGGATTTTTCATCATTTAATTACATTACCTACCTATCATACAACAGCACTTCATATGAATGATTTAACAGAAGGGTATTTTGGTGAAGAAGGAATGTTAGCGTATGTAAAAGGTGTACAAAGACAAGAGATTCGTAAAGGTGTATCTTGTGTTAAGCACCAAAGAATGGCGGGATCAGATTTAGGAGATGATCATAAAACATTTTTTGCAGGTGATAAAGCACTAAAAGCAGGTGGAACTAAAAATACATCAAATCAATTTGAGATAACTCAAAAAGTTGAAGTTGCAGTATAAGTTATTAAAATTTACTAAAACTTAAAATGTTTTAGTATGTTGTTTGTTTACACATATTTTTTAATTTGAAGAGAAAGGCTATCTATATTTTATAGATAGCTTTTCGTTTTTACTTAAGCTCTAATAATTGATGTAGATATTTAAGGATACGAGTTTTGTTTAAAGTGTAGAGGTAAAGGGTTTAAATCCTTGTTTTCTATAAAATGTTTAAAAGAATAGACTAAATCTGAGTTAAATGAATATTTTATGTAACATTTTGAGTAAAATAGATACATATATTTGAAAAATAATTATTTCAAGTAATTTTTTTTAACGAAATTGCTACTTTTAAAAATTGTACAACTATAAAACTTATACAAAATGTCTGATGATTTTGATTTATTAGAAACCAATTCTAACGAAAAAACTGAGAAAGTTGATGTTAATTGGGGGAAAGCGATTGACACGATGAAGTCGAAATTGGCTCAGGAAGAGGACCCGCAAGCTCGACAAAAAATATTAAATGCAACATTAGATGATGTTGTAGATATGGCAGAAAAAGATAGAACTACTCTTTTAGATGCGATAAAAGACCTTACAGATTATCAAGATGAAGTAGGGATTATTTTTGAAAAGTTTTCATCATTAAATGCTGAAGAACAAAAAATAATAGACGATGCTCAAAAAGCATTAGAAAGAGCAAAAATAGAATTAGAAGATGCTCAAAACAAACCAGATACTTGGTGGAATAATTTATGGGGTAGAAAAAGTAAAATAAAAAAAGCTGAAGTAGATTTAAAAGAAGCAGAGAAAGTACGTAGTAGTGCAGATAATAAAGCAAAAGCAATATTTCAAACACGTATAGAAAGTGCAGATACACAAACATTGTTAAATGAGCTTTCATACAAATCTCAAGCAGCAGTTTCTCGATTAAAAAATAGAGAAGTTGAAATTAAAGAGGTAGAAGATAAATTACAAACAGCAATTGTTGAAGCTACTCAAAATCATACAAAAGCATTAGAGAAGAAGAAAGAAGTTGAAGGAAAGTTAGAAGAGCAATACGCTTTATTAAAGCAAGCACGTCAAGAACTTGAAGAAATAGCTGATAAACAAACAGCAGAATATGCACAAGCAGTAGGTAAAGTAACTACTTTAGAGCAAAAAGTAGAAGAATTAGAAGGGCTTAAAAATGCATACACCACTTTAGCAGCAAGTAAAGATAGTTTTGTACATAAACATAATTTAACAATTAAAGTATTAACGTCTTTACGTAGTAATTTACAAACTCATAGAGCTAAGTTAAAGTCAGATACAGAAGAACGTTTAAAGTACTATGATGGTTATGTGGTAGCTTTAAAAGCAAGAACAGATCAAGAATTTGCAGCTATATTAGAACATTTAGGTGTTAAAACTGATGAACACATTGGTGAAACATTAGCGGCAATGCATACAGCAAGTGCTAAAGCACGTCAAGAAATGATGGATAATATTCCTGTACATGAAAAAGTAATGCAAGGTGTGTATGGTTCATACGCAGAAGCTTTACAAGAAATTCGTGAAAAGGATTCAAAAATTCAAAAGAATTTTGCAGACCGTTATGGTATCGATATGAAAGAGCTTTTTGAAGATTATTATAAAGCAGATGGAAATGCAACTCCAGAAAATGATGGAGAACCATCAAATGATCCAAAACCAGAAGATACTGGTAATGATGATTTATTATCTTAATAAACAATAAAACAATTATCAGTGATCAATAATCAATTTTTAATTAAGATAATTATAGATTACTGATAATTTTTTCTGTTAAAATAAATTACTTCCTAATAACTAAAAATAAAATATTAGACTTAGAATTTCGGAGACTGAGCGAAGTCGAAGTCACAACTTAGGACTAATTTCATTTCAACTTCGCTCAATGTCCGAGAACAATTGATCATTGTTAACTGATAATAGATAATTGAAAAAATAATTATGATTGTAACTCCTCTAGATTCTGCTACTTTAGATTCGAAAGATCAATATGTTTTTTACCATAAAATGGTAGATTTTGTTTTAAAAGAATTAATTGTAAATATTCAAAAACAAAATTTATGTAGTAATCAAGAACTTACTATTTTTAAACAATACACAGATTTATTATTGTATTCAATAGAAGCCATGCGTATAAAATATATGTATGACGAAGAAGACAATATGAAAATAGATTTAACAGAATCGGGATTTCCAAATTATTTGGAGTTTAGATATTTATTTAATGACTTAGAATTAAGAAATGAATATTTAAATAAGTTAGAGGATGTTGAAGATTTAAAAAATGAATTTTTAGATGATTTATTAAAAAATAGAAAAACAATATCTAAAAGAAAATTATTTCAAGCATCATCAATCGTTTATTACAATTCAGTAAAACAAGAATACATATTTAATAGATTTGTACAAGGTAAAATTATTGAAGCACCTGAAAATAGCCCAGCAAGTTTATTAACAAGTTGGAGTTTTTATGATGTGTCAGATAACAGACCTTATGTTTGTTTTATGTATTTCGATTATGAAGGGAAAAAGAACAAAGATTATAAAACTGAATTATATAAAACTTTAAAAGAAAGTGCAGATAGAAGTATGTCGTTAGATACAATGGCATATACGATTGATAGAAAAAGTGTAGATATACATCCTAAATATCTTAAAAGAATAGATTTAGGACCTATGCATAATGTGTTTGCAAAAGATGAAAATAAAATAACACATGCTATTTTAGAAGGAATAGGTAAAAAGGAGATTCCTTTAGAATCTTATGCAATTTCCTTTAAAACAGCAGAAGTGTTTTCTAATGATACGTTTACAGAAGGAGGTTTTTTCTCTAAACAAACATTACAAAAGTGGAATGAAGTAGAACTTAGAAAGTTTGTATTTGCACCACATAGAATTATACAGTTATTACACAATAAAGTACCTGATACATTAAGAGAATTAGCTAAAGAACCTATTCAAACGTCTGATTTGAAAATTGATTTTTAATAATTAGTAGTGTTTCAGTTATAAGGATACGTTTTTAAAAGAAAAAGAGAATTTATAATATTAAAATGAAGAAAAAAGTTTTAAAAGATAAAACATTAGAAAAATTAACTTCTGATTTAGCAACATTAAAATTTACTATAAGCGCTTTATCTGGAATTTTAATAGTATTATTTATAGTAACAATATATGGTTTCTTTTCGGAGAAGTTTGATGAAATAACATTTACGTTATTCATAATTGTAGCTATTTCATGTAGCGCTGTTATTCCTATTAATTTAGGGGAAATGAAACAAATTAAGAAAGAATTAAGCTTGAGAAAGAGTATGTAATAACTTAAAAGAGATTTAAAAAATGGAAACAATTTTTAAAAATCTTTATATGAAAAACAAAAAAAGTATGAATAGATTATTGAAATTTTTAGATGAATATGGCATATTATTTTTATTCATTCCACTAGGAGCTTATATGTTTAATGCAACTGAGATTTATTTCTCAAAAATTATAGGAGTTTTTTGTTTTATATCCTTTGGAGGATTTTTGTACATGAAAATAAAGAACAAGAAGATAGATAGATTATTATTAGAAGGATATGGACTATCATTTTTAGCTATTTTATTAGGGATTTATATATTGAATACAACAGAGAGTTTTTTTTCAAAAACGATTGGTATTCTTTGTGTTATATTCTTCAGTGGACTTATTATTTTGGGGATATCGAGCATTATAAGACGTAAATTAAAATAATATTTTGATTATCTATTTTTAGAAATTTTATTTAATAGAAAGAGTACAGAAAAAAATGAATTACTAAGAGAAAGTATAACAACTTAATAAGAAATTAAAAAAATGGAACATAACTCAACTTTCCCAATAAAACAAAATGAATTAGACATGCTTCGTGATGAAGCAAGTGGATATTTAAAAAGTGTGCAGTGGGAACAAGGGCAACGTGCTAAGAACAAAGATAAAGATGCAAAGGATGATTCAATACTATTGTTTTTATCAAGAGCAAAAGGTGGAAGTGGCGGAGCTGAAATAACATCAGTATCAAAAACTATTTTAGCTTTAAAGAAAAGATTATTACCAGATTCGATTGCGATTCCTGTATTTTTAAATCAAACATTGTTTGCTGTACAAGAAGGATTAACATTAGGAGTGTGGATAAAAGATAGCTATACAGATGCTTCAGGGTTATCTAGTTTGGCAGAAAGAAAATCAGCTTTAGATTCTAACGGAAAAAGAGAATTTGAAAGTAAAATGCAAACGGCTACAGCTTTTCAATTATTTGCAACAGCATATAAGATTTTACATGATTTAAAACCACATGCATCTGATGATTTATCAGTAATGAAGCAAAAATTTGCTGGAATTCCGGAAGTGTCATTTTTTTCACCTTTAAAAGGAATTTCTTGTAGTTTATATTACTATGATAAATATTTATCACATCCAGATATTATAAAATCTGATAAAGATGTAATCGATTTTACGGCGGTATATTTTGAAGCATTAATAGATGAAATACAACTTCGTAAAAGTAGTTTAGAACATACCGAAACAATTACAGATAGAACCTATAAATTAGAAAATACAGAATTTGCAATTTCTGGTTGGGAGAATGCGTTTAGCGGAACTGCTAAAAGTGTTGAATTTAATAAAATTCAATTCGAACAAATTGTAGGTAATAAAGATGCAAAACACTTTGCTCGTCGTTTAACAGAAAGAATGTTAAGTTACGATTTTGAAGCACAGAAAAATCCGTTTCAAGAATTAGGAGGATTCATGCCTGTGTTTATGGGATATGGAATTCCTGGTACAGGAAAAAGTATGTTAATTGCTGCAATTGCAACACGTTTAAAAGAACATTGTGATAATTTAGATATCCCATTTTTATTCCATCCAATGCCAGATACCTTAATTTCTACATTTCAAGGAGGATCTGCAGAAAAAATGGTAGAATGGATGAAACCAATGCAAGATCCTACTAAATTAATTTTTGCGCCTATTGATGATGCAGAAAATAATTTACAAGAAAGAACAGCACAAGGTGTTTCTGCAGGGGTTAAAGAAGTGATTGGTGTTTTCTTGCGTTATACAGAAGGAGCATATGCAGTTAATTATGGAAATAGTTCTATAGGATTGTTTACTAATTTACCTGAGATGTTAGATAAGGCAGTAATTTCTCGTGTACAAGGAAGGTTTAAAATAGATGGAGCAAGAACGGAACATGATTTCTTAGATCAAGATCATATTTGGTGGCGTAAATTGCAAAAAACAATGCCAGATTTTATAAATATGACGAACCCTTCAGGTTATGAATATTTAAAAGATCAAGGATTGGCAAAAAACATGGGTGATATTTTAGATAGTGTTGAAAAACCAACTGAGGAACGTGTTTTAGAAGTATATGATAAAGTAGAAAGTATGCATAAAACGGATGCACATTTGTTTTTTGCAAGTTTATATAAAGAGATTCAAAAAATATTTCCATTTTTCTCTTCTAGAGATGTCCGAAATATTCAGTCGGCAATATCGCTACGTTTAACAGATTTTGATTTAGAACAAGATTGGTTTGAAAACCCTGAAATTTATTTCAAAAAAGATTATGAAACGAAATTTAACATGCTACAAGAATTAATGAAGTCTAACATGAAAGGATTAAATTTTTCAGATGTTAGAAGGCAAGAAGTAGTTCGTTATTTAGATAATGTAGCAACTATTGCAGATACCGATTTTAAACGTAAAGTAGATGCGAGAGTGAATCAAATGAATATTGATTTAGAAGCCAGAGAACGATTCGGAAAGATTTAAAAATGTTATTAACATGCAAGAAGAATCACCAAATAAAACTCGATTATCGTTACAAGACTATTTATCTATAGGGTATGCTTTTCTTTTAATAGTGGGTATTTTTCATGAAACTATTTATTACAGAATTTTAGGCATTAATATTTTAGAATATTCTTCTGTATTAGATGTTTTAATAAGCCCAGTTTCATTAATAACAGGAACGTTACCTTTATTATTAGGTATTGTATTTAGTGTTGCCATAGCATTAGCTTTTGTTAAGTTAATGCCTTTTTATTATAATTGGTTAGAGAAAATGAAAAGTTTTCAAACTGAAAAAAATAAAGAAAAATTAAAAAAGATGAGAACTTCTATTAAGTCAAGATCTTTTTTTGTTAGCTTAATTGCATTCTGTATTTTAGGAGTATTTGTAGGTTTTGGATTTGCAGGTGGCGAAAAAATGAAGAAGAAAATTAATGAAGAAAAAATGGAACTAACGCATGAATTGATTTTTAAGGATGGTAAAAAGCAAGATGTGTATATGTTGGGAAAGAACAGTTTATATGTTTTTTATGTAACCAAAGAAAATAGAGAGGTTTCCATTACACCTATAGGCGAAAATATTAAAGTTATAAGAAAGCTAAAGGAAGATTAATATAAAATTCAGTAATTATTTTATAACATAGAGCATTATAGATGTCAAGTTTTAAAGAATTTGAAAACAAGAATAGAGAAATAGAAATAGCGCCAATTTACATTAGAGTTATAGCTTTTGTTATAGATATTGTAATTTATTGGATGATAGGAATACTAGTTGGAATTTTATTAGGAGAACCTACATCTGGAGTTTTTGAAATTAAGTTAGTAGGTTTCTCTGCTCTTTTATATTTGGTGATTGGTTTTTTTCTTTGGCCTATAAGCGAAGGATTATATGGGCAAACTATAGGAAAACGTTTTATGGATATTAAAGTAATAGGGAATAAAGATAAAGAAATGACTGTTGGAAGAGGTTTTATTAGGTTCTTTCTAGGGTTTGTAGATTTCATTTTCTTAGCAGGAATAGTAGTTGCAATTTTTGATGAAAATAGTAATAGATTAGGTGATATTATAGCTGATATAACAGTTATAAAAAGTAAATATAATGGATAAGCTAAAAGAAGCAGACTTATACAAAGGAGAATTAATACCGATAAACGGTAAATTAGTAGAGCGTTATAATAAATGTTTGGTAAAATTAGGTTTTACTGAAACGAATTTAACCTCATTTTTTATAGATGGTATTGGTTGGAGCCCAGAAGTGGCTGAAGAAAAAAAAGAGACTCACTATTTAAATAATGGAGAGGCAAATCCGCATTGTATTATTATTACACCGCTACAAAACGGATTACCAGTGTACAACCCTTTTCATTCATTTGATAGAGAATTAATGAAACAAGTGTTTAAAACACATAGAAAAAAAATAGAAAACATCACCAGAGATTCTGCAATTTGTGTAGATTTCGATCAGGATATAGATGTTTTTTATGAACCCCTAGATGTTTTAAAATACGATAATATTACCGCTAAATTTAGATTGATAGACAATTTAGATGAGGCTAAAGAAGAGCAATTAAAGTTAATTAAACTTTTTAAGAAGGATAATAATTTTATAGATGAAAGTATTCATAAACAATTATTAGATTCTGCAAATAAGTATGGTGATTTAAGAGAGCGAAGCTTAAACCTTAAAGATATTAAATATACGGTTGATTCATTTTATACAGAGGCATTTGGAGGTGTTTTTGTCATTAAAAGTTTTTTGTCTCCGATATTAATTTTTGAAAATAAAAAAGCATATAAAGAAGCAATACAAGATACCACACATGATGTGTTAATGTATCATATTTCTCAAAGAGAGTTAATTGAAAAATTACGATCACATTTAATTATAGAATGTGATTTAGAATCTGATATGACTTTAAAAAGATACGAACGTATTAAAAAGTTTTTGCTTTTTGAATCTCTTAGTGAGATAGGACATCCTATAAAAGATATTCTAGACGACCCTGTACTTTTTAAAAGTTACTTAAATAAAATAGATATTAAAGCTCGTAAAAAAGTAATGTCTGTAGATCGGTATTTAGAAAAAAAGAAAACTAATAAGAAAACAAAAATAGAAGACATGGTAGATGATGATGCATATTTTGCTTTGCATAATCCACATTCTTCATTAAAACCAAATGAGCAAGATTTAATCTGGCAATTAATAATAACGATTGCTCCTAAAGATATTTTGTTTTTGTATTGGTACGATAAGGAACAGTTTTATAAGAAATATAAAAAATGGGATGACTCTATGCAAGACTGGGTAATTAATACAATTAAGAAGAGTTTTTAGAGAAATCATTTCGACTCCGCTCAATGACCATAAAAAAATGAGAGTTGAGAATTGGTGGCTGAGCGGAGTCGAAGCCAAAAATAGAATAAACAATTAATTATAAAAAGAATAGAGAATGGAATTTAAAATAAAATTAAAACATATAGTTTCTAACATCATTAAAGAGAATTATTTTTGTATTTCATTTTAAATTACTAAAAACATAGAAATTCGTAATCCGTAATTCCTAATTTAAAATTATATAACTTCAAACTTTTTATTATGACACTTGAAATCATTTTTTTTGTAGCTGCTATTTTATTAGGAATAGTATTGTATTGGAGAGAATCGAAAGGAAATAAAGTATATCGGTTTTTTAATAAATTAATGAATTCGAAAGAATTACAAATGAAAGATACAGATATAAAAGGATTTATATATCAACAATCTTTTTTACCAAGACTCGTATTTATTTCAGTATTATTTTTAGTAGGGATTTTAGTAATTCGATTTATACTACCGGTAAGTATAGCTACTATATCTATTTTTACTTCTATGATTGTTGGTACTTTAATAGGAACTTATGTTGCAGGGTTTGTGTTTAAATCTGCTGAAGTTATTGATGAACATTCAGACTCCTTAGAAAACATAGTACAAGATACTATAGAAAAAGGAAAAGATTTTATAGAAGATTTAAAATCAGATAAAAAAGAGGTAAAAGAGGAAGTAAAAAAAACTGAAGAAGCGCCCAAAAAAGAAGAAAAAAGTGCTCGTGATCGTTTAAAAGATAAAGGGTATTTATAGTATTCATGTAATATATTTTATAAAAATAAAAAATGAGTTACCGTTTATGATTATTTAACTCTTAATGAAACAGATTCAATTTCTAATTGAATGAAGGATTTTAAATCATTTGTTAAGGTTTTGATAAAGGACTATAATCTATAAATAGTATAAAATAAATTTTACAATTAGTATTAAATAGACAAAAATGATAAAAAGATATTGGAATAAAGGAGGGAAACAAAAGCGTATTGTTATTTTCTTATTACTAGTTTTATTAATTGCTTTATTTGTTTTAAGAGATGGTTACCAACCTTTTCTTTTATTTATTAGAAAGTACATCTTTCTATTACTTTTAACTGTTGCTGTTTTGTTTTTAGGAATAAGAAAATTTAGAAAAACATCAGGAGCAGGAAAAAGACTATTTACTTTATCTGGAGTTATTATCTTTTTTGGAATTCTATATGTAGTAGGTTGGCATTTTAAAATGTACGATTATTTAAAAACATATAATGTATTTAATAATTTAAATAAATTAGAAATAAACGAGTTACCATTAACTCAAAATGAACGTATACAACCTTTAATGAATATTTTTTCTATGGCTAATGAATCTGTAGGAGAAACAAAAGATGTATCATTACCACATTTGGTTCGTATAGATTCTGTGAATAAATGGACCATGGCTATACAACCAACAGAAAAATATGCTTGGCAAGGAATGACAGATAATACGGAAGAAGTATTTGCAGTATCGAGTACTACGCCATTTCCTAGGTTTTCTAGTGAAAATAGAATTCCGGTTACTTTTTCTATAGGAGAATCTTTAAAATTTAGTAGAAACACCTATAATGCAGTAGTACAAAGGTTTAATCTGTTTCAATTATTTACCATGGAACCTAGTGATACGTATTATATGAAAAATGATAAAGGAGCTTGGGTTGAGGTAGTAAGTTTAATAAAATGGAAAGGATTCTTTTTTCCTTATCCTACTTTTGGTGGTGTGATGGTAATTGAAAATGGAGCACATGATTTTAATGATTATATAGAGCGTATTTTAATAGGAAAAGGAACGTATGTTTCTCCTGAGAAAATGAAAGATTACCCGTATTTAACGAGGCAAAACACCTTATCAGAAAAAGTGTCTAGATTGCAAGCAGAATCGTTGAAGTTCTTAGGAGGTTTTAGTGATCCATTACCTTGGAATATGAAGACAGCTATTAAAATTCCAGATTTAAAAGACGACAGAAATCAACAACCATTTGTAACAGATTTTAATTTTTCAGATACAAAAACAGGTGCTTATAACGGATTATATCATTGGTTTGGTTTAGAGCCTGTAGGTGAGGAAAGAACTAGTTTAAGTCATAGTGTGTTTATTCCTGCTGATGGTAGTGATAAGTTGTATTTTTATGATCATGCATCTAAAAAAGAAGGATATGCTGGTGTATCTGCAATGCCTTTAAAAGTAATAGAGTCTCGTAAAGAGTTTGATTGGTCAGTAAACAAACCAGTAGAGTTTAGACCTTATATTAAAAACATAGCAGGTAGAAAACGTTTGTTTTTCTTAGGTACAATTTCAGCGATTAGAAAAGAATCTAGTAATTTTGATGGATCGGCAACACCAGATTTAGCTTTAGTAGATAGTGAATATAGAGATGTAGTTTGGATAGATGCAAAGCACCCAAGTAAGTGGGATGTAAATGTTTTTGAACAATTAGGAGAAGCATGGAAAGCAAGTGAAACTACCAATGATTATTTTAAAATCAATCCTACTTTATTTGAAGAAAACACACAGAAAGAATTAGACTCTATAAAAAGTACATTAGGGCAAGAGAAAAACACTAAAGAAATTGAAGCATTACAGAAAAAAATAGATTCTATAAAGGCTTTGGGAGAGGAATAAAAAAAGAACAGTGAATTTTATTATTGATTTTTAAAATTATATTTAAGAATAAGTTTTAAAAATTGATTTTGATATAGAAATGAAAGAAGTATACACATTACAACATTGTTGTGAAATTAATGGTATTGACGAAATAAAATTCATCGGAGTATATTCGAGTGAACAAGAAGCTAAAAATGCGATAGAAAGATTAAAAATACAACCAGGTTTTAGAGATAGACCAAATGACTTTGATATTAGTAAATCTATTTTAAATAGAGATGGTTGGAGTGAAGGATATAAAACAGTTCTAAATATAGAAACTAAAGATATAAAAGGAAATTACCGGATAATTGAAAATGATGAAAATCATTTACTTGGTGAATTTAAAAATAAAGATATTGTTCGTTGTGAATTACGAAATGGGATATTATATTCAGTAGAAAAAGTAAAAGAATAAAAAACGAAATACTGGTATTGTGTATAATTAATAACCACGTTTTAATTTGCTTATAAAATTTATTACAAACAATAATTCATATTCTTAAAGTATATTTTGAAGAGATTAGACTTCACAGGTTTTTAAAACCTGTGAGGTCTTTATTTTCTTGGCTATTAGTTTTCGTATGGAATGTTTTTTGATGAATATATAAGTATTTTGAAAAAAGGAAAAAGAATCAGCTATGAAAAAGAAACTATTTACAAGAAAGAAAACAAGACAAAAGAATGCTTTTATATACTTACCAATTGTAACTCTTCTTTTAGTAGGAACATTATATTATCTTTCTTTATCCTATTCTCCAAAATGGAATTTTAAATGGGAAGGAATAAGAAAAGAAGTTAAAGATTCTATTATTGCTCTTGATGTTTATGGTGAAATAGCATTTGATAACCGAACTCAAAGTGGTAGAAAAATTCAACAATTTTATAGACAAAAATGGATTCTTAAAAATGCAAATAATAAAGAATTATTAAAATTACTAGAATACCCAAGCGGAACAGTAAAAGCAATGGCATATCAAGGATTAGTACATAGTCCTAAAGTGAAGAAATATCCACTTTTTAAAAAATCTTTAAATGACACTTTAACTTTTGTATTTTATCAATCAGGCTGTACAGGTTCAGGTGTAATGTTATCAGAATATGTGATTAATTTCATTTCTAGATTAAGTAATGAAGTGCCTCCTATTTTAAATCCACCTAAAATTGACATTACTTCTGAAGAAAAAAAAGAAATTTTAGCATTATTAGAAGAAAAAAAATCAAAAGAAACTTATTATCAGCAAGAATTTTATAAAACTATTAAATAAAGTATAATACGAATAACGATTAATTTTTTCGTACAATAATAATTCTATTACAAAAGAAATCAAGGGGTTTAAACCCCTTGTTAAGGTTTTAATGTGAGTTTTTATCTGAAAATTGTATTATACCAATTACTATAAATTATTATTGTATAATAATCAGTCACTTTTAAAAGAGGTTAATGGGATTAAACCGAATACAAAATCAAAGCAACCCCAATCATAATACCAGCTAAAGGAATTAATTTTTTACGTTTGTTTTTCTCTTTAAAAAGAATACCACCAATTACTACCGCAATAATCAACTGACTTCGTTTAATAGCAGATAATAACATAATTAAGGCCTCAGGATCTTGTAGCGCTTTAAAATAGAAATAATCGGCGGTTTGTAGTAATACACCTACAGCAGGTATAGACCATCGCCAAATAAAAGCTTTTCTTTTTTCAATCTTCGGAAACCATATAATGCTTAATACAATTAATAAGATAACAATACAATAAAAGCAAAACCAAAACTGTAATGTTTGCGGATTTAAAGTTAGTTTTTGAATTAAAAACTTATCGTACAATCCACTAGAAGCACCTAGGAATGTAGCACCAATAATAGCATAAATCCATTTGTTACGTTTAAAAACGATTCCTTCTTTCTTTCCAATTCGAGAATATAAATACACCGAAAAAATAATTAAGAAAAAACCAATCCATTGCCAAAACTGAGGTCTTTCTTGATATAAAAAAATTGCACCAATAAAAGTAAAAAAAGGCCCTGCCGATCTTATTGGAGTAACAATAGTGATAGGTAAATGTTTTAAAGCTTGATACGCTAAAATCCATGAAGAACACATAATCATCGACTTTATAAATATAAAACCATGTTTTTGTATTGGAATGTCTTCAATTAAAAAACCTATTTGTTGCGTTTGCTCAGGAAAAAATTGAGAACCAATATAAAAAGGAAGTAAAGTTAAAAGCCCCGCTATTAATGTCCCTAAAAGCACAGGATACACTTCATTATTTTGAACAGCATGTTTTTTACATAAATTATGTAATCCTAAAAACAATGCAGAAAGCAAGCCTAAGTACATCCACATAATAGAATAGTTTAAATTTTAAAAGCCGCAAAATTAGGGATAATGAAAGTTTTAAACTTGCTTTTCTTTTAATATTATTAGTTATCAGTTTTGTAGTTGTTAGTAGTCATTGAGCGAAACTGAAATGAAACACACATGTATTATTTTTAGAATATTGTTAGTTAAATAATACTTTAAAATTACGAATGTTATACAATTTCTAACAAAATCAATGGGTTTTAACGCATTGTCTAACTATATTACAGTAAACCTACTACATTAATTTTAACTCTAAAGCTTTCTTAAAAGAAGCTATAGATAAATGAATATCATCTTCTGTGGTTGCCCAAGAGCAAATACTAACTCTCATTACTTTTTTATTCTGCCATGCAGAACCACCTAACCAACAATCTCTTAATTCTTGAATCTTTTTAAGAACTCTTTCTGTAAGATCATCTGTATTACACCTAACAATTACTTGATTAAATACTACGTCATTATCAATATAAAAACCAGGTATTTTGTTAAGTTCTTTGGCAAATAGTTTCGCTCTTTCATGCATTGTTAAAACCATTTCATCAACTCCTTCTTTTCCTAAATATTTTAAAATAGCCCATAATTCTATAACACGAGATCTTCTTGACATTTCTGGAGTGTAAAACATACTATCTCTTTCTTTACTTTCAATAATATAACTTCCAGACATTTGAAGTGCTGCTATCATAGCTTCTTTATCGGCACAAAGAATAATTCCAGAATCATAAGGGGTATTTAATGTTTTATGCCCGTCAACAGCCCAAGAAGTAGCTTTTTCCATTCCTTTTGTTAAATGCTTTAACTTTTCTACAGCACCAGCCCATAAACCAAAGGCACCATCAATGTGTATCCATGCATTTGCGTCTTTAGCTTTTTCATAAATACTTTCAAAATCATCAAAAGCACCACTATTTACATTTCCTGCTTGTAATATTAAAATGGTGTTTTCATCCAATTTAGGAATTAATTCAGGAATAATTCTACCTTGATCATCTACAGGAACCCATTCTATATTTTCTTGTCCTAAACCTAACATTCCAATAGCTTTTAATACCGTAGAATGGGCTTGTTTACCTGTTACGATTCTTATTTTAGGAGCCCCCATTAACCCTTTTAGATTCACATCCCAATTATTGTTTTTAAGAATTCGATACCTAGCAGCAACCAATCCACACAAATTAGCTATTGAAGTACCACTTACAAAACCAGCAGAAGAATTTTTAGGCAAATTAAAGAGTTCAATAAACCACTTTTCTACAACTGTTTCTAATTTGTTACCAATAGGAGAAAGCACATTCATAGAAGGGGATTGATCCCAGAAAGTACCTAAGCTTTTTGCTGCAAGCCCTACAGGTAAAGCACTTCCACAAACAAACCCAAAATATCTTCCTCCGAGAGTTGCTGTTGTTGCCGGATTCCCATATTTATGTAATTGTGCAATTACATTTTTAGCATCTGAAGAATTAATAGGGAATTCTTCATCAAATTTAGATAGATCATCTATGGCTTCTTCGGTAGGAAATACGTTTCTATTGAATATGTTTTCTAAATAATCTAAAGAAAATTGTTGTGTTTGCTTAAATATTTCTTTGTCTTCAATTTCTTGAAACATTTTATTTTGAAGTGTGCTCATGTCTTCTTTTTTGAATTTTTAAGGAGTTATTCGAATTTTAACTTAATTTCTTCTTTTGTTATAGATTTAGTTGTCTTTAAATCAAATTTATTGTGATTTAAGTGTAAAATATTAACCTTTATAAACCATTTTAATATCACTTCTTTTGTAAGGCGAATTTTCTTCTAAAGGAACCTCAACAAAACCATATTTTCTATAAATATAAATAGCATTTTCTAATAAAGTATTTGAATACAATAGAAGTTTGTTAAATGTATGCTCTTTAGAAAAGTTGATACATTTAGTAATTAATTGTTGCCCAATTTTATGACCTCTATGTTCTGGAGAAACAGCCATTTTTGTTAGTTCAAATGTACCATTTTCATCTAAAGGCATTAAAGCAACAGTACCTACAATTTCATTGTTCAATTTAGCAAAAAAGATATGTCCACCTTTATCAATAATATACTTTTTTGGTTTACTTAATACCTCTTCATCATATGGCTCAACATAAAAGTATTTCTGTAACCATTCTATATTTAACTCGTAGAAATTTCGAGAGTATTCGGTATTAAAATTTACGATTTCTAATTGTGCTGTGTTGTTCATTTTAAAATGTTCTATAATAGCATTACTAAAAGATTGTTTATTAAATTTTTCTTCAAGAATATTTATATGTTCAATTAAAGAATCAGAAGTTATTCTAGTGTATTTTTTAATTATAAACTCTATACTTTTCCATAAAGGAGTTACAGTATGAATAAAATGGATCCCTTTTTCAGATAAATAAATTAATTTTTTTCGTTTGTCATCAGGATGTTTTTTTAAAACAATCAACCCTTTTTTCTCTAATTTATTAATAGCTTGTGTAGTTGCTGGCTGTGATGTTTTAAGACGCTGATTTATTTCAGTATTTGTTACTTCTTCTTTATGTTTTATAATTTGAAGAGTAGGGAATAAATAAGGATCAAAATCAATGTTAAAAGTATCATATACAATTTGAGTTTCTTTCATCATAGACTCACTCAATCTTTTTAATCGAGATCCAATACCAATTTCTCCAATACCTTTTAAATGATCTATAATATTTGTATTTATATAAGTACTTATGCAAAAGTATAAAATATTTTAAAACCTAAGTGTTATTTAATGATTAAATCTAAAATAAATGCAAACATTATGAAATTAGACTTTTTAACGATGCTTAAGGATTAAAAGTAATTCTCATTAATTTATTTCCCTTGGAAAATATTTTGTATTTTTGAATCACTAACCAAAACAAAATAAGATGAAAAAAAATAAGATTATTTATTATGTTTCAACAGGTCTATTAACTGCTTTAATGTTTATGTCTATAGGAATGTATCTTTTTAATCATGAAGAAATAGTAAAAGCTTTTGCAGGTTTTGGTTTTCCAACGTATATAATTTATCCATTAGCTTTAGCTAAATTTTTAGGATTAATAGCAATATGGTTTGTAAATAATAAATCATTGAAAGAATGGGCATATGCAGGTTTCTTTTTTAATTTTTTATTAGCATTCTTTGCACATGTAATGATTAAAGATGGGGAGCAAATGGGAGCAATAATAGCTTTAGTTTTATTGTTGGTTTCTTATGTTTTCGGTAAAAAAGTTCAAAAAAATTAATAATTTCTAAATTAAAAACAAGGTTAATATGAAAAGAGTTTTAGCATTTGCAGGAAGCACAAGTAGTACATCAATAAACAAACAATTGGTGTCATATACAGCAAATCAATTAAAGAATGTAGATTCTAATGTAATAGATTTAAATGATTTTAAAGTACCCGTTTTTAGTGAAGATTTAGAAAAAGAAATAGCGTACCCAGAGGGAGCAACAAAATTTAATGAGCTTTTAGACAATCATGATGGCTTTATTATTTCTTTAGCAGAACATAATGGATCTTATGCTGCGGCTTTTAAAAATTTGTTTGATTGGGTTTCTAGAAAAGATAGAGAAGTTTTTAGAAATAAACCAGTATTATTAATGACAACTTCACCAGGCGCTAGAGGTGGGGCTACAGTTTTAGCTTCAGCATTAGGAACTTTTCCTCATATGGGAGCAAATATTACTGGTAGTTTATCATTTCCTAAATTTTACGATAATTTTAAAGAAGGAGTAATTCTTAACGAAGAATTTATAGAAAATTTGAGTAAAGAAATTACAGAATTTGAAAAAGCATTGAATTAAATGGGAAACCTTTCTAAAGATATCAATACAAAATTTACGAATAATAGATTAAAAGCTTTTTTAAATATAAAATATACTTTTAATTTTTTGATTAGTAGAGAAGTAGACTTTTTTAAGCCTTATGGTATTTCTCCTCAGCAGTATAATATATTAAGAATATTAAGAGGAGCCGCAGAAAAAATTAAAGTACAAGTTGTGAAAGATAGGATGATAGAAAGAGCTCCTAATGCAACTAGATTGATGGATAAATTATTAGAAAAAAAATTAATAATAAGATCTCGAAGTAAAGAAGATAGAAGAGTTGTTTATGTTAAAATAACAGAGGAAGGATTATTACTCCTACAAGAAATAGATAAATATATTGATGAATTAGATTTATTAGATAACTTATCGGAAAAGGAGGCTCTAAAATTAAGTGATTTGTTAGATAAAATACGCTAGAAAATATGATTATAAAAAAGTATTTAGCATTAGAAAGAGGAACAGCAAATCATGGATGGTTACAAGCAAATTTTTCATTTAGTTTCGCAAATTATAACAATCCTAACAGAATGAATTTTGGAGCATTAAGAGTTTTAAATGACGATATAATAGCTCCTAGTATGGGCTTTAGTACACATCCTCATCAAAATATGGAAATTATAACAATTCCGTTAGAGGGTGTTTTAAAGCACAAAGATAGTATGTCTAATGAATGGTTAGAGGTTAAAGCCAATGAAGTTCAAGTAATGTCTGCAGGAACAGGAATCTACCATTCTGAAATAAATGGATCTGCTAATAACTCTTTAAATCTTTTTCAAATTTGGATACTGCCAAATAAGGAAAATGTAAAGCCTAGGTATAATCAAGAATCGTTTTATCCAGAAGATAGAAAGAATAAATTACAAGTTTTAGTGAGTGCAATGGATGATGAAAATTATGACGGTTTAAAAATTCATCAAGATGCGCAATTGTCTAGAATTGATTTAGACGAAAAGACAACTTTTAAATACACATTAAAATCTAAGAAACACGGAGTTTATTTAATGAATATATCTGGTGAAGTTGTGGTTGAAACCCAAGAAGCTTTGAAAAGAGATGCATTAGAGATTTCAGAAACTACTGACTTTGAAATTAATGCAATTACAAATGCTCAATTATTACTAATAGAAATACCGTTATAAAATAATATTTCGCTTACTGTAACTGTGTTTTAACTGATTGTATATGAGTACTTTGATGGTTTGTTTTTAGTTAAAAACCTGAAGTTTAATAGCATAAGACTGATTAATTTTGAGGTATTATTAACTTTAAAATTTAACTTCATGAAACTATTAAAATTAATTACAGTAGCCGTTTTCTTTTCTCTAATATTGTTTACTGTATCATGTGAAAAAAATGAAAACAATGATTTAGAATTAAAAAATGCAATTGAGAAAACTGAAACAATAGTACTTAACAAAAATGGTAAAGAAAAAGAAATAAGATTGGATTATCATGAGAAATATGGTGTTATAAAAGCTCATGAATTCCCTATGAATCCTAAAGGGGTTCAAAGAGAACCTACTTTAGAAGATTTTCTTGAAAAAGCAGATTTTAAAAAGGAAGAAATTAAAGACTATAAAATTCAGAAAGAATCTTTTTCAGGAATTGGTTTATCTGAACATAGAATGGAAGACGGAAACGTCATAAGAGTTCCACATAGATATGAAAAAGAATCCGCTTACCGTCTTAACGCCAAACTTAATAATGGTAAAACAGCATATGTAATAATAATTATTAGATGTTCTAATGGAATGACTATTATAATTATTTTAAGGTAATAAAACTTTATTATTTTGTGTAAAGGGATACATGAATGTATTCCTTTTTTTTTATTTAAAATTTTGAATTCAGTTCTATTAAAAATAAAAGAAATGAATAAAATTATTTTGTTTTACTTTTTTACTCACACAGATTTTTAGATTCAAATAAATACAGTTATATTGCATTTGTTATGCGTGCATAATAAACTTAAAATAAAAACTACATGAGCAAGTACAAACATATTTTTGAACCATTAGATTTAGGTTTTACTACTATAAAGAATAGAATCTTAATGGGGTCAATGCATACGGGTTTAGAAGAAGAAAAGAATGGCTATGAAAAAATAGCTGCTTTTTATGGAGAAAGAGCACGTGGAGGTGTTGGTTTAATTGTTACAGGAGGAATAGCACCAAATGTTCAAGGCTGGACAGGCCCTTTTGCTGCTAGAATGAGTACTCAAAAACATGCAAGAAATCATAAAGTTATAACAGAAGCAGTACATAAAGAAGGTGGTAAAATTTGTATGCAAATTTTACATTCAGGACGTTATGGATATCATCCTTTAAGTGTTGCTCCTTCAGCAATTAAATCACCGATAACTCCTTTTAAACCATTTAAATTAAGAGAATCGGGTATAAAAAGAACCATTAGAGATTTTGTGAAATCAGCAGGATTAGCAAAAGAAGCAGGCTATGATGGAGTTGAAATTATGGGGTCTGAAGGGTATTTAATCAATCAATTTATAGCTAAAAGAACCAATAAAAGAAATGATGATTGGGGAGGAAGTTATGAAAATAGAATGCGATTACCTATTGAGTTGGTAAAACAAACAAGAGAAAAAGTAGGAGAAGAATTTATTATTATTTACCGATTATCAATGTTAGATTTGGTAGAAAATGGTAGTTCATGGGATGAAATAGTTCTATTAGCTAAAGAAATAGAAGCAGCTGGTGCAACTATAATTAATACAGGAATAGGTTGGCATGAAGCAAGAATTCCAACAATAGCAACATCAGTACCAAGAGCAGCTTTTACTTGGGTAACTCAAAAAATGAAAGAAGAGGTAAAGATACCTTTAATTACTTCTAACAGAATTAATATGCCAGAAACGGCAGAGAAAGTATTAGCAGAAGGACATGCAGATATGATTTCTATGGCACGTCCGTTTTTAGCAGATGCATTTTGGGTTAATAAAGCAGAAGAAGAAAAAGATGATGAAATTAATACTTGTATTGCTTGTAATCAAGCATGTTTAGATCATGTTTTTGAACAAAAAGTAGCAAGTTGTTTAGTAAACCCTAGAGCTTGTCATGAAACAGAGTTGAATTATTTACCAACAGATAAAAAGAAAAGAATTGCTGTTGTTGGTGCGGGACCTGCTGGTTTAGCAGCAGCCACAGTAGCAGCGCAAAGAGGGCATGAAGTAACCTTATATGATAGCGAAAAAATTATAGGAGGACAGTTTAATATAGCAAAACAAATTCCTGGAAAAGAAGAGTTTTACGAAACATTAAGATATTTTAAAAAGCAAATAGAACTTCATAATGTAATTTTAAAATTAAACACAAGAGTATCTGCAGAAGATTTAGCGATAGAAGGATTTGAAGAAATTATATTAGCAACAGGTATTGTTCCAAGAACACCAAGAATAAAGGGAGTAGAACATGAAAAAGTACTAAATTATATAGATGTATTAAAGCTTAAAAAACCAGTAGGAAAAAGAGTAGCTGTTATTGGTGCAGGGGGTATCGGATTCGATGTTTCTGAATATTTAGTACATGAAGGAGAAAGTACTTCACAAAATATAGATGCTTGGTTAAAAGAATGGGGAATTGATAAAAATTTAGAAGCTAGAAGCGGAATAGAAAATGTAAATAAAGAGATACATCCTTCTCCAAGAGAAATCTTCATGTTTAAACGTAGTAAAGGAAAGTTTGGAGGAAAATTAGGGAAAACAACAGGTTGGATTCATAGAGCAAATCTTAAAAAGAAAAATGTTCAATTTATTAATGAAGTTCAATATACCAAAATAGATGATCAAGGGTTGCATTATACTCAAAATGAAGAAGAAAAAATATTAGAGGTAGATAATGTAATTATTTGTGCAGGGCAATTACCTTTTAAAGAATTACAAGAACCATTACAAGCAAAAGGCTTAAAAGTACATGTAATTGGAGGAGCAGATATAGCAGCAGAATTAGATGCTAAAAGAGCAATAGATCAAGGAAGTAGATTAGCAGCTGAATTGTAATCGAAAATTAAAATAATAGAAAGCCTACTTTAAGTAGGTTTTTTAATTTGAAATAATTGAAACTATTAAAAAACACACTTTATAAACCTATAACTAAATTTAAGAATATCAATGAAGTCATTTACAGTAAGTGAAATTGCAGAAGCATTAAAAGGGGAATTAAAAGGAAATTGTGAAGAAAAAATTCATGCTCCTGAACAAATAGAAAAAGCAAAGAAAACACAAATTACTTTTATTGGTAATACAAAATATGCTCGTTTGTGGGACGCTTCTAATGCAAGTGCTGCTATTGTAGATGAAAAAATTGAATTAGAACCTGGTGAAGGAAAAGCATTGATAAAAGTTAAAAATGCAGATTTAGCAATGGCTATGATTTTAGAGCTTTTTGAGCCAGAATCACCTGCTTTTAAAACAGATATTCATCCAACAGCAGTAGTAAGTGATACTGTGAAAATGGGAGATGGATGTAAAATAGGAGCAAATTCTTTTATAGGTGAGAATGTAATTTTAGGAGATAATGTTACTATATACCCTAATGTATCAATTTTTGATGATACAACGATAGGTAATAATACCACAGTTTGGTCAGGAACTGTTATTCGTGAGCGAAGTGAAATAGGAAATAATTGCATTTTTCATACGAATGTGAGCATAGGGGCTGATGGGTTTGGTTATAGACCAAGTGAAAGAGGGTTAACTAAAATACCACATATAGGAAATGTAATTATAGGTAACGATGTAGAAATAGGTTCAAGTTCTTGTATAGATAGAGGTAAATTTAGTGCTACTATATTAGGAGACGGTTGTAAAATAGATAACCTTGTTCAAATAGGTCATAATTCTGTTTTAGGAAAGTTTTGTATTATGGCAGGAAATAGTGGTTTAGCTGGCTCTGTAACTTTAGGAGATGGTGTAGTAATTGGAGGAAGTGCTTCTATAAAAGATCATACAACAATACATTCGGGAGCTACAGTTGGAGCAGGTTCTGGAGTTATAGCAGATGTTGCTGCAGGAAAAACAGTAGTAGGTTATCCAGCATGTGATTCTAGAGAGATGTTAAAACAATGGGTTGCATTACGAAAATTAGCCAGAAAATAATGAATTAACAGTTTATATAGTTTTGTTTTTGATATTATTCTTGAATAATATAAATATTTCTCGATATTTGTATTTCACTTTGCACTATATATCTAAAAAAATAGAGTATAAATTATAATCCTCGAATATTAATATTTTTATACTAAGTAGATTAATTTTAGTGCTTTTTTTAAACTAGAAATATGTCAATGAATAAAAATACAGTATTAACCTATGCTACATTAATAATGGTTCTAATGGGAATTTTATTAGTAATGTTAGCTATATTTAAATATGATGAAATTGCAGGCTATGGTTTTGGAGCTGTAGGTTTAGGGTTCTTTTCAATAGCTTGGGTGTTTAATGCTTTAAAAGGTAGAGTATAACATTTTTTAATCATTTAAATAATACATTTAAAAATAGAAAATACAGTTTTTTATTCTTGAATAATTCAATCATTTAATCAACAATACAATGTCAGACGATAAGAAAGTTATCTTCTCAATGAATAAGGTTTCTAAAACCTATCAATCAACTGGGAAACAGGTTTTAAAAGATATTTATTTAAGCTTTTTCTACGGAGCAAAAATTGGAATATTAGGTCTTAATGGATCAGGTAAATCTACGTTATTAAAAATTATAGCAGGAGTAGAAAAAAATTATCAAGGAGATGTTACTTTTTCTCCAGGTTATAAAGTAGGATATCTAGAACAAGAACCTCAGTTAGATCCTGATAAAACAGTCATGGAAATTGTAAAAGAAGGAGTTGCTGAAACAGTAGCAATTTTAGACGAGTACAATAAAATTAACGACATGTTTGGTTTAGAAGAAGTATATTCTGATGCCGATAAGATGGAAAAGTTAATGGCACGTCAGGCTGAATTACAAGATCAAATTGATGCTTCTAATGCTTGGGAGTTAGATACCAAATTAGAAATTGCAATGGATGCTTTGCGTACACCAGATTCTGATAAGAAAATTGGAGTATTGTCTGGAGGAGAACGTCGTAGAGTTGCTTTGTGTAGATTGTTATTACAAGAGCCAGAAATTTTATTATTAGATGAGCCAACAAACCATTTAGATGCAGAATCTGTACATTGGTTAGAGCATCATTTAGCACAATATAAAGGAACAGTAATTGCTGTAACGCATGATAGATATTTCTTAGATAATGTAGCGGGTTGGATTTTAGAACTAGATAGAGGAGAAGGAATTCCTTGGAAAGGAAATTATTCTTCTTGGTTAGATCAAAAATCAACACGTTTAGCGCAGGAAAGTAAAACAGCATCTAAACGTCAAAAAACATTAGAACGAGAATTAGATTGGGTACGTCAAGGAGCAAAAGGTCGTCAAACAAAGCAAAAAGCACGTTTGAAGAACTATGAAAAATTGATGAGTCAAGATCAAAAGCAGACAGAAGAAAAATTAGAAATCTATATTCCTAATGGCCCACGTTTAGGAACTAATGTTATAGAAGCAAGTGGTGTTTCTAAAGCTTTTGGAGATAAGCTATTATACGAGAATTTAGAATTTAATTTACCGCAAGCTGGAATTGTAGGAATTATTGGACCTAACGGTGCTGGTAAAACTACTATTTTTAAAATGATAATGGGAGAAGAAACTCCAGATAGTGGTAGTTTTAAAGTAGGAGAAACAGCTAAAATAGCGTATGTAGATCAGGCGCATTCTAACATAGATCCGAATAAATCAATTTGGGAAAATTTTTCTGACGGACAAGATTTAGTGATGATGGGAGGTAAACA
>CAKZVD010000082.1 GCA_937922085.1 uncultured Tenacibaculum sp. | reverse complement strand
TATTTTAACGAATTCTGTTTTAGAATAAATCGATCACAGAGCAAGGCAACAATATTCAACAACTTGATTACGAAAATGGTTGTAGGAAATAAAATTTATCAAGCAGAATTAATAAGTAAATAACTACTGACCTCTATAAATAGATTTTACCATTTAATTGAGATAAAACTTCTTTTAAGTTTTCTGGCGAACCTAAACCTACATCTCCTAAATGATATACTTTATCATTCGGTTGTACTTTGCTGTTCCACCTTTTTATTAATTCTTCATCCATTTCTTCCACAGTTTTAAATGGTCGATTGGAATATTTAATAATGTTTTTGTGACCAAAATGGTGGTCGGATGTAAAATATATATTTTCCATAATTTTATTTTTATTAATTAACAAAGCCTTATAGTTTTTAAACTATAAGGCTTACTTTTTCTTTATACTATTTTTCTTGTTTCATTAATCATGTTGCAAATATTATATAATGCAACGCACTCTTTTTACGTAGTTAATTTTTTTACCAATCCCATGACATTGTTTTTTTATGAATAGGGAACTCACGAATGATTCCTTGTTTTCGTAATCTTAAAATTTCTCTACATTTCGTTTTAAATTCACGCTGTTTCATTCTTGTATATTCACTCCCCAATTTATCATTTCTTATCATAGTGCTTTTTGTTCTCTTTTTTCTCTTATGTGCTTTTTTAAAATTGTAAATCTTTTTATTATGATAAGATTTCATTGGTATTAAGTTTTGAGTTATAAACTCAATACAATCTTCCTTTTTTAATTTGCATTTATTTTTACGTTTTAATTATTTATCAAACACCAATCTAATATTTTTGCAATGTTTCTAGCATCATCTACTCCCCTATGATGTGTGCCATCTAAAGGAATATTTAAAATACCCAAAGCTCCTTTCATTCCTACTTTTCTAGAAATGCCTCTTACTTCTGTAAATAACTCTTTCACATTAATATGATCATGAGACATTGGGTACTCTAATCTTTTAAATTTACTTTGGCTTTTCATCATTTTTAAATCGTAAAAACCATAACTAGCCCAAGTATATTCTTTAGGGTTATACTCTTCTCTTAACTTCGTAAATGCATCTTTCAATAAAATCCCTTTTTCATCTAACATATCTTGTGTAATCGTTGTTAATTCTGTACAAAACGGACTTACTTTAGATCTTTCTGGTTGAATTAAAATTCCTTTATTTTTAGAAGTTTCACCTGTATCAGTATCTAAAACACAAATTCCTATTTCTATTATTTCACTTACTTCTCCTGGCGGAATTTTACCATTCCAACAAGTAGCTTCTAAGTCTATAACTATTATTTTATTTTTATTCATTTTTAATTTCTTGTTATTTCACACTTCTTATTATTTCTGTGTAAATAGTTTTAATCAACATCTTCATTATTATTTTTCAAATGAATTAAATGTTTTTTGATTTTCTTCTTCTTTCTCATCTTCAGGTACAAATGTTTTAACAATAGGCCTAATGGTTTCATTATTAGGATTCGGGTATTCTTTACCATAACTTCTCCATCCTGAACTCCAATATAAAATCATTTCTTCCCATACTGGAATAACTTTTTCTTTAGATTTTTCATATTCAAAAATGTTTATCTCTTGAAGCTCTTTAATAGGTTCAGAATACCATTCATCATCTTCTTTATCATAAACTAATTCGAATAGATTTAAATGTTCTTTTAATTCATTTAAAAGATAATGTCTCATATTCCATCCATAAACTATAATATCAGAACCCCAAATAGAAAGAACAGGGTTTTCTTCTCTATTTAAATCACTTACAACAGATCTGTGTGAAGTAATTGGTATAAGTTTAGGAACTTTCTGAAACCATTCGGAAAATATTTTTTCTTTATCACTATCAGATTTTGGCCTTACATTTCCCCAAGATTTTAACCAAACCTTATTTGCCCCAATAACATCTTCATAAATGGTTTTATAAGGCCAATTAAAAGCTTTTTTAATTTCTTCTTTATCTTCTTTCCAATTGTAAAAAAAAGAGCTTTCATCATACTTTATTTCTGCATCTTCTTCAAATGTTTCTGTGTATTCTAAAATTTCTTTTCTATCTATTGAATGTAAAATTTTCAGAAATGCTCTATGCTCAAAAGAAAATACAATTCCATATTCTTTTTCAACTTCATCAATTTCTTCTTCTGTTAAACCAATCCATTTTGCTCCATGAATCCACTTTTCGCAAACAAAATCCTCTTCTGAAGTCTCTGGGTTTTTACTCCAAAAATTTTCAGTTCTTTCCTTAATCCAATATAAAAAATCAATATAATTTTCTGGTATTTTTAAACTTTTCCCTTTCATAATTTTTCTAAATTTTGATACTTTTTAATAACACAACAAATATTTAACTCAAGTACGTATTGTTTTTACGTACTTGAATTTATTTTTTCTTCTTTTTACTTTTAGTTTTCTTCTTCTTTGTTTTTTTCTTTTTCGGAATTTTTTCCTTTATGCGTTTTTCTTCTTCCTCTACAGTGTATAAAAAATCACTGTTATAAGTATATGTACGTGCTTTCTTTACGTTTTTTAATGCTTTTTTATAGTTCTTTTTTTGTTCGTATAAAACAGCTTTTTTTAAATACAATACTGCTTTATCAGATCCTTTAATACTTAATGCAAAATCTATTAACTTTCTTGCTTCATCGTAATCTTCATTCCATAACAATACATTAATATAATTAGGATAGATATTAAAAGCATGGATATTTTCAGCTAAAGCTTCAGTATAATATTCTTTAGCTTTTTCGTAATCGTGTAATTTTTCAGCATAAATACGTCCCATTAAACATAAAGCTGTTGTATTTTTATCATCATATGCCAATGCGTATGTTAAGGCCTCTATAGCTTCTTCCAAATCATATGGATAAGCATCTAAAGCTTTGAATATATAGTTATTTGCTAATGTTCCCATTGTTCTTTTTTTATAGTCATTGCTACTCTGTAATTTTTTATCTTATTTTTACTTTTCACAATGACTTATTCTTCTACTCTATTTTTTGTTCTCTTTCTATTTTTTGCAATTTCCCCACTTCTAAACGGCGTTTTTTCTTAATAGCTCTACAAATTTCCTACACTAATACGTATTCTTTTTGCGTATTTCATTTTTTTAGTAATCATGCAATCTCATAAAAATTAATAAATTCATAATTATGTATTTTAAATATCGTTTCTTACTTTTTCAAGAATTAAATTTCTAATTTCAACTTCTTCTAATGAAAATTTATAGATTAATCATTATCGAAATTCATTTCTTAAATCGTTTTTTAATTGATTTCGTTTCGTTTTGTAAGATTTTGTTTTCTTTTCCTTTTTAAAATCTGATCCTACAAACACTCTCACAGGATTCCCTCTTTCTAAACTCAAATGGTTTTCCCATTTTTCTTGTATTGTGTTTTGCAATTCACCCCTATTAAAAACAGCTACTTTTTCTTTTAATCGTTGTATGGCTATTTTTTTATTTTGATGTTGCGATCGACTATCAGAAACCAATACTTGTTCTCCTGTTGGTATATGTTTAGCTCGTATTGCTGAACTTACTTTATTTACATGTTGTCCACCAGGGCCAGAGCTTCGTATAGCTTGAAACTGAATATCATGTTCGTTAATCGTACTTTCTTTAAATTGAGTTAATTCATAACAACCAATAAACCAATTTTTACGTTTATGATATTTTCTAAATGTCGAAGTTCCTACCCATTGAATGGTACCTAACCAACTTTGTAAAAAAAGAGGAAGTTGTTTTCCTTTTAACTCAATACTTACCGATTGTACTGTACCGTTTTCTGTTCCGTTTGCTTTATGTAAAATTTTATATTCAATAGAATTATCTATTAACTCTTTTATAAAAATTTTTAATATTTTAGCCACTACCCAAGCACATTCCGATGGCCCTTTTGCAGCTGTTAATTGTATTATTTTTGTGTACATTTTAATTATGTTTTTAAATGAACTTCTCCTGTCTTCACATTAAAGATCATTTGTTGAACAGTGATATCCATTTTTATTTTTTTATCGGATAAAATCAAAAAATAATCTCCTATTTTTTCAGAAGATTTTATTTTCAATAACTCTTTCACTCTATTATGTCTACCAGATGCTGTTAATTGTAATGTATCTTGTGTCTGCTTATTTTCTGTTAATGATAAATATTCATTAGTAACAATTAAATTATCATCTACTGGTTTTCTTATTGCATATTTAGTAGGCGTTCTTTCAATAACGACCTGTTGTTTTTCTTCTTCTCCTACTACCATTAATAAACAATCGGATGCTATAGTTGTTTCTGATAATATTTTTACTGCCTCGTCAAAATCAGAAGCTTTTTCAAGAACATCTCGTATTAAAAATGTAATTGGAATTGCCAGTTGTGGTGCTTCATTGCTAAATACCGCATTTAATGTAATGGAAAACTTCCCTTTTTTAACACCTGATAATGCTCCCACAAACCCTGGCCAACTCACTAAAGAATAAATTAATTCTCCTTTTTTCTCAAAATCAAAAATCTTTGTAAAACTTCCTAAAGAATTATTTTCAGACCACCAATCTAAATTTCTAGCATGTATTCTTTCTTTATTTTTAGTAGTACAAAAAGAGGTACACCCGAAAACAAATTTTAAAGCATCATAATACAAATTGGTTATTAATATTTCGTTTTCTGAAAAATTACAATACTTACTTATCGTTTTTATTTCTTGTTTATATGATTCAGAAATAAACATTTGTTTATACATTTCTATATAGTCTCCAAAAATACCTGCATCGCTTAAATCTTCTAAATAATACTTTAGTAAACTATTTACTTGTTTTTTATACTTTTTAAGAAACTCCCATCGTTGCGATGGAAGTTTATCTAAATCTATTTTTATTCTTTCCATTTTATACTTTTTTTACTATTTAATTAAAGTCTAACTTTAATTAATGCATCTTCTATTTCTTTAATTTTAAAACTCCAATGCGTTAATTTTTTTGTCCTTTCTATTATCTCACTTTCATTTAAAGTTTTTTCTTTCACATAATTGCTGTAATGCTTTTCATATGTTGACTTCATTTTAATCAAATACGATTTAAATTCATCTAACTCTTTAGGTATATAACCAGGTCCTCCGCAACCACAAGAATGATATGCTATTCCTATTTCAAAAAGGCTTTCTAAAACTTTCCATTTCTTTAATTCTTTTTTCTTCGGAACTTCACAATCCAATCCAACATTTGCCATAAGTGAATTACATTCTGGGCAATTAAAGGGTTTACTTTTTATATTTTTATCTTCAGTTATATCTCTTAAATTTTTCCTTTTAAATCCTTTTCTACAAGTAAAACATGCATAATGTGATTTATAACTATAATTGGCATATCTACACATGATTTTTTATTTTAATGGATTCTTAGTTAACAATGGGCTTCCTACTGGGCTTTTTCCTTCTGCTAAAAGTTTAACAGCCGTTTTAACTGCCCAACATTTATCACTAGAATGAATATTGCTATAAAAGCTTAACAATGTTTTCGGTTCCACTACATTCCAACCTCCATTGGTTTGAATACTTTCTAAATTTTTAGATTCAAAAAAATCGATGGTTGTACGTACTTCTCTTCCAATATGCAGCCATTCTACTTTTTCGTAACGTCTAAAATTCTCATTACTTGGTAAATGATCATAACGTGTCCAAACTTTTTCAAACCCTTCTTCTAAAAGAATTTGCATTACTATACCTACATTTTTAGGATTTACAAATATGTCAATGTCTTTATGATCATGTGCATGTTTATATTCTTTATGATTCATTTCTGACATGAAATGCCAAGCCCAACCTCCAGATATAACAATCCATTGTTTTAATTTTTCTAATATTTCTAGCCCTAATTCTATTCGGTAATTAGGCCAAAGTTCTCCGTATCTTTTTATATTATGATTTGCTCCCATTTTTTTCTTTTTAAATCTTTTTTCTTGCGTTAGGGATTGAAGCGCTTGTTGGAGCTCTTTAAAATGTATAATGAATACATTTTATAAGCGACTGCGAAAAGCCCGACCTTTGGGAACGCCCAACAATTACTTCTATTTTTTATGATCCCTTATTTTTAACTTATTAATAAATCATTTATCCATTCGTACAATTTTTGGTGTAAAGGTTCCTAACACTTCTACCAATTCTTGCTGATTTGCCATCACTTTTTTTATGTTTTTGTATGCCATTGGTGCTTCATCTACTCCACCTCCAATTAAGCTAACTCCATTCATATTTAACTGATGTTTAATATCACTTTTAGTAAATTTTTCTTTACACTTTCTACGAGAATGCTTTCTTCCTGCTCCGTGAGAAGCTGAATTTAAACTGTCTTTGTTACCTAAACCTCTAACAATATATCCTGGCGCTGTCATAGATCCTGGAATAATACCTAACTCGCCTTTATTGGCTGGTGTTGCTCCTTTTCTATGTACAATTAACTCTTGTCCGTTTACTTGCTCTTTCCATGCAAAATTGTGATGATTTTCAATTTTTGCAATTGCTTTTGCTCCTAACAATTTACCTACTCGTTTATGAATATTATCGTGACAAGCCTTTGCATAATCACCTGCTAAATTCATAGCTAACCAATATTCTTGTCCGTCGTGTGTATTCATATCTAACCATGCTAAATGCTGTACATTTTTAGGTAACGGACATTGTTTTGTTGCTAAATAGGTATAATGCTTTGCTATGTTTGCTCCTAAACCACGACTTCCACTGTGTGTTAACAATCCGATATATTCTCCTACATCTAAATTAAATTCATTGTTTATATCTGTGATAGTTACCACCCCAAATTCCACAAAATGATTTCCTCCACCAGACGTTCCTAATTGCCTATGCGCTTTAATTTTTAAACGTTTTAACAACGGAATATCATTAAATTCGGGGCGTTCAAATATTTCGTGATCATGTTTCACTTTATGTGTTTCATACATTCCAAATTTGGTGTGTTCAGACAATATATTTTCCAATTGATGTTGTTTTCCTTTTAAATAAGAAGCTTTTACTGGATATACTGTTAAACACATTCTACATCCTATATCTACTCCTACTCCGTAAGGAATCACTGCATTATCTGTTGCCAATACACCTCCTATTGGCAAGCCATAACCAGCATGTGCGTCTGGCATTAAAGCACCTTGTACAGCTACCGGTAATTTTAAAGCATCGTATAGTTGATATTTTGCTAAATCGTCTATTTCATTTTCGCCATAAATACTAAAGGGTGCTCTGGTGTTTCTTAATTTATGAAATTGTACTTCTACTGGTTTTATTAAACCTTCAGCTACTTTACCCCAAATAGCATTTCCTTTATATTTTTCTGGTTCTAGTAATACTTGTTTCGCTTCTTCGAGAATACGTTCTTTCTTTTCTCTTTTGCGATATCTATTAATTTGCCCTAAAGCGATGTTTATGCTATTATTTTTTGGAAACCCTAAATTGATTAGATCTTTTCCTTTTAATTTTTTTCCCATGATATGTTGTCATTAATAATATCCTTTAAAGAATATTGTTTAAGAACTTTTAGCTGTTTTTTGGTTTGCTGCTTTTCTTTTTGACCACTGTCATTTACCCAGTAAGTTCTCCAAGAATTATCTTGCCAAACTTCATAATAACCGCTTTTATATAATTGTTGTTCTAAAAGATCTAATTCACTTTCTAACTCAGGATCTATTCTTTTAGAGTGTGTTATATATGCTCTTGTATATTTTATTCTATAAGTTCCTTTTGGAATTCTTACGTAAAATCGTTTTCTTAATTTTTTATTTTCATCTCTATATGAATATATAGTGCACATTGCCTGTGCTTTGTATGTTAATCTGTTAAATTGTTTTTTAGAAATCGTTGGAAAATCTCGATAGATTAGAAATTTTGAAATTTGACAAAACCATTGTTTATCAGCTTCTTCTTTGGTTCTGCCCCAAAAACTTTTTTCTATACAATCGTATAATTCTAGAATAAATGCTTTGTTTTTATAGCGTTCTATATTTTCGGTTAGTACAATTTCTTTAAACCAACCATGTCGTACAGGTTCTTCTAGTTTTTTATATCCTAAATCTTTGATTTCTTGGTAAATTGCTCGTTGTCTTTTTCGAATATTTCGAATGACTTTTTGCCTTTGTTCTTTTATATGCCTTGGTTTCAATGAATATAGCTTTAACTATTCATTACCTTTTCGGATATAATTTGTAACCTTAACGATTTCTTGAAAAAAGTATATAAAAAAATCCGAAACTTTTGGGCTTCGGACTTTTCATATATAATGTGATTTTATTTATCTATGAAGAAAGTCGCGAAGCATACGTACACAAAAACCTAGTTCTGTTACTGTACTAATGTTGATTCGTAATTTGAACATTTTTACTTCGTTTTTAAATTGTTAAACTTAATTTGTTTTTTAAATGATCTACTATTTTTAGATCATATCAAAGCTTATATATTTTCTCTATATGCTTTGTTGCTTAATTGCGATGCAAACTTAGAATGTATTTTTGAATTACACAAATAAAACCTAAATTTACTTTTCTGACTTACAGGTAATTACATAGTTTTTGGAGTGCAAAATTCCTATCCACTTTTTGCAGATTTATTAATTGACTGATACTTTGTTATGTATACTTTTTATTACACGATTCAAAGAGTACTTCAGGTTTTAAATTTTTTATAAAAAAAAACGTCCAAAAAATTAATTTTGGACGCTTTTGCTTTTATACTGTGAATTTTTACCTAAAATACAATCCACGAAGTCGCTTGTATGCGTCCTGATATGTGAATTTTGGTATTGTCATAGGTTAAAATTTTGTTTTATTTGTTATATAATGATGACAAATGTAGCGTTTTAATCTGATTTTATCTATTAGATCTATTTTAAATTAAAGTTAAGCATCATTTTTCTCTTATTAGACTTAATAATTTCTAAGAAGCTTCTTTAAGAAAGTCTTTTATCTCTATTTTTTTTAACATTCTAACTTTTTTCTTTGCTTCTTGTCTACTTTCTCTAAAATTTGGCCAATCAGATTTCCAAGGAAATAACTTTCTTTCTGCTTCATAATAACCTTTTCTTTCTAATTTTTGAAATAACAATATTCGTTCTCTTTGAAGTTTAGTATCTATATTACGAGTATGCGTAACATAGACTCTTGTAAACTTTATTTTATAAGCTCCTTTGGGTATTTTTATATAATACCGTGTTCGTAGTTTTTTCTTTTCTGTATAATATTGGAAACGGTATGCATAATTCTTTAGCTTCAACGCTTAGTTTATTGTATTGCTTCCTATTTATAGATGGAATATCTTTACTTATTAAGTGTTTAGAAATTTGATGTTTCCATTTTTTTTCTGCTTCTTCTTTTGTTTTAGCCCAAACTTTTTTTTCGACTAATCTATACACTTCTTCTATATATTCTTTGTTAGAATACTTATCTATATTATTCGTAATAATTAACTCTTTAAACCAACCATGTCTATAAGGCTTGTCTAATTTTATTAATTCAAGATTTCGTTCTTCTTTAAATATTTCATCAAGTCGTTTGTGTATTTTACGAATCTCTTTTTCTCTTAATTCTTTACGATTTTTAGGTTTCATAGCAAAAATTGAATTTTTATAATACGTGTAATTAGATTCTTTCTTGTATAATTTTAAACTGATTTAATTATTAAAATAATATATCAGTGAATTTTATTTTTTGAAAGGAAGTAATAAAGATATTCTGCAATTTTATATAAAAAGAGATTTTATTCTCTTGTAATTGTAATTTTTAAAGAATGCCTATGGCATTATAGTATTTCTACCACTATTCCATATACATTTTTAGTCCATCCATTAATTCTACCATGATTGTTACCAATCAATAATCCTCTTTTTTCATTCTTTCCTTTTACAAGGTGTGTAAAACAGTTTCCGCGAACTTTACAATACACAATATCTCCGACTTCACATTCTTGCCATGTTATAGGCTTCAGCTTTACGGGTTGTTTCGATTTTAAAAGAGGTAACATAGAATTACCTGGTTCTTTTGATATGATGGTTTCTCCATCATTTAATTTTTGAATTTTCCAATTCATCTTTTAAATTTTATAAATTATGTAACGCATTATTGTGTTACATATCTCATAAAATGAGCAAGAACCAATGTCAATGAACTGCTGAAAAGATGCAAGAAAATTTATAATATTTCCAAATTTTAAGTAAATATATTTATACTTAATTATTTCGCATATTACTTTTTTCATTCCAAAGGAAATCAATGGGTTTAAACCCATTGTTAAAATTTAAATACGAAATTATTATTCAGAAATCGTATAACTAATAGTTAAAGAAACTATATTCTCTCCTACCTGAAATTAAATTTATAATGTGGAAGTAACAAATTAAAGAATTATTCGTCTTAATTTTCAACAACTTAAATCAAAAAATGATGGATACAACTAAAAAAGATTCAAGAATTTCGGGTTTATTATATTTAATTTTAATTTTAAGTGGAATATTTAACCTTCTGTATGTTCCTTCAAAATTAATTATTTGGAAAAACCCGATTGAAACTCATAAAAACATTATTGAAAATATTGATCTTTTTAAAATAGGTATATTAAGTGATATTATTATGTTTTTAACATTTATACTGCTATCATTTTCTTTATATAAATTACTTAAAAAGGTTCATGAAAATGTATCTATTATAATGGTTATTTTAGTATTAATAAGTGTTACTATTTCTTTTGCTAATCTAATTCCTAAATTGGATGTTATTTATTTAATTCAAAACTCAAACTATCTAGATTCTATCAGTTTTAATGAACAGTCTGAACGTTTGTTATTATTACTTAAATCTAATCATAATGGTATTTTAATGAATCAAATATTTTGGGGATTGTGGTTATTTCCTTTTGGTTACTTAGTTTTTAAGTCTAAAATTTTGCCTAAATTTTTTGGTATTTTATTAATGATTGGTTGTTTTGGATATATAACAGATTTTATCGGTTTTTTATTCTTTCCAAAGGATTATGGTAAAACTATAATACCAATACTAGCAACAATACCTCATGCTGTTGGTGAAATCGGAATTTGTTTATGGTTCTTAATTGTAGGGGCTAAAACAGAAAATAAAATATAAAAGTATTTAACGTGAGTTCGATGTAAGGGTTTTTAACTTTTTAAATTGTCATTTCGAGTGATTTTCGATAGAAAATTGTATCGAGAAAGGTAATTTAAAACGAAAAACGATATTCTCAAAACTAAGTTTTTTCATAATTCCACTACCATTGACATCTTTTTTTAATTAACTATTTTTAAACCACTTACAAAATTATAATTTCCTTCTTCTTTGCCTTGATACAAAGAAGCAAAAATCAAGACGGATGATAAAAATTTAAAAAATACTACGGCATCACCAGCCACAGATAAAAAGAACTCGCCAAAGGCTCAAACAACTTTTTATCTCTATGCCAACGCTGTTTCCTTGATTTTCAAAACCTTTATCAATAAGTCGAATTATAAAGTTTGTTTTTGTCATCAATACTGCTTGAAAAATTTTTTCTCGGGTCTCGAAATGATAATTTAAAAACCTCATAGAAATTAATCTATGAGGTTTTTAATACTTTTTTATGCTATGGCTATTAATGCTTATTTAAGATCAAAACGATCTAAATTCATTACTTTATTCCATGCTTTTGCAAAATCGTTTATAAACTTTTCTTTAGCATCATTACTTGCATATACTTCTGCGATGGCTCTTAACTCAGAATTTGAACCAAAAATAAGATCTGCTCTAGTAGCTGTCCATTTTGTTGTACCCGTAGCTCTATCTTTTCCTTCAAAAACCTCTTTCTTATCAGAGGTAGCAATCCATTTTGTATTCATATCTAACAAATTTGAAAAGAAATCGTTTGTTAAAACACCTGGTTTATCTGTAAATACTCCATGTTTAGAATTATCAAAGTTTGTATCTAATACACGCATACCTCCTACTAAAACAGTCATTTCTGGTGCTGTTAATGTCATTAATTGCGCTTTATCAATTAATAACTCTTCCGTAGATAACGTATAAGCTGTTTTTTTATAACTACGAAATCCGTCTGCCATTGGCTCTAAAACAGCCATAGATTTAAGTGTTGTTTGTTCTTGTGAAGCATCCATACGCCCAGGAGAAAAAGGAATTTTTATTTTAACTCCTGCTTTTTCAGCTGCTTTTTCTACAGCTGCACTACCTCCTAGCACAATTAAATCTGCTAATGATACTTTTTTTCCTTTTGAATTAAAAGACTTTTGTATTTCTTCTAATTTAGATAACACTTTCTTTAATTGAGTAGGACTATTCGATTTCCAGTTTACCTGTGGTTCTAAACGTACACGTGAACCATTTGCTCCACCTTTTCTATCAGAATCTCTGTATGAAGATGCAGAAGACCATGCTGTACTTACTAATTCACTAATAGATAAACCTGAGTTTAAAATATTTGTTTTTAAAGTGGTAATGTCTTTCGTATTTACTAGTTTATGATCTACACTAGGAATAGGATCTTGCCATATAAATTCTTGTTTTGGTACTTCAGGACCTAAATAAGTAGTACTTGGTCCCATATCTCTATGTGTCAATTTAAACCATGCACGAGCGAAAGCTTCATTAAACTCTCCTGGATTATCATAAAATTTCTTAGATATTTTTTTGTATTCTGGATCTGTTATTAAAGCAATATCTGAAACTAACATGGTTGGTTTATGCTTTTTTTCTTTATCAAATGCATCAGGAAACATAGTGTGAGGTTCACCTTTAGCTACAAATTGATGAGCACCTCCCGGGCTTTTGGTTAATTCCCATTCATTTTCAAATAAACTAACAAAGAAACCATGACTCCATGCTGTAGGTGTAGAAGTCCAAATTACTTCTAACCCAGAAGTAACTGCATCTTTTCCTTTTCCTGATTTATAATCACTTTTCCAACCAAGCCCCTGTTCTTCTATACCTGCAGCTTCTGGCGCAGCACCTAAATGAGAACCTTCTACTTGTCCATGTGTTTTTCCTAATGTATGACCTCCTGCTATTAAAGCTACTGTTTCTTCGTCATTCATTCCCATTCTTCCAAAAGTTTCACGTATATCTCTAGCTGAAAGTAACGGATCTGGATTTCCATCTGGCCCTTCAGGGTTTACATATATTAATCCCATTTGTACAGCGGCTAAAGGTTTTTCTAATTCACGATCTCCTGAATAACGCTCGTTTCCTAGCATTTCATTTTCTTTACCCCAATATACATTAGTTGCAGGTTCCCAAACATCTTCTCTACCACCAGCAAACCCTAATGTTTTAAAGCCCATAGATTCAAAAGCTACATTTCCTGTTAGAATCATTAAATCTGCCCATGAAATTTTGCTTCCATATTTTTGTTTTATTGGCCAAAGTAATCTTCTTGCCTTATCTAAGTTTGCATTATCTGCCCAACTGTTAACTGGAGCAAATCTTTGTTGACCTTCACGAGAACCACCACGACCATCTCCTGTTCTGTAAGTACCTGCACTATGCCAGGCCATTCGAATAAATAAAGGTCCATAATTTCCGTAATCTGCTGGCCACCAATCTTGCGATTCAGTCATTATTTTACGTAAATCTTTTTTAAGAGCTTGGTAATCTAACTTTTTAAATTGTTCAGCATAGCTAAAGCCTGAATTCATAGGGTCTGATAACTCTGAATGCTGTCTAAGTACATTTAAATTAAGTTGATTAGGGTACCATTCTCTATTCGTTTTTCCATTATTAGTTACTGTTAACCCAGCTGATTCTCCTTTTGAATCAAAACCAAAAGGGCATCCACCTTTTGTCGATTCTTTTTCAGAATTACTTTCTGCCGTTTTGTTACCGTTACCACACCCAATTAAGAGCATAGTAGCACAAACCATTAAGAATAATTTTTTCATTTTAAAATAATTTAGTTAATTAATAGATTATATTGATTATTAAAATCAAAATTATTAATTTAATTTATTACTTTAATTAGATACAAATTGATATTCTTTATAGTTAAATAATGGGTATTTATAAATAGTAACTTATTTAATATAAAAGCAAGTATATAAAGCTTTAAAGACATTCTCTTTAAGTTTAAATATGTTAAAATAATTACAATTGATACTTCTATTCTTGTAAAGAAGAATTAAAACTTATTTTATTTTCTAAAAATAATAACAAACTCATTACTATAATTATTGGGTATTTTGAATACCAAATTGTGTAATCTATTTCCTCAGTAAAGCTATAAGTGCTCCAAGCACTTTCTTTCATTTTAAAAGTATCTAAATTGATGAAAAACCAAATGAATACTGTAAATACTATTTTTAAAATTAACTTAAGACTCTTCTTTATTTTTAAATAATTAATTATTGAATAAATGAGTATTAAAAAAACACTAAAAAATAAAGCTATAAAAATAGTATCTATAGTATCTTGAAAATCATACATAGACCAATAGGACTGCATAAAAGTAAATAAGAATATAAGTATAAATAGTGTTAATGTCTTTTTAAACCTTATCATACGTATCTTTTATTCTGGTAAGCCTTTCCATTTACGAATTGGAATGGTATAAATACCAATACTAACTAACCAAATAGCCATAACTACCCAAAAACCATAATCATCAAACCAAACTAAGAATGGATCTCTTCTTACTTCTTTATATAAGTGTTTATTTCTTATAAATTTTTCATATAAGCTAATCATAGCTACAAATAATAAAGGAATAATAGATAATGCAAGTGAAAATAAGATTGCTGTTATTAGTTTTCTCCATCGCTTTTTAAAAGCGACTAATGAAGTTATAATTATTGCAAATCCAACAAGTAAGAAAACCCAAACTTCTAAATATGTTCTACTATGGTAACCTGTTCTATATGATGAAATATATTCTATTGAAAGAAGTACTAAAATAAGTACAATACTTCCACTTACAAAACTCAATAGTAAAGTTTTAATGTTGGTTACTTTAAATAGAAATAGTAATAGAGAAAGTATAAAAGAAATAGTTATTAATACATATAAAATTTCTTTTGAAGGTTTAGAATTGTATGCTTCATGCACATTTTTAAAAAAATAATTTAACCTTCCTAAATTACAATATGGTATTTCTGAGAAATATTCTTTTTCACTTCTCTTAACAATTGCATTTTTATTATCCTTTGTTAATGGAGAGTTTCTTAAGAAAAATAGTTCTTTTTCATTTCTTCCTGCTAAAGAAACAGTATCATATTTAAAAACTGTTCTGTAATAATCAGACTTTAATCGTTCCTTTCTTTCTTCATCTGGCTTTGAGTTCTGTATAGTTCCTCTTAATAGATAATCATTTTTAGTATTTATTAAATATAGCCAGTCATCTACATTTAAATTATGTTTTACATTGTATTTTTTTGCTAAATCAAAAAATGGAAGTATTGTTTTTTCTATTTCTTTTTCATCTTTCCTATTTAATAATGATTCATAAAATTTTAATCTATTTTTATAATCGATAGAATCTTGATCGTATGAATACAATTCATCTGAATAATTTAATAAAGAACCATCTATTAAATTTTGGTATTTAGATACATCAAAAACAGTTCTATATTTAAAATTATTAGACTCTCTAATTTCATAACTTATATTTTTTGAATCTTTTAAAATTCTTTTGTGATCTAATTTATAAAACTGATGGTAATAACCATTGTATTTAAAATACGATTTAGTAGTATCTATATGCCTACCTAACCTATCATATTTATCATCAGAATAGTCTAAAGGAAATGGAGCTGGATATTTTTTACTATCAATATTATAATCACTTTTTGTTTGTAATAAAAAGAGTGACAGTTTATTAAATTCTTTAATATCTGTATCTATTTCTTCCCAGGCATAAGTGTTCCTTAATTTTAATTTTAACCCCGTTTTAAAGGAATAATATTGTGTAATATTTATAAAGAAGATGAAAAATATGGTGCAAAATTGTATAAAAAGAGTCCCTTTTTTTAAATTGTATAAATTTTTAAAGGCATTGTTTTGTAAGTAATATAAAATCCAAACTAATAGTATAATAATAGATAGTAATATTGCTACAAATACCACCGAAGTACCAAAATAAAAAGAATCTAAATTAGATTCAGAAACAATCTCTTTTTGGTTATTCACATAATTATAACCTACTACAAAGAAAATTAGATGTAATAACAATGCTATTCCTAACATCCATACTAAACGAGTATTCCAAATAAGTGGATAATGTTCCACTAAATACTTATTTACTTTTTTTATAAAATTCATGGCTTATTTTTTAATTAATACACAAAAAATCGACGTGTAGATTTAGAAATATCTCTTATATATTGGATACTCAAGTCATTTTTAGCAATGATACTTAAAACTGTATTAAAAGCAATGTCTTTCTTAAAATACAAAATGTATACACCTCCATTAAATTCTATTTTTTCTAATTGAGATTCATCAAAATTTTGTTCTATTTCTTCTCTTGAACTTTGAGTATCTAATTCTATAATTAATTGATTTCCTTCTTCTCCTTCTAGGTTTAGTTCTTCAGATGGTTTTCCATTTCTTAAATAAATTACTTTATCAGAAACTTTTTCTACTTCATATAATTGTTGAGAAGAAAACACCATTGCTATAGGATTTACATGCGATTTTGCAAGCATTTTTAAATCCTCTAAAATAATTTGTTGTGCTAATATGTCTAAATTAGCTAAAGGTTCGTCTAAAAGCACAATTTCTGGACGTCTTAAGAGTGTTCTAGCTAATTCAAAACGCATTTTATATCCAGAAGATAATTCTTTCCATTTTAAATCTTTATACTTCCATAATCCAAACCTAGCAATCATCATATAAACCAATAACTCATTTTTTTCTCCTGTTACTCCATGATGTACTAATGCAAATTTTAAATTATCAATAACGCTTCCATACCAAACACCTGTACGTTGTGGTATATAAACTAATTTAGATTTTAAATCATAATGGTCTTTGTATCCTTCAGAAAAGTGATAACTTAAATTACCTGCTGAATTTTTAATTAATGAAGCTAACATCGTTAGTAAAGTAGTTTTACCATTTCCGTTCTCTCCTACTAATCCATAAATATCTCCTTTTTTAAGTTCAACACTTACAGGGCCTAATACAAATTTACTTTTCCCGTATTCTTTAACTAAATTATTTCCTTCTAAAATTGTTTTTCCTATTAAGTTTTTGTTTGGAATAGGTATTTCTTTTACAGTATTTGCACAATTTTCAAAATCGGTTATTAAACTTGATTTATCTTCTGTATCATAGCTTTCATAATTCTTTACAAATTCAATTACTTTTTTAAAAATTGTTACATTATCAGTATGCAAAGCAGCGTCTAATAAAGTTCTATACCCTAAAGAGAAATCTCCTCTTTTAAAGAATAAAACAGCTTTATCTATTAATATTTCTTGTTGATTTTTCATTGTAATTTTTTACTTAAAATGATATCTAAAAATCAAAACTATTTGTTATGATTTGTTCCATAAACTTCTTTCCAATATTTTGTATTCATTTTTATCTCTTTCTGTAACACATTTCTTACTTCTCTTTCTAATTTATTTTTAACTTTATGAACTACAAACTTTCCTTCATATTCTTTTTCTATTATAGAAGTATATTCTTTTACTTTTTTTATTTCAAATGCTGTTTTTGTTTTTTTATGTAAATAATCAATAGCTTCTGGTTTATTAAAAGAATCGACATATGATTCAACATATAAAATGGAACTCACAGCTAGTATTTTCCCACTTTTTTTTACTTTATATATTTGTTTTCTAAACCCGAATGGATATACATTTTTTTGCATTCTATCTCCACTAGCCCAATAACTGTAAAAATAGATTTCATCTCCTTTTACTTTGTAGGTTCCTAACTCTAAATTTTCGCTACTACAATCTCCGTCTGTCTTAAAATTTGTGTGCGTCAATACTTTTTTGCCGTTTCTATATAATTCAATATAATCCGCTTGCTCCAAATCATCAACAGTTCTTTGTTTAAATTCAAATTCAATTCCATTAATTATTTTCACTTCATTTTGTTGTGAAAATGAAATGAAACACAATAACAATAAGAACAAGGTAATTTGTGTTTTCATTTTTTGTTTTGAATAGACTTTAATCATTTATAACTATTTTTAGAAAAAGTTAATTACTTATTTTTAATTATTTATAGGATTAAAGACTCTTTAAAATCAATCGAAAACAACATTAGAATCTTCCCACTTTATACTCGTGTTTTTAAAATAATTGTAAATTAAAGGAACCGCCTTTTGTGCTTTACTATGAATATCATGAAATAATAGAATTCCTTTTCTCCATAACAACATTAATTTAATTTGTCGATTTGCTACTTGCTCGGCATTTAATTTAGAACTCCAATCTCTAGAGTCTATATTCCAAAAAACTATCTTAGAATTTCTCTCTCCAAAATAAGCTACTAAAGCTTTGTTTCTCTGCCCATACGGAGGTCTAAAATAAGCTAATTCATTTTTGTCTTCTGTAGAAAAAACATTATGAATTAAGGTATTTGTTTCATCAATAGATGCTTTCCAGTAAGTGTATTTTTGATGTGATTTATGAATTTTACCATGAGAATACACCTTATTTTCACCGTATAAATTATTCAATGCTTTTTTAGAAGATGTTTTTAATCTCTTTTCTAAATTTTCGCCTAAAACAAAAAACATACCCGTTAATTCATGCCTATTTAACACATTAATTAATTTATCTGTGTTTCCATTTACTCTTGTAGGACCATCATCAAAAGTGAGTAAAAAACTTTTATCATTAAAATTATGTCCTTGCACTTCATTTTTAGAAAATTGTAAAATTTCACTTGTAATTCTAGGATACAAAGCTGCTAGTCGAATTTGCTCTTTTATATAATTATTATAAAATATTTTTGTTGAATTATACCAATTTGTGAAGTTGTTAGGTAATATTTTTTGTAATTCTATTTCTGATAATAATGCCCAAGAACTTCCTTTTCTTACAATTACTAAATCTTTTAAAGATGTATTAGACAACCTCTTTAAGTTTGTTAAAATTCTTTTTTTTGTTTCTTTTTTCCATTTTTCTACAGATTGTTCTTTTATGTTTTTTACTTTAACTTTTAAAGATAAATCATATTTTGATAAAATGTCGTACTCATTAAATACTTCTATAAACACCAACATTTCACATTTTGATGCTACATCAAAATTTTTACTAGAGTTCATTTCTAAAGGCCAATCTGTATTGTTTGTATTCTTAATTTCTGCAAAAGAGAAAAAAGGAATTAAAAACAATAAGTAATAATAGATAAATGTATATGCTTTCCTTTTCATTATCTTAATTTAGCTGACATTCTTGAAATCCCTTCGTTATAAGCTCTATGTGCCCTGTTTTGCTTTGCATTTTTAAAATTTTGTAAAGCATCTGACCATTGTCCTTTCTTTTCATAAATTTTTGCAATATTATAGTACGAACTTGCTCTAACAATATGTGCTTTACTTCCATTGGCTAAATCAATAGCTTTTCTATTTGCCCACAATGCTTCTGCTTCTTTGTTTAATTTTTGAAAAGCCAAACCTAAATTACTGTATGCTTGACCATTTCTATGGTTTAATTCTATTGCATTTTGATATAACGAAACTGCACTTTCTAAATTTCCTGCATGGTATTCTTGTTCTCCTTTTCTGTTTATTTTTGTAGATTCTCTTTTATCTGAACTAGATACCACAGAATTATCACCATTAAACCTATAATTCCTTAAAATAGTTTGTACACCTTCCCATGAGCTTGCATTTTTAAAATCACCAACATTTACAATGTTTCCCATTTCATCTATTAAAAAAGGAATCCAAATAGTTCCTTTTTTTCCTCTTGGCATTGTATAAGTTCTAATTAATGTATCTCCTATATATATAAACACTTTTGCGCCACTTACATTAGATAAATTTGAATTATTTGTTAATTCTCTATCTGAATAATTATGTACAGCATATACATACTTTTTACCTTGTTCTTTTTTTGTTATGGTAATTGTTTCTGGTCCGTAGCCATTGGTATCATCTACATCTAAATTAGCTTGAGAAGCTTCTTTTTTATGATAACAAACATAACCTCCTGCATATGATAAATGAGAATCTATATCTTGTGGTGAATTACCCCAATTTAATACAATTCGCATTCCGTCTAATTCATACATCGTTGGACTGATAGCATAAGTTAAACCATCACATAAACACTTCGTTATTAAAGGAGAATATCCTTGTTTTTTTATAATAACAACTACATCAGAATCATTTCTATACTGAGTTGGTATTGTAACTTTACCATTAGAATTGGTATGTTTAGTTACTGAGGTTTCTCCATTTTTTTGAAAAATAACTTGTGCATTCGGTATTACTTTATCTTTTACAATAGCGCTTAACACCAAAATCTCTGATGATGATTGTGCAAAGGTTGCAATACTGAAAATGAATGCTACTAGTATTAAAAAGTTTTTTTTCATGATAATTTCAAATATTAATTTCAATTTTATTAATTTTTTATTTTAATTTTATTTCAAGTAAAAGTAGTTATACTATCTAAATATTTTTAATAGCAATACATATTTGCCTTAATTAAGTAAATAATTGAGGAATTGTTTTAAACAAAAAAAATTATGCTAATAAAAAAATTAATTTCTCACTTTGTCATATTCTATAAATTTCCACCCTTTATTCTTAAAAATTTTTAATTTATATTTTCCTGTTCCTTCTTGAAAATTTTGACTTACTTCAGAAAATATAGTATCATTTTTAATAATTGTATTATGCATCCCTGCAGATCCATACTCATTTTGTAAAAAAAATAAAGATGATTTTTCTTTGTAATTATTATCATAGACAAATGAATAATTTCCTTCAGATTTAATTAAAAAATACTCCCCACAAAAACATCCAGAAAGCTCTTCGGTTAAAGTTCCTGTTTTTTTAAGGAAATTATCAGCTATTAAAAAATTGATTGTTGAATTATTGAATTTCTTTTTTTTGTTACTTGTTATCTTATAAACTTTTTCTCCAAAAACGATTAATTCTCTGTTATTATAAATAATTTTCACATAATTAGCCCAGTTGCAGTAATCTTGCCATTTTTTTCGCTTTGCTTCTGTCCTCTTTTTGGGTCTTTCAAACTTTGTTACACTTAAAATTTCAACATCACTTATTGAATTTAGATGTATTTGTTCTATAACATTTAAATCATTGTCATAAACATCATGCGTACCTTTTAATAATAAACCTTTTGTTTTCTCTATTTTATTAAAATTTGCAGGAGCTAATTCAGCTATTTTCTCTACATTTAAATCAAAATGAGTATTAGATGTTAAAAATCCATTAAATACGTATCCTGATTTATTGGTATTCCCAATTTTTACTTCTACCCAATATCCCGATATTTTTTTTCCTTCATCAGTAATTGTTAGTTCTTTATTTGTTGTAGCAATAATTTCAACCTCTGTACCATAAGCAAACTTATGAATTACTTTACCATGGGGTTTATCTCTACATAAAAGTCCACTTTTTGCTGTTACAAATCTAGTTTCCCTATATTCTTGAACTGTATTTATTTTTTCTTTTATTAATTTAAAGTTCCAAAATAAAATGGATAATAAAATAAAAATAATTGATTTCTTCATGTTATTTTATCAATTAATATATTATGCTTTAATTTTACAAATAATAAAATTTAGATTAAACGGCTATTCCAAAAAATAATTTATTCTTACTTAATGGAATTTCTTTTTTTTTCTGTCATTTTACTGTTCATAATCTTCTATTGATTCTATATATTTTATAAATAAGAAATTAGATTTTGTTATGTAATTAAAATTTCCTGAAATATTTTCTTTATTATACAATTTATTTAAATCAATCGTTAATTTTTTAATTTCTTTTTCATTAAGTAATTCTTTTCGAAAAAAACCTAAAAAAGAAGCTCCTATTCCGAAAAACTCATAGTTATACTTTTCGTACAAATGTTTTGCTAAAGCGTAATTTTCAAACGGATTTAAATCGCTAGAAAAGTACCCATTCGGAAAGCCATAAATTGCTTTATAAGAAACATTAACAGGTACTATTTTTATAATTATTTGCTCATCAAATAAATAAAGAGGGTTTTCATTCTTTTTTTGTTGAATTATTGCTTCTTCTTCATCCAATATTAATCCTTTTTTACAAACATTAGAAAAGTCGATATTTACTACCTGCTTCTCAAAGTTTGCTTTACGAATAAAAAATTCTGATTTTGTAGATAAATATCCTACATGTTCTCCATCTTCAAAAGCACTAGAATCAACGCCTGATAAATCATAACCATCTGTTTCATCTAAATCATAAGACATTGTTGCATGAGAGCTTGTATACTCTGCTTGGTTTAAATCATCTAAAGTAAAAAGCACTTGTTTCTTTGGATTTTCTTTCTTAAGATCATTGTATGTTTTTATAATTTCATCAAAGGATTTATATGCTGAAAACATATAACTTTCACATAAAGTAGAAATACTTGATTGATTTTCTTTTAATGGTTCTATCTTCAATTTCTTTAGTTTTTAAATTACTCTTAATACTTAATATTTTAAGTATAATTATATCTTATACTCTTATTTATTTTTCTAAATACTCATACCCAATTTGATGAATTGCTTTTATTACTTTTTCTTTATCTTCTATTTTATGAATTACAATTACATACTCATCACTTTGAGTATCTATAAAGCCCATTTGGAATTTAATTTCTCGTAGTGGTTTATCAAAATCTTCAAATACATTATCAAAAGAAACAGACTTCTTTTCATAATCATCTATATTAGGTAAGTTCGTTTCTAACCCAAAATTATTTTTAAGTGCATTTTTAATTTCAAATTCTAATGTTTCAATGTCTTGTTTCCAATCAAGCGACATAATGAAAAACAGGTCATTTTCATTTAAATAATCTATTACATAATTTAATGTTGACAGGTATTCTTCTTCGTTGGAAAAATCTTTTAAATTTTCTAAAAAAGGCAGTAATATTTTTTGAGTTTCTATAGAACAACATAGCTTCGTCAACTCTGTATACCCCTTTTTTTCTGTAGTATTTAAATCAGGGAGTTCTTCAATTATTTCTTCTAATTTTTTTTGATTTTCATTATTGAATACTCTAATAGATTTAGATACTTTTTTCTTTGGAAGCCAACCTTTTCCCGTAATAATATCTTTACTAAATGACCACCAAAGAAAAGGTATACCCCACCAGATAAAAACTTTAAATTCATAGTTCATATAGACATAAATAAAAAGAAGTAAAAAAATAAATGATCCTATGAAAAAAATATAGTTCATTTTCTTATTCTTTCTTTTTTGTTCTTCAATTTTTAATGTTCTTTTTTCTTCATAATACTCCAAGTTAAAATCTGAAAAACTAGCGTTTCTTTCTAAATTATCATCACCAGTTAAATAAACATACGTTTCTTTATAAAGATATTCTGAAAAATCACTATTCGTTAAAAGAACAGATTTTTCAACATCCTTTATTATATTCTCTATATTATTTATCAAATCAGTAGCCGTAGAAAAATTAGCTATTTCTAAAAAATCTAGAACAATATCGTTATCTAATATTATTTCTTTTAGGTAATTTGAGAAACTCTCAAATTTTCCAGTAATTAATGGATAATTTTTTCTCAAATAATCGAGAGCTATTACTGTATTATTTTCAAGGTTTTCAATATTTATTTTAAAAGTACTTTCGTAAATCTTATTATTACTTAAATGGCTTTCTATAAACTTATTTTTATTCTTCTTTATAATAGTAACATCTAATAATAAAATCCAGAAAAAAGGTAAATGGTTATTCGCCTCAAAAATTAATTGAGAGTCTTTATGTTGTTTAGACTTTAAATATAAAGTAGCTCTATTTCCCATGATCTCATTTATTATTATCGAAAATATAAAAACAGATACCTAAATTATCTCTACAATACATATTTGTCTTAATTCAATAAATAATTGATTTAGATTTCTAATAATTTCTTTACTTGCTTTTTTACTGCATTCACTTTTTGTAGTTGCTTTAAAGAGGTTGAGATCTCATTCGATATAGGCTTTTTAACTACCTGTAACACTTCATAATAATGATGTAATACTTTACTAAAACTTTTAGGTAAATTATTTACATCTATGTTCTTTAAAATAGTTTCAATAGTTTTATATAATACATCTATGTATACATCTTGCATTTGTAATAAACGATCAAACTGTTCTATAACTCTTGCCATTGGTATTGGGTGATCTTCATTTGCTATCATTTTAGAAACCGTTGTTGTAAATTCTTCTAAATTTAAATAGTTGTTTTCTATAAGTATAGATAACCAATCGAAAGCTGCTGATCGAATAGGAGACTTTCCACTAAACAAACTTAAAGTAAGAAATAAAACTCCTGCTTTTTTTAAAGGTAAAGGATATTGCGCATTATATTTTACTACTTCTAAAACAGATTTTGATTCATTGGCTTCCATATCTGAAAGATATTTATAAGCTCTTAGTATTAAATTAAAATACAATGGCTCTTGTAACATCCCGTCTCTTAAAAACCAATGATGTACATCTGCTATTATAAATTCTTGATTTGTTAAATAATGTTCGAAATAACTGTTTTTAAAAAAAGTCTTTCTATTTCTAACATCTTCTTGTTCAAAATCCATTTTTAAAGTAGCCCAGCTATATTTTCCTCCTTCTGAATATCTTCTCCCTAATTCCCAATTCCATTTCCATGTAGCAGAGTCAGATTGAAACCATTTTCCTTTTCTAAATCTTGTTATTAAAATAGAAATTGCTTCCTCTGGGTTTTTAAGCATATACGCTGTAAACCAAGTTGAAGGTAATTTTTTTATCTTTTTTTTATTCAAAACTGTTTTTTCGTCTAATAAATAATTTAAGATATCATAATATTCTGAAGTCGATTTTAAATTAAGTTTTAAATTTCTATTCAATCTAGAAATAGCCATACAAAAATCAGTTTCATCAGGTTGTTTTTTAGCAATCTCATAAGCTTCTAGTCGTTTCAAAAAAATAGCTCCTTCTATTTCAAAATTAGTATGCGTAGGTGTACTTAATAATGGTAAAACCGCTTCTTTACTATGAATTTGATTGCTTATATAACTAACTCTTTTAAATTGACTAAAAATAGAAAACCATCTGTTAGCTGTATAAGAATATCGATCTTCCTCTTTAGCTAATTCTTTCCAACTTTCAATTTCCATTTCAATCGTATAAGGTTCAGAAGAAAGCCACATGCAAATTAATTTAGCGATCACTATGTGATGTACTCCTACCCGAGCTGTTATCTCTAAATATTGTTCTTCTGCTATTTTTTTAGCCTGCTTTAAAGCTGGTTTTAATTTTTTAAGATGCGTTTCTTTTAAAGAATAATATCTTAATAATCCTTCTAAAAACAATTCGTAATCTAAAGCATCATTACTTTTTAACACTTTAGAAACTAGAAAAATAAAATCATCTTCGTTAGTTATGTAAACTATCTTATTTTCATTTGTACAAGGTTTCTGAATATATTCCACCTCTTTATAAAGAGTATAAGAAGTTGAAAATGTATTAAAACTGTCACCCAATAAATGACTTAAAGAAGATTTTACTTCTGTATGCATCGTATCTATAAACGGAACTAATGCTTCATAAACTTCTTCATTATTTTCTTTTAAAAGTTCAAAACATTTTTTTGCTGCTATTTGCAGTGTATTATCTTCTTGTAAAAAAATAGGTGCTAATTGTACACATGTAGGTTTAATTAAATTGTTATCTTTTTTAATTCCTTTATATAACATACCTAAAGCAGTTTTTAATCCGCCAGTTAACTTTTCTCTATATACAATGCCATCTAAAGAATTTATAAAGAGGTTCCAATTAAATAAAGAAGTATTTGTTAGTTTCTTTAACTGTTGTAATCCAAAATTCACTAGTAAATTTCGATCGTTGTACAACAATTGAATTAATTGATCTTGACAAGCAATGTTTTCTTCAACAGTAAAGTTAAGATCTCTATAAATATTTTTAGCCCAACCATGTGTTGTTTGTTTTAATGTTGGATTATTAAATGCATCAAACAATTTTTGTTGAATAACATCTCTAAGAATACGCTTTGTATTTACCAACTCTATAATCATAGCGCCAATATTAAACTCTCGTTCCATATAAAAAGCACCGTCTACCCCCAATTCCATTTCAAAAACAGCCATTAAAAGATCTAATGTAAAATCGTCTTGAGGAAAAAAAGTGGAGAATTTCTCTTTTGCATTCTCTTCTAAATTTTTAGAATATCCGGTAGCATGCCATACATTAAACCTTACTAAACAAGCTGCAAAAATTTGACGATCTAAAGGTACTTTTCCTCTTTTATATAACTCATAAATTACTTTATATGGTATTCTTGTTAAATAGCTAGTAGGTGCTGCTATTTCTTCTTTTATTTCTTTATATTTCTGTAATGGTTTTTCTAATCCGTAATAAGTAATTAATTCAGTAACATCTTCTTCATCTAATAAAGATAAATTTATTTCTAAAGCCTTAATACTTGTAACGCTCATATGGCTCATGGTTACAAAACGAAGTATTAAATTTTGCTTACGCGTAAAGTTTTCAGTAGAAATTGTTGTAGCAATGTAGTTTTTTAACACATCTCTATCAGCCCATTCATACTTTTCATCTTTTATCCATTTGCAAGTACCTATAACTGCTTCTTTTTGTATTCTCTCGTTAAATTCTTTACAAATAGTATTCATAATTCAAACTCTTTTAATAATTGTGCTAATTCCTTTTCTGTGTTATTTTTTAATATTTTAGTTGCCAAAACATGTTTACAATCACCTCTCTTATTTTGATTCGTTGCATACCAAGTACACGTGCAACGTGCTTCTTTAGGAGTAATTACAACACTATGATACACATTACTTCCTTTTACGCTCATTTCTGTTTTCTCTTCAGAATTAGAAATCCATTTACAATGCCCTTTTTTAATCAATTGTAACGCGTTTTTATATCTCGGATTCAAGCGTTCTATATTACTTAGTTTAAAAGGTAGTTTTCTATAATAATATTTTTTTTCTGCTAAATCATATCCTAATAATCCCATTACTGAAAGTCTCGTAGCTATATTTTTAAAACGAATAGCAGAAAGTGTTTTTAACAAAGGATTTTCTGGAGTAAATTCTTCATTTATTTGCGCGTAAGTATCTAATTTTTGAATCCATTCTTCAGGAATTTCTTCAATTAAATTCTCTAAAGTATTTCCTTCTCCAGAAAACCCTCTCCAAAAACTTCTAGAAAGTATAATTGTAAAACGTACATTAGAAAAATCAAATTGAAAAGCGGTTCCGTTTTCAGATTCAGGAGTATAAATAACCAGCTTTTTAGCTAATGGTAATATATTTTCTACCAATCGTAAACGATGAATACCTCCAATACAAATACTATTCTTTGATTTTATAGGAGATAAAAATGGTCTCTTTCCTCTAAAACTTAGATAATAATCCTCTTTAACATCTCCTTTAGGTATGGCTCTAAATAATAACTGTATTTGTAATTTATCTAATACAGCTACTTCTTTCATACTGGCCCCCAGTAATTGTACTGTTGCCATTCCTTTAATCCATCTAAGCGGAAGTGAAACTTTTTTTTCTATTATTTTTTCATCTCCTTTTTGTAATACAAACTCCTTTTTTCCTACAGAAAAAAAGACATTTTCATCTTTTTTAATTTTGCTTAATGCAGCAATCATTTCTGTATTAAAATCTACATTGGTAGTACCTTGCTGTAAAAATTCACCATCAAGAGCATTGGGTAAAATGGTTACTTTACCATAAACACTACAACAGGAAGAAAATCCTTCTAAACGTAGTTTATTTCCTCCGGCAGTAATTACAGGATCTCGTAATAAACTACTGTTAGGCATAAAATTAGCCGCTACAATTTTTGATAATGTTAATAAACTACGTGCAATTACATAGGGTTCTTTTAATTTACCCCAAAAAAAGCATGGCACTTTTTTTTCATTATACAATTCATTATAATGAGATAAAAAGAGATCACTTTTATCTTCATTTCTTATAAAAGCAGAAGGTTCATTATATTTATAAGTAACATCCATTATACACCAATTTGATTTTTACAAAACTAATTTATAATTATTGTTTTATATATGGAGTTCTCGGTGTATAAAAGTTGTTTTTCAGTTTATATTCGTTATTTCTATTCAAATTATCTGTTTTGTCACTACTTTTGTTCAGAATTAAAATAAAGAAGAAAGATGTTGGATTATGTGGTGATTGGAGGAGCACAGGCAGGATTAGCTATGGCTTATCATTTAAAAAAAATGAATAAAAAGTTTATAGTGGTTGATAGAGAGAATGAAATTGGTGCTTCATGGTTAAATAGATGGGATTCTTTAAAATTATTTACTACTACAGAATACAATCATTTACCAGGCTTAAAATTTGATGCTCCAAAAGGACATTACCCTAGTAAATTTGAGGTTGCAAATTATTTTAAATCTTATGTAGCTAAATTTGATATTCCTATACAATTAAATACCTTAATTACTTCAGTACGTAAAACTACTAATGGTTTTTATATTGAACATAAAGATGGAAATATAAAAACTAAAAATGTTGTTATAGCTACTGGTCCGTTTCATACACCTTATACTCCCCCTTGCAGTACCAAAATATCTGAAAAAATTTCTCAAATACACAGTAATTATTATAAATATCTAAATCAACTACAAGAAGGAGATGCTTTAGTTGTTGGTGGTGGAGATTCTGGGTATCAAATATTAAACGAAATATCTAAAGACCGATCTAGGACAGTTTATTTTTCTGGAGATACAAAAGTAAAATCAATTCCTCAGCATATTTTAGGCAAAACTATATGGTGGTGGTTTACGTTAATTGGTTTTTTAAGTTATAGTAAGTATAGCTGGATAGGTAAAAAACTGAATAGTACTACCCAACCTGTTATTGGTACAGATGTGAAAGAGATTCTCTCTAGAAAAAATGTAATCCCTGTTGGAAGAACTAATGATGCTTTAAATGAAGAAATCATTTTCGAATCTAAAAAGGTTTCTACCATTAAGAATGTTGTTTGGGCTACTGGATATCGTCCTAATTTTAATTGGGTAGAAGGTTTAGAACTAGATGCGGATGGATATCCAAAAAATTATAGAGGAGTTAGTAATATAAATGGTTTATACTTTATTGGTTTACCATGGATGTATACTCGAGGGTCTGCAACTTTAGGTGGTGTTTGTAAAGATGCTACTTATTTAGCTGATTATATTTTTAAACAAGACATATCATAAATGAATTAAGATAGTTAGAGTTTTAACCTTAACTATCTTAATTTTATAACTGAGTTATTTTTACTTTAAAAGAATTATAATTCAACTTTTAATTAATTATAATTCGTTTACTTAAAGTACTATTACCATTCTTTATTTTTAAAACATAAATACCTTTTTGTAATTTAGTCTTAACTTTTGTTGTTTTTTTAGTGATTTTCTTTGTTAATAAAACTTTTCCACTTAAATCTGTAATCGTAAGTTTTGATGGTTTTTTAAGTTTTAATAACGTTATATTAAATATTCCATTTAAAGACGGATTTGGAAATACTTTAAAAGTAGTTTCACCATTGGTATTATTACTTTTTTTATTCCACACTCTAACATAATCTACATACATAGATTCTGGTAACTCGCCTAATTGTTTTCTTGCTCTTTCTGCTAAGTTTTGCAAACGGTCATTATTAGGATAAATTCCTTGAGGATCAAAAGAGGTAAATGCATTCCCTCCAAAATCAACAAAAGGTACTCTCATTCCTAAAGACATGATAACACGTAATGGTAATTTACCCCAATGTGTATTCTTTAATGTTTTTCCAACTTTTTTACCATCAACAAAAAAGTTAAGCTCTTCTTTCGTTATTTCACATCCGTATGTGTGCCAGTCTTTTCGAGGATCAAAACCAAGTTCATATTTATTTAATTGTTCCTCAGGGTTTCTCTTTGGTCTTACCCATCTTCTTTTATTACCGTCTTTAAATGCTATATGCAAATTAGATTCTGTATCTTCTACTCCATCTTGTACGTTATCATGAAAATCATGCTGTTGCAATTCTTGTATATCTATTTCTGTATAAATTACATCGCCTTCAGCAGGATTATTATCAAAGAACTTACTGTATAACCAAAAAGACGGACACAGACCCCTAGAACGATCAACACCTTCATTGAATGGATGTGGATCTGAATTATCTATATCTGCTCCTCTAATTACAGCTTCAACATAGCCCTCAAAATTTGGTGGTAGTGATTTTTGTGATTGAAGACAACCTGCATTATAAAATTTACCGTTGATAGCAATCCCCCATAGAAACCCAAAAAATCCTCAGTACGTAGGCTAACGTAAAATTTGTAAATTACTGTTTTAATATTCAGCTCTTTGCTAGGCCGTTTTTCAAAGTGTTGCTGCTTTATGTAAGCACGAGCGCAATCCTGGT
>CAKZVD010000081.1 GCA_937922085.1 uncultured Tenacibaculum sp. | reverse complement strand
TCATTATCATAATCAATAGCAGATTCTATAGATAAAGGGAAAAGGGAGGACTGATTTCTGTTGTTTCCTTCTATAAATTTCATATATATAAGATACGAAATTTATAGGTAAGGTAAAAATGTTTTTAGACAGTCTGACGTTATGTACATTAAAATCTTCAGATAAAATCTTAACTGTATCTTTATAAAGTTGTTTGTATTCTTCTGAAGTACGTAATCCTTCTCCCCAATAAAAAAAATCACCATTCATTTCATGCCAAGGTCTAAATAATACAGGAATAGGATTGCCATCTGCATCTTTTAAATTTTTAAAAAGTGTTGCTGCTCGTTCTAAAAACATTAAAAAAGTGCTTCTAAATTCTCCATTTTCTAGCATTTCTGGTATTACATTGTCAATTTTTTTATTTCCTCTAAAATCACTAGGATTTATAGCATGCCAACTAATGGTAATAATACTCCCATTTTCATGAGCTTTTACAATTGCTTTAGTAAATTTTTCAAGGAATGGTTCAAAAAGAATTTGACTACCAATAAGTTCAATGTCAAAACCAGCTACAGCAGGATAATCATTTGCTACTTCTTTAAAATCATTATCAAGTTTATTAGGCATTGGAAAGTTGTTACCAGTGCCAAAAGGAACTTGCTGACCAAAGGCAACTCCTTTTTGTGTTAATAGTTGTAATCGAGTATATAAATCTCTTGCTTGTTGATTTAAATTTGGATCTGCAAAAGTGGTCTTATTAATTGTAGGCGGATTTCTTACTGCATTTGGATCAAAAAGATTTTCTTCATCTGTAGAACAACTTATAAATAATAAAATGCTAAGGATAAGATTTATTAAATTTCTCATGAAGACTTTTTAATATAGTCGAAACAATTTTATTAAAATTACTTCTTTTTTATAACTATAGGAAGAATCATTTTTTAGAAAATAAAAAACCAAACAGAATCAAAATATTTTAATATTGATTCTGTTTGGTGTAATTAGTAGATAATAATAAAGTTAGTTGTCTTACCAAGAGATAATTAACTAAAATTAATTTTAAGAAATTCTAACCATTTTTACAGATAGAATATAAGTCTTAGATTTTATTTTTTCTCCAAGTTTTTTATAGTTTAATCTTGATTTAATATAATCTGCTATAACTTTTTCATTGTAATCTGTGTCAACTGACAATACTACAATTTCATTCTTCTTATTAACTCTAAATTCGAGAGTAATAGAAAAATCTCTCTCTAAAATAAAATCAGGTTCTTTTAATAATTTTTGCACTGTTTTAGAAATAACAGATGCAGTTGCTATTTTATCGTTTTTTGGATCGTTGTTGGCTTTTGCAATAAAACTAAATGATATTACTAAAATAACCGTTAATACAAATTTAATAGATTTCATAATGAATGTTTTTGAGGGTTCTGTTTAAATTGAATGTTGTTTTTTATTTTAATATTTAAAACATTGTTTATTAATACACTGCAAATTTATGTGCTATATTTAGTTTATATGTTATTACAGTTTTAACAAAAAAAAGAGGTAAAATGGGGTGTAAATCACGTTTTTGAGAGTTTTTACATGGTTTGTTTTGTTAATTTGCAGGTAAAAGGTGTTTTTTGTTGCGAATATTTCATTTTCAGTATAAGGATGATATCAGGTGAATAAAAAAAACAACTTTTATCGTGTAAAATAAAAATGAAGTCAGAAAATTAAAAGACTATAAGCTTTTAGTAATTTTTATTTACAAAAAAGATATCTAGTTTTTATTGATATGATAGTGAGAGAATCACTTATTTATTTAATTAGCAAATAAAGAGAATTAAGGTAAGTCTTGTTTGTTTGTTAATTTAATGTAAACAAAAGGTTAAATAAAAGTTACTCGGTAAATAATGGTTTTATTTGTTTGATTTTCATTGATTTGTAATGAAATAAAATATAAATAAAAGCATGTTGTTAAGAGATTGTAGGGAATTGAATAGAATTATACATCTTTAGTAAGTCGTTATATTATATTACATCAATTGTATTAATATACCAGTTATTGCAATACCTAGACATAGTGGAGAAAAAATTGTAGAATCTGCCTTCGCAAATTTGGTGTTTTTTATTTTTTTGAAAAAGCCAACATATTTAAATTCACCAATAGCACGTAACATAAAAATAGAAGGGATAAACCAATATGCATAATTTATAATCCAATTAGAAACTGGAAAAATTACCAATCCAGATTTTATAAGATATATTAATCCAAACAAAATTAGTACAAGCCCAACTAATAAGGTTGCAAATTTTGGAATCGAAATATTTTTTAATTCATTGCTTTTTGTAGGAATCACTTTTTCTAATCCCCAAACTCCTCCAAATAACCAATAGAAATGAAAACTACCAAGAACTGTGAAAACTAAGAATAAAATTGTAGATAAAATTATAACGATCATAGTTTTGGGATTTGAAAAATTTGTTCAGTTTGTTTTCTGTTTAAAGAAGTAGGAGTTAAGCGCATTAATAAATTTCTAAATTTAATTAAAATAGGATTAGATAAATGAGAAATCTTACCAATCATCCAACTAACCTTCACCACTTGATGTGCTTTAGGAAGCCTTAATCTTTGAAATTCTTGAAAAGCATGGTTTGTATCGTATTTGGTTAAAAGTTGAGATAATACATAAGCATCTTCAATAGCTTGGCAAGCTCCTTGTCCCATGTTAGGAGTTGCTGCATGTGCGGCATCTCCAATTAAACAAACATTTTCTTTATACCAATTTTCTGTTGGCTTTAAATCTAATATTTCAGCTGTATTTATTTGTTTGTTATTGGTAGCAGCAATTATTTTATTAATAATTGGATCATAATTTTTAAAATAAGTTTGAATATTATTTATTTCAAATTCATTTTTATTGTTTTTAAAAGATTTTAAAGCATACCAATACACTTTATCTTCCGCTATTTGAACAAAACCAAAACGATCTGTTTTATTCCAAGCTTCGTTTAATTCATGCTTATATTTATGAGGTAGTTTAAAATTAGTAATTCCTCTCCAGCAAATTTGCTTGGCATTTCTTAAGGTATTGTTAGGAAACAAATTTTGTCGAACAACACAATTTAATCCGTCTGCACCAATTAATGTTGAAGATTGAATTTGCTCTCCATTTTCAAAAGTTAATAAGTACTTTTTATTATTAAAATCAATGTTTTTTAAGCGATGATTTAGTTTTATAATAGGAGATTTTAATTCATTTATTAGAAGCTGTTGTAATATACCTCGATGAATAGCAATGTTCTTTACTTTATGTTTTTTCTCAAAAAACGATAAATCAACTTTAGAGATAGGAGCTAAATTTGCTTTAGTAATATTCATAGAAGAAATAGGATTGCCATGCTCTTCAATACTCTTTTTTAATCCTAATTTTTCAAATACTTGCATCGCATTACTGGCTAAAATAATTCCTGCTCCAACGGGTTTTATTTTTTCAGCTTGTTCAAAAATCCTTGTTTTAATCCCTTTTTGTTCAAGAGCTATAGCAGTTGTTAAACCTCCTATTCCTGCTCCAATAATGTCTATAGTCATAATAATAATTATAGTGTAGTACAAATGTACTAAAAATAATTCAAAGTAGTACGATTGTACTAAAAATGATATATTTGTCTTAATGAATGCAACAAAACAAAAAATATTATTAAAATCGTTGAAGCTTTTTAATGATTTAGGTATTTCAAATGTATCGTTAAGAACTATTGCAGATGAGGTAGGAATTAGTGTGGGTAACCTACAATATCATTTTAAAAAAAGAGAAGATATAATTGAGGCATTGTATTTTCAAATAGTTGAAAAAATTGATGCTATTATTTTTATAAAAACAGATGATTTATTAAAATCATTTTTCAATATTTCAACAGAAATTTTTAAAATACTTTACGAACATCATTTCTTTTTATTAGATTTTGTAACTATTACTAGGAAGAATCAGAAAATAAAAAATCATTACTCTCAGCTTTCAAAACAAAGAGAAATGGAATTTTTAAAAATTGTGGAGGTTCTTATTCAAAATGGATTGCTTCGTGAAGAGTTGTTAAAAAATGAATATAAAAATTTATTTAGAAGAGTTGAGGTTCTTAGTAATTTTTGGTTTTCTTCAATTTTAATACAAGCTGAGGTATTATCAGAAGTATCTATTGATGAATATTTAGTATTGGTAAGTCAAAGTATTTATCCATATTTAACTGAAAAAGCAGAAAAACAGTATATTAAGATTTTTCCATCTCAGTTAGTTTAAATAGACTTTCTATAATTACCAAATATTAATGATCTCTTTAAATTCAATTTCTCCAGTAATATTTATAATTAATTTAGAAGGAATAAAACTATTTCCTTTGTATTCGGGTTCGGTAGCATAGCTTATTTTTTTTCCATCGATAAGAAGTTTTTCAATTTTTGAATCAAAATCTTTTTTCAATTTTTTAACAAATGCAGGAATATATAGAGAATTCATAGGAAGTTCCGTTCCACCAAATTCTAAAGGCATTAAATAAATTTTAGAAAGCTTTCCTTTATTAAACAAGTTAATAGCTTTTTGATGACTATCAACTTGGCTATAATCTAATTTGTTTTTCTTAAACCAATTAAACATATTTTTTTGTGTTTATTTAATCTGTTTTATACCATTGATTTATTACAATAAGTTGCTTTTTCAAAGTCTCTAATATTAATAGAAATAATAGGAACATTAGGAAACATAACTTTTAATTCGGTAACAATTTTTTCAGAAAGATTCTTTTTTTGAGATACATTTCTTCCTTCCATAATATTAGCAAAAATATGAATGAAGTCATTCTTAGTATTTCCAATATTGTAATGTTCAAAAGGAGTAATTCTTACTTTAATATCTCCTTTATCAAATAAGTTAGTAGATTCTGCAGTATCATATACTTTTTGAATAATTTCTTTTGGCGATTTTAGTTTTATAATATTTTCAGAGCAATCAATTACAAAATGTGGCATAAAATAGTTTTATTTCTGGTGGATATAAATGTTATTTAGGAACCTAAATTTAATTAACTAATTTAGTAAATAATAAGTCAAAAAGTAGTTTTGGATAGAGGTTAATTATCATTTTAAATGAAAATAGAAAAAGCAATAGAAAGTATCTTAAATTGGGAGATTTTTTTAATCCTGACTATGAAAAGGAAAATAAAATATTGTCTGAATTTAAGAAAGACTCACCTGAATTAAATCAATTGCAAATAGATAAATTAATTGATGTTTTAGAAAACGAAATCGATTTAAATAAAAAATTCTTTGTAACTGATTTACTTTATCTTTATGATAGAGTTGATGAGAAAATTTTTGAGCCATTAATTAATATTGCAATTGATTATCAAGATCCAAGCTTCAATCGAATATTTTTAAGGCCATGTATGCAACTTTTTGGTGTTAAAAAGGTTTCAGAAAAATTGAAAGAAAAGTTTATAAATGCTAGTTTAAAAGATAAGATAGGTATATCACAATTAGTTTATTGGTTGAGACCAAAAAATAAAGAAGATGCACAGGTTTTAGAAATGGAAATAATTAATAGAGCGAATGAAACCGATAATTTGATCGAACTTTATTTTTATAACTTAAATTATTCTAATAAAATAAAATCTAAAAAGAGAATTCCAACTAATGCAAATGAACTTATGAACGTTGTAAATGGGAACTCAGAATTGGAATATGTATTATATGATCAATTAAAAAGGAAAAGATTAACTAAAAAAGACTATAATTCATTATGGAAAAGAGTTAAAGCAAAGTTTAGTTTATAAATCGGAATAGAGACTTTCACAATCTTTTTCATTTCTTTAATTATATTTTTTCCTAAATTCGATAGGGGAGAGATCTGTTTTATTTTTAAAGATTTTTGTAAGTGATGCAGGATATTCAAAGCCCAAATTATAAGCAATTTCACTTACAGAAAGTGGAGTTGTAGATAATTGTTCTTTGGCTTTTTCTATAAGTTTATCATGTATATGCTGTTGTGTACTTTGTCCTGTTAACGATTTAAGCATATTACTTAAATAATTAGGAGATAAGTTTAAACGATTGGCTACATTTAGAACAGACGGAATTCCATTTATAATTAAATGATCATCTTTAAAATAATCAGCAAGTATTTGTTCTAACTGAATTAATATTTTATGGTTAGAAATTTTACGGGTAATGAACTGCCGATTGTAAAAACGATCTGCATAATTAAGAAGCAATTCTAAATGAGAAACTACAATTTTTTGACTAAAATCATCAATATTAAATAGATATTCATGTTCTATATTTTTCAATAAATCGAGTAATGTTTGTTCTTCTTTTTCAGAAAGAAAAAGAGCTTCATTTAAAGTATATTCAAAAAAATCATATTGATTTATTTTTTTAGTTAAAGAAGTATTCCATAAAAAATCGGGATGAACTAATAACAACCAACCTGATGGGGTATGGTTGTTAATGTTAGGGTTTTTAGATAAGTTCATAATTTGATTTGGAGCAACAAACGTTAGAATACCTTCATCAAAATCATACTCTTGTTGTCCATAAAATAACTTATGAGCAACATTCCGTTTTAATCCTATAGTATAATAATCTTGTTTCCATCTAATGTCACGAATATTTGATGGGTATTTTACCTGGCTATAATCGATTAAACTAATTAAAGGATGTTTTGGAGCTGCTAGGTTAGCTAGTTCGTGATAATCTTTTATTTTTTTAAAGTGCTTCAAATTTTTCATTATTATAAAAATAAAAAAATTAGACTAACATACCGCCAGAAACTTCAATACGTTGCCCATTAATCCAACTTGCTTTCTCAGAACATAAAAAAGTAACGACCCCTCCTATATCTTCAGGTTCTCCTACACGACCAAGTGCAGTAATACTAGAAATTAAATCGGCTTTCTTTTTGTTTTTATTACTACCTCCTGCAAAATCGGTGGCAATGGCTCCAGGAGCAATAACATTGGCTGTAATTTTACGTTCACCTAATTCTTTAGCCAAATAACGAGTAAAAACTTCTATAGCTCCTTTCATCATTGCGTAAGCAGACATACCAGGCAAGCTAAATCGAGCTAATCCACTAGAAACATTAATAATTCTTCCACCTTCATTAAGAAATGGGAGTGCAGATTGCGTTAAGAAATAAGTGCTTTTAAGATGTATATGCATCATTTCATCAAATTGTTCATTTGTGGTGTCTAATACTAGGTTATAAGTTCCTGTTCCGGCATTATTAATTAAAAAATCAAAATTAGGAGTACCATTTTCTTCTTGTAAGTAATTCGTTACTTTATTAATAAATTCTTGACCACTTTTATAGTCATTTGCATTAAAATAAAAAGCGGTTGCTTTTTGTCCTAATGCTTCAATTTCTGAAATTACTTCTTTTGCTTTAACTTCATTTTTATAATATGAAAAGATAATATTTATACCATTTTTTGCCATATTTAAGGCCATGTCTTTACCTAATCCACGGTTTCCTCCTGTAATAATTGCTGTTTTTTGACTCATTTTTTATTGCTTTTAAATTGCAATACAAAGTTGAGTTTATGTATCGATTTGTTTTTGTCCAAATCTATTCATGTCTTATCTAAATCTACGGATATAAAAATATTCTATTCATTATTCCTCTTTTGATATTAGTAGATGAGAGGAATCGTTTTTTATTTCGGGTAAAGTTTTATTTAATTCGGAGTATTTGTTAATATGGATTAAACTGTCACGTACTTTTATTAATTGCTTAACAAGCATTAGATTAACTTCTGGCTGTGAATTATTATTTATTCTTTTAGGAATTCTAACATCAGTATTATAATCATCTAATGTGATTTTTGATTTGTTTACTAATAAAATTTCTTCTTTTAGGATTTCGAAAAGTTCTTTTGTTTCATTTGAATCACTTTCAAAATAACCAATCTGTTTTAAAATATCTTTTGGTAACGCATACTGCCAATTTTGTAAAGAAGGTAAATTACTAAGGTATCTATTTCGATCCCTTCTTTTTATATTATGAATGATGATTTTTTGAAGTATAATAGTATCAATTGATACTTTTTTTCCTGTAGAAAAAGCTTTTTTTATTTTCCAAACCTGTTTTGTAGAGTTCGAAGAGTATTTTTTTTAAAGAGTTTCTATTGTTTTGTCTTTGTATTTAATTCCATATTTTTTTTCTGATTTAATTTTTTCTGACGTAATATATTCATAGGCTTCTTTATGTTTTTCAAAATAAATACGGTTCAGTATATTTTGATCAACAGAAGTTGTTTTGTAAAGAATGAATGCCATTGTAAGTGAAACAACAAACGAAATTAAAATCCAGTTTCCTGATCGATAAACGAGTCTGACTGAAAACCAAGTTTGAGCAAAAATTACAAAGGGAGTAAGTATAAATAAAGTAGAATGTTCTTTGTATAGATTTACAGGATGATCATGGATTGGAACATCTCTTAAAGAAAGAAACAAAAAGCCTATTTGAGCAGTGAGAAATATAATTAACCAAAAGAAAAAGAGAGAGTTTGTTCTTGCTTGTTGTTTATAAAGTTTGTTTTTTTTCCTTTTATTAGTAATATTTCCCATCCAAATCCAAATAGTAATAGAAAGTCCTAAAACAGTAGATAGAGAAGCAAAAAAGAAATTAAAAAAGTAGAACTCTTGTTTCTCGAATAATAACAGATCTTGAGATAAACTGGTTAAAAGGCGTATAAATTCTCTTGTTCTATTAAAAATTAAAGAAATAGATAAGGCAGAAAAACAGCCAGCTATTATACCAAACCAAAACCGTTTTTTTCCAATACCTTGAATTGAAATTTTATCTTTTTTGAAGTCTATCCTTTTCATTTAGTTTTTTAATTCAAAGTTAATTATTGAAGTTTTTATACTATTCTTGTTCAAGAATAAATCTTATAAGATAAAAATAGAAAAGAAAAATAGGTGAAGTTTCTTTTAGTTTTAACCATATTTTTAGAAAAACCGAACAGAGATCATTCTAATTAATTTGATAATTCTTGTTTCCTTTTTTGCACAGATTTTTTTAAAATCTTTACATCGTCAATTATAAAAGAGGTTAAGCTACTTGGTAGTATATAATAATCTTTAGTATCGGTTTTATCTTTGTTAAAAGTTTGGATTTTAATATATTTCCTATATGTTAAGATACGTTCTTTATCAATATTAGTTATGTTTTCAAGTTTAATATTCCATTCTTTATTAAGAAAAGGTTTTTTTAAAATAACTAAATTTTCATTTTTATTAAGATAACCTAAAAATGTTTTTGTATAAATCCAAATATTCAAAAATGTAAGAATACTCATTATTATTATCAAAAAAAATAAATGATCTAACCCCTTAAATAAAGATGAAAAGGGGAGGTAAATTAAGAATAAAACGCCAAATATAGATTTCAATAAATAGAGGTTTAATCTCCTTTTAGCTCTTGAAGAATGTAATTCAATTATATTTTCTTGCATCAAGTTTATTTTTTTTCTTATTACTGAGAGTTTGTTTAGAAATATATTTTTAATTAATTGTATAATGAGTTTGAAAAGTAACAGAATCTTTTTGAGTAGTATAATTTTTTAACTTTTCAATCTTGTAATAAATGGAAGATACTTTTTCTCCATCTACATCATCTTTTGCAGAAATATTAACCTTTGGAGCTTTATAGTTACTAAGTGTAATTTGAACCAAGAGTTCTCCTTTTTTATGACTTTTGGTCATAGACTCTTTCACAATCACTTCTGTTTTTTCAATAAATTCTGTTAATCTTTCTACACTAATACGATTGGAAATTTCATTTTGATTAGTAAGTAAGATGATTTGTTTGATTTTTACATTTCCAGTATCTATTTTTTTATTTTGAGGAGAATAGGTTTTCCATTCATTTTCTGATTCATATGTTTTTCCATCTGCGGGATTTACGTACACTTTTTTACCAGATATTTCATCTGGGCTAGTTGAAATATCGGACGATTTTATAGAATTTTTTTTTATGCTATTATTATTACATGAAACTAGTAATAATATTATTATTAGAGCAATGTGTCTCATAGATCGATTCTACTATGTTTAGTAATGGGAAAAAATAGTTATTTTCTGATTAAGAATCAAATCATTTTTTTAAATTTTGTAGACTTTATAAAAAATAAGTTTTGAGTTAAACATAAAACTATAGGTTGGTTTTGCTTAACTCCTTACTTTATTTTAGTTCTCATATATAGTACAGGGTTTCAAATTTTTCATGCTCAATGATGAATAATATTGTTTTGTAATACTAAAATAATGAGAACAAAATGACTATAAAAAATATTTGCTTCATATTATTTAAAAGGATTTCTATATTTTTCATCTGTAAGCATTTCATTATCTATTAATGTATTTAAAAAAGCAATTAAAGCATCTTTTTCTTCTTGAGTAAAATTAAACTGTCCAACTTGCCCGGTTGTACTAATTAAAGGAGTTATTAAACTTGGATGATTTTGAACACCTGAACTGTAATGATCAATTACTTCTTCTAAAGTAGCAAATCTACCATCGTGCATATATGGAGAACGAATAGCAATATTCTTTAAAGAAGGAACTTTAAATTTACCTATGTCATTAGGGTTTCCTTTTGCTTCGTTAACACCTAAATCGGTAGTTGAACTTAAATCTAACCCATTAGTTGTGGCAAAAGTAGTTAGTGTTAAAGCTCTGTTTGGAAGAGCACCTACAAAAGCTTCTGTTTGGTGACAGCCAACACAATTTCCACTTACTCCATTTGTAAGTTCGCGAGGTAAGTAAAAAAGTTGTTTTCCTTCGTTTTCTTGAGGTGTAAAACTAGGAAAATCTACAATGGGTGATGTAACTTCATTTCTTGCTTGATCGTATTTTGAAGTAACACTAACAAGACTTCTTATAAATTGAGCTAATGATTTTGAAATTCTATCACTAGTTATAGTTTCGTCTCCAAAAGCATCTTTAAACAAGGTAGGATAATAATTTTGCTCACTTACTATATTAATTAATTCTGTAAGTGTTAGTCCCATTTCTATTTCATCTTGAAAAGGCATTAAAACTTGCTCTTCAAGAGTTTTTGCACGTTCATCCCAAAAAACTGTCCACCGGCATAAAACCTAGCATTTACAATTCCCATAGAATGCACTAGTGGGTGATTTTTCATAATCGTATATTATTCGAATAATATACGTATAACATTCAACTATAATTAACAAGAAAGTAACACCACATACTTTAAGGCATTCTTTTGCTACTCATTTATTAGGTCATAGTTCTATTAAAACCACTGAGTTGTATACTCAAGTAGTGGTAAATAATTTTGTTTTAATTAAAAAACCATTAGATTTGTAAAAGAAAATATAAGGAATATAAAGGATATGTTCTTTATATAGTTGTTGTGTTTCATACTGACCACCGGCATATTTTAGCACTTTCGGTTTTTACCAACGTACAATTCCAACGCTAAAAACCAAAAGAGCTAAAATTTCCCAACGCTCGAATTGAATATATCGATAAAAAGATTTAGATTTGTCAAAAAATGACAAGTCTTATGAAAACCACTTTTGGAGAATACATCCGACTTTTACGAAACGAAAACAAATTGACTCTAACTCAACTTGCAGCTAAACTAAATTTAGACTCTGCAAATTTGAGTAAAATCGAGAATGGAAAACGAGATTTTGACGAAAAACGCCTGCCAAAACTTGCGAAAATCTTCAAACTAAATCTTACAGAATTGCGGAATGAATATGTGTCTGACCAAATTGGAAAGCATATTTATGAAACAAATTGTACAAAACAACTTTTACAAGTTGCAGAGGAAAAAGCAGAATATCGCAGGACACTTAATAAATCACTTCAAACACAATAAAATATGGAAATAGTATCTTTCTTCGCAGGAGCTGGCGGACTTGATTTAGGCTTTCAGCAAGCTGGTTTTAATGTTATTTGGGCAAACGAATATGACAAAGAAATTTGGGAGACTTATGAAAAAAATCATCCAAACACGATACTTGACAAAAGAAGTATTGTGAACATACCAGCTGATGAAGTTCCAGAATGTGATGGAATAATTGGAGGTCCTCCTTGCCAAAGTTGGAGTGAAGCTGGAGCTGCAAGAGGAATTAAAGATAAGAGAGGTCAGTTATTTTATGACTTCATAAGAATATTAGAAGCTAAACAACCTAAATTCTTTTTAGCAGAAAATGTTAGTGGAATGTTGATATCTAAACACACAGAAGCTTTAGAAGGAATTAAAGAACTTTTTAGAAACGCAGGAATAGGTTATGAACTTTCTTTTCAAATGCTAAACGCATCTGATTATAACGTTCCACAAGACCGAAAAAGAGTTTTCTTTATTGGAATTAGAAAAGACTTGAATTTTAAATATCAATTCCCAACTGAAACTTTTCCAAAAATACCGCTTGAAGAAGTTATATCTGATTTAAAAGAAGGTGTTTTACCAGCTTTAGAATACAACAATACAAATGGAGATAATTGTGTAGTTCCAAATCACGAATATATGATTGGAAGTTTTTCTACAATCTTTATGTCAAGAAATAGAGTAAGAAGTTGGGATGAACAATCTTATACAATTCAAGCAGGTGGAAGACACGCACCAATTCATCCACAAGCCCCAAAAATGAAATTTATAGAAAAGAATAAAAGAGTTTTTGTTCCAGGAAAAGAACATTTGTACAGAAGATTAAGTGTAAGAGAATGTGCAAGAATTCAAACTTTTCCGAATGACTTTATTTTTCATTATAAAAAAGTTGCAGCAGGATACAAAATGATTGGAAATGCTGTTCCTGTCAATTTAGCAAAGTTTTTAGCAAATAGCATTATGGAACAAATTAAAGCTAATGAAATCGCACCCAAAAAAGTTAAAAAAACTCAAGAAGTAAAAGAAGCAATTGCAGTATGACAAATATTTTAGAAGCATTAATAAATATAGTTGAGAATAAAGATTACGAAATCAAAGAATATACTAAAGGTGGTAACCGAGCCCAAAATATGGGAGAAGCATTAGAAGAATATATTTTTGATGCATTTAGCAATTCTTTTAAAATTGAAGATAATGACGAGCGAAGAGCTAAACATCAAGAAGTTTTTTCTTTTTTAGGTTCAAAAAATAAAATTCCCGATGCAATTCTCAAAAATGGAGATGCTTTAGAAGTAAAAAAAGCTACTTCTGAATCTTCTATTCAGTTAAACAGTTCATATCCAAAACATACATTAAAAGCGACAGATACAAGAATAAAAGCTTCTGCTTTAACTTGCGAAGATGTAAAATGGGAAGAGAAAGAAATGCTTTATAGTTTTGGCTATATTCCGAAGGGAGGAAAACATTTGAAATCTATTTGGTTTGTTTATGGAAGAATTCTTTGCGACTTACAAGAAGTTTACGAAGAGATTATAAACAATATAAAAGGTAGTTTAGATGATGATTATGATGGAAATGAATTAGGCGGAGCATCAGGAGTTGACAGTCTTAAAATAACAACATTAAGAGTTAGAGGAATGTGGGTAATTAAACATCCTCAAAAAGTTTTTTCAAAATTAGTTAAAGATTGGGGCAAAAATGATTTTGAAGTTAAGGCACTAATTCCAAAAAATATTTTTGACAATTTTCCACAAAATTCAAAAGACAGATTGAATGAAAGTGTACTAAATATGGAAGAAATAGAAGTAACAGACCCAACAAACAGAGCAAAAACTATTGATTGTGTGTTTATTTACTATAAGTAGTGGAATAAGCCAACGCTAAAAGCCATACACATTTGCAATTCGCTACAGCCAAAACACAAGCCAAAAATTGCAAAAGAGTATGTCTTTGCCAACGCTATCAGCAGAATGGAAAATAAAGTACGAAAACACAACAATAGGTATATTGCATAGCTTCCTTACGTCAGCTACGACAACATACCCGAGACGTTGTATGTCATTCAAAAAATGATGAAAGAGAAAATATTACAATTCATTATTGATAATTTCAGTAATAATAGAACCAATTTAATTCCTCTCTTAAATAGATTTAATTGGGAAGACTCTGTTATGCAAGAAATTTATTTTGAGTTATCAAACAATAATACACCTTTCTACTCTCAAACAGGAATTAGTCAAGAAGTCAAAAATAATTTAAAGCAAAAAAAGATAAATAATAAAACCTTAGGAGACATATCGGATTTTTATACTGTAATATTTAATACTAATGTAGAAAAAGAAGATTATTTGGATAATACAAATATATTGAAACGAGACTCTGAAATTCATTATTGTAATATTTGGATTAATTGGTTTCTACCAGTTTATTATATCGAAACTTGTTATATAAAGCTCATTGACTCGAATAAAGGGACTCAAGAAGGCCCTTTGAATGAATTAAATAACTTAGAGTTCAATAAAGTAGAGAATATTCATAATATCTTGAATAAAAAGGGATATAGCTTATCTGACTTTAAATTTTTAAAGGAAAAAGTAAAAGGAATTAATACTGACTGCTTTGAAGAAGGTGATGTATCAGTTTTTGACTGTATGTATTCTGATTTACATTATTATCATGACAAATTAAATAGACATATTAAGTGTTATAATATACCTGATCCAAATAACAAAAAATACTATTTTAAAATAACCGATTATTTTGATGATGATTTTAAATTAATTAAAAGTAGAAAAGATCGTTATCAATATAGATAATATTAAAAAACGCCATACAACAAAACCTATAATTAATACGGGTTTTGGTGTTTAATCCAAAAGTTAGTGTATTTTTATATAGTCCGCCAAATCTTTTGATTTGGCTTTAAAAATGAAAAGATAAAACAAAATAAAAAGTTTTGGCTAAGTGCATAATCGAAAGTTCACTACTTTTTATTCCCGTACTAACCATAGCCGAGACGTTATAGGCAATCCCCCATAGAAACCCAAAAAATCCTCAGTACGTAGGCTAACGTAAAATTTGTAAATTACTGTTTTAATATTCAGCTCTTTGCTAGGCCGTTTTTCAAAGTGTTGCTGCTTTATGTAAGCACGAGCGCAATCCTGGT
>CAKZVD010000080.1 GCA_937922085.1 uncultured Tenacibaculum sp. | reverse complement strand
GAAAAAAATCAGAGGAAAACCACAAACAAAAATAGACTTTAAACAAGACTTATTTTCTGTGAAAACTTAAAAAAAACACCTGTTTACAATAGGTAACAACCTAAATATAGGAGATCTTTAAAACTTTCGGACGGCAGTGGTATCAAGTTATATCATTATAAAAAAATAACTTGTTTATTTTCTCTCTCAAAAAATCACGAAATGAAACATTTAGAAAGTTTTACTTCGTGATTTTTTTTGCTTCAAACAATTATATGACTCCTATTAGAAATAAAATATAAACTTCTACTCTATTTCATTAATACCATTAACTTTGCCTCATCTATAAATAAATTCACTTGATAGCTTTACCAAACATAACAACTTCTAAAATTGCCATAAAACTAAAACCGGTAACAGAAACCTTAGTTAAAAAAGGACACCCGTGGGTTTTTGAAAATAGCATTATTAAAAAAAATAAAGAAGGTAAATCTGGTGATTTAGCTGTTATTTTTGATAGTAAAAGTAATAAGTTTTTAGCTTGCGGGTTTTACGATCCGTATTCACCAATACGCATTAAAATTCTACAAGCGAATAAACCAGCTACCATTAATTCTGAATGGTTTGCTAAAAAGATTGAAATTGCTTATCAAAAAAGAGTTCCTTTATTACAAACTAACACCAATAGTTATCGTTTAATTTATGGTGAAAATGATCAGCTTCCTTCTATGGTTGCCGATGTATATGATCATGTATTGGTTGTAAAACTATATGCTTCTTTTTGGTTTGCTTATTTAAAAGATATTTTACCTAAGCTTATTGAAATCAGTAAAGCAAATACAACTGTTTTAAGGTTAAGTAGAAATGTGCAAAAAGAAGGAAATGAATTCGATTTTACAGATGGTCAAATTTTAGATGGAACTTTAAAAAATGAAGTGATTGTTTTTAAAGAACATGGTGTTCATTTTTCTGCTAATGTTATTCATGGTCATAAAACAGGTTATTTTTTAGATCATAGAGCTAACAGAAAAAAAGTAGGTGAAATGGCAAAAGGAAAAACAGTTTTAGATGTTTTTTCATATGCTGGCGGATTTTCTGTTCATGCTTTAACTGGTGGCGCAAAAACCGTTACTAGTTTAGATATTAGTAAACCTGCTTTAGAAATAGCTAAAAGCAATGCCAAACTCAATAATTTTTCAGGAGAACACGCTATTATAGCAGGAGATGCTTTTGAAGAATTACAAAAATTAGCAACACAGAAAGTTACTTTTGATATTGTTGTTATTGACCCTCCTTCTTTTGCTAAAAGTGCTACCGAGGTAGATAGAGCAATTGCTAGTTATAAAAAGCTAACCAAACTTGGATTAAAATTGGTTCGGAAAAAAGGAACTCTAGTATTAGCTTCTTGTAGTTCTAGAGTAACTTCTGAAACTTTTTTTGATTTAATAGAAGATGTTCTTCAAAAAAATAGAGTTAGATATACTATTAAAGAAAAAACATTACACGATATAGATCATCCTATAGGTTTTAAAGAAGGTGCTTACTTGAAATGTATATATGTTGAGATTGATTAATAGTTAATAATAAAGCTATTGCTTATTTTATTACTTATTTCCGAGCTGTTTCTTTAAAAACATCAATATTTTATTCCATGAATCTATAGATGCTAGTGCATTCCCTTGAAAATCTCCACCAGATTTCCAAGTTCTGATATTAGAAAAATCTATTTGTGGTATAAATGGTAATTCATCAAATTGATGTCCTGCATTTTTATATGAATAATGATTTACTTCGTGTTCAAATTTATATTTCTTTGCTCTATTCATGATTTGATTACTCATCATTGTTGATGGCCATTGAAGGTCGTCTTCTCCAGAAAGTAACAATATTGGACATTTTATGTTTTCAATTTTAATCGAACTTTCTTCTATTCTTTTGGTATTCTCAAATGCACTTAACATATAAGGAAGTAAATTTTGAGCTTTGCCTCCAGTGCTTTTAAGAAATTTAAGTGCTTTAATCAATCCTCCTTTAGCTCTAGGACTACTTTTTCCTTTATACTTCCAAGAAGACTTAAAATAGCTTTTAGAGCTCCAAGTAACACTAGAGCCTACTTCTGAAACAAGTGCTTTAATATCATTGTATTTTGAAGCATACAACAATGCATACTCTGCTCCTTTAGATCTTCCCATAAGAGCAATTTTTGATGAATTGACTGTTGGTTGCTTTTTTAACCAATTGATCGCATTATGTAAATATTCTAAAGGAACATTTTCTAGATTCTTAGGCAATTTATTTGTTCCAAAATATTTTAAATCTAACACATTATATCCTTTAGAAACTAAATATGTAGCTTTACGATGTTGAAAATTACCTCCAGACCCTCCTAATAAAACGATTGTTGCTCTTTGACCTCCCAATTTGTTAGTATAAAAATCACCCACTATTTTAGTTCGAATTTGTCTTTTTATACTATTAGAATCTTCTGTAATCTCATAACTTTTTCTAAGAATTGTATGTACTAACTCCTCTCCATTACTAGTTTCAAAACTAATTTTAAAATCTAAGTCAGTTTTAAAATGAAATGAACTTAATTTTTCTGGCTTTAGAGACCAAAAAAGACCCATTGCATGAACTCCTTCATAAGAACTTCCTTTTAAAGGCGCTTGATTTTTAGGGTTTATTTCTCCGCTTTCATTTGCTTGAAAACAAGCTACTGATTTCCATTGTATATTTTTAGAGTCTGTTACAGATAATTTTAAAGTTCCAATTTGAAATGGTGTTAATCCTTTTATATGTATTGATACTTCATCATCAGAGTAAGAAACATTGGGAGTTACAAATAATGTACCTTTTTTATCTGTTTCAATTTCTGAAACTGAACAAGCTTTTATATTAGGATTAAAAAGTTGGTTTTTAACTTTAGAGGAAGCGTAAGGAGATACACTTATGTATATTAAAATTAATACTATAGAAAACAACAGAATAAACGCAAAAATTACTTTGAATATCCTCTTTATGTATTTATTACTTTCTTTCATTCTTTAAATGGATCAATTATATTTTTTCGTAACAAATTTTCATTCAAAAATTTCGAATAATTATATGGTATTTGTCCGTTAAATGAAGTAGCATATAAACTTGTCCAATCAATAAAATACCCAAGTTCGATAGCATGTTTTCTAGAGTCTTCTAGAGAAAGGTTTCTTTTTTTCGAAATTTCTTTATAAATACCTTCATTATCCTTTGAGTTCTCTTCATAATCCATTCCAAACACAGCTGCTTCTGTATACCAATTTTGATCACTTATTTCATTTAAAGAAACCTCTTTATTTATAAATTTCATAGCATAATCTAATGCCGTTTTAAATTCTTCTTAAGGTAATAAATGTAAATGATCTTTACAACATTGAATATAAAATACTTGTAAGTTATTTACTCGTTTTAAAATATTAAAATCTTTATAATCTAATAAAGCTTCTAGCATTTCAATAACGTTCTCAGAAGATTTCCATTGTTTGTTATTCATTATATAAAATTCTATTGGGTTTAAAATTAATAGAAAATTTGATCTTTATACAAGGTTAAACTCAGAAACAATTAACCATACACCTCTTAACTAAAAAAATTATTTTACATTAAACCTAATTCTTTTAATCAATCTTTCAGAGTTTAAATCGAAGTGACTTCGTCCGTGTAAAAACAAATCATTTCTGAACAAAATAAGATCTCCTTTTTTTAACATTATTTCAAAAGATTCTTTTTTAAAAAGTTCATCAAATGAATTTAACTCCTCAAGCTCTTTATCTGTTATTTGAGAAAAAGATTCAATAGTTATTCTATCATAACATATAGAAAACTGTTCATTTTTTTTTTGTAAAATAGGTTTTAATTCGTTTCTAAATTTCCATTTTTTTGTTGTGAGTTCTTTTAATTTACTATTTGAAGCTTCTTTTAAAATTTCTTTTAAAGAAGTAAAAAAACTAACTCCTTGCTCTAATAAAGCTGGTTTTACACACAATAAACCTATACAATTCGGTACTGATTTAAAATCTGCACAATCGGTATGTAATGGAATATTTAAATTAGAATTTGCGATTGATCTAAAAAAATTATTTTGCTTAAATACTTTAACATCAAAAATTGAATTTCCACCATTATTCCTATACTCGATAATAGGAATTCCAATTAAATTAATAAACGAATTTAAATTTTCATCAGATAAAGGAAAGTTTTTTATACAAATTATTTTATCTCCTTTAATGATGTCTTTTCTTATGTTCTCATGAACTAATTCTTTATTAAAAGTATAATTAATTAACAAAACCTCTACTTTCTTCAATGTATAAACATAACTCCTTATTAGATCCTTTTTTAGGAAAATCAGATATCTGTTTACTTAAATCGTCTATCATTTCTAGCCCTTCAGAATCAAATGAAGATTTGAAATAATAAGTACATGATATTTTTTCAATTTCATCTCCCCATTTCATTTCTTTGAATTTTGGTATTCCTGTAATTTCATGGATTTTTGAGAATAATTTTTCAATAGATAAATTTTCTTCAATATCAATATCTAAAACTTTAGAAACAGGAGTTCCGTTTTCATCATCAATTTCTGAAATAAATTCAATTTTCATAATATATTTTTAATTCTAATTCTACTTAATATTTTTTCTAAGATTATTTTATTCTTGTAATGTAAAAGTTATCTATATACTTTTATAATCTTTCTAAAGAAACAAATTTATGAGCAAATAATATCTTTTTCACTTTTCGTATCGATAATGTCCGATAATTTTATAATCAAAAAGACAATCCTCTAACACTTGTCCGCTACCAATATTATGGACTATTAAATTTCGTTTTCCGTCTTCTGATTTTTTATCTACTACAATTCCGATATGAGTTAGTCCTCCTCCTAAACTCCAACAAACAATATCGCCAGGTAAATAATCTTTTGCTTTTTTAGAAATTAGTTTTTCAGCTCCTTTTCTTTTAAAATAGGTCATTAAATTAGGAACTCTACGATGGTCTATGTTTTTATCCGTTTTTTTCAGTCCCCATATTTTCGGATAAACACTAAAATTCGATTTCATATCTACATGAACTTCTTTCTGCAAATCGATCCCCTTTTTTCTATAGGCACGAATAATCACATCTGTACAAACGCCTTTATCACTTGGTACATCTCCATTCGGATAATCAATTGAGAAGTAACTTGGATCATAAGTTACATTCTGTTTTGTTAATTCAATAGCACAATCTGATAACTTAATTTTATCTACTAATGCTTGAGAGAAACAAAAATTGAAATTGAATAATAAGAGTATTAGAAGTGTTTTTTTCATATTGGCATTGGGTTTTCAATTAAAAACGTTATTATCATAAGTATAAAATTAATAAAAGGAGTTTACTTCTACTTGTTTACGAGATTTCTCCAAGTGGCTACTACATTTATTCTATTCCATATTTCAATTTAATTTCTTTTCTCTTTTTATCATTAGCTAATTCAAACCCAAATCCGCTTTGACTTCCAAAAACCTGATAACCATATTTTAAGCCATAAAATCTATCTATAAGCATTTTAAAAGGAACTACATCTAATTCTTTTTCTTTTACTGCTTTTTGAATAATAAGTAAATATTTAGCCATCATCTCAGTATTTGAATGTTGAATGACTGCCCACATTACGCTTTCAAATTTTTTTCCAACTAAACTTTTTCCCAAATACGTTTTATGCTTGTTGTAGAGAGAATTAACGATTTTTTGATTCTTCTTATCTAGTTTTTGTTGATCTTTTTTTAATTTATTAAATGAATCTTTTCGATACTTTTGATCATCTATTTTAACTTGATCAATTTTTTTAACTAAATCTAAGTTTAAGTTATTTGATTTACAATATTCTTCAATTCTAAATTTCTTTTCTTCGATAGGGTTTAATTTACACTTCTTTAATTCATCTAAATAATCTGCTAGGATTACACGGTACTTTGGAATGGTTTTAATTGATTCTTCAAATGCTAATACATATTCACAACTACCTTCAGTGTTTTTAAATTTTTCAAAAGCAATTTTTATATTTTCTTTGCTCTCTTTTAAGGATAAAAATGCTGATAGTATATTAAAATAATCAGTAAGGTTAAAATTTTCTGTTTTGTTCTTTGTCGCAGATTTAGTTTCTTTTATAATCATGCACCCATGATCAAAGTCTTTCTTTGATGTTTTGATATTTTGTGTTGGTTCATAACTCAAAATCTGATCTTCGAAATTATTATATTCAAATGTAGTTCCGTTTTGCGCGTTACAAGACAAAAAGTAAATTGTAAATAAAATAAATATACCATTTTTCATAGTGATTATTCTTTTATATCAAAATTAATGTAAAAATTTAATTTTTAATCATCACAAGAACAATTATCATAAAAGAATAATTTTAAAAATTCTTCTGTATCGTTATCTCTATTCGGTCTTTTAGGGTGTTTCATATTATTCCACATTCTGTAGCGCATTAAATCTGACCTAGCATAATCATACTTTCTTTTAGATCCTCTTTTCTCTCGGTATTCATTTTCATACGTATCAAGATTATAACGCCCTCTTTTTTTCTCTTGAATGAGTTTTTCCCATTCATTAAGCATCTCCTTTCCTCCTGCTATCAATACGCTTCTGTAATGAGATGCTTCATCACCTACAGCATAATCATTTAATTTTTCAGGATTTTTGTAAGCTAAAAGCATTACTCTATCAACTATAAATGTCTTTTTTGCATATTCTACCTCTTCTTTAATCCTTCTAGTCCAATACGTTGAATTTATCTTTATACTCTTTAAATATTTGATTTTATTTTTATGTGCTTGTATTAGTTTATTAATATCTAATTTCTCTATATCTTCTATATCTGGAGGAGTTACATCGTAAAAGAAATTCATTCCTCCAGCTTCATCAATATAAGTTTCTGCTATCTTTCTCAATGTTGATTCTGAATAATTATCTTTATCAAACTGACCAAAACAATCGCATAAAACGGTCATATATTTTATCTCGCCATAATTATCAACAGGCTTTTTATTAGCTAGAAATCCATCATATACATATACTATTTTACCATCATTTCTTACTCTAGCCCAACTTCCTGAAATATGGTTTTCTCCATCTTTTATATAATCTATTTCGTCTGAATAGCCTAAAACTTCTAAAGCTTTTTTATGTTTAAACTTGCCTAAAACTTTACCACGTGGTTTTGCTCTAAAATTTAATCCTGATTTGGCATTAACATAAAATACTTTTTGAGCATTTATTATTAATGGAATTAAGACTATTAATATTGTAAGTAATTTTTTCATTTCTCTTATCTCTTAAAAACACTTTTAAATATATTTTAAATTCATACTTCTTATTGTATAAAAATACACACTCAAATACATGTTAACATCATAATTTTAAAAGCAACCACTACTCTACCTCAATAACACATTTTTTTTCATTTCCTAAATGATCTATTACAGTAATCACATGTTCTCCAATACTAGGTTTTAAAGGTATTTCATGATAATCTTTTGTTTCTTTTATAAAATGATCATCTAAATACCAATAAATAGAGGCTTCAGAATTTCCATGTGTCAATTTTAAAATTACTGGATTTAAAGCTCCATTATTCCCTTTAGTTAATGATACTTTTGTTCTATACTTTGTTGGAAAAACAAAATCTATAACATCTTTGTCTAAAGAGCTACAACCTTCTTTAAAATCGGGTAATTTTAAATAATTCGGACTCTTTTGTTTATAATAATAACTTATAACAGGCGGTAATACAAACCATGTTTTTTGTATCATATTATCTACAGATTCGCAGTTAGAGTTTACTCTAAAACTTTCTGTTTTATCTAATTGAATTTCTATATGATACGGACATGATTTTGCTCGAATACCATTTTTTTGAATCCTTCTTTTTTCAGAAACACAAATAGGTAGTGCCAAATAGCCACTTTCAGCACACACTTCTTCTTCAACTAAATCCTCGTAAGGTTCTAAAAACCAATCTGATTTGGGTAAAATATCAAAAACATTAAACATTAATGGAGAAGCACTACCTACTCCTGTTAAATCTGGTCGCCCCTCTCCATCTGAATTTCCTACCCAAACTCCTACTACATATTTAGAAGTAGTACCTATTGCCCAAGCATCTTTATTACCAAAACTAGTTCCTGTTTTCCAAGCTATTTTTTGTGAAGAATCATAGTATTTCCAGGCTTGATCTGATGAAGGTCTATTTACTTCTGTTAACGTATTTAATGTTAAATACGTTGAACCTGCATCTACATAATTTGTTTCTTTTATTACATTTCCAAAATCTATTGGTTCATCTTTTAAATAGCTTGGCGACAAAAATTCATCTGCATAATAATTATGCTTCAGTTCTTCATAATGGTTTACAGTACCTGCATAGCCAGCGAATAACTTGCATAAATCCCATAAATTAGCTTCGGCACCACCTAAAATAAGAGATAAACCATAGTAATCTGCTGATTTATTAATGTGCTTAATTTTATAATCTCTTAAGTTTGCTCTAAATTTTTCTAAACCATACGCTCGTAACATTCTAACCGCAGGAATATTTAACGATCGTGTTAATGCTTCATTCGCTGCTACTGCTCCATCAAAAGATAAATCGAAATTTTTAGGCGTATAACCCGCTATCTCTGTTGGAATATCTTTTAGTAATTGTGTAGGTAATAGATCTCCCGATTGTAACATGTGAGCAAATAAAAACGGTTTTAAAGTACTACCTGTGCTTCTAGGCGACATTACATTATCTACATCTTTTTGATGTCTTTTATCGGTAGGAGAATTTCCTATATATGAAATTACTTTTCTTGTTTTTACATCTAACACTAACACTGCTAAATTGAAAACTTCATTTTGTTTTAACTTTTCATAATGCCTTTTCGCTAAATAATTCACTTTTTGCTGTATGTGAACATCTAACGAACTTTGCAAACGTTCTCCTTTATGCTTTTTATTTATTTTTTGTACAAAATGAGAGGCTAATGTTGGTAATTTATGAGGTTTCTGAGGTAACTCTTCTTCTTTAGCTAAAATATAAGTGGTACTATCTATCACCTTATTTTTATAGAGTTTTTTCAACAATCGATCTCTTTTTATTTTTAATCGTTGTTGGTTTTTTCCTGGATAAATTAATGAAGGAGCATTTGGTAACACTGCTAAAGTGGCACTTTCTGCCCAAGATAATTGATTTGGTTGTAAACCATAATAGCGCCAAGAAGCCATTTCTAACCCTACTACATTTCCTCCATATGGAGCGTGAGAAGCATATAGTTTTAAAATTTTTTCTTTTGAGTATCTAAACTCTAAACGTGTAGCAAGTAAGAGTTCTTTTATTTTTTCGAAATAAGATCTTTTATTATTTTTTCTTGATAAACGAATTACTTGTTGCGTTAAAGTACTTCCTCCTCTAACTACTTTTTTGGCTTTTCTGTTTGCTATAAATGCTTTTCCTATAGAAATAGGATTAAAGCCAAAATGACGATAAAAATATGCATCTTCAAACTGAACAATGCACTGTTTAAATTTATAAGGTACTGTATCTAATTCAGGAAAACGCCATTGCCCATCTTCAGCTATAACAGCTCCTAATAATTCACCAGATTTTGAAGTTACTACAGTTGATGTTGGAGTATTAAATAATTGTTTCGGTAAAGAGAAGTAATAACTTATTATTAAAATCAGAAAAAAGACACTTTTTTTAGGATGCTTTTTTAACTTATTAATCATAACTTTTAGTTCTTTTTTTCAATTTATTTGTAGCAATATATTAAAACTTTGAACTATAGTTTACATCAATAAACTTATATACATCAAAATCTTGAATTGTTAAATCAAATTCAGGTAAGTTTACCGTTTGGTTAAATTCATCTTCCCTAGTTGTTAGTATTTTTGAAATTTTCGTTAAAATTATTTCTTCTTTTTTATATTCAAATCCAAAATAGTATGTTACACTAAGACCTTCTATATCCTGATAACTAAGATAGAAATCAAACATTCCATTTTCTAGTTTTGAAACTAAAAAAGGTTGTTCACGATAATTAGTACCATATTTATCAAAATAACCAGGAGCAATTGTTTTACTCTTATGGTAAAGTTTAAATAAGTTTTTATCATTTGTTCCTAATAAAATAATAGTTGTAACTCCAAATTCTTTCGTTACATCATTTGCTCTGCTGAAATCGTCATCTACTGTAAAATAAATTCTATCTTGAATATTATCTTTATTAATGTCTCCTACAACACTATCCAAAAGAGTCTGATTATCTTCAATCCATTCACTGTAAATCTTTTTTATATTATCTGTAGTTTTAATAGCATTTTTTCTAAAATCACGATAATCAATAATATCTTTATCAGGAAAAGTACTTTCTGTTATATATTTATACTTAATTTCACTTCCTTTTTTAAAAAGAACAATGCTATCTATATACTTGACAGTATAGTCTTTTGCATATTCTGTTAAAATTCCTTTCGATTTATTATATTTAAATTTCTTTGAGTGTTTTTCTTTGTTATATATTAAAAAATCATTTTCAAATGAGTATGAATTAATTTCGAACCATCTATTTTCCATAACTTCAACTTCAGTTATATGATCTTTATAAAACCTTAAATCACTTCCTTTAGTATAACTAGCATAATTTACAATGTTATTTTCTTCATCATAAATAAAGAATTTTTTACCTATTAAATTTTCATGAGAATAAGGAATTGAGATTTCTTTTTTTGACGTTAAGTTTTTTTTGATTTTTTCAAATTGTTTTTCATTAGCCAAAAAGCCACCAAAAACGTATTTTATATCTAACTCGCCTTTTCTCCTAACTCCTAGCCATTCGTCATATATTAACTTTTTCCCGTCTTTAATACTTTCAAAAATATTACTCTGTTTTATTACTTCTAATTTTTCTCCAAATTCAAACTTCCCTAATATTTCTCCTTTTGGTGTTTTTCTATAATTTAATCCAGATTTAGCAAGCACCCATTTTTCCTCTGTATTATTTTCTTCTAATTTTTGAGTTTTTTCTTCAGAAACATCAATAATTTTGTAGTCATTATTCTCAGTTTTACAATTAAAAAACTGAATTATTAGTATAAAACATACTACTTTTCTCATAACTTAGGCTATTATCTACTTTAATTACAGGTAATTATATTGTTATTTTTTAGAATTTCAAAATACTATTATGATTGGTAAGTCTTTCATTTAATGCATACTCTATTAATAAAACACAACATTAAACAAAAGTATTTATTTAATTTTCAAGATATAATCTTAAATATTTTTTAAGGTAATAAGAATCTATTTCCGTATATATTTTACTCTTTTTCGTTCAAGTATTACTCTATGCAATTTCTTTTTTAAAATAAAAAAATCAGCTACTCTCATAACAAGAATAGCTGATTTTAAATTTATTTATTATTTAAGAATTTAAAAAATTCTTAATATTGATAGTACTCCTAATACTGCCAAAGCAATACCAGCAGGTACCTGATACTTAACTAATTTAGATCTTAATAACTGTCCTTTTTCTTTAGCTTCTTCATTTTTTTCTAATACATATTTAGAAATTAATCCATAAGCTAATAAGAAACCAACAGCTAGCTCTAATCCAGATATCAAAATTCCTTGTATTGAGAAGTATTTAAATACATAAAAAAAAACACCTCTAATTCCCCAAAACATCAATAAAACTCCAATCCATCCTTGGTATGGTGTAATTTTATCTAATAATTCTTGAGCGTTTGGTTTTTTTGAAACAATTAAAGAAGATGCTGCTATAAGACCTCCTAAAATAGCAATAATAGCTGGAAACATAAAATTTTTGTTTTTTTGTTAATTGGTTCACAAAGTAGTAAAATAAATTTACTCTTTGTAATCTGATTTTGTTAAAAGTAGAAAATATTTTTATTAACAATATTCTAACCAAACGCTAATCTAAGATTTACGTTTACTTCTTTTTGTAATCATAATTTTAAACTCACTAATTAACCTAATTAAAATTATTATTATGAAACTTCTTAAATTCAATTACTTTTTAAAGTTAGCTTTACTTAGCTTACTTACATTATCTACATTTAATGCTTGCCAAGATGCTGAAATTATTTCAAATTCTCCTCAAGTAATTAGCACCCTAGAGAATTCTGAAAACACAAAAACTAACGAATTATCTGTTACCCAAAGAGGTGGCTCAGGTTTTTTAATTTCTCATGAAAATTGTGGAGGACATACTATTGAAAGACATATTGCAAAATCTGACTCTTACCTTCGCAATCGTTTAAATACGAGTAGTATTAGCGCTGCTAGTACTTTTTATGAATTAAATCAGGCAGGGCAAGTAATTTATAATGCTATTGATAGAAATAGTAATCGTGTTAATAATTGGTTAAATGGTAATGGTGGTTCTAGATTAGTTTTAAATTATACGCATAGAAGAAACATAGGAAAAGTATTAAGAAGAGGAGCTAGTTCTACTTATAGCACAAGAAATTTTAGAGTGGTATTAGAAAGAAGAAATTGTTCTGGTTATGGCTATAAAATATTAACTGCTTACCCTAATTAACCTTTTTAAAATATAAATAATTCAACACCCTAAAAACTATTACTTTTAGGGTGTTATAACTTTTAACTTATGATAAATTTACAAGAAAAACATCCATTACTTTTCGATTTTTTTGCTGGCTATTTCCCTGAAGCAGATCTAGATGGTTTAACTGACGAACAAGTTGTAGATCAATTTATTTTAAACAACAATAATGAAATTATAGAAAAGACTAAAAAAGAGCTTAGTAATATCGATTTTAATGATAAATTCTTACTTAATATTATTACTAATGAAGCTAATAGATATTTTGAAACTACAGATGAGATTTTAAATTGGTTAAAAATGATTTCGAATAAATTTTAACTAAGTAATAATCAACAGACATACTGGTTACGGTAAATTTGAAAATTAAAAGGAATGATTTTTTTATGGATATTTAATCAAAACTTTTTCTTTGTTTTTAATTTAAAAAGCCAATCCCAAAAGATCTGAAAACACTATAGATACTAGTTTTTATCTTAATTTTTTCAATCGTATTAATTATAATCATCATTAAATAGTATTCCTATTTTTTAAATAAACTATTCCTTTAATTCTCATTATGCTAATTCGTAATCAGTTAATGCTTTTGTTTCTTTATCATGATATTCAATTACACGGTTCGTTGTAGGTCTCCCGAACTGAAAAACCAATTTACAACTTGCAAATTTTTCAGATTTTGAATTGTATTCTTTAATCCATTTTACTATTTTTTCTTCTTGAATAGGATCTTTTTTAGGGAAAACTATTCGAATTCCCTTGTGATCTATTCGAAAAGGTTTAGGTGTTAATCTTGCGCGGTAACAATTCTGCTTTATACACAATCTTCGATACAAATAATCGGCATTAAAAACTCGCATTATCTTTTTCGATTCATCACTTTTTGGGTTAAAATCTCGATGAATTACCAAAATTCTAAACCCTTTAAAAGTTTCATAGACTCTAAACCCTAAATGTGAAAAATTCTTTTTTTGAATCTTCTTTTTTATTTTTTTTAAGGTTGATTCTTTAGCTGTTAACCCTCTAAAAATATCGAATAACCCTGTTGAGCAATTATCAACATCAATGAACATTGTTTTTTTACAGTTTAAAACTTCTGCTCCATAACGATTTCGAGTAACTATATTATCTGAATCTATTTCATGTAGAATTTCTTCTCTAATATCTGCCTCATAATCTTCGTCATCAGGATCGATTTCTCCGTCCATTATTTTTTGAACTCTTTCTAATTTTCTTATGGCATCATCTTTTGCATCATCTTCCGAAAAATTAGATCCTCCATAAGTTGTAAAAACATGTTCCGTATCTTCTTTTAAATCTCTTTTATAACTTAGTACTAGTCCGTTTCTATCAATCTTTAATTTTTGACTATAAGTCACCCAATATTTAAAAATTCTCATACCTAATTTATTTTAAATTCAATTTCAGTTAATATTGCTTTACTACTTATCTGAGTTATTTGTAAAATACGTACTTTCTGTTTTAAACAATAAATTGTCATCATTCTCTTTAGAGTTTAAGCACATGTTTTTAAATGAATTATACCCTATAAAAGAATTGTTTATTGATAATTTTTCTTCTCTTAACTCGAAAAAAGTTTCTAATTTATTGTTCCAAAAATAACAATCATTCATGTTTATTGGAGAATCATAGTCAGACCTAGAAGAATTATTTGTGCTTACAATACAGTTTTTAGTATAGTTTTTAAACTTACAATATTCAAATTGTAAAGGCATCATACTTAAATAGCTAATTTTAAATTGCTGATTGTTAAATTCTATATTACTAAAAAATAAACTCTCTGTTCTATTACCTACATTAAAAGCAAAAGATTCTCCTAATTCTTTTTGATAATTTGTTTGTAGATATTTAGTTTTAAAAATAACGTTATCGAACAATACACCATGACAGCCTAAAAAATGTAGTGGTGGTGTTTTTATTATAGATTTGGCTTCACTTGTAATCTCTAAATCATAATAGCCTTGTAAAAACAATTCTATTTTAGCTACAGATTTTTCAAAATACCCATAGTTATGTTTACTATCTAAAAAATCTATATCAAAATCAATTTCATCATAATCGTATTCTAATGACTCTCTATTTTTTAAGTAACTGAATAGATCTAATGTTTTTACTTTGATATTTAATGTTCTCATATCTCCTAAATTCTCAAAAAACTGCTTTGCCGTATAAATATTTATATATTGACGTTCAGGATCTTCTGAAGAACGATCTATTGGTAAATTGTATATATCATAATCATAAGTAATAAAATAATCAAACACATAGCCAACATTATAATTTCCTTGTTCATCTTTAAAATACACATGAATCCACCTTCCTACAACTTTGTTCTTTTTAGATAATGTTAAATATTCAAAATTATCTGTGTTAGCAACGACCATTAGTGGTGTTTTGTAAGGAATAGTAATCAGTTTTTCTGATTCTAATGATGGTTTATTTCTTAACACCAATCCATTTTTAGAATTAACCGAAGCATTACCCTCTCTATACTCAACTTTATAAATTTTAGATAATTGATTTAAGGGTAATTTTAACTTTGAGTAATCTTTAAGTTTTTGCCATTTATTGTTTACAATTTCTAATGAATCTTCTGTTATTATCTTTCCTTTAGGAAAAAATGTACTATCTTTTTTAACTATTTTATATTCTTCTTGTTTTTTATTAATTGTAAAGTTGAATGTTATTTCATTTTCCCTTATTTTAATAATTTCTCCTACATATTCCTTTTGATTATCTTTTATTAAAGCTGGAGTCAGAGAATCAATAATAAAAGTATACCGAGCTCTATAAATAGTATCTTTTTCTTTATTATAACTACTATAAGTATACAAACCTTCCCAAGATTTATAAATTTCTTCTTTCGTTTTTTCTTTTTTAGGAACAGCACATCCAATTAAAAAAGAAGTAATAAAAATGCTAAATAGGTATAAATTAAAGGGCTGTTTAAACATGTTTTATTTTACTTTTTTTCAAAATAATTGTATCCAATTTTATTCACAGCTAGTTTCACTTTTTCTTTATCTTCTTGCTTATGTAAAATTAAAATATACTCATCAGATTGTGTATCTATAAAGGCTAATTGAAGCCCTATTAATCGTATTGGCTTACCATAATCTTCAAAAACTCCATCATGAGAAATAGACATATCTTCATCATAATTTTGATGCTTAGGAAGCTTTAATACTTCATCATAGTTTTCTTTTAATGATGATTTTAATAACCACTCTAAATCTTCAATATCTGATTTCCAATCTAACCTAATTATAAAACTATACTCTTCATTTTCTAAAAACTCTATAAAATAATTCAATGTTGTATAGTACTCTTCATCTTCATCATAATTTTTAAGCGTTTCTATAAACTGCGTTATTTCATTTTTATTTGTACTATTATTAACACACAACTCTGTTAACTCTTTGTACCCTTCTTTTTGTTCTTCATTTAATAAAGGTCTACTTTCCTCTATTTTTCGTTTTCTTTCTAACTCTTTCAGTGCTAATTCTTCTTCTATTTTTTTATTATGGGTAGTATCTACTAATTTTTTAATTTGAGCTAATGAACTTTTTACTTTTGACACCTCTTTTTGATCACTTACTGATGTATGTAATACAGGTATTTGAAACCATTTAACAGCTTCTCCTCCAACACATTTTCTTAATTCAATTTGCTCTCCTATTTTCGAAATAAAATAAAATTCTGATGGAAAAACAGCATCTTTAACATCATAAAAAACAATTGAACGTGGCAAATAAAACGTTCCTTCATCGGTATTATAATGAGTTGCCTCTCTAATAAGTTGAACGTTTTTAAAAACTTCTTTTTTAATTTTTAAAGTTCGAAGAATCGCTAATTTTGGATTTACTTTAAGTTCAAATTTATTAACATTTGTATTATTAAAGATATAATCAAATAATGCTGTATTTATAAATTTAGTATCAATAGACTCTCCACTTAATTTTTCTTCTTTGTAATATATTTTAGGCATCCTTTTTATTTAGGTTCAGCTAATTTATTATTTTTTGTAATTATTACCATTCCATTTTAAGATTTCATCACATTCAATTACCAAATCATGTACATTATTTGTTTTCGTTTTTAAAATTCCTATCCTTTTTGGAGCGCCAATTTTTTCTGTTTTTAACTCTTTACCATTTAGAATAATTTTAATATCATTAAGAATTCCCCATCTTGCCCAATACTTAGCTGTTATTTTATCTTTAATTCCATTATTATCTATATCATATTCGATAAATAATGTTTCATTTTCACGGCTTTCTCTTCCAAATTCATCTGGTAAAAAATCTTCCGATTTTATTTCGGTGATAGTTTTCAACTTATTTTGTTTCTCATTTTTTATTAATTTCAATTGAAATTTTTCAAAAATGTAAGTATTCTTTTCATTTTCACACAAAGTAGTATTACCATGCCCTATATTTTCTTCTTTAATACTAAACTCTCTTCTATTGTTTTTATCGTAATTTAATGTTACTCCACCAAAATCATAACCTTCTTGTTTGGTAGTAACAAACTTACTTCCATTATAAGAAATAATAGAAATTGAATTACCACAACAATTACCTCCACAAGCATCGTGTTCTAAGAGTACTTCTTCAAACCCGTCGTTATCATAATCTTGTACTTCTTTAATTTCAAAACAACCTCCATCTTCAAAACTAATAATAGTTATTTCTTTAGCATTTATTTTTGCTCTTAATTCTTCATGAATACTTCCTTCTTTTCTGTGTAAAGTATAGGTTATTTTATTTCCTGTATATGCTTTTAAAAAACCATTAAAAACGTAACCTTCTTTTAAATCTTGTGTTTTAACCTTTACCCAATATCCTTTTATGTTTTCCGTAGCAAAAGAAAAATCTGTCTTTTCTATTACAGTAATTTTTTCTTTAAATTTAAGTCTCCCAATTTTATATCCTTTAATATTGGGTTTATTTCTAATGGTTAATCCGCTTTTGGCTGTAACTGTATATTCTTTTTGACTAAAAGAATTTAATGTAAATAATAATATAATTATAAGTATTTTACTACTCATTATAACTTGTTTTATAAAACTAATACTAGTTATTATTATTTTCATATAAAATTCATTTTGCTTCAAAAGATACATCATAACAAGAAGAAATTAATAATGCAATAATTAAATATTCTTTAATCATGCTATAATACTTTAAACTTATTACTCAGAAATTAAATTACCCTTAGCATTATACTTTTTATTCTTAAACAGAAAAATTCTATCTACTCCTTCTCCTTTTACTTCTACATTTTCAGAACTATTAATTCCTAGAATCGTTTTTCCCTTTTTATTTATCACTTTTGTAATAGACTCTAATTCTACCAAAGCAAGTCCGTTTACAAAACGAAATGATTCATTGTATTTAAAAGGAATTACTACCTTCCCTTCTTTATTAATTCCTCCATAAAATCCTTTTGAATTTTCTACACAAGCGATACCTTCCTTAAAATCATAAATTCGAGCATAGATAATAGGAGTAATTACAACTCCTTTATTATTTAAAAGTCCGTACTTTTCATTAAAACTTCCTTCGTCATCATTAATTACAAGAGAAATATCATCATCATTCGTTTCTTCTATTTTTGATATATTTTTTAAATACTTTTCTGTACCTGTTTCAGAGATAAAAAAAGCTTTAGTATCCCTATACCCAAATAAATTATTCCCTACTTCGTTTAAATAATTATATTTCTTATTCTTTATTTTTTTATTTTCTGAATCTACTAATTGATAATCATCATCTATTGTATTCTCTTGAATAACAACCATTCCGTTTTTATAGGCTTTTAAATAATAAACAAGTACCGTATCTATTTTCTTTTTATCAAAATCATAATGGTAATAATAATTAGCGTCTTCAAAAAAAGTTTCACTTAATTGTTCTTGCTCTGTGTTTTTAACTCTTAAAATTTGTTCTAATTTTTTATTAAAAAACAACATACTATCTTTAGTAGGCATCATAATTTTATTACTAAACTTAGTTGTATTTATAGCCGTAAAAATGGTGTCTTTTTGTTTTCTCTCTTTTGCAAAAAACAGCTTTACCTTATCTACATTTCCTTTAAAATATAGATACCTATGATAATAACCATCTTCATCATTAAAATAATCTAATGCTGAAATATTCTCTTTCACATATTCTTTAAAATCTGTCACTGAAGAAAATTTATTATTATTTAATTTTTCTTCCAATTTTTCGAAAAACTCAACAAATCTTGTCATTTTTTCTTTACCTATAGATTCTTCAAAACCAGAACGACTATAACTTTTCCTATATAAAGGTTTTCCTTCTTTATTATATGCTTGAATTTTTATCGGTGATTTTATAGTGTCACTAGTTGTAAAATAAACATAATTCTTTTCTATATTATTAAGTATAATTTCACCTCCATTATACTTTATTTTTGGTAATTCTTTAGATAGTTCTATTTCCTCATATGTTGCCACATATTTAAGAGTATGCTTTACTTTTATACTATCTATAAAGTTCATTTTTCCAAACGAATTATCTATTCCAAAATAAACTCCATAATTAGCTATGCTATCATTTTTAATATCTTTCTCTTTATAGTAAACTTTAAATGGTTCTTTTGTTTCTTTAATATGCTTTGGCAACCCTTTTATTGCTTTTTTAGTATCTTCTTTAAACCTAAAATTAATACGATTTTGATACTCATCAAAAGATTGAGTAAACACAACCCCAGAAGAAAATTGATTTAATGATTCCTTTACAAGAGTTTCATCTTTTACAAAAATAGGTTCGTATTCTTCTTCTTTAATATCTTTAATTTCATTTTTAAATAAAGGGTTATTGTAAATCTTTAATACAGACTTAAAGCTTGCTAATGTTTCTGTGATATCTTTTTTTATTTCTTCTAAACTTTTACCCTCTGTAGCTTTATCTAAATTAGATATATAAGTATTGTCTTTTCTACTATTAGAAGTAGAACAACTATATAAAAATGTGAGTATTATTAATGTATATATATAATTCATTTTCATCTTTTTAACGAATAATTTTTAATTCATTACTTCCTTTCGGTAAATAGAAATAATAATCAAAAGATTTACTTTCTCCTTTACCTGTTATTATTAACATATTTGAAAGATCTTCTGAATACGTATACCCTAATTGTTTGTTTGGGCTTATCTCTATTTTAAAATCTTTAGAAGTTGTATACTTATAAGTATTTAAAGTATTCGCTAACCAACCTACCCATTTATCTCTCGATGCTTCATAACTATCATCATATTTTAATTGTAAGTTTTCAAACTCATATTGGTACATCATTTTATTAATTGTTTCTTCATCCCCTTTTAAAATTGATTCCCCTAATTTTTTATAGAGATTTTCAATCATTCTTTCTAAATTCTTTACTTTAGATAAATCCTCTCCTTTAGCCCAACCTTTTATATTGTATGGAATTTCGTTTTCGTAGGTGTATACTATTTTTTTTTCATTTAATTTATCCGTAGCTAAAAGTTCTTTTTTAATTAGTTTACTAACAATTTTTTCTTTTCCTATCTTTTTTATTAATCTAACATCTAGCTTAAGTTCATCAATATTTTTTCCTTTTTCTGGTATTAAGAAAGCAATTTCTATAACTTCATTTCCATTTAATAAATATTTATTTAAGCTAAAATTTTTATTGTAAGAATCATTTGTTTCATATACATTAACATTGTTTACTAATAAAACACTTTTGCTATAATTAGATGTTACTTCTAAATAATAAACGGGTTCGGTTGTATACTTTTTAATATTTTCAGAAGCATTTGCTATAGGAGATTTATATGTTTCTGAAAAAAAATAAGTAATACTTTCATAATTTGTTTTGTAATTATCAAGTTCTATCTCTCTATATTTATTTTTCCATGTATATAAAGAATCAGATTCATTATAAGCATCTACTTCCTTTTTATACATTCCTAAATCCTCAACTAATTCTTTTAATATCGTTTTACCTTCTGGTTGAATAGAATCTGTATAAAAAATATACCCTCCTTCTTTTTCATATGTATATAATTCTCTTATTGGTATTTGATTATAATGAATCCCTTTACTTTTATAGGTTTTTTTATACCTTTTTTCTAAACTAAGTGTAGCATCTAAGACAAAAAGTAAACTGTCTAATTTTTTTGCTGTTGTAATGTGTGCTAAATTGTGAATTAACTTTGCTTCTTTACTGTTTTCACAAGCAAAAACTCCTAATAATAGTATTATGATTATTTTTTTCATTAGTTAAAATGTCTTTGTTTTTTATTCAAAATAAATCTTACAACTTGTTGGTAATAAACTTTTAATTTTTTCTTTTTCTGTTTTACTCAATGGATTATTTGTTAGCCTTACAACTTTCAATTTATCAAGATTTTTAATAGAATTAGGAAGTTCTTTTAAATCATTATTTTTTAATAATAAATATTCTAAAGATTCTAAGCCTCCTATTGAATTTGGAAGTGATGTAATTTTATTATTAGTAAGCTCTAATACTTCTAATTTTTTTAGATTACCTATACTTTCAGCTACCTTATTAAGCTTATTATTTTCTATAATTAAATGAGTTAGTACACTAAGATCTCCTATTTCTTTAGGTATTTCTGTTAGCTTATTATTATTTACTCTAAGTACTTCTAACTTTTTTAATTTTTTAAAAGCCTTACCGGGTAAAGAAATCAACTCATTATCTTTAAGTTCTAAATAATCTAAGTTTATTAACTTTCCTATATCGTTAGAAATAGTAGTTAGTTTATTATTGTATAAATCTAAAGAAGTTATATATTTTTCTTTCCATATTTTTTCAGGAACTTTAGTCCAATTTAAATGATTATACCTCACATACTCATTCGGTTCATGCTCATAACCTTCATATTTTTTTGAATCTTCTTTTTTTATTATTTCCTCATTAGAAGATTCATTGTTTTCTACTGTTGTTTCAATGGCTTCATCATAGTCAACTGTTTCTTCTATAACCGTTTCAGCAATTTCTCCTACTATAGATTCATCATCTTCAACAACAATTATTTCTAAATCATTTAGTTTCGTTTTATTTTCTTTTATCTTTTTAACTTCTACTCTTCGTTCTCCAAAAGTAATTTTAGAGAAAGCTATATCTTCTTTCATCTTATCCATCGAATATGAAGATAATTCTCTGTAAACAAAAATTATAGACATGTATTTTACATCTATATTCGTAAACCAATCTTCTTTTAAACATTCTTTCCAAACTTCTGAAAAACTAGCATAGTTATCCCACTTTTTTGGCATTTTATCTGTAACAAATAATTCATCAATTTTATTTCTAGCTTCTGTAAGTTGTAATAATTTTGGTGGCAGTTTTGGTGGTGCATTATCTTTGTTAGCAAGAAACGGACAATCATTTAAATTATTTAAGCCTTTAAAATATTCTTTCATTATTGTGGAAAGAATATATTTTTGTTTAATCTCTTTTTCTTCTTTAGGTTTATTATAAGGGTAATATTTAGCAAAAAAATTATGATACTCTTTTGCACTATTATCAACAATAAACCCTTTATCGATTAATGTTTTTTCAAATTTTAAAAATGTGCTTTCTTTTTGAAAAAAACATTCATTAAAAGCAGGTTCAAAAATAGATTTTTCATTTTCTTGTGCTTCATTACAAGCAGTAAACCCTATTAAAAATAAGGCTATTAGTATTTTAAAGTATTTATTCATTTTTTTATTTAGGAAAAATAATTTGATTAATTATAGTTTATTTCATTTAAATTTAATTCAAATAGTTTAGGGAATTTTTCATCATTCTTTTTTCTGAATTTAATACTATTCCACTCCAATTCTATTTTTAGTTCTTTCTTATTTCCTTTTTCAATTACAATAAAAATCACAAGAAATTTTTCATTCTTTTTTTTATAATACATTAAAAGGTTTTCAGCTTTTTTAAATGATCTTCCTTCTGGTGAATTTAATATTAAACTTATTTTCTTTAATTCCTGTTTATATATGTTTTTTCCGATTTATCTTCTTTTAATCCATGTAAGAAATGAAACGAAGGAAGTCTTATTTCATCTATTTTTAATAGCCCCGCTTTTATTGTACCAACATATTTTATTAGATAAACTCCACAACTTTGTCCAAAAGAAAATTGAAATGTCAAACCTATTATTATTGATGTTTTTTTCATTTCTTATTTTATTTTAAGAGAAAGTTTATTGTGTTCTTTATAACTTTTTAGTTTCCTATATCTATATTCATTTTTTCTTTAGAATAGTTTATTATATTACGCTTTAAAGCATCTAAAACAATATATTTTACATCTTCATTTTTAAACCATTTTGTTTTGGTTAGTTTCATAAATATTTCTGATTGTTTTAAAGTATACCAATCTATAGGCAAGTCCTTTTTATTTTCTTTTTTATCGAAATTAATAAAATTCAATACAGTTAATGAATTTTTAAATATTTCCATAGGGTTTTGGTTAGGAAAACATACTCTTTCTATATTTACTTTTTTATTTATATTGTTATTCAGAATAGTTGATATTAAATATTTCTTTTGATAAAACTCTTTAGATCTTCCTATACTATTAAGATAAATATAATCACGGAAAAGTAACTGATAAGATTTAGCCTTACCATCTTTAATAAATCCTTTTTTCTTTAATTCTTTTTCTAATTTCAGTAAAGAACTTTCTTTTTTAAAAAAATGTTGTTTAAAGCAGTCTTTTAAAATCGATTTTTCATTTTCTTGTGCTTCATTACAAGTAGTAAACCCTATTAAAAATAAGACTATTAGTATTTTAAAATATTTATTCATTCTTGCTTTATATTATGTATTATTTGATCTTACTATAATTTTATTATTTTTTAATCATACCCATTAAATATAACTTCTCCTTTAGTTTTAGATCCCCAATATTCAATTTGTTCTCTTTCTACTTTCATCAATACACTTAAGTCTTTTGAACTTATTTTTGAGTTTAAATATTCTGGTGTTAAATATTCAAAAATTGGATTGATTTTTCTTTTTAAATCTTCTTTCAACTCTATGAATTTTAAATCCATCCAACTACTATCATTACTTACACTACATGAATATCCATATGAACAGTTTATTAAAACAATTATTTTTTCATTTTTAATTCTATTAAATAGCTTTATTTCTTCGTAATTATTTGATAATCCCTGTTTATTTATACCTAAAAAAGTATAGTTAGGTAACATATTTACTGTTTCTTTTAACTGATTTAACTTAAGTTTAAAACTATCAAGATTTCCACAATTAAAACCTGTTATACCTTTTCTTATCATACTTAATTTACTCTATCAAACCTTTAGCCTTATCAAAAAGACCTTTTCCTTTATTTTTAAGATCCTCTCCTACTTCTTTTAAACCATCTTTTGTCATATATAAATTAATATTAGACATTAAATGTTTAACATTATCAACCATTACAAACATTTCATCTACATGAGGTACATTTTGCTCTTTTAACATTTTTTTCCATTCAACCTCTGCTAACATAGAAAACATATACTTTGTAGCTATTTTGGCTAAAAAATATTTATCATATGCTCCATTTAAAAGACTCCCTGTTTCTCTTTCTTTTAAGTATTTAATTGATTCCTCTATTTTACTCTTTTCTTTTGATGATAATAAACTACTTCTTTTTAATTTTGTTAAAGAAGCAATTGCTTTTTCTTTTTTCTCGTTCTTTAAATATAAATAGGTTTCTATAGACCATGTAATTTCATTTTGCAATCCTATTTCATTTGCATCTTTTATAAAGACTTCAAAATCTTGTAATGCACGTTCCTCATCTATTTTTCGTTTCATCATTAAACGATCAAATCCTCTAAATAAATAATTCAATCCATGAATACCTGTGTGTGTTTGCTCATTATTTAAATTACCCCATTGAAATACTTCTCTAGTATATGGTAAATCAATCCCTTTATTTTTTTCTAACCATGTAATATTTCTAGTAATTTCATCTTCAGATAAATAATACAATCCTTTTTCAAAAAACAGAAACCCTCTAAGGTAATGTAGTAATGTTTTTATTTCTGAATCTGGTAAATAATCAGGGTTCGTTTTTGAACATTCATACAGTGCTATTTCTTTTCCTAAAACAGGTATAACACTCAGTACTGTATGCTCTAAACTTTGTACTATTTTCTTACTCTCTCCTTCATAATATGGTACTTTTTCCTTTGTAGAATCTCCATACGCTACTTTTACTATGTCTGAGATAGTAGGAAACTGATCTTCATCTGTTTTCATTACAAATTCTTCCATTTTTTTATAATCTCTATAAATAGAAAGGTAATCTAGAAAAGATAGTTTTTGTGGTTCACTTACATTATGACTCATTAACTTTCCTGAAAGTTTATTTAATGTTGACTTGAACGACTGGAATTCCTCTGAATGCGTATCTCTTGTAAAAGAAGATCGTATCGCTATTTTTGCAAACTTATAAGGAAACACTTTATATGAATCTAAACTTTTAGTCAGTGCTATTTTATCTAATTTCAATAATTCTTCATCTGTTTTTTCTTTAGTAGAACAACTAATAAATAAGCTTATTAAAAAGAGTATTGTTATTATTTTTTTCATATTTAAGTTTAGTTTTTTGTAATTCTATAATACACTTTCTTCTCTCAAAGAAACCTTTTCTTTATTTTTAGTTTATTAATAAATATTTTCAACTTTATAAATATTTCCTTTCAATCTATCAAATACTATTTCTTTTTTTTCAGAAAAAAACAGGTAGTATACTTGAAATAGATTAGTTAGTACATACAAATAGAATAGATTTTTTGTAATTGGTTTAATTATATTTGAATAAAATTCATTAACATTATTATCATTAAAAAGAGCTAAAATCATAACTATTATAAAAACAATTATAAATACAGTTATGTTATATTTTATAAGCGTTTTTAAATACCATTTTTCTCTTTCTATAACTATAAACTCATCAGAAAACTCAATAATTTTATCGCTCTTATCTGGTTTTATATATTCAATATACTGTGAGTTTAAGTACCCTATTTCTTTATTTAATTCAATAAAATGAAACATATAGACATCAATAATTAACTTCTTACATCAAAAATATTTATTTAATTCCTATAGTATAACCACAAATATTTTTTCAACCTTAAACAATCTATTTTCGTTTACTTTTTCTCCTTTTTTGTTTTATTTACAATTGCTCAATAAAAAAACACTGAATTTAAATTCAGTGTTTTTTAAAAATCTAAAACAGTAACTACACAATATGTATACGTACCTTTTATTTTTTAATTATAAATTTCTATTTATTGAGCCATTGCTTCTTTTGCACAATTCTTAGTTGTTTCTATTAAAAAACTTGTTGCCTCTTTAGAATTAGTAGGTATTTTATCAAAACCATATTTAGTTTTTATTTTTTCTCCAGAGCATTTACAAATCTTCTCTATTAATTCATCATTAGGTTTTTGACCTGCTTTTTCATATGTTTTTTTTGCACTTGAAACACAACTTTCTATATATTTAGCTTCTAATTTTTCTTCTGAAAGTTTTGACGAAGAATTTTTACAAGATGTTAATGCTACAAAGCCTATAACTGTAAAACTTAAGAGAACTGTTTTTATTAATTTCATTTTTAATTATTTTAATTTTATATCTCAAAAGTATGTTTTCAACTTCTTTTACTTAGTATTAAATGTTTTTAACACCACTTACAATCTATTTTCGTTTACTTTTTATATTTTTTTGTTCATACATCAGAATTCAATAAAAAAAGCACTGAATTTAAAATTCAATGCTTTTCAAATATCTTTAAAAACTTAATACAATAATTACACAATATGTATACGTACCTTTTTATTTTTTAATCGTGTATTATTTAATTCTTCTACCAATTTTTTAGCTTCTGCAACTGGTACCGCTATAAAAGCACAATCTTGTTTTAATTCTATAATACCCAATTGATCTTTGGTTAAATTTCCTTTTTTAAAAAACAACCCTGCAATATCTCCTTTCGAAATTTTATCTTTTCTTCCTCCAGAAATAAATAATGTTTCCCAGTAACGTGGTTTTAATTTTTCCTTTTCTGAAATATTGGCATTGGTTACTCCTTTCATAAAATCCGGTAATCGTTCTTTATCCCATTTTAATACATAAGCTGTTCCTTTTGCATTTACCCTTGCTGTTCTTCCATTCCTGTGCGTAAATTCTTCTACTCTTTGTGGAAGCTCATAATGAATAATATAATCCATTTCTGGAATATCAATTCCTCTAGCGGCTAAATCGGTCGCAATTAAAACTTGACTAGTACCATTTCTAAATTTAATTAAAGAACGTTCTCTATCTCTTTGTTCCATTCCTCCAGAAAAACAACTATGCGCAATTTTATTTTTCGTTAAAAAATCACTTGCATATTGTATACTCTCTTTTAAATTACAAAAAACAATCCCTTGTTTATTTCCTACATGATGTAATACATCTAATAAGGTTTGATTTTTATTTTTTGCAGAAGAAGCAACTACTTTTATAGCTAATTTCTTTGATTTTTTTCCTGTTAAATAGTTTAATATAGCTGGATTCTCTAATCGAACAAAATCAGGAATTTCTGCTTCTTGTGTTGCCGATGTTAAAATACGCTTGTTAATATTCGGTAATTGATTAATAATTCCTCGCATTTCATATTCAAAACCTACTTCTAACGATTTATCAAACTCATCTAAAATTAAAGTTTTAATACTTTCTTTAGAAAAACGGTTGTTTGCAAAATGATCTGAAATTCTACCTGGTGTACCTATTAAAATACTTGGAGTATGTTTTAACTCTATTTTATCTTTAGCCATAGATCTTCCTCCATATACCGCATTTACTTTAAAACCTGTTCCCATTTCTCTAAGAACTTGTTCTATTTGAATTGCTAATTCTCTTGAAGGCACTAAAATTAAAACCTGAACATTATCATTTTCTGAATCTATTAGTTTTAATGTTGGCAGTAAAAAAGCTAATGTTTTACCTGTACCTGTTGGAGAAAGAATTACTGTATTTGTAGTTTTATCTATTACAGAAATGGCATTCTTTTGCATTTCATTCAATTCATAGATATTTAGTTTTGCTAAAATATCTTCTTGTCCCTTTATTCTATTTGCCATATGTTTTATATCTGTTAGATCTATGCTTTACATCTTTTGCAAAGATAAATTTTCTTTAAGAGCGAACAATTTTTTAAGACAATGATTATTATGAACTTATACCTTTTTCAGATTATAATCTCGTATAAATCTCTAATAATGGATTTAAACTCATTGATTTCCTTTGAAATAGGATCATTATTATACCAAACACTTAACAATAAATAGTTTTATTTAATAAAAAAACCAGCCTTAAAAGACTGGTTAAAAATTTTATTTAAATAATTACTTAATCTTAAAAACCATCTCCTGGTGGTGACGGACTTGCTGCTTGCGCTTTTTTAGGACTTAAAATCAAATAGGTTCCCATAGCAGTTAAAGCGGTATATTTTCCATAATTCCCTAACTTTTTTAACGCTTCTTTTCTGGTTATATTTTTATTATCCTTTAAATTCATTTTTCTATTTTTCAAATACTATTTTCTTATTAAAACTTCCATTTTCTGTAGTTACTCTTACAATGTAAACACCCGATTCTAATAATTGAGGAGTAATTTTATTAGTTTGTGCTCCTGTAATAATTTTAGAATACACTTTTTTTCCTGTTATTGAAAATAAACTAACATTAGCTTGCTTTCCTACTTCTAATCCTTTAATCTGAACTTCTTGTTTTCCTGATTTAAAAAGATGTATTGAAGAAGTATTATGTTCAATAGTAGCAGTACTTAATGTTTTACGTTTTGTATGTAAGTAGAAACGACCAATACTATTTAAGGCAGTAGTAGTTTGTATTGTATAGCTTTTAGAATTGTTTAACTCAGTAAAACTTCCTGTTTTTAGATCCTCTAAATACACTAGTAATCCGTCAGGTAAATTTAAAGGCTTTACAGATACTATTATTTTAGCATTTGCTTCTGCTTTTATACCTACAGGAATTACCATATTTTCATAATTATTATTAGGTAAAGATTGAATGGTAAAATCATCTTCAGTTCCTCCTTCTAATAAATGTGTGTAAATATCAAAACTTGAGCTTCCAAAATTTCCAACATCATAACCTGGATCTAAACCTTGAGTTGCAGTTCCATAATATTTAATATTAGTATCTACAATTATTCCTTCATGTTCTGCTAACAATTGAATGCTAGGAGTACTTGTTTTTACTCCTCTTGAAAAAGTCGCAACTTCTGACTCGTTATATAATCGTTCTGATTCTTTAAAATTGATTGAAGAAACTCCAATTCCAGTTTTCACAAAGAAACCTTGTCCAACAGTAAATGAAGTACTTGTATCTAATAGAGTTTTAGCTACATATTTATTTTGCGAATTATCCCAAACATATACTCCTACATTTACTGGATCGAATTTACTTAGGTTTTCTTGAATAAAATTATCTCCTACATTGTTATTAATTGGTAAATAGGCAGTGTAAGGATTTCCGACTGCATTCCATTGATCTCCATTTACATTTACTGTAGTATTCGTAGTAGTTAGATTTCCTGTAAATGTTACACTGCCATCAGTTTCCTTTGAAATAATATATCCTTTCCCTTTCTCAAAAGTCAAAGTATTTGTTTGCAAATCATCTGTGGTATAATACTTCCATTTTAAACCATCTGCTCTACTATCATCATAGTATGCAACTGCATATCTATTTGGTGTAACTGTGGTGTTTACTCGAATATTATTTGCAGGATTTTCTACAAATTCTTTAATACTTTGCCCTGAAACTGGCACGGTAATAATACTCCATTTGTTTGCTAGTAGACCTGTTCGTTCATAAGTAATGTTACCATTAGCAGTTCCTTTTACAATTAAAGTTCCGCTGGTGCTTTCTGACGATGAAATACTTATTGTTTCCTTAGTATTTAAATCTCCATTTACAATAACAGTACCGTTATCTAAAATATCAAAAGAAGAAAATGTTTCAATAGTTAAATCGTTCATTTCAGCTATAACTCCTGAATTTATAACAGGAGAAGAAGTAACTAAACTAGGAACAATCACGTTTTCAGTAGTTAAAGGCAATGAATTACCAACCCAATTATTTGTGTCAGTCCAATTACTATCAGTAGTACCCGACCAAATAATAGTGTTACAATTTTCACTAAAGTTAGCAGTAGCATCTTTATTCCATGTTGTTAAATAAGAAGCTGAAGCATCATCAACTTCAATACATGTTAAACTAGGATTTTGATCGGCAGCAAAATCTGTAATTAAGTTATTATTGCCATTTTTTATATGCAATGAAACCAATACATTTTGATGTACATACAATTGTTCAAGCTGAACGCAAGAACTTAGGTTTAATGTTGAAAGTGCATTTTTGCCTGTTTTTAAAATCTTTAAATTCGGATTGTTATCAACCAATAAACTAGTAAGTGAATTTGATCTTAACTCGATTTCTTCTAATGAAGTATATCCAGAAAAATCTAAAGAAGTAAAGTCGTTTTCTTCAGCATGCAATACTTTTAAATTGGTATTAGTACTTAAATCTAAAGACGTTAAATCATTATACCCACAGTTTAACGACTCTAAAGCTGAAAAAGCTTCTATTCCTGTAAGATCTGAAATAGCAAGACGATCGATATTTAAAGTAGTAACCGTTGCTATTTTAGAGGTTGCTACTTGGTTGTCATTTGCAATACCATTCCCCATACTAGAAGTATCTCCTATAGTAACGGTATTACCATTGGCATCGTGTGTCTCTAAATAATTTTCAAAGTTAGCATCTGCAATATGTGTTAATTCACAATAATGCACATAATTAGCGGTGTTGTCTTTACTCCAAAGACTAAAATTTCCGTTTATATCATCAACCTGAATACAAGTTAAATCAGGATTTCCAGTAGCTTGAAACCACGTGAAATTACTATTATTCCCGTTGGCTACATTTAAAGATGTTAGTTTATTGTTTGAAATCCATACCTGAACAATACTAGGATATGATGATAGATCTAACGAAGTAAACTCATTATCGTTAAGTAGTAATACCTGTATTGCTGGGTTGTTAGTGATATTTATGGTACTGATCCCTGTATTAGAAATATTTAGTGTTCTTAATACTGTAAGTGTAGCTATATCTACATCTCCTAAAACAGGGTTATCGTTGATGTGTACTTCTTGTAACAGTATATTATTACTTAAATTAAGCGTTGTTAATGCATTACTTACTAAATTTAAACGGGTAAGCTTTGTATTGTTACTTAAATCAACAGTAGTTACATTTGATCTTCGGCAAAGTAATGTTTCAAGAGATGTAAAGTCTTCAATACCCGTAAGATCAGTAATGTCATTATCCTGAATAATTAAAGTAGTTTCATTAGCAATTAAATCAGTGTATACATAATCATCATTGGCAATTCCGTTACCAAAACCTTTAGCTTCCAATAAAGCTTCAAAATTATCATTTGGCACATAAGTTACTTGACAATATTCAGCAAAATTAGCACTAACATCTTTGCTCCAACGAGTTAAATAACTAGCAGTAGGGTCATCTACCTGAATACAGTTTAAATTGGTGTTTCCTGTTATGAGTACATCATCAATTCCTCCTGTATTTCCGTTTTTAAAATTTAAAGAAGTTAATGAGGGGTTATTTTCACATTCTACGTAATATAAATCGGTACCATTACTAAAATCGAGAGAGGTGATTCCTGTATTATTACTATATACCTCAACTAATTTTGAATTGTTAGATACCTCTAATGAAGTTAATAACGTATTATTACTTACCCCAATATTTTCAAGATTTATATTGTTAGAAAGATCTAAAGAAGTAAGTGTTGGAGTATCTTCTATAAAAAAATCGATTAAATTGGTAAGCTCGCTAAGATCTATAGTATTTAAAGGGTTTTTTCCGCAGTTAAGATTTTTCAATAATAGATTGTTTTGAAGATTTAAATTACTTAAATCATTATCATTACAACTTAAAAAACTAAGTAAGGTATTGGTACTTACATTTAGCAATGTTAAATTATTACCTTGAACACGTATATCTTTTAAAGCGATATTGGTACTTGTGTTTATATCTAAAAGTAGGTTGTTAATAGCTCTAAGACTTTCTAAAGAAGTATTAGAGCTAATATTTAATGTTGAAAGTTGATTTGAGTTTACTTCTAATGTTTTAAGTGCTGTTAATCCAGAAACAGTAATATTTTTTAATCCCATATTAGAACATGCAGCAAAGGTTAAATTTACATTAGAAGTTAAGTCTAAAGTTTCTGAAGTAATCGTATTACCAAAAGCTCTAAATTCTTCTAAATTAACAAAAACTTCTAAACCAGTAAAATCAGTTATTCCTTGGTTAGAGATGTTTAAATAGGTAATGTTTTGAATTTGCTCGGTACCTACATAATTATCATTTGCAATTCCGTTCCCCATACTGGTAGGATCACCAACAGGTACTATTCCTCCAATTAAATTATGTGTTTCTAAATAAGCTTCAAAATTATCATCAGGTACATGCGTAAGGCTACAAGAAGTGCTATAAACAGTTTGTGCGTCTTTATCTGTTAAAATAGCTGTTGCATCTGTTGGGTTATCTACTGAAACACAAGTAAGACCAGGGTTATTGGTAATATCAAAATCACGATGATCTAAGTTGGAGTTGTTTCCATTTCTGATATTTAAATAGGTTAATTGATTGGAATAACAAGACAAATCTTCTAAGACTGTATTTTTAGAAACATCTAAACTTGTAATCTGATTATACTCAGCATATAGTTCAATTAATTTTACATTGTTACTTACGTCTAAACTGGTTAATAGGTTCTCATAAATCTGTAAATATTGTAATTCTGAATTTTGAGAAAGATCTATACTTGTTAAACTGTTTTCTACACAATCTAAACTAGTTAATAACGTAAGGTTGGTTACATTTAAACTTGTTAATTGATTTTCGTAAATAGATATGCGTTCTAGTTTGTTATTATTTGTGAAATTTATACTTGCAAGCTGATTTATAGCACAACTTAATGAAGTTAGTTCTGGGTTTAATGTAAGATCTAAACTAGTAAGACCGTTTCTTGTAACATATAATTCTTTTAATAATGTGTTTTTAGAAACATCTAAACTGGTAAGCGTATTTCTACTTAGGTTTACACTTAATAATGCTACATTTTGAGAAAGATTTATACTTGATAACGTATTATTAAAGCAATTTAAATTCTGTAAGGCTGTAAAACTCTCAATACCTGTTGCGTCTGTAATATTTAAATCGGAAATACTCAAAGAGGTAACATTTGCTATTTTTGATGTGGTTACATAATTGTCATTAGCAATACCATTTCCCATACTTGTAGCATCGCCTACAGTAACTATATTTCCAGATGCATCATGCGTTTCTAAATAGTTTTCAAAATTATCATCAGGTATATTGGTCCAAACACAATCGTTACTAAAAATAACAGCATTGTCTTTTTTCCAAGTACTCATATAAGACGCATTAGGATCATCTACTTGTATACAAGTTAAAGTGATACTATTTAACTCAGCATCAAAATAAGTGATGTTGACATTGTTTCCGTTTTTAATATTAATGTTACTTAAATCACTTTCTCTTGCTGAAAAACTTGTTAAAGCAGTATTACTAGAAAGATTTACATCAAAACCAGACATATTATTCATGGTTAAGGTTTCCAGTAACGTATTGTTAGACAAATTGATACTTCTTAATCCCGTATCACTACAATTTAAATTTATTAGATTAGTTAGCGTACTAAAATCAGTAATGTTTAAATTATAATTCTCAGAAAAGTCAACTGTTTCTAAAGTGGTATAACTATTTAAATTAAGCGAAGTAAGTTTATTTTTATTTACATTTAGTTCTTTAAGTACGGTATTGTTACCTATAGTTAAATTGGTACAATTAGCATTGTTAATAATAAGTTTTTCTAATGCAAGGTTTGAAGAAACATCTATGGTTGATACAAAAACATTATGACAATATAATTCTTTTAAATTGGGTTGATGAGAAAGGTCAATATCATTAAATTCATTATTAGAACAATCAAATATTTCTAATGCAGTAAAATCTTCTAACCCTGTTAAGTCTCCAATAGAATAAAAAGCAATGTTTAAAGAAGTAACAGGTTTAATTCTTGATGTAAGTACATACCCATCATCTACATCACCATTTCCTAAACTTAACGGACTTCCCACAGCAACTACATTTCCATTAATATCATGTGTCTCTAAATAATTCTCGAAATTTTCATCAGGAATATTCGTTTCACTACAATCTAAATTAAAGGTAGTAGTACTATCTTTTAGCCAAGTACTTATATAACCTGCTGTAGGATCGTCTACTTGAATACAGCTGAATAAATTAAAACGTGCATCAAAAGAAGTAATAATAGCATTGTTTCCATTTTTAATATTCAGGCTTGTTAAATCACTACTTTGTGCTGATAAACTTGTTAATGCTGTATTACTAGATAAATCTACCTCATAACCTGATGTGAAATCGATGTTTAGTGTTTCTAAAAGTAGGTTATTTGATACATCTAAACTTCGTAAATTGGTATTACCACAGTTTAAGTGTACTAAATTTGTAAGAGTACTAAAATCGGTAATACTTAAATTGTAGTTCGTAGCACAATCTAAATCGGTTAAATTAACTAGATTAGTTATGTTTAAACTAGTTAGTTTATTGTTATTTACATTTAAGTTCTCTATTGTATTAATACTTCCTATGTTTAAAGAAGTAGCATTGCAGTTAGCTAAGTTTACTATTTTTAATTTGGTATTATTACTTATAATAACAGTATTAAAAAAGTTATTTGAAGCATCTAATATTTCTAAGTTTACATTAGTAGTAATATCAATATCACTCATTCCGTTAGAAGCACAATACAATTCCTTTAAATTGATATTGTTAGAAATATCAAAATCGCCCACACCGTTTGTTGAAAAATTAAATATTTCTAAAGCAACAAAATCTTCAATACCAGTAATGTCACTAATCATTTTTGAAGAAATGTCTAACGAAGTTACCATAGCAATTTTAGCTGTAGTAACAAAATGATCATTGGCAATACCATTTCCTAAACTAGTAGCACTACCTATAGCAACACTATTACCATTAATATCGTGCGTTTCTAAATAATTTTCAAAATTAGTATCGGGTATGGGAGTTTCTTGCGCAAAAAGGATTCCTTTAATTACAAGAAAAAGGGTAAGGGATAATTTTAATTTCATTAATAATAACTTTAATAATTCTGGGTACAAAAAAATAAAATCATCATGTAAAACAATAATAAATAGACAGACAAAAACAAGACAAAAGAGAATACAACTCTTTTAGTTAGTTTAGGTGTATTAAAATTTTACAAGGAATTTATTTCAAAATACAATATTGCAACCTTCTCTGTTTTTAGCCTACTTTTAATGGTGGCAAAAAGTGGTAAGGGTTATTCTTTATTGGGTTTGTATAGATTCTATATCAATAATTCTCATTTTATATCCATTAAAGGCTTTTTCTAATCGAACTTTTGATAACCAATGTAATTTTCCTCTATGAAATAATGGAAATAGCAAAAAAATTTCTCTTTTAGTTCGTACCTTTTGTTGTTTTTTCTTTTTAATAATGAGTCTCATTGTTATATTCTTTTAATTTTTATAAAGACATGTAATACCGTTTTTAATTTGCTATTTGTATTCTACCATTCCTCGTTTTAAAACGATTGTTAAATAGATGGAAAAAAATAAAATATTATAGACTGTATAAAACGTTGTTCAAAGAAATAAAGATTCTATTAATTAAGGTCTTTTTTAAAGTGGACAAAAACAGGACAAAAAATAACATACAGATTATCAGTAGTGTATATATTTAAAAAAATGATATAGTTTGACTATAGAATATTCTTTTTATGAAGCCTCTAAATAATCAAGTATAGAACTTCCTTTTGGAGCATTAATTTTTTTACGTAATCGCGATCTACTTTTAGTAACACTATCTCTAGAAATAGCTAGCATACTAGCTATTTCATTTGTATCTAAATATAATTTTTCCATAGCCAGTAAACGTTCTTCAGATTTTGTTAAATCAAAACCTCTATTTTTAATACTAACAAAAAAATTAGGATATACGTTTTTAAATTTTTGTTTAAAATTATACCAGTCTTCATTAGTAAGAATTTTGATAGTTGTTAAATCTTGAAGTTTTTCTGTAGATTCTTGAGTTCCTATTTTTTCTTTTAAATTTTCTATTTCTTTAGTGAGAGTTTCTTGTGTTTTTCCTTTTTCTATAAGTAGCTGTGTAAATTGTTTTAATTCAGCCTTATTTTTTTCAATTTTTACAGCTAATATTTTTCTTTTTTGTTTTCCTTTTTTCCATACATAATATGAAATAATGATTGATAAAAGTATTATTGAAATAATAAAAATCCATAAAATTTTTCTTTTACTATTTGCAATTTGTTTGTCTTTTTCTAATAAAGCTATTTCTGCCTTCTTTTTATAAATTTCATTATCTTTTCTCTGACTTTCAAACTGCGATTGATAATATAAAAAGGTATTCGTTTTTATTTTTGAATTATCTAAATCTTTTGCATCAGTATAATTTTTTAAATGCTTGTATGCTTTTTGATATTTATTTTGAATAGCGTAAACTTTAGAAAGTTCTTTTTTAGCATTAAGAACCTTTTGTACATCACTTGATTTATTGTTCAGAAACTTTTCAAGAAATTCTTGTGCTTTAGTATACTGTTTTCTTTTTTTATAATATTTAGCTGAATAGAATAACAGTAAGTTTTTTTGATGATTAGGAGCGTTTGATAATGTTAATTGTTTATCTATTTGCTTCAAATACTTTGGTACACTATCTAAACTATTACTTTTTATAAAATAGCTAACATATACGATTGAAAGGTTAATGTTAAAATTCTTTTTTTTAGTTAAATCTTTTATGTTATTAATTGATATCGCTAAAGAATCGATATATTTCTTTGCTATATCTAATTCATTTTTTTTAGTATATGATGTGTTTAAATGATAATAAGCATAAGCAATTGCAGTATTATTTTTTAACTTTTTTGCATCTGATAAAATTCTATTTCTTTCTTTAATAGCTTTATCATTAAAGTCATTTTTACCATATAAAATAGATAATTCATTTAATGTGTAATTTGAATAATCCTTATCTCCTAAAAGATCATATAACTCATACGCTTTCTCAAAACGTTTAACACTTTTAAGGAAATTATTTGAATCAACATAAACTTGTCCTGCAAAAAAACGGGCATCAGCAGTAAAAATTGAATCGCCACTTTTTAGAAACAAATCTCCTGCTATATCATAATCCATAGAAGCTTTATTCAATTCTCCTTTATTATAATAATAGCTTCCTCTTTTTAATAACAAATGAGCTTCAGAACTTTTCTTTTTATATTTCTCTTTTATTGCCAACATACTTTTAATGACATGTAAAGTAGAATCTAATTGTCCTTTATTCGTGTAATTTTGAATAATAAATCTAGATTTCTCTGCTGCTAAATCATATTTTTCTTGCCTTTTAGCAATATTTATCAATTCTTTTAAATACTTCATCTGATTAGGATGATTTGATTGCATCATTTCCTTTACCAAAGTATCTAAAATTGTTAGCCTTAATTTTTCATTCTTCGTTGTCAATAAATTTTGCTGTAGTGTATCAATCTTAGTTTGAGAAAAACTCGTTTCAATACCAAAAATTAAAATAATGAGAAGAAAAAGTTTATTCATGGTTTTTAAAGCTAGTAAGTTTTGTCTTCACAAAAATACTGTATTGAAATATACAATAAGAAAAAACATCAAACTATAAGATAACTTACCTATTAACTAAGATTTTGTATAAATGCTTCAAGTTCTTCACCAGATGAAAGCCCTATTTTTTTACGAATTCTATATCTAGTAGATTTCACCGAATCTAAAGATGCGTTTCTAACAATCATAATTTCTTTAATTGAAAGGTTTAAACGTAATAAAGTACAAATTTCTCTTTCAGATTTCGTTAGTGTTGGATATAACTTTCTTAATTTAACATCAAACCCTTTATTAATCTCTTCTATTTTAGATTGTACTCCAGATAACTTTCCTTCTGTGGTAATCTGTAGCTGTAATTCGGAAACCATTGAATTAATAGTACTTTTTAACTTTCCTGAAGATTCTGGAATAATTTCTTTTCGAATACGATCTAAAAGCTCTTGTTTAAACTCTAATCGCATGGTATTATCTGCAACCAAACGTTTCGTTTCTTCTTCACTTACTTTTACTTTTTGGTTTAATAATTCTTTTTGAATTTGTTCTTTTTCTAATTTTTCTTTTAAAACTCGAGATCGGGCTTTAGAATTAAGATAAAACAAAAAACCTATTACTATTCCTCCAAGGATGGTTACTATAAATAAAATTTTATAAAGTACTTTTTTTGATGCTTCAACCTTTGTTAATAATTCAATCTCTCTTTTTTCTTGATTGAATTTATAATTCAACTCTAAGGCTTGTACTTTTTTTATATTCTCTATATTAAAAATAGAATCTGAATGCTTATTAAAAATTCTATACTCGTTATAAGCCTCTTTATAGTTCTCTAATTTTGAATGTAAAAAACTTTTACGAAGATACCCCTTGCTTATTAAACTTTTAAAGCCTTCTTTATTTGCTATTTGTAATGAAGAATCTATATAAATTAAAGAGGTATGATACTCTTTTATTCTTTTATATACATTGGATGCATTTCTATAAGATGTAGATAGTGAATACTTTTTATGATGCAATTTTGCATAAGATATATTCTTTAATACAAATGAAATAGCTTCCTGGTCTTTTTTCAAACTTAAATATACTCCAACCATATTATTATTTACTCGCTGTACGTCATCAGTACTTTTTATGGAAGTAAATAACTCTCTTGCTTTATTATAGCAAATTAAAGCTGAATCTAAACGTTTTGTTTGACGATAAGAAACCCCCATCATATTATAACCTGCGGCAATACCATGAATATCATTCAATCCTTCTTTTATAGAAATTGATTTTTTATATAATGGAATCGCTTTTGCATGTTCTTTTTGATATCTATATACCATTGCCATATTATGTAACACATCGGAAGCATGCCATATATCATTTTGGTTTTCATAAATTTCTTTAGCCTTCAAATAATATTCTATCGCTTTAGGATAAGCTGCTTCTCTCCTTTTTATAACACCTTTTACTACATATGCTTTTGCTAATTGTTTTAAACTTAGACTATCTTTTTTAGAGCCAATTAATGTTAATGCTTCATCTATAATTTGTTTTGATGCTGTAAAATTAAAGTCATACTGTAACTCTGCTAATGATAGCATGTATTCAATTCTCTCACTATTTTTCTTAGCTTTTTTTATTTTCTCTTGTAATTGTATAAGAGGTATCTCTGTTTCCTGAGCAACAGTTGTTAAAGCAAAAAATAATAAGAAAGTAGTATTAAATAAGAATTGCATAGTAATGACAAATGTAACTTATTATATATTTGCAGCTTATTATATTTTATGGATTTTACATTACTTTCCTCTCCTCTACAAGGTTTTACTGATTTTCGTTTTAGAAATGCACAGCATAAATATTTTGGAGGTATTGATACATACTACGCACCATATATACGGTTAAATGGAAAGTTTAAAATAAAATCGAGTTACCAACGCGATTTACTCCCTGAACATAATACAACATTAACAGTTATTCCTCAAGTGATTACTAATGATCCTGATGAATTTTTATTTGTTGTTAAATATGTACAAAGTTTAGGTTATAAAGAACTAAACTGGAACTTAGGCTGTCCTTATCCTATGGTTGCTAAATCTGGTATGGGAGCTGGGTTAATTTGTAATCCTAATAAAATAGATGAAATATTACATCGGGCACACAATGAAACTGATATTTTGGTTTCTATGAAAATGAGAATGGGGTATGAAAATAGTAATGAAATTTTAGATACATTTCCTATTTTAGAAAAATACCCTTTAAAAAATGTAGCTATTCATGCTAGAATTGGAAAACAATTATATAAAGGTGGGGTTGATTTAGATGCTTTTCAAAAATGTATTGATGTTTCTAAACATCAATTATATTATAACGGAGATATTACAACAGTAGCTGGTTTTAAAGCTATGAAAGAACGATTTCCGAGTATTACACATTATATGTTAGGTCGCGGGTTAATTGCAGACCCTTTTTTACCACAAATGATTAAAGACAACACAACTACCTACCCCAAAGATCGATGGAAAATTTTCGAAGCTTTCCATAATGAAATTTATCATCAGTATGATGAAGCCTTATCTGGGCCAACTCCAATAAAAATGAAAATGCAAGGTTTCTGGGAATATTTTTCACAATCTTTTTCTGACCCTAGAAAAACGTATAAAAAAATAAAAAAAGCAGGGAATCAAAAAAAATATCAATTAACAGTGAAAGAAATCTTTTCGAATGAAAAGTAAAGTTACTATTTTCGCAAAAAAAATTATATGAAATTGATTAAAAATATTATTCTCGTATATACTTTCTTTATTACTTTTTCTTCATGTACAGATGACTCTATAGAAGAATCAGTATTTACAGTAAATGATTTTATTATCTCTGTTGACGAACATCAAGATAGTAATACAATATTAGGGACTATTAAAACAAGTGAAAATCCTGAAAATTTATCTTTTTTTATAAAAAACCAATCTCCTTCTGGTTCAATAATAGTAGATAAACTTGGTAATATAATTGTTCTTAGTTCAAAAAAATTTGATTTTGAAAAAAACCAAAAAATCATTGCTAATATTGAAGTTGAGAAAGGCAATAAATTAAAGGAGGTTAGAGTTATAATTACATTAAATGATATAACGGAAAAATATACGTCAATACCTGATTATGCTTTTGAAAAATTATTAATTGATAGAGGTATTGATACAGATGGAATTATTAACAAACAAGTAGCTAGTAGAGATCTTAAAAATATTAAAACTTTAGATATTTCAAATAAAGCAATATTTAATGGAAAAGGTCTTGAAGATTTTATATCTCTTGAATATTTAAATTTTAGTAATAACAGAATAAGTGATGTTGATTTCTCCAAAATGTCTTTTTTAAAAGAATTATATTGTGAATTAACATTATTAGAAAATCTAAACCTCTCTCAAAATAAAGAATTAGTAAAAATATATTGTATTCAAAATCGTATTGAATCAATAGATTTACCAGAAAGTGAAACCCTAAAAGAAATAGACTGCTCTTCCAACAGGTTAATTAATTTAGATGTTTCCAAAAACATAGGGTTGACCAATTTATCTTGTGGTAAAAACAGACTAACAAATTTAGATTTTTCTAAAAATAAAAATTTAGTCTCTTTAGGTTGTAGTTTTAATAATTTAACTGAATTAAATATTTCTCAAAACAGTAAATTATCAAAAGTATATTGCCATAGTAATACTCTAACCAACTTAGACACGTCTTCTCATCCAGAATTAACATTATTATGGTGTGTAGATAATAAAATAGAAGCTCTAAACATCAATTCTTCTAAGTTGAAAGAATTACGATGTGGAGGTAACAATATCACAAACCTTAATATTGCAAATAGTGAAACATTAGAACTTATTGCTTGTGGAGTTAACAAATTAACAGATCTAGATTTATTAGGTAGTATAAACCTTAAACATTTATCATGTAATGATAATAACCTAACAGAATTAAATGTAACCAATAGCCCTAATTTAATAACATTACGATGCCAAAATAATTCTATTGATAAATTAGATCTTTCTAACCATATAGAATTAATATCTTTAGAATGTTCTAATAACAAAATAGAATTATTAGAAATCGTTTCTTCTAAATTAACAAAGATTAACTGTGAAATCAATAATATAAGCAGTCTTAATATTCCAGAAAATCGAACATTAAAAACTCTTATTTGTCAAAACAATAAACTAACAGAATTAAATGTATCAGAAAGTAAAGCACTAAAAACCTTTTTTTGTAATGATAATAATCTAACAAAACTAAATGTTGCTAATGGTTACAATTTTATAGGACATGAATTTAAAGCTAACAACAATAATTTAACGTGTATTAAAGTAAGTGATCGTAATTTTATGAATTCTACTCATTCTACACGTAACAATAATATCGATTCAGGTGTGATTTTTAGTGAATCTGATTGTAATTAAAATGGCTACATTTTTTTCTGATCCTAGAAAAACATATAAAAAAATAAAAAAAGCAGGTAATCAAATTAAATACAAAACAGCTGTAAGAGAAATTTTAAATGGCGAAAAACAGTCCACATAACAAAACTCTACTTCTCTTTATATACAAAAAAATATTGGTAATTAATCACTTAATTATCAATATTTTTTTTATTTCTACTAAAAATCTCTTCAAATTTCATTTGTTTAAAATAAAACAGATAAGCAATTAATTTATAGTTACTTATATTTTATTTTTTGTTAATTTTATGATAATATTAACCTAAACAACCTATTATTATGAAAAAACAATTACTTATTGTTTTATTCTTGTCGTCTATTGTAGCAATGGCACAAGGCAAAGTAAAAAACAAACCTTTTTATCGTGGTACTATTCCTTCCGTAGAATATGTTGCTCCGATATCTACTAGATCTGCTGATTTAGTTCCGTTTGTAGATGTTCAAAAGGAAGCCAAAGACAAAAGATCTATGGGGAACATTGTTATTCCTGGGAAAGATCCACAAACCAAAAATGATTACTTTATACGGAACAAAAATGCAAAAGAGCAAAGTATGAAAATGGCTGATCCAGAATTAGTATTTGATACCTACTCTTCAAATTCACAGCCTACAGACCCTTCGTTAGCTGTAGGTCCAAATCATGTTATGGTCGTATTTAATACAGGTTTCATGATTTATGACAAGCAAGGAAATGAACTGTTAGGAGAAACCGCTCCTAATCCTGCTATTTTTCCATCAGGAGGGTGTTGTGATTTAACTGTTTCTTACGATAACGCCGCCGATCGTTGGGTTTTATCTTTTTTAAATGGTGCTGGCGCAGGTGCTCAAATAGCAGTATCTGATGGTTCTAATCCATTAACTTCAGGTTGGTATATATATAACGTTTCTCAAATTAATGATTACCAAAAATTATCAATTTGGAGTGATGGATATTATATTACAGACAATACCAATAGTGCTAACAGAGTTTGGGCTTTAGATAGAAATGCGATGCTTAATGGAGATTCTGGTGCAGGTATATTAGGTTTTAATCTACCTAATATTGCTACTAGTGGTTTTTATAGCCCTCAAGTATTAAATGTTACTGATAGTAATTTACCTGCTGCAGGAGGCGCTACCGTAGTTTATATGCAAGATAATGCTTGGACTGGTGTTTCTTCTGATCATGTAAAAGTATGGAATATTGATGTAGATTGGTTTGATACTTCAAATTCTTCTGTGTCTAACCCTCTAGAGATTTCTGTAACTCCTTTTATTGGAGTGTTTGATGGTGGGAGTTTTGCCAATTTACCACAACCAAATGGTGGGGCAACTATAGATGCTTTACAAGCAACAATAATGAATCAGGCGCAGTTTAGAAAATTTGGTACTCACAACTCGGCAGTATTCAATTTTGTTGTAGATATAGATGCTTCTTCTGGAAAACGTGCTGGTATACGTTGGATGGAATTCCGTCAAAGCGATGATAATCAACCTTGGTCTTTATATCAAGAAGGAACTTATGCTGCGCCAGATGGGAAACATGCTTGGAATGCTAGTTTAGCTATGGATGGTGCTGGAAATATTGGTATGGGATATACTTCTTTATCTGGACCTACCTCATCTTCTACTGTAAGAGTAAGTTCTTACTTTACTGGAAGATCTAATGGAGATCCTTTAGGTACTATGACTGCTGCTGAAGGGCTTATAGCTAATGGAAATGCAAATATTCCAGGTACACGTTATGGGGATTATAGCAAAATTGATGTAGATCCATCTAACAATAGTACTTTCTGGTTCATTACCGAGTATATGAATAATGGAAGAAAAGGAGTTATTGGTACTTTTAAAATGCAACCAGCTGGTCCACCAGATACACAATCACCTACAGATCCATCTAATTTAACTGCTTCAAACATTACTTTTAATGGAGCCTCTTTAAATTGGACAGCGTCTACTGATAATGTTGGGGTATCTCAATATTTAATTTCTATAGGAGGAAATCAAGTAGGAACATCACCTACTGCTTCTTTTGATGTAACAGGATTATCTCCTCTTACACAATATACCGCTTCTGTAGTTGCACAAGATGCCGCTGGAAATGTTTCTGGTAGTGTAAGTGTTACTTTTACAACAATAGATGGTTCAGCACCTGTTAACTACTGTGATTCTTCAAGTAATAATGTAAGTGATGAATTTATTAGTAATGTTAGTTTAAACACGATAAACAATAACTCTACGGGGCAAGTTTATTCAGATTTTTCTAGTATTTCTACTAACTTAAGCGAAGGTCAACAATACACAGTAAATGTAACTCCTACATGGACAGGAAACTCTTTTGCTGAAGGATATGCTGTTTGGATTGATTATAATAATAATGGAGACTTTACAGATAGTGGAGAGTTAGTTTGGTCTAAAGCACCTTCTACTGACGCAAATAACAGCGGAACTTTTACAGTTCCTAATGGAACATCTCAAACTTCTATAAGAATGAGAGTTTCTATGAAATACAACGCAATACCTACTTCTTGTGAAAACTTTACTTATGGTGAAGTTGAAGATTACACAATTAATTTAGAAGCTGGAACTGGTGGGGGTGGATCTGCTGGTACTATTGCTGGTTATAGTTTTGAAGATGGACTTCAAGGTTGGAGTGATCCAGGAAGTGATGCTATTCGTATAAATAGTGCTGCAAGATCTTATGATGGCAATTTTTCTATCAGACTTAGAGATGATACAAGTACCTCAAATACTACCTCTCCTGTATTAGATCTTTCTGGAAACACAGAAGTTACCTTTGAGTTTTTTGCCTACATAGATAGTTTTGAATCTGGGGAAGATTTCTTTATTGAGTTTTTTAATGGTTCTTCTTATGAAGTTATAGGACAATATACTGTTGGAGTTGATTATAATAATGATGAGTTTTTTACAGATATCATTTCTCTAAACACTGCAAACCATGATTTTAATGCAAACAATAGGTTTCGTTTACGTTGTGATGCTAGTGGAAATGCAGATAGAGTATATTTCGATTTAATTACCATAAAAGGAGATAATGTTAAGGCTCCATCTACAAGAGATGTAACACCTCAGGCTACACCTGGTGAAGAATTAATTGCTTTTACTGAGAAATCATTAAAAAGTATTAAACTATATCCAAACCCAGCAATGAATAGTTTGAATATCGAAATTTTTAATGGAGACTTTAACGAAATTACTATTTATTCAATTACTGGAAAAGTAGTGTATACTTCTGATAAAAAAGTGAATGAAAAATCAACTATTGATGTTTCTCAATTCGCTACAGGATCTTATTTTGTTAAGTTTATTTCAAATGGAAAAGCTATAACAAAACGTTTCATTAAAAAATAATTAAACTTGTTTGTCTTTGGCAAATATTTTTAATCAAAAAAACTGAGGATTCAATTGAATTCTCAGTTTTATTTTAATACCCTTCATTATTTTTTAATGAATGATAAACTAGTTTTTTCTTATTTTTTATTTGATATTCTATACCAATACTATCTTTATTAACATCTATTAATTTTGCATTTTGTATTGGGTATTCCTCAAATTCATATAAAATATCTTCCATATTTAAATTTAGTACTTTTTCTACTATATCAGAATATATAGGTCTACCTATATTTTCTTCTATAATTCCTTTTTTTTTATAAATATAAATTCTATGTATTGATAATGCTTGATGGTTCGTTCTTTCAATTCTATAATTATTATTTAATTCTATTTGTTGATAATCATCAATTGTAGAGAAAAAAAATAAAATACCAAAAAAAGGAATTGCCATTGGTAAAATACTTAATAAAAGGAATATCAGTAATGAGTAAAAATATATTTTAACCCGTCTCTTTTTCCAAAACCAAATAATAATTATTACTGTAAAAAATAACCAACTCCAATTAACTATTTTATCTGTATAATATCCTGAATAACTATAATCATAGAAAGACAAAATAACTCTAAAGACAAACAAAGTTGTTAAAAAAACATATACAATTATTAAAGCTTTATTTATTTTTTTCATTTTCAAAATCTATATTATCAACCATAATTTCTACATTAATGTTCTATTATTATAAATTTACTTAACTACGGTAAAGAAAAACTATTTCTAATATTTCATTTACACCACTTTCAGTGAAAATCATTTAACTCTTATTATAAAAATAAAGAAAGATTTTGTTTAATATTTATTACATCTGTCATTCCTAAAATCAGTTATACTCGGGTTAAAATAGTTTTTTCTTATTTCAAAACTAGTTTTTACCCATTCTTCTTTTTCATCGACCTCTTTAATCGTTTTTTTAAGAGCACAAAAATCTTGTAATTTCGGGTTATATCTAATTTTTAAATTCCCTATACTTTGTAAACTCTCTAACCCCATAAGAGTTTTCAATTCATTATTTCTTTCAACATATAACTCTCCTCCTATTTTATTTAACTTGTTTAACCCTTCAAATGAAACTAAACTTTCATTTTTCGTTATGTCTAAATAAGATCCTATTTCTCTTATATTATGTAAACCATAAAAAGAAATTAATTGATCATTACCTCTTATTAATATTCCGTTTGTAATTAATTTTAAACTATCTAACCCATCTAATGTTGTCAAACTATTATTCCCACTAATTACTATTTTATTTATTTCTTTTATCCCTTCTAAGCCTTTTAATGTTTCTAACACATCATTTCCTTTAATATCTAAAGAACCTTCTATTCTTTTAAGTTTTAATTCTGCAATACTTTTCAATTTATCATTATCATCAAAACTTAAATACGATGTTATTGTTCTTAATTTCTCTAAACCTTTACAGCTTTTCAAGTTACTATTTATAAATACATCTAATCCTCCAACTGTATGTAAATTAGAAAGCCCTTCAAAAGAAAGAAGCGAGTTATTATGAGCAATTCTAAATTCTCCTTCTACCTTTTTTAGCCCTTCTAAACCTTCTAAGTTTTCTAATTCTATATTTGCTGATATTACTATTTTAGGCACATTAATAATAGATTCTAACCCTTTTAATGATTTCAGTTTTAGATTAGTAAAAATATACAAACCTTTACCAATTATTTTTATTTTTGAAAACGCTGTAATCGTTGTTATATCACTACCTTTTCTATCTCCTATTATAAGGTGTCCTTCTATCTTAGAGATATTTTTTAAAATTCCACCATTACTAAAAGCTTTATCTATTTCTTTTTGACTTTTAAGTTCTACATTTCCTTTATATGTTTGGGCATTACTTATAACAGTAAAATGCAAACATATAAATACTATCACAAGCATCCGAAAGTTTGAATACCATAAAAGCTTGAGAATCCCGTATTTTAGTTTTGCGAACAAAAAATACAATTTATGGGACTCTTCAAGCGCACTAAAAATACAAACAAGCCACTAATCCGCCAAATCATAG
>CAKZVD010000079.1 GCA_937922085.1 uncultured Tenacibaculum sp. | reverse complement strand
CTATGATTTGGCGGATTAGTGGCTTGTTTGTATTTTTAGTGCGCTTGAAGAGTCCCATAAATTGTATTTTTTGTTCGCAAAACTAAAATACGGGATTCTCAAGCTTTTATGGTATTCAAACTTTCGGATGCTTGTGAAAATTCTTAATTAAAACAAATACGGTATCAATAGAAAGTACCGTATTTGTTTTTATATAAATTATTGCTGTTAATCTAATATGGTGTCAAAATAAGCGTTATTTGCCAAGGTTTTATGGACAGGGCATCTAGAAGCGATTTCTTTCAATCGTTCCCTTTGTTTTTCGTCAAGATTACCAATTAACTTTAATTTTTTGGTAAAATAATCAACATATGTCGATTTATCTAAAACGATACCTATATCATCACTTTGTTTTTTAGCATGAGTTACATAAACGTAAACTTCTTGTAAGTCCCAATTTTTACGTTGCGCATACATTTTAAGAGTCATTGTAGTACAAGCAATAAGAGCAGCATTTAAATATTCGTAAGGAGAAGGGCCAAAGTCATCACCACCAATAGAAGCAGGTTCATCTGCAATCATGCTATGATTTTGAGTTTGAATTTTGGTGGTAAAATTATCTTCAACTAAATTTAAATAACCAACTAATTGCTCACCATTAGTTTTTAATATTTCTTTTTTCTGTATCGGGAAATAACGTTGTACCCAGGTACCTATTACATTACCGGCATAGTTACTATCCTCAGATTTTAATAATAAATGATCTGCATTATCTAATGTAACAAAGCTTTTAGGATGGTGTGCATTATGATAAATTTGTTCAGCATTTTTAATATTAACAACGCTATCGGTAGGTGAGTGCATTATTAATAAAGGTTTGCGTAAACTCTTAACAATAGTAGGTAAATCTGTTTTGCCAAAATCATCTACAAAATCTTTATTTATTTTAAAAGGCCTCCCTCCAATATTTACTTTTACTTCACCTTTGTTTTTAACTTCTTCAATACCATGAGAAAATAAATGAGTTACATGTGTAGCTGTTGCAGGAGCTCCAATTGTAGCAACAGCTTTTACGTTTTCTAATTTTGCAGCGGCAGTTAGTACAGCAGCTCCTCCCAATGAATGACCAATTAATAACGATGGTGCTTCATAATGTTGTTTCATGTAATTACTTACAGCAATTAAATCAGAAACATTTGCTGAAAAATGACTTTCAGCAAATTCACCTTCACTTCTTCCTAAGCCAGTAAAATCAAATCGTACAACACCAAAACCATAGTTGGTAAGTGTACGACTAATGTTTTTTACAGCACTTAAAGTACTGCTACAGGTAAAACAATGTGCAAAAATTGCATAAAAACTAGGTTTTTGGTTTGCAGGTAACTCAAGGTATGCTTGTAATTTATGTTCTTTTTGATTGGGTATAGTTATTTTAATGTTTTTCATCTGTTTATTATTAAGAGTGTAACTTCTCTAAATTAATTTGTTTAGAAAAATGTGATAATAAGAATTGGAATTTTGGATTTATAAATTTTTTACAAAAAGGTTTTTCTGGGTTGGAATAGTAATAGTTTTGATGTTGGACTAAAGAAGGTTTAAATTCTTTAAAATCTAGTATTTTGGTAATTATCTTTTTGTTAAAGTTTGATTGTAAGTGTTTTATTATTTGTGCTGTTTTTATTTTTTGATCTTTAGAATACGTGTAAAGAGCAGAACGATATTTTTTCCTCATAGCGTGTTGAGAGGTACTTTTATGTGTATGTAAATGAATTTCAATTAAAATATCTAAAGAAATTATTTTGGGGTTAAAAAAAACAATTACAGCTTCAGAAAACGAGTTGTTTTCATTTAATGAAGCTACAAAACCATGTGCTACTTTTTTTACCCCCAGTAATGATTGAAAAACAGCTTCAGTACACCAATGACAACCTCCGCCAAACGCTATTTTATTTGATTTATCCATTTGTTTAACTCTTTATCAGTCGGATTGCGTAACTTTTTCTTACCAATTGTAATGGTAGGGAAGTTTAGTTTTTTGTTTTCGTATAAGTTTCGTAATTCATTAGCAAAAAGTTCACTTTTTTCAACATCTAAAAACGCGTAATCTAAATTACGCGTTTTTAAAAATGTTTGATAATATTGTGTTTTATGGCAACGTTGCGCTCCGTATAACTTAATTATAGGTAAAGTGTTCATTTGTTTTATGAAATGTATTAGTTAAGCTTTTAATTTATCAGCATACATTTTTCTTAGCTTATTTAGTTTTGGCACAATAACAAAGTTACAATACCCTTGTTCTTTGTTGTTTTCATAATAGTTTTGATGATCATTGCCAGCTAAATAAAAAACAGGAAGTTTGCTTACTTCTGTAACAATAGCACTTTCAAAATAAGGTTGAACTTCCTCTATAATTTTGTTAGCAATGATTTCTTCTTGTTCATTTTGAAAAAAGATAACCGATCTATATTGCGTACCAACATCTGCACCTTGTTTATTTAGAGTTGTTGGATCATGCGTTGTCATAAAAATGATTAATAATTCTTCATAAGTAATTTCTTCAGGATTAAAAGTAACTTGTATTACTTCTGCATGCCCTGTTAATCCAGAACAAATTTCTCTGTATGTAGGATGGCCAGGAACATTACCTCCAGCATATCCAGAAACTACTTTTTCAACACCTTTAATTTGATTAAAAATGGCTTCGGTACACCAAAAACATCCTCCACCAAGGGTAGCTATTTGTTTAGTCATTATTATTTAATTTAAGAGAAAGAGAATTTACACAGTAACGTAAGCCACTAGGTTCTGGTCCATCAGGAAAAACATGTCCTAAATGAGAGTCGCAAGTATTACAAAGAATTTCAACACGTACCATTCCTAACGAACTGTCTTTAAAATATTTTATAGCATTTTCTTGAATGGGTTGTGTAAAACTAGGCCAACCTGAACTAGATTCAAATTTAATAGTAGAATCAAATAAAGGGCTATTACAACAAGTACAATTATATTTCCCCGCTTCTAATGAAGTACAATGCTCGCCAGAAAAAGCACGTTCAGTACCTTTTAAGCGAGTAATATTATACTCTTCTAGAGTTAATATTTCTTTCCATTCAGTATTTGTTTTTTCTACTTTTTTATCAGGAATAGGGTTTCCGTTTAAAGTAAAATTAATAATATCTTTCCAAGTTAACATATAGTATCTTTTTTAGGATTGAAGTTGGTCGGTTTATTATGTAAAAACTTACGTTATTATAATTACTAAAGTTTGGTTACTTTTACCTAACTAAATTACTGATTTATGAGCACTCTTATAGAGAAAACGGAAAATTTTGTAGTAAACTTATTGAATGAAGAATTGAATACAAAATTTGTATATCATGGTTTGTCTCATACTTTTAGAGTGGTAGAAAAAGCAAAAGAGTTAGCAGAAGAAAGTAAATTAGATGAAGAGAGTAAAGAAATTTTATTAATAGCAGCTTGGTTTCATGATACTGGTTTTACTGTAAATCCAAAGAAACATGAAGATGAGAGTGCTAATATTGCAATTGATTTTTTGAAATTAAATGAAGTATCTAACGAATTTATAGAAAAAGTAAAAACTATAATCTTATCAACTAAGATGGGAATAGCACCTACTGGTAAGCTAGAAAAAATGCTTAAGGATGCAGATTGTTCTCACTTAGGAAGTAAAAACTATTTAGAGTTTTCGCAGTTATTACATAAAGAAACAGAGCTTGTAGGAAAAGAGAAGGTTTCTGAGATAAATTGGATTAAAAAAAACATTGATTTTTTAACAAATAATCACCGTTTTTATACAAATGTAGCTATTAAAAAATGGGAGAAACAAAAATCGAAAAATTTAGCACAGCTTATTAAGTCTGAGAAAAAAGTAAAAGAAGAAAATAAAAAAACAGCTCAAAAGAAAGAAGAATTTCAGCTTAAAAAAGATAAAGTAGATTTACCAGAGAGAGGTATTGAAACCATGTTTAGAGTAGCATTAAGAAATCATATAACATTAAGTGATATAGCAGATACAAAAGCGAATATATTACTTTCTGTAAATGCTATTATTATTTCAATGGCTTTGTCTACTTTAATACCAAAGTTAGATAATCCTTCTAATGGATACTTAATTTGGCCTACCATATTATTTGTTGGTTTTACGGTAATATCTATGGTGTTATCAATTTTAGCAACAAGACCCAATGTAACAGAAGGAAAATTTTCTAAAGAAGATATTGCTAATAAGAAAGTGAACTTAATTTTCTTTGGTAATTTTCATAAAATGAGTTTACCTGAATTTGAATGGGGAATGAGTGAAATGATGAAAGATAGAGATTATTTATATGGGTCATTAACTAAAGATTTATATTTCTTAGGTTTGGTTCTTAATAGAAAGTATAAACTCTTACGTACTACTTATACTGTTTTTATGATTGGTATTATTGTAAGTGTTGCTGCCTTCGCTATAGCTTTTAAAAACCAAGTTTCTTCTTCAGAAATAAGCACTGCAATTAGTAGTATATTATAATGTTAAAATGGTTTTTTAAAAAACAGGAAAAACCCCTTTTTTTTAGTTTTTTAATGATTAATCATGTTATTTTTTTGTTGACTTTAAAAAAAACGATACATTTAAAATCGTAAATTACAGTTGAATACATAATTTCTACCCCCCGTATATGAAAAAAATCATTATTTCATTAGGTGCTGTATTTTTATCATTTTCGATGTTTTCACAAACTAAAGAAGATTATAAAGGCACCCTAAACTTAGTTAAAGAAGCCTTTAATAAAAAAGAAGGTTCTCTAATTTATCAAAAATTTAGCTCAAACTTAAAAAAAGAACTTCAAGAAGCTTCTTTCAAAAAAATGATTGATAGCTTACATAGTGATAAAGGCAAAATGTCTGGCTATGAATTAATCATGGAAGAAGAGAAAGAAAAAAATTACTTGGTTGAATTTGATAATGGAACCATGTTAATTTTAATTCACTTATCTCCAAAAGGAGAAATATCATTATTTAATATAAAAGATTACTAAAATAATAACTCGTTATTTAGTTATAAAGCCAATTATTTGAAATTGACTTTATTGTTTGGCTTTTAAGTAGAAGCTGTAGTTCATTTTTTATAAAAACAAAAATTCTTAATGTAAATAAAATATTAATTATGAGGAAATTAAAGAAAAAAACATTCACTTTAACTTTATTTTTTGCCATACTTTTATCATACTCTCAAAATAGTAAATACGGAACGTTATCATTTAATAAAGCAGTTAATATTTCTGGAAAGCAAAGAATGTTAACTCAAAGAATGGGTAAAATATATTTGTATTTATTAGATAATCCTAGTGACTTTAAGGCAAAGAAGGATTTGAAAATAACTAAAATAATTTTTGAAAAACAAAATTTAATTTTAGCAAAAAACACAAGCTCTTCTTTAACGAAAAGTAGATTAAAAGATGTTGAAAATACTTGGAATAAGTACAAGAAATTCCTAGCGTCTGTTCCAAATAAAGAGGATGCTGTTAAAATTATAAATACAAATTCTACAATTTTAAAATATGCAAATAATGTAGTAAACACAATAATTTTAGAGTCTAAAGGAAATGATTCTCTTGAATCTGATCTTGCCGAAGAAGATTCTGAGTTGAAAGAAATTATAAACAAAGCTGGTAGGCAAAGAATGTTGTCACAAAGATTAGGGTTATACTATTTTGCTAATAAACCAGGTTTAAAAAACAGCAATACAGAAAATAAGTTACGTGTTGTTTTTAAAGAGTTAGATGATGCGTTAAATGATTTGTTAGTTTCAAGTTTTAATAACGATAGAATTGATGAAGCTCTTGGAGATGTTTTAGAACGTTGGGAAACTATAAAAAATAATAAAGATCGATTTTTTAAACAAGGTTACAAAGATACTGAGGTTTATAAGTTAAGTAATAGTTTAACAAAGACATTTAATAGAATTACGAATTTATACGAAAAAGTGAAAATAGAATAAAAAAATATTTTGATTTAAAGTATGTATAATTTAACAAAGATTCGTAAGCTATATGAAAGATAAATTACTATTATTTTTTTTTATTTTACTATTTATAATAAGTACAAAAGCTCAGCAATTAACTATTGACGCAGATTATAGAGCTAGAGGAGAATATTCTCACGGATTTGGTACACTTATAAGTAATGATAATGATGCAGGTCTTTTTGTGCAACAAAGAGCAAGGTTGAAGTTTGGGTATTCTGACAAAAAAGTTGCTGCTTTTATTAGTTTTCAAGATGTAAGTGTTTGGGGAGATGAACCTCAAATTACAGCTAAAGACAATACAAATAGTTTTTCATTAGCACAGGCTTGGGTAAAGCTTATGGCTTCTGATTCATGGACTATAAAGGCTGGAAGGCAGATATTAGCATATGATGATCAACGTATTTTTGGAGGCTTAGATTGGGCTATGCAAGGTCGATTTCATGATGCATTATTAGTGAAATATACCAAAGGAAATTTTAAAATGGACATAGGAATGGCATTTAATCAAAATGGAGTTTCTAGGGTAAATACATTATTTGATCCGAATAATGGAGGGAATGCTAGAGGTGTTTTTGATTATAAGGCAATGGCGTATTTATGGTTGCATAAAAATTGGAAGATTGTTTCAGGAAGTTTACTTTTTGTAAATAATACGTATCAAAATTTACAAGGAGAAATTCCTGTTGAAGGAAATGTGAACAGGCAAACACTTGGTGCACATTTTAAAATAAGTCCAACTAAAAAATTGAAGTTTTTGGTAAATCTATATGCTCAAACAGGTAAGTTTTCAAAGAGTGTAGATTTAACAGCATATAATTCATTACTTGAAATAAATTATAAACCGAAAAAAACTCTTTTTGGAGTTGGTTATGAAATTTTAAGTGGTGATGATAATGGTACTTCAGATGGAGAAATAAATTCTTTTTTTCCTGTGTTTGGTACAAACCATAAGTTTAATGGTTTTATGGATTATTTTTATGTAGGAAATCATGCCAATAGTATTGGGTTAAAAGATTTTTATGCAAAGGTAGTTGCTAAAGTAGGTGAGAACGCTAGTTTATTAGTTAAAGGACATTACTTTTCGGCAGATAAAGAAATAAATAATGAAAGTTATTTAGGTACAGAATTAGATGTTGTTTATTCGAAAAAAATTGTACCATATGCAACTTTAAAAGTTGGATATTCTCATATGTTTAGTAGCGAAACAATGGAAACTCTAAAAAATATCACGAATGTTAGTGATACTCAAAATTGGGGTTGGGCAATGTTAGTAATAAAACCTAATCTACTTAAATGGAAAAAAAGTAATTAATAAAAGAAGAGAATAAAATTATAATATTTTAATTAAAATAAAGTGAAGTTATGTATGTAGTTCAGTTACTTATTTTATAGAGTTGAAAACTCATTAAAATTGGTTGCGTATTATTTAATCCCCACCCCCAAAAAAATAATCGATTTAAACCATTATGACATGATTCCAAAGAATTATTTAACCGTATTTTGTGTATTTATAAGTATAGTATGTGTTTCTCAAAATAATATATGCACTTCTAATTCTGAAAACGTATCTGGAGATTTAAACTCTATAGGTAAGTGTGCTATTGAAAATTTTAAGAAGTCTAATAATAAAGAATACATGAAGGTTTCTACAATTACTACCAGAAATAGATTTGTTAGAAATAGAAAAACTTCCTATTTAAATAAACTAAAGAAAAGAATTGAAGTAATTCCAGAGAATGCTAATTTAACGATGCAAAGTGTTGAAAACATTCCTTTATTTAAGAATTGTACTACAGTTTCTTTTCAAGAAAGATTGCAATGTTTTAACGAACAAATAAGTGAACATATTTCAACCAATTTAATATATCCAGAAGAAGCACTTCAAAGTAAAATTGAAGATAAAGTTTCAATCACATTTATTATTAATAAAAAAGGAGATGTTAAAGATGTTAAAGCAGTAAGTACTAAAAAAAATAAATTATTTGAAAATGAAGCAAAAAGAATTGTTACTAGTTTACCTAAATTTATACCAGCTGAACATGAAGGTGTTATAACAGATATTAAACATGAAATTCATATTGATTTTGAATTATCAAAAGGAGATGAAAACTTAATGGCTTCTAAAGAAGAGGGAGTAGTTAATAATTATTTAAGATTTGATATCGTAAATGAAGCACCTGTCTTTGTTAATTGCGCAAACTATTCAGGAGATTCTAAGCAAAACTGTGTAAAAGAAACGATTGTAAATAATATTTTAGAAAACCTTATTTATCCTTTTGATGCAGCTTCTGAAGGAATAGAGGGTATAATATGGGTTCGTTTTATTGTAGATAAAGATGGATATGTAACAAATATAACAACAAAAGGCCCTGAAAATGGCACTTTATTGGAAGAAGAAGCGAAAAGGTTGATTAAGTTATTACCTAAATTTGTGCCAGGAAAACATAATACAGAGTATGTAAACGTTGAGTATTTTTTACCGATTGATTTTCAGTTGAATGAATAAATTACACTTAAATATCTATATGAATTGATTAAAGATTTAAATGTAATTTTATTTAAAATCTTTAATCAACTCATTAATAGAAATAGTGGTTTTTTCTTTGTTTTGATAAATAACTTCTACTCTTATAGCTTTAAGACCAGATACACCTTGTAAATCTTCAATATCTAATAACTCAACTTTTCCTAATTGGTTTTTAGATTGTAAGTATTTGATGTATTTTAAATACTCATTAGCATCTTTGTTTTGTGAGTAAACAATAGAAATTTTACCAGGAACCGTTAATCGTTCATTAGTTCCTTTTATGTGGGCTTTATCTATTCTCTTTTTTATAATTTCATAACGAATGTTATAAGCTCCATCTACATCAAATTGCTTTTCATCCATTCTAAATTCAATAGCTAAAGGATTACTATGTACTAAAATTAAAGAAGCAACTTGTAAATCATGCTGTAATGTTTGCCTTAAATTATTGGCTACATTTTCCATTTCATAAGTAATCTGTAGTTGCCACAATCTTAGGTTATACAGATATAAGGAATCGTATTTTTTATCCTCAGTTATAGATTGTCCTATATACATATTATATTCAACACCATCTGTTTTATATCTCTCAAAATAGTGAGGGAATATTGTTTGAGCTTCTTCTTGTTTTTTGTCTAAAAACTTGGCTAATTTATCGTTTAGTTTAGTAACACTTACTTCAAAATCTTTTCTCTTCTCGTAAACGACATGAAGATTTGTGTCTAAACGTTCTAAATATTTGTCTACAAGTTGAGTTAAATCATCATTAATTTCTTTAATATGACTAAAAACAGGGTAAATTTCTCGCTTTAAAAAATCTAAAATTACTATTTCATCTCCGGCTTTCAAACCTTTATTAACCTCGGTTAAATATTGTTGAACTCGATACATCAGCTCATCGTAAATAGGTAATTTCTCCTTTAAACAAGCTTCTTTTAATACATTAATAGCAGCGTTTAATTGAATTTCTAAATCCTCTTTAATAGCAATATTTCTTGCAACAGAAGAGCCTCTTATATCTAATTGACCATATAAAGGATATACATTCTCGAAATTTATTTGCTCAATTTTTGCATCTTCTTCGGTATTTAACAGTGCTTTTTGATAGTTTTCTGCGGCATCATAAAAACGCCATTTTACAGCAGAATGAATAGAAGTATAATGTTCTTGTATAGTAGCTTCTAAAATATTTAAGTAATCTTCTGAGTTTCTTTCAGCAGCAGCCTTAAATACAGGTATAATATCTTTTAATTTCTCTTTATTTACAGAATTAAGTTCATAAGGACGAGGAGAGGCTATTTCTAATAAAACTAAATCCCTACCATTATCAACTTTTATAGGTATTAAAATAATACTTCCAATATTATTTTTCTTTAGTTGCTTGTAGAAGTCCGTTTCATGAGCGCTTTCTCCATATTTTTCAAAATCAGAAATAACTACTGTTTCATTTTCTACGAAAATTTTTTGATTTACATAGTCACAGAAAAAATTGTTACAATGAACAGATTTTTCGTTGATAATAATACTTTCAGCAATTTTTACTTTTATTCCTTTTGTTTTAATGTCACTTACATCAAAAAGAGAGTACCCTGCTTTTAAATCGTTAATACTATAAAATTCTCTTAAGTTTTCTCTTAAACTTTCGGTAATACTACCATCATCTCTTCGTAACAAATTAGTTCTAATGGAGGTAATAGCTTCATCGTAAGAAACGTCAAAAAGATTCATAATACCAAAACCTTTAAAAATATAAGAGTTTGGTGGAAATTTTTCTCTCCAAATCTCAATATTATCAAAGTTATCAAGAAGCATTTTTATATCATCGTCATTAAGCTTAGGGGCATTTTTAGTAGGAACAATCTCCATGAAATCACCATTAAAAGCAACTCTGTAATGTTTGGTAACTCCTAAGTTTTTATCTGGAATGTCAAAATAAAAAGGGCGTTTTAAATCTACAGGATAATTGTAAATTGTATTTAAAATAAGTGTACAAGCAAAAATATACATCTTATTATCTTCAAAATTCCTAACTGTTAATTCAAAATCATCACCTGCATTTTCAAGAATATCTTTAAAGCGTTGCGTAAATTTGAACGATTTAAAATAAAAAGGAATTGTAGCAGCCTTAATTTCATTGGTAGATAAAATTTCAGGAAATAAAGTGTCTAAAAGTATGTTTACAATTTTAGCATGCTTTTCAAGTAATGAGAAATCTGAAAATCCATTAATTAATTCAGGTACTTTTTCTATTTCAGTAACCATCTTCTTTGATGATTGATGAAAAGGATGATCTTTAGAATCATCGTTAGCGTATTTTTGAAAAGCATTATATACTTTTTCAAAACTTACATTTACCTGTAGAGGTAATTCTAAATCTATGTCGCTACTAAGTCCTGTTATTGTCATCATCCATAATTCTTTGTAAATGCAAATTTACAAAATGTTTATTTTAGTCGGGCTAATCTGGTTAAACTTACAGTACTGTTTTAGATATAAAAAAAGCTATCAATAATTTTGATAGCTTTTTTTTATTTAATGAAAATCGTAATTTCTAATTTTTCCTTTTTTTCCTAAACTATTAAACTTCCAGCTAAAACCAATCATAAAGTACTGTTGAAGTACAGTACTTTCAGAATCTTCAATATAATTACCAACAGTTCTTCTTTGAGCGTTTGTATTTTGATTTAATAAATCATAAGCTTTTAAAGTAATTGTAGCTGTATCTTTAAAAACAGAGTAGGCGAGTGTTGAGTTCCAAAACCAAGCTGACTGATTAAAACCAATAACATTAGGATTAAAGGTATAACGAACATCGTTTCTCCATTCTAATTTTTTAGGAATATTTGTTTTTGTTCTTATTCTTAATGAATGCCTTGTGAAATCTTGATTTTGAAATGCGCCTACGTTATATTTAGTATTTGTGAATCTAATTTCATAACGAGGTTCAATAGAAATTATCTTATTCCATTTAAAATCAAAACCAAAACGAGGAGTAAAAGAGAGTGTCTTTGTGGTGTTTTTTACATCATTAAAAAAAGTGATATTTTTTGAAGTATTAAGTCTAGTACCTATTTTAAAATTAATAGAGGTGATAGAATCTAATTTAACTTTCTTGTTATAAGTAGCTCCTCCAAAAAAATCATAAGCTCCATCAGTATTTTGGTAAGTGGTGTTTCTAACTAAATTGTTATCAATAGTAGTGTTATTTACAATTTGATTATTTGTTATATTACCTCCTGCATAGAAAAAGAAACCAGTACGTTTTTGCCAGTTATATTTATTGAAATTAGCATAAATTCTATGTGATTGACTAGGTTTTAAATTGGGATTACCTGTGATTATGTTGGAAGGATTGGTAACATCTGTAAATGGTTGAATTTGATCAATATTAGGTGCGTTGTTATCTAAAGAATAGTTGAAATATATGGAAGCCTTCGAATCAAAGCGATATCTTAGATTGGCATCCAAAACTAAATTATTAAAATCTTTGTTTAAGCTTAAAGTAGGTCTTAAAGCATCTATGTTTTCTAAAGTTCTATATACTTTACCAAACTCAAAGTTTAAATTGAATTTTTTTGCATCATATTCCAATGCAATAGAAGGAGTTTTGGTAATGTCATTATATGTGAAATTTGAACTTAAATCAGTATTGAAGTTAGAAAAATCATTAGTAGTAGTATCAAAATCAAAAGTACTTTCATTGTTATCTCTTTCGTCTCTTCTGTAACGATATTTAGCATCAATGAAAAGCTTTTTACTAATTAAAGGGAATCTGTATGAGAATCTAGACCTAAAACTGTTTAAATCATTGTTAATAGTGCTTTTTTGATCTCTATTAGTTGTACTAGCATCGGTACCAAAAACTTCTATAGTTGAATTATTAAAGTCTTCACCATCAGATTTATCTAATTGATTTGTTATAGAAGCCTTAATGAAAGCACCTTTGTTACCAAACTTTTTAGTAATATCAATGGTGTTTTCAAAACTTTTTGCATCAGAAGAAGATATAGTACTGTTTGAAAAACGATTTGTTAAAATAGCGTTTTCATCTAAAGATTCTTCATTTCCACTATAGTTTTCACTTCGAGAGTTAAGAGTAAATCGGGGTCTAATATTTATTAAAAATGTAGAGTCAATTTTAATATCCAATTCAGTATCAAAGCTGTGATTATCATTTTCGTTGTTTGATGTAGAATTAGAATTTGTAAAATATCTTCTTTCTTGTAAATTGTATTCTCGATTGTTTCTAGAAACATTATCTGAACTACTACTAGAAAAAATATAATTGGCATTAACATCGAAACCTTTTCGATACTCATCTGCATAAGTAACACCACCTATTTTAGATTTTACAATTCCTTGTCCACCACCAAAACGTCTACCTCCAACACTGAAAGAACCATTACCACTGAACCAGGCGCCACCTCTACCGCCATACATTTTTTGAATTTCACCAAAACTAAACCCAGGAGAATTAATATTGTTGGCGCTAGCTAAAACACTAACTCTAGTTTTGTTATTAAAACGATTTACCATTGTTGCTGCTTCATATCTTTTATCAGTACCACCCCCAGCAGAAACACGACCAAACCAACCTTTGTTATTCTCTTTTTTTATAGTAAGGTTTATTGTTTTATTATTTGCATCTCCCTTTTCTCCAGAAAAAGCTTCAGATTTAGATTTAGTATCTGTAATTTGAACTTTTTCTATAATTTCTTTTGTTAAATTTTTAGTAGTAATAGAAGGATCATTACCAAAGAAAGGTTTACCGTTAACTAATATTTTATTTACAGGTTTACCATTTACAGTTATTTTTCCTTCTTCATCCACTTCAACACCAGGAAGTTTTTTTAATAAATCTTCAACATTAGCATCTTTTTTTGTTTTAAAAGACTTGACATTAAATTCGAGTGTATCTTTTTTTACAGTTATAGGTGCTCTAGATTTAATAACGACTTCGTTTAATAAATTAGATTCTTCTTTTAGTGAAATAACACCCAAATTTAAATTTGGAGTTTTTTCTAAAGAAATGATTTTACTGTAATTATCCATTCCTATGAAGGAAATGAATAGTTTCACATTTTTATGAAATGATTTTCCTTCTAAAGAAAACTCACCTTTGCTATCAGAAATAGTATAAGAAACAACACTGCTGTCTTTTGCTTTTTCTAAATATATAGTTGCAGCTTCAATAGCACTTTTATCTTTTTCAGATTGAATTTTCCCTGAAATCCTAAATTTATAAGATTGAGCAAAAATAGAAGAACATAAAAATAAAGTTAGAACGAAAAATAAATTTTTCATAGTTTTTTGTTGATTTTTTTGAAGCAACAAAAAAAAGGAAAAAAGAACTATGTGAGAGTTAATTTATGTTAAACATGGTTAAACTTAACTCATTTTTAAGTTAAATTTTTAGAAGTAAATAAATAAAAGAACTGTTTAAATATGGTTTTAAACAGTTCTTTTGTTTATGTTAACAATAGCTATAACATGTGCTTCTATAGGAAATACAATGGCTATTATTAGGGTTTGCATTAATACACTCAATGAAATCGTTAATACAATCTAAAAAGCATTGATTTAACGGGATACCTCCGTTAATATTTTTGCTTTCCTTTTTAGTTAATTTTTTAATTCCTTTTAAGGAAGTGATTTTTTTAATCATAATATTTGGTTTATTAAGTTGTTACTAAAATAATAAAAACTTAATAAAAAAAACACAACTATTTCTGTCTGAAGTATATAACGATAGGTACTCCAGTTAAATCATACTCTTCCCTTAATTTATTTTCTATAAAACGTTTGTAAGGATCTCTAATATATTGAGGCAAATTTGCGAAAAAAGCAAATTGAGGAGTATACGTTGGTAATTGCATACAATACTTAATCTTAATATATTTTCCTTTAGTAGCTGGAGGAGGGAAATTTTGAATAATTTCTAGCATAGTTTCATTCAACTTACTAGTTTGAATTTTTTGTTTCCTGTTTTCATGAACCTCTACAGCTTTTTCAATAGCTTTAAAAAGTCTTTGCTTTGTTAATGCAGAAATAAATACAATAGGAACATCGGTAAAAGGAGCAATTGTTTCTTTGATTTTATTTTCAAAATCACGAACTGTATTTGTTTCCTTTTCTACTAAATCCCATTTATTAACTAAAATAACAACTCCTTTTTTGTTTTTCTCAGCTAACCAGAATATTTTTTCATCTTGTCCTTCAAACCCTCTTGTAGCATCTATAACTAAGATAGCAATATCACAATGTTCAATTGCACGAACAGCTCTCATTACCGAGTAAAACTCTAAATCTTCTTTTACTTTCGATTTTTTACGAATACCAGCAGTATCTACTAAATTAAATTCAAAGCCAAAACGATTGTATTTTGTGTCTATAGAATCTCTAGTAGTACCAGCTATATCAGTAACAATATTTCTATCCTCACCTATTAAAGAATTGATAAAAGAAGATTTTCCTGCATTTGGTCTTCCAACTACAGCAAAACGAGGTAATTCACTTTCTTCCTCATCTTCTTTTGGAATTTCTTTTGCAACAGCATCTAATAAATCACCAGTACCACTTCCGTTTATTGAAGAAATAGTATGATAATCACCTAAACCTAAGTTGTAAAACTCAACAGCATCTGCATCTCGCATTGCGTTGTCTACTTTATTAACAGCTATAAAAAGAGGTTTTTTAACCTGACGTAAAATTTTAGCTACAGCAGCATCCATAGGAGTAATTCCTTGTTCTACATCTACTACAAAAATGATTATATCAGCTTCATCAATAGCTAATTGTACTTGTTTTCTTATCTCTCCTTCAAATACATCATCAGAACCAATAACATATCCACCAGTATCAATTACTGAAAATTCTTTTCCGTTCCATTCAGATTTTCCATAATGTCTATCTCTAGTAACACCACTTACAGAATCTACAATAGCTTCTCTACGCTTAACTAATCTATTAAATAGGGTAGATTTACCAACATTTGGTCTTCCTACAATTGCAACAATACTACTCATGCTGCAAAGGTAGCGTTTCTATAAAAGAAAACAACTATTGATTTGTAAATCAATAGTTGTTTTTTAGATATGTGGTTAGTTCTTAATTCATGTTTTGATAGATACTAACAGTACCACTGTCTTCATTTGAAACAATTAGTAAATCTTTTCCATTAGGACTTTCTTTAGCAGGAATAACTAATAAACCTTCTGGAGCCTCATCTCCATCATGAGATAGAATGTTTAAAAAAGTAGGAGCTGTTGGGTTTGTAATATCATATACCATTATTTGATCTGTACGTTCTAATCCAACAAATAAAATATAACGCTCATTGTTTAAGTTTAAAACTTCAACAGATTCAGGCTCTGCTCCTTTATCATCGCTTCTACTGTCTTCATCATTAAAACTTTTAGGAGTTAATTCTAGTGTTTTTTGAGAAATACTGTTTCCGCTATCGTATACAAGATTTCCATTTTCAGACCATATACTAAATGATCGAGCACCATATGAGTACAATTTGTCGTAATCACCATCATTATCGACATCACCTAGGTCTAAAGCAATTTTTAATCGCCCTAAATTTTCTTCTTTTTGAAGTTGATCTGCATTCGGAAAAGCAGTAGGATCTAAATCAATTTTCTTTATTCTTTTTTCATTCACAAATATATCTTCGTCATCATTTTCGTCATCAGTCCCTTTATCATTAATGTATTCTCTAGAATCTCCTTCATTTGCAGAAATAATATATCCAATACCATTAATATTTACATATGTAATAGCATCTGGTTGGTACATTCCATAAACGGGTACATTTCTTAATTCATTTTTGTCATCTTTATTACTTGGGTCTATTTCATTACCTACTGCATTATAATCTTTAAAACCTAATGGGTAAATTGCTTCGATAGATTTTGATACTAAATTTATTTTAGCAATTCCATTATTCTCTTGTAATGATACCCAAGCAGTTTTAGAATCATCTGAGATAGCGATATATTCCGGTTCAACATCTTTAGATAAATCTGCATTAGGACCAAAAACTCTGAATCCTTTGTTTTTTAATGAAGCAGTTTGTCCATTAAAAGCAGTGAAATTTAATGTTGTAATTGTTTTACTATTAATATCTATAATACTTACACTACCTTCTGGGTCATTTGTATATAAATTGTTAGGTTCTCCTTCATTTGCACAAAGAATTAATTGTCCATCTTTAGAAAACGTAACCATATCTGGTAAGGCACCAACTGTAAATGTATTAATTAAGCTATTGTTTTCTGCATTATATAAAGCAACAGTTCCGTTATTTTGTTTTATGTTATCTTCAAGAGCAATAGCAATTTTACCATTATAAGCAGTAATACTATTTGGAGCTCCATTCATTATAGGAATTGGATTTAACTTTTTAGGAGCGTCTACATTTTCTAAGTTATAAACAGAGATTTCTCTTGTATCTGAATTAACAATAAATAAGTTTTTTGTTTTAGAATCAAAAGTAGATATCTCAGCAGCACCTTCACCACCTACTTTAATTGTATTAGAGTATTTAAAGTTAATATTAGTGTTGATAGGAGTTTCTGGATTTGGATTTTCATCGTCACATCCAATAAAATTAAAAGCAACTACAGCAATTGCTATTTTAAACAGGTTTGTCATGGTTAATTTAATATTTTTGACAAAACTTAGTTTAAAATGTTAATTGAAAGTTATGCTAATTAAAACAGTTTGTTATAGAATTGTTTTTAAGGTTAATTTAATCCTTGTAGCCAAAACGTTTTAATTGTTTATCGTTAGATCTCCAATTCTTATTTACTTTTACATATAAATCGATATATACTTTTTTATCAAAAAAATGTTGTAAACTCTTTCTTGCATCTGTACCTACACGTTTTATAGCACTTCCTTTATGTCCTATAATAATTCCTTTTTGTGTTTCTCGTTCAACCATTATAACTGATCTAATTTTTATAATGTTTTCTTCTTCAACAAAACTTTCTGTTTCTACTTCTACAGAATAAGGAATCTCCTTTTTATATTGTTGTAATATTTTTTCGCGAATAGTTTCATTAACGAAAAAGCGTTCTGGTTTATCTGTTAATTGATCTTTAGGATAAAAAGGAGGAGAATCTGGTAGTAATTCTATAATTTTATAAAAAACAGTTTCTACATTAAATTTTTCTAATGCTGAAATAACATAAACAAAAGAATTAGGAACTTTGTTTCTCCAATAGGCTATTTTTTCTTCTACTTCATCTTGACTGGATAAATCAATTTTATTTAATAATAAAATAACAGGTATTTTACTATTAATTATTTTATTAAAAAAAGCTTCATTTTTCAGTTCTTTTTCTCCTACTTCAACCATATAAATTAAAACATCAGCATCATCGAAGGCAGATTTAACAAAATCCATCATCGATTCTTGTAATTCATAGGCTGGTTGTATAATACCAGGAGTGTCGGAAAATATAATTTGATAATCTTCTCCGTTAACAATTCCTAATATTCTATGCCTTGTAGTTTGAGCTTTAGAAGTAATTATGGAAAGTTTTTCACCAACTAAGGCATTCATTAAGGTTGATTTACCAACATTAGGGTTTCCTATAATGTTTACAAATCCTGCTTTATGTGTCATATGTAGCAAAGGTAATTGTTTTTTATTTCGGTGATTCTAATTTAAGACAAATACTTTTTAAAAAAAATAAAATTATTGCTTTATAATTCAAAAAAAAAGTTGTAATTTCGCAGTCCAAATCGCGGGATAGAGCAGTAGGCAGCTCGTCGGGCTCATAACCCGAAGGTCACTGGTTCGAGTCCAGTTCCCGCTACTAGATTTGACAAGGCTTTCAGGATTCTGAAAGCCTTTTTTTATTTCTTCCCTAAAACATACCTAAAACATTTTTAGTTGTTTTAATAGTCTTTGTTTATTGCATAATCAGACAGATTCTTTAAAATATTGTTATAAATATTTTTATCAATTTTCTCTTCTATATATTTATAGTCTTCGTTCATTCCTTTGAAAAAGATGATTTTACTTTCAAAATTATCAACACTTCTTTTGTATAAGTTTATAGCTTTGTCAGTATAACCAAAAATTAATTGACAATGACCTAAATTCATTAGTGCGTGTTTATGTACTTTGTCATTATTAAGAATTTTTTTAAAACAATCATTAGCTTTTGAATGTTTCAGAGAAGTAAAAAAGTGCCATCCTTTTCGAAGCAAGATATCTAAGTCAAAATTTGATTCTAAAGATTTATCATAATAATCTATTATTATTTTATTATATCTTTTAGAATTTTCATATTCGCTAATTTTCTCATAGGAACGGGCTATGTATTCAAACTTTACAGCATTTTCATTGTTGCCTACTGAAGTGTTTTTGTAATGAGAAATAAGTGTATGTAGCGGGTCAGTATTTTTTAATATTTTACCTAATTCTAAAAAAGATAGTAGTTTTTGTTTCAAAGACAATTTAGTATGTTTTTCGCATGCTAGAAGTATTCTTTCTAAATTAGAAAAGCTAGCCCTTGTATAAGCATAAACTTTTGATTGTGCCCATATTATTCCGATCACATATATTTCATCAATAGTTTTTATTTTTTCTATAAATAAGTTGATTTCTTTATCATTATTTTGAATTAAAGTATTTTGAGTTAATTTTATTATACCTTTTAAAAGATTGGATATAGTTGGTTCTTTTCTAATGACACCATTGTCGTTGAGTTGAGATATAAGGTTGTTTAGAGAGGTGTTTTCTGTGATTTTTGTTAGTTTTGATTTTTGTTTTGCAAATCGATAATTACTCTCTAGTATAAAAATAAACTCCTCTGAAGAGATTGTATAGTGACGTTTCATTTCTTGAAAAATTATATCATCTCCAAATTTTTTTTTAAGTTGATGGATTTTTTTAGATTCGTCATTAAGAGTATCTAAAATGCTCTTGAATTGATTTTTATATAATATTGGTAAAGATATTATTATATTTATTTTTTCAAAAAAAGAGAAAGATATTGATTTATTTAAAAGATCAATAAAATAATGTTTTTGTTCATTAAAATTGATAATATTTCCTTTAATTGGGATATAAGAGGTATTTCCATCTAAAACTTCTAAATATTGGTGAGTGTAATTTAACTTAAATAAATTAAAAAACTTTTCTTGTTGATTTGTAAAATTGATTTTTTTGTTTTTTAGAAAAAACTCTAAAGAGATAAAAGTTTTTTCTAAAAAAGAGTTATCTCTTAATAAAAAAGAATACTCATTTAAGGTATATACTAATTGTGAGTACTCTCGCGAAGCCTGTAATATAGAAATACTTATTCCTACTACTATTCTTCTATATAGTAAAGGCGGTGTTTCGAAAGTGATAAGTCTTTTTAGTATTTGTATTTTTTCTTCTTGCCAACTATTTAGTATTGACAATGTGATAGCACTACATAGAATTGCCCTATGTGTCCAGTTAAATTTATTTAAATTAAGACTTATTGGATTGAAAAAGAAATCAATTTTTTTAAGAAGATGCTCATCTAAGTAGTCATTTTCTAATATTTCATTAATAGTTTCTTCAATGAAAATCTGAGTGTCAAATTCTATATCAGCTTTAATTTTTTCTTTATAAGCTTTTGAAAATTGATTTAAAAGTTCTTTTTGAGCAAGTCCTTTTAAATTGCCTTGTATTATGGATTCAATTAAAGTTATTGACTTTTCTTCAGTTTTTTTGTTTTCTTTTTGAATTTTAACGTTATGTAAAAGTGAATTAATTCTTTTCTTTAGTTTAGGTATAAAATCATCTTCAATGTCTCCATTATATTTTATAACAAAATGCTTCCAGCCTAGATAATCACCTGTAAAAATAGCAAAGAACTCTGAGGCAAAATATTGAATCTGTTGCGAGTTATTCTCATTAATATAATCACTATTTGATAAAAAATCGTTTAATATATTTTCCTTAGGAATACATGTGTCAATATTTTCTTCTATTCCTTTTATATATTTACGAAATTTATCTGTGACGACAACTTTTTTTAATTTACTGTCTCTTTTTTTATTTAATTTATTACTGCTACTTTTTCTATCATCAGGAGGGAAATCTATGTTAAATATTTCTTTATATGCTTCTAAGTGATTATTTACTCGAACTATAATTTTAGGAATTAAATCATCTATCTCATATTCTTTCTTAAATAATTCTTCTGTTTTCTTTAAGACTTCCTTTTGAAGTTGTTTAATTCTTTCAATTTTTTCTTTCTTTTTAGACATAAAGGAGGTTGACATTTTAATACGTCTATATTAAAATAATTATATGAAAAAGAAAAATATAGAAGATAAAATATTGTATTGCCCAACCACAAAAGAAGGACAATTTTTATTTGATGGGATTCCTTATGCCTCAATGCAAATATTGGATATTATAGGTAGCGAAGGGATTTTTCACATTGATCAAAAATTAAAAGATTATTTACTTCAAAGAATGGAAATGTTCGGTACAGCAAATAAATCTAAATACGGTTTCTCAGTTGAACAGCATTTCTTTGATTTAAAAGAACAAATTCTTATTAAAGTAAAAAGTAAACTAGAAAAAAACGAAAATGATAAGCGTGATTATACCATAGATATTAGTGATGACATAAATACATTAAATATTCTCAAAGGGAGAAAAAAAAGGTATGGAATAGCCGATCAAATTAAAACTATTAAAAGAGGAGTGTTCTTTGAGGAGTAACCCACAAAAAAACATAGATATAATCTTAGGCTATTTTTTCAAATCTTAAGGTGTTTCTTCAAATCTTAGCGAATTCTTTAAAGTTATTTCTCAAAGTTCTGACTTACAGTTACTATTGCGCTGTTGAATTCAACATCCATGGATTTTTTATGAATGAGTTTTCAGAAGGTACAACTGAAAACAAAAAATTAAAGAATGTGTTAATAGTACAAGAAATTACAAAGATGATTCTAAACGGCGGAGGTATCTACCAAGGAGTAAGAATACCCGCCTCACAGACAGGGACGACTACACAACAAGTAGCGTATGCAAGACTAACAGCAGAAAGAATATACAACGAGAATAAAGCGTATTTCCATCTGCTTTTAGAGTAAACAAAAATTAAAACAAAACCATCCTCACAAGTTCAGTCTTGTGAGGATATTAAAAGATATAATTTATGAAAAATAAATTTTATAGTATAAGCAAAAAGCGATCATTATTCGGGAAGCCAAAAAAAGCAAGAAATGCCATAGAGGGTGTTTTACAATCTACAGCAGATTTGATTTATCAATTAGGAAAAGATTTTTTTAAGAATATAGAAAGTAAATCTTTAGACTTGGTAGGAATAAGGGCTATTTCTTTAGAGAATGTTGTTTCTCATTTTAATAGTGGAATAGCAGATTTTCAGAAGAAAATTTCTAGTGGAGTAGCAACATATAAAAAGGCAGTACGAAATGCTTACTATAAGCAAAGAGAATTATACGATTTAATTTCTTTAAAAGAAGAATCGGAATTATTAGAGCCAGATAATATAGAGGATTTAAAAGAAGATGTGATTCAGTTTAAAGAATCTAAAATTAGACCAGAATCTCTTCCAGATGAGGTGTATATTAAAAAGTACGAATTATCGGAGAAGCCTAACAGGTTTAAACCAATTGAGTTTCAAAGGCATTTAAACGAAGAAATAGATGAGTCGGCACATGAGTTAAGTTTCCCTTTTAGAGCCAATTTTCAGCATTTAGAAAAAACTTCGTTGCCAGAGCCAATTATTCCAGAGTTAGCAGTGCCTAAAACATTCAATATTCTTAATTATTTTAAGTCTTTTTCTCTGTGGAGCTATATTGTGTCGATTCTTGTTGGGATTGGAGCAGAAGCTCTTATATGGTACATCACAGGAAAGAATGTAATGCAATTAGACGATGTTAGTTCATGTATTATTGCTTTTGCTCCGATGGTTATTGTATTTGCTTTGACATTGGTTTTTTATAGAAGAATTGCGCTTTATGTACGTACTGTGGCAAGTATCCCTACTTCTCTTATTATTACAATTTGTGTCGCTGTATTTGTTGTTTCGGTTTTTGGTATGCTGTCAGCTTTTCATGCAGGAAAGAAAGCAGATATAGAATATAGCGAACAATTAGCTGATCAATTAAATCAAAAGCAAAATCAGCTATTTATTGATCCCGAGAATGAGGTTTTAAAGAATGAAATAACAGCGCTTCAAGAGGAGATTAAGGTTATTAATGATACTACAGAACATTCTTTGATTACCATCCTTCGTTATGTGGCTTTAAGTCTTTTTGGAGTCAGTTTGTTGTTATGTTCAGTTGTATTAAAAATAGTTCTTCTGTTAGGGGGGAAAGTTATTTCTCTTCGTAGAAAATCAGAGAACTACGCCTTTGAAGTAGATAGAATAGAAAGAGATTTTAAAGTTTGGAATCAGAATTTAGAGAATGCTTATGTGTTAAGAAATGAGCTCGTTCATCTTGTTTGTAAAAAACAGGTTTGTGAACAATTACTTATTCAAAGTCCAGAAGATAAAGAGTATAACTTATAAAAAACAAGATTATGAAAAATATATTTTTTACAATTTTTTTATTTTTTGCTTTTCAGTTGAGTAAAGCACAAAGCAAAAACTATTTGTCTATTTATGTAGACCAATCAACTTCGGTTACGATTGATAAAAAGAAAATTACTAAATACCTCCGCCGTTACATGGTGGGGTATTTAGATGGGGAAAATTCTGCTACGGTTGAGGTAAAACTTATTTTTGAGAATACGGCAAGTATGACAAATTCAACACTTTTTGAGTTTAATGTTCCTCAATTTCAACCCGAATTATATTCAGAAGAAAAAAGGGGAGTACAACGCAAGTTGCATAAATCTCAAGTACAACAGTACAAGTTGGTGTTTATAACAAAGTTGGTGAATTTTATAACGCATTTAAAAGGCACTGCAAAAAGTACAGAGATTTTAGAAATGCTTGTGCCGTTGTCGAGATTAAAGCATTCATCTACAGTTTTGGTAATAAGCGATATGATTCAAGAATCTGCTATAGCAAACCTTGCCAAAGAAAAGATTGAAAATGAAGCTCAAATAATAGCTGTAGCACATAAAAATATAAAAACGTTAAAACAGAAATATGTGCTTTCAGACAGCTTGAAAGACACAAGTATCATATGTGTTGTTCCAGTTGCTCAAAGCTCTAAAAACGTATTATATGGCTTTTTGCAGACGTATTGGGCGACGGTTTATACATCATTTGGTATCACAGTAAAATTTCAAAAAATATGAAGGAGGATTTAAACAATATGCGTACGCTGATTTTAAGCGATGAAGAAACATTTTTTAAGTTACTAGAAAAATTTTATCAGCAATTAAAATCAAAAGAAGAAGTAGAGGAGTTTTTGTCCGAACAAGAAACGATGAAGCTCTTAAATATCACGAGCAAATCTACCTTGTTTCGCTATAGAAGTACTGGCCTAGGGTTTTACCAGATAGGAAAACGGGTCATACTTTATAAAAAGAGTGAAGTGATTGAGTTTATTGAGCAACATAAAGTATCTGGTTTCTAATGGAAAAGAAAGAATTAAAAATGGTAAAAGAGAGCTTTTCCAAAGGATATAAACTCGGGCAAATAATTCCAAAGGGCGAATTTGATCTATTACAGAAACAATTTCAAATGAAAGCATTAGATAAAGGTTCAAAGAACTATAATAAGTTCAGAGCTTTGTCTCTCGGTTTCGACACTGCTTTGATTGATCGGAATTTATTGAAAACTGAACCTGAAAAACTTCTTTCTTTAAAAAAGTTAATCCAGAATATCCCAAGTGTATTTGAGGAAAAATGGGTTAAGAAAGGTAAAGACAAGGACAACGAAATGGAGATTGATATGTAAAAATACTCCAAGGTAATTAAGAGAGAAGGGCATGAAAATCCGTGTCCTTCCTCTTTATAATTCTAGAAAATTTTAATGAATTTAAAATCTATGTTAGAGGTATATCCTCTCTCATAACAGAATACCTATGTCAAAAAATTACAGAGAATATTTAATATCGCTTGGGAAGTTAAATACTTCAAAAGAGGAAAAAGAAGAACTGAAAAAGCAGTACAGAAAGCTGTATCACAAGGAGTATAATTTGAAGAGAAAAACTAATCTAAAACTCTTACAAATATGGGTTACTCCTTATCAGTATAATTTGCTTTCAATTGATGCAGAGAAGCTAGGTTTAAAAGTAACAGACTTTGTACGTAGCTTAATCAAAAACCACAAAAATAACAGTTATGTTTTGCCCGATGAAGTTGTGCTTCATGACCTTATTGTTTGTCTTACTCGTATAGGAACGAATTTAAACCAAATAAGTCACCTGTGCCAATATAAAAAAGTTGTTGGTTACGAGCAAATACAGGAGGTGAAGCGACTTTTTATAAAGATTGAAGAAACAACTTTAGCTCATTTTAAACCTTTGCATATTGAGGATTATATAAAAAAAGAAGTAGATAAAAACCCCTATTTCATTGAGATTCTTGAGCGTATTATCGAAGATTATAAACAGATGAGATTATGATTATAAAGCAATTGCCATATCATGGAACTTTTGAGAAGATTATCGACTATATAGATCGTGGCGCACATGACGAAACTGATCTTACATTTTTCAAAAATATTGGAGTAAGCGAGGGAAATACAAGAGATGCGGTATTGAACTCGTTTATTAAAAACGACCGCTATAGAGGACTACGTATTAAGACAAGAGGACAGCATGTTATTTTATCTCTTCATCACTTAGATAGAGAAAATGTAACTCCCGAAATAATTCAAGATTTGGTAGCTAAATTCCTTGAAACACGAAGATATGACAAATGTGTAACGTATGGGCGAGTTCATGAAGAAAAAAATATTCATGTGCATCTCTATGTTTCTCAGAATTATTTCTTGAAAAATAAATCTTGTGATGTTCCGAAGAAAGAATACTTGGCTCAAAACAGGGCTGTTTCGGAGTATTTGGAGCAGAAATACAGCAAGGAGTTGCCGAACTCTTATTTGTACCATAAGCCACGAGAAAAAGAACGAAAACCATTTGAAAAAACACCAAAAGGGGTACTTAAAAACAAGCTTATTAATATGCTTGATGCTGTAGTAGAACAGGCAAAAAACATTACCCATTTGAGCGAACTCATCAAAAAGAAATTTTCAGATGTAGAAATCTATGATCGAGGCGAAAATAAGCACTATGGTATCAAATACGGAAAGCTGAAATTTCGACTTGGTACGGTAATACGTCCTGAGCAACTGGAAGTGCTAAAACGTTTAGAGCAATTACGAGAAATTGAAGATAGAAACAGAGATAGAGATGATTTATCACCATCATTAACCCTTTAAAAAAATATTTATGAGTTTATACGAAACACTATTTAATAAACAGCAAAATAATTCAGAATTTGGAGAATCCAGATTCATGAATTGGTCGGAAAAAAGAAAGTTTTTCAAAACAAATACGAGAGATGGTTATTTGCTCGATGGAAAACAATCTTTATTAAAAAAACACATTCCAACTCACTGTATTACAGTGGCAACAACAGGGTCGGGTAAGAGCGTGGTACTAACTGGACAGTTATTGAATCTTACTGCAAAAGATAAAATTAGTTGTATAGTAGTTGACCCATCTGGAGAGATACAAAAAACGACAAAAGGATGGCTTAAAAAGCAAGGCTATACGATAAAAAGCTTGAATTTAAATGACTGTAATAAGAGTGAACAATTTAATCCCTTAGAGAGAGCTTTAAAAGGTGAAAACGGCATACAAGAAACCGCTGTTTTACTGATTGATGGGAAGGACGATTTTTGGACGTTAAGTGCTCGTTCTATTACCGAATTAGTGATTGAGGCATTACTTTCAAAACAAGAGGAGTTTCCTAAAAACTTGTCTTCTGTTTTAAAAATAATTCATTTAATGAGCGTAGAGCCAGATGTTATAAAGAAATTTATGGCAAAGAACCTAACAGATGATAAATATTTAGCTTACGCTTCATTTTTAAGTACAGAACCAAAAGTAAGGTCGAGTGTACTTGCCACGGTAAAAGCATCACTTTCTAAGCTCAATAGTTATACACTGCAATACATAACAGAACAAGACACTATAGATTTTGAAACGCTTAGAAAAGAAAAGACGATAATTTTTATCACTGCGAGAGAGGATAAGGTGAAAAAGTATTTTGGTTTCATTTTAAACCTATTTGTAACCCAATTACTGGAATATGCTTTAGAGATGCCAGAGAAAGATGATTTAGACCTTCATTTCTATCTTGACGAATTTGCGACCTTCAATTTAGGTCGTGAAACCTTCCCTGAAGTATTACCAATTTTACGCCGTAGAAGAACAGCATGTTTCATGTATTTACAGGACATTTCGCAACTAGAGCAAAATTATGGAAAAACAGGAGCAAAAATCATTTTGGCTAATTCTTTAAATAAAATCATATTCGGAAAAACTTCAGTAGAGACCTCAAAATATGTTGAATCTTTATTGGGAACTAATACGAAAGAAATCAACGGAAATTTACGAGCTATGCCACTCATGTCAGCTCAAGAAACAAGAGGTATGAAGCAGTGGGAATTTTTGTATTTGAATGGAGGGAACTTTAATAAAATGAAGGTTAAACCGTGGTTTAAATCACACTTAAAACGCAGAGCAAACTTATAGCACCAAAAAGAAGAAATTATGGAATATGAATTAATAAAGCACAGTATTATAAATTTTGTAGGAAACGTAGTAGTATATTTTTTACTAGCAGTATTATTGTCATTTTTAGCCTCAATATGCTTTAGCATTAAAAATGATTATCTACCGTTTGGCTGGGTAAAAAAGATATTTGATAGTTGGATAAAACCTATGTTTAATTGGTTATTTGAAAAGATGCTATTATTGGGAAAGATAGTATTTAAGTTAATGATATACGCGTTAGAAAGACTCTTCATTTTAATAGTAGACGTTTTTGGGAAATTCTTTGAACTTGTACGAAACCCTGACGATTGATTTTCATAATAATGAAACAAGTAGTTTAATGTAAAAGCTGATAGATTTTTCTATCGGCTTTTTTGTTGCGGAAACTAAAAGGTTTTATTAGAATAGAAATATGGTACAAATTACTATTGACGGCGACGTACAATTTTCAAAAAAGCATTTTAATAATATTGAAGAGCTTATACTTGAAATATCTGTTCTTGATAAGCCAGTATTTGAAAGAAAAGACTACGTAGTACCAGAGCATCATAAGAAAATGTTAGATGAGCGTTTAGCAAAAGCAGAAAAAAATGGTTACCAAAAAGGATATAGTTTGAAAGAATTTAAGGAGATGTTCTAATGTACAACATAGATATTCAAGATGATGCTCGTGATGATATGAAAGAAATTGAGCTGTATTACAAATCAATTAATGCAGCTATTTTTGAATCATTTAAAAAGGAACTCTACAGGATATTAGATTTACTTTCTACCTTTCCTTTGAGTTTTCAATTTGCTTATAAAAATATACGGGTAGCATATTTGCAAAAATTCTCGTACATAATTTATTATGAAGTACGAGAAAAAGAAGTAGTGGTTCATGCGATTTTGCATACAAGCCAAGAACGAAGTGAAGATATAAAATAAGTGTTGCATACAACTTTTTAAAAAGAGTATATACACAAAAAGCTAAAAAAAGCACGAATTGTGTAATACACAGTTCGTGTTTTTTGATGTTCATTATAAGCTGGGAGTTGAGAGGGCGAAGAGCCTTCTCACAAGTGGGGGGTTTATAGAATTACAAAGAAAATGAACGGCAATTTATTGCTGTTTATTTTTGTGTAATTCAAAACCCTTACTTGCTTAGCCAAAACTTCAAAAAAATAATAGATTTTTGGCTATCGTCCACGCGAAATAAAATGGAGCGTAAAATAATTTCAGCGTAGCGATTCCAATTTCTTATTAATAAAAAAAAGCCTCTTCAAATGAAAAGACTTCTAAAGTTTTACATAATGGTTACCTAAACATTTTTGTGTAGCAAATCATTTAAAATAAATCCATTGTATATCTTTGGGTTAACGTGTTTAGAGCAGTAGACAATTCTCCTGCTTTTTGATTCAAGTTTTTGCAACTATCCTCATCACTACAGCATAACGCTAAATCAGCAGCAAATTCCAACATTCGTATCTCTTTGGTTACAAAGTGGTAGAAGTTTGGAAATTCGCGAGCAAAAATTTCTTCCTTTGCTTCAAGATCTGTTATCGTATTCATAAAATATAGATTTTAATTCGTTACTATATTTATTATCATTAAAATCTATATGCGTTTAATTTTTGTTTCAAACAAGAGCAAAGCTCCCGAAGGAGCTTTGCAATTTGTGGAAAGAAAAATTCAATTATTTATGAATCTCTCTAATTTCTGAAAATCGTTGTTCTTCAAAAGAAATATCACGTTCAATACCTATTCCTAATGGCGATCTATAGGCTTTCATTTCTATAAGTGAGGTGTAACCCCATTCATCACAGTGAAGACCTGTAACGTAGCAAAAGAAGCACTGATCATCTGGATTAAACTCAGCTAAGTACCAAGTTCCAGCGCCTGAAGGATTGAAAAATTTAGCGACGATAATTAGATCTTTTTCGTCTCTCTGAGAGCCAATTTCTTGAAAACGTTTACGTAATTTGTTTGTTAAGAGTTCCATAATAAAAAATTAAAATTATGCCCTGCGTAAAAATCCTTTAAGCGATAAAAACAAGGTGGAACTTTTGAAAAAAGGCAAAACCTTGTTTTTATAAGTCTTACAGGATTAGCTTTGGGCGTTATTTTAGTTTTTTGTGGAACTTGTACAGATATATTTATAGTTTTCAGAATATGGTATGAACCCTAATGCAATTACAAGCTGTAATATTCAATACCTTTTTACTTTAAATATAGCTCTACAATCAGTATAAGGATGCTTTAAACCTCTTCCTCTAAACTATAAGTAACAAAGTTTTCCCATTCATCATAAGGTATACTATTATTTGGTGACTTTATTACCAGTTTATTCCATGGTAACCATACATCTTGCAATTCTTTATTAGTGATTTCATAATGTTCTAACAAAGCATCTTTAATATATTCTGGTAAAGGCATTGATAAGTTTCTGACAGTACCATTTTTAATTAACTCTATAGTGTATTCAACAGTATTGTTCATTAAATTAAACACAAAAATACCTTCATCCCATGAAGATTCATATTCTGAAACACTTCCATCTTCATCATAAAAAGGCGTTAGCAAATTATTTTCTTTTTCATAATCAAAAATACGATTCATCATCGTTTCATTCAGCCATTGATAAAAATATTTAGCTGCCATGGCTTTATCTTCTTTTTCTTTTTCTTCATCCCAAAAATAATTTTCAGTATAGCTTCCGTCTTCTCTGAATAAAACCTCAATTTTATTAAACCTTAGTTTTGGGTTGTTTATTTTACTTTCAAACTTTTCAGAAATTACTTTTTTTAATTCTTTTGACTTTATAAGCAATCTTTTATCCCCATTATTTATAATTCCTTCATTACTTGTAAGAATCATTTTAGTTTTTATCATTCCTGCTTTATCTCCATTATTTCCTCCTCTACTGATTAAAAATGAGCATAGACAATACCTCCATTCAATACTTAGTTTATTTTTAATGTCTTGAAATAATTTTTCTATATTTTGTTTCATAATTCTATTTTTAACTATAAAGGATTAGGGTATGTATCTGATAATTCATGTAACTCAAAACTAGAAGTTCCTCTCTTCTTCACATAAACTTCTACATCAACAGAAACAGGTCTTTTAGAAGCCCCTACGAAATTAAATTCCATTTCTAATTTTATACCAGGAGGATTATCAGACTTTAGCATTTTAGAGATGGCATCTTCCATATTATACCAAGCACCTCTTCTGTTTTCAACTGCGTTTTGTGAAAAATAATTAATTTGTTCACTTGGTCCTGCCCATTCATTTCTAAAAATATGCCCTCCATCATCTACATTTATTGTAGAACCATCTTTAACTGTTTTAGTATGTGATTGAGCAGTTTGATTTCTTACTACAGACTTATCTATAACAACTGGATTCATTTTTGCTTTTATAACTCTACCTAATTCATCTGTTTCAAAAATAAATTTTCCATCATTAACTTCATAAATGAAGTTTTTCATTAAAGGAGGGTCTACATTTAGTAAATGATTCCATTTTCTAGCTTCTTTACCAGCTACAGCTTTCATAGAGTTTTCATACAATTCTGCCCAAATTTTTTGTTTTTTATCCACCACTACAAGTTTACCATCAATCTTTTTGATAGTCCAAGTACCTGGTAATTGACTTCTAGTTACCATGTCTATAAACTCATCATACCTAGCTTTTGGCTTATATAATACTTTTAACTCAGCTTTAATTGAAGCAGATATATTATTAACAAACTTTTCTTTTAAAACAATATTTTTACCGCGAGGAGTCCCTTGATTAATATCTACTTTTTTAATATTTCCATTAGGAGAAGCAGAATGCCAATTATCAGCTTGTATTACTCCGTTTTCATAAATTCTCATTTCACCAGAAGAACTTATAATTTCTCTGTCTAAAATTTTAGAAATATCTTGAGCACTATCAACACTATTACAACTTAATAGTCGTATAGTTTTATCTGAAGGTATTTTTTGTAGTGCTTTCGCAAATTCTTCGGTAGTTAGAAAAACTTTTTCTACTTTCCCGTTCATTTCAATAACAACCGAAAAATTTTCACCTATTTCATCTGAATGTACAATAATATCTACATACTCATCTGACTTGTTTATATAACTTCTAACTACATTTAGTTCATCATCTGTTAGTTTAACAGTTCCTGTTAAAGATTCCATTATTTCACTTTCTATCTTGACGTAATTCCGCTTCTACAGGTTTTATACAACCATATCCCTAAATCTGATGCTTGATATTCACCTTCGACTTTTTCTATTAATCTAAAAGAATTTAGTTCTTCTATTACTTCTTCATCCACCTCTGTTAATTCTCCTGATATAAAACTTGCTAAAGATGAAAATCGAACAGGTTCAGTGAAGTACTTATAATCCCAAACACTACATTCTTCAGGGGTAACTAAATTTTCTTTAACCTTTTGATACATTGAATAAAGTAAATCAAAAGTCGATGAAAATTTTTTAAACTTGTTTTTCTCAATTTCAGCTATTGACAGACCACTAAACTTGTCTTTATGTAAATCAATCCACTTACTAATAACGTCATCTAATACAGTTAATTCATCAGAAGATTTCAAAACCCTTCTTTTATTCAAAAGATTTCTAAGAGTTTCAAAACCTTCAAAATCATAAATGGGATCTTTCTTGTATGCCCCTAGTAAGATCACTATTCCTCTTTCTTTATATTTAAAAATGATATTCAATACTTATTGGATTATTTCGAAGATAATACCATTAGGTATATCAGTCGCATTTATTACTTTAACAACGGAATAACCTTTTTCCGTACAATAGCCATATAGTGATGTACTTTTTATTGCATCTTCTACCAATGCTTCTGGATTTGCATCTAAATAATCATGAATTTGCTTTAGCCCTCGTGATTTTCCTCCTGGGTACTTGGGGTCGAGACCGTAAGTAGCAACTACTGATTCAATTTCATCTCCCCATTTTGTAAAAGATTCATCAAACCATTTTTTACCTAAACCACCTTGACCTAAAGTATTAAAATCAAATTCGAGCTTCCCTGTTAGATTATCTAATATAGCTCTGTTTTGGTAAGTCTCTTGCCCCACCTTTAAATTCCAAGATATCTCACCCCGACGTAAGTCATCAGGATAGATTACTTTTCTGATCGAATAATTTTCGGTAACCTCTCTTAATCCATTATTAATTTCCTCTACCCATTTTTGTTGAAGGTTCACATTATTGCCAGCAAAATCATTCAGATCATCTATTACTCTAGATGAAGAAACACCTTTTACTTTTGTCAGATCATTGACTGCTTCAATTGCTGCGATATTCCCACTTAATGCTGAATTAGATTCAAAAAGCGCTTTCCAACTATCTACCAACTTAGGGTTTTCGTCAAATTTATTGAGAGCACTTAGATTATTTTCAAAATCAATTTTGAACTTATTCCATTGATCAGTATTAAGCTTATTAACGAACTTAGTTTTAAGATTAGAAAGCAAATCATCTCCCAATCTTAAGCTT
>CAKZVD010000078.1 GCA_937922085.1 uncultured Tenacibaculum sp. | reverse complement strand
TGTTACTTCATAATCTTGTCCACGATATTTTTCAGAAAAATTCAACTTCATAAATCCAGATTTCAATCTCTTAAAAGAAATAATTCCCGCCTCTAAGGGTACACCATCTGTTATTCCTTTACTTTGAGTATACATATACGCATATAACAATACCTGAATAGCTTTGCTATACTTAAAATCAATTACCCCAGTAACATCTGTTATTTTTAAATCAGATTCTTTAACAGCTCCTGTTTTATAATCTATAATTCTAGTAACTCCATTTAACTCATCTACTCTATCTACTTGTCCATGAATTTTAATAGGAAAAGAAAGCCCTTCTACTTTTATAAAAGCTTCATAATCTTTTTCAACTTCAATAATTTTAAGCTGGTTATTTCCGTCTTTCAACAATTCTTTTTCTTGTTGTAAAAAATTAGAAACAAAGCGAATTGCTACTTCAAAAATCAATCTGTTTTTTCCTGTAGAGATATCTCCATTTTTAAAATATTCTGAAAAGTATTTAATCACCAAAGAATGTGTCTTTGTTTCCATTTTTTTTACTTCTTCAAAAACTAAAAACTCACCTTGAAAAGGTTCATATAATTCTCTTAAAGTTTCATGAACTACAATTCCTAAAGTATTAAAAGCAACCTCTTCTTCTATATCGTCAAACTCTTTTATTTTCAATACTTTTCTTTGATAAAAAGCAATGGGATTGTATAAATAATTGGTTATTGCTGAAGGAGAAATACCTTTCCCTGCTAATTCTTTCAATCTTTCTAAAACTTCTTCCGTTTTAAAAACTTCTTTAACTGCTGTTTTTTGTGTTGCTATTTTTGGACTAACAATTTTAGTTTCAATTCCTTCTTTTAACAATTCTAATTGCGTTATAAACCTACTCTTTTCTCCTCCTCCAAAAGAATCTACCTCTGTATTGTAAATTAAAAACACATTTTTTGCTCGCTGAATAAGTCTGAAAAAATGATAAGAAAAAATAGCATCTTTTTCTCTATAAGTAGGTAATCCAAATTGACCTTTCGCATCAAAAGGAATAAAAGAGGTTTGTTTTGAATTTGCTGGTAATATTCCTTCATTAACCGAAGTAATAATAATGTTTTCAAAATCTAACAAACGAGTTTCTAACATTCCCATTAATTGAAGTCCTTGTAATGGTTCTCCTTGAAAAGATAAGTTTTCTGAAGCAATTAATTGTTTAAAAAATTGATACAATGTTTTTAAATCTGTAAAATACCCAAATGCTTCTTGATGGTTTTGTAACTGAACAAAAACAGTATAATAACGAAATAAAAATTCTTTTTCTAATCCAACCACTTTTTCCTTTAAACCTTCTATAAGTGATAATATTCTTTGTAAGAATTCATCAACGCTAGAAAGTTTTGCTATCGTATTGTTTATTAATTCTTTTATTTCTAATGGTATCTTAGTTAAAAATGTTTCTATAAAACCTGGAGAAATAAATGTATGATTTTCTTTAAAAATTGAAGTGGTTATTATATCTGAGATTGATTGATTCTCTATAGTTAAAAACCGATGGATTAAAGGATGTTTTATAAACTTAACAACATCTTTATAATAAAAAGTATTTACTTTCTTCTTTTGTAATTTTTCTTGTGACAAAAACAATTGAAAAACGGATAATAACAATCCCGTAGTAGGCATATCTTTTAACGGATATCCCATTGTTATGTTTATAGAAGATACATTTTGAGGTAATGAATTTAAAGTAATCGGTAGTAACGATTCATCTGACAAAACTAACGCAGTACGATTGTGGTTTGGAAATTTTGATAATAATTCTCCTGCATACTTCATTTGAGCTATATTCTTTGCTGCTCCTATTAACTGAATATTTTTATCTTCTTTAAACCAATTTCCAATCGTTTTAAGTTCATTGTTTTTGTAATATTTCCAAGTTGTTTTATATTTCCTTATAAAATTTCCTGCTTGATGATTTGAATATAAAAAAGCTTCATCAATATCCCAATACACTTCTGTATTCTCTCTTAAAAGCATTTTGTTCACAATCAACTCTTCTGATTTGTTTAGTGCATTGAACCCAATAAAAAAGAATTTTTTATTTTCATTTTCTACTAAAAAAGCATCTATTTTTTTAGTCGCTTCTCTATACATACACCCTTGATATCCTATTTTATTTTCTACTAAAAACGGGTATAATGAATTGTAATATTCATTTAGTTTTTCAGTAAAATAAAAATGATCTTTCATTAACTCAGTTTCTTGAAATGTACCTTTAACTGACCATTTTCGTAAACGTTCTACATCTCGTATGTACGTGAATACTTCTTTTGTATTTACAAGATGTTGATCTATTTCATTAAAATCTTGTAATACGGTAAAAGCCCAAGAAGAAAAGGTATCAAAAGTGTCTGGATTTGGTTCATTTTCTTTATAGATACTATAAAAATGAAATAATAGTTGAATTGAATCTATCTTTTTTATTCCTGAAACTTTTTCTATAAATTCTTCTACATTCAAAATTTCTGGTAAAAAACCTATTACTGAAGCATCTTTTAAAGCATCTTTTACAAAAACACCAGCACGTTTTGAGGGTAATACAAAAGTTACCTCATCAAACGTTTTAATGGTTTTTAAAATATCTTGAATAGTTTCTTGAATAAATGTTTGCATAAAGTTTTAACGAATCGTAGAAATAAAGAGGTTTAGACCCTTTGTTTAATTAGTAAACCAACTAATTTTTAACAAAGAAACAAAAAGTAATTCTTATATCTAAGCTAGTAAAAATATATCGTAATAAATATCTTATTTTTGAGTATTAGCGAATTAAATATGAATACATTAAAAACAATATTTATACAATCAGATTTGTCTTGGGAAAACCCAGAAGCAAATAGAAATTACTTCAAAACTAAAATAAATGAGATTACTACCGATACAGATCTTATTATTTTACCAGAAATGTTTTCTACTGGTTTTTCTATGAATGCAACTTCATTAGCAGAAGAAATGGAAGGAGAAACTGTAACATGGATGCAACAAATTGCCCAAGAAAAAAATGTGGCTATTATGGGTAGTCTCATTATAAAAAGTCCTTTCGATTCTAATAAAAATAATAGCTCATTTTATAATCGCTTATTATTTGTACTTCCTTCTGGTGAAATTCAATATTATGATAAACGACACACTTTTACTTTAGCTAAAGAGGATGAAACATACACTTCAGGAAACAAAAAACTTATTGTAACTTATAAAGGCTGGAAAATTTGTCCTTTAATTTGTTATGACCTTCGCTTTCCTGCTTGGGCTAGAAATCAAGAGGATTATGATCTTTTAATTTATATTGCTAGTTGGCCAAAAACTAGAATCTCTGCCTGGGATGCGTTATTAAAAGCTAGAGCTATTGAAAACATGAGTTATACTATTGGAGTAAACAGAATTGGTTTAGATGGTAATAACTATGAATATGTTGGTCATTCTATTGCGTATGATTCTTTAGGAAATGCTTTATCGAAAGAATTAAATGAAGACGAGTGTTTAATTTCTGTTGATTTGCACAAAGAAGAACAAAATTCTGTTAGAAAAAAATTAGGTTTTTTAAATGATAAAGATGAGTTTATCATTCAATAATATTTATACTATATAACATAAACAAAAAAGAGTCGATTTTCATCGACTCTTTTTTGTTTATGCTGGTAACATCCATTTAAATTTAAAATCTGTATCTGGCACTCTAATTCTTTCTGTTATTCGATACATTCTTTCTGGTAACTTCATTAAGTAGTCTCTTGCCTTTTCTGCTTCAGCTGTTAAACCACTTACTTTATCTATTTCCCAAGTATCGTTTAATTTCTTTAAAATATCTACATAATCGAAACCTGTATATACTCCTAATCTTTGTGCTACTGTAGAAAAATCATCAAATAAGCTTCCTTTTGAACCAAAAGATTCACGTAAATGCATTGCTGGCATTACAATTTTATATTTCATCATTTTTTCAAAAGCTAGCATCATTTCACTAGGGTCAATTTTAAAAATGTCTTTTACAAAAGCTGTATATGCTTTATGATGACGCATTTCATCTCCAGCAATAATTTTAGACATTCTTGCTAATAACTTATGCCCTTTTTTACGAGCTATTTTAGCTACATTATTATGAGATACATATGTTGCTAATTCTTGAAAACTAGTATATACAAAGTTTTTATAAGGGTCTGTAGAAGTTCCTATATCAAAACCATCTGCAATTAAATGTTGTGTAGAAATTTCTACTTCACGCATATTAACTCTACCAGATAAATACAAATACTTGTTTAACACATCTCCATGTCTATTTTCTTCTGCCGTCCAAGCTCTTACCCATTTTGCCCATCCGTTATCAGGATCTTGTGTTACTCCATCTAAATCTAACAACCAAGACTCATAAGTTGGTAATGCCTCTTCAGTTATGGTATCTCCTACTAAAACTACCCAAAAATCGTCATGTAACTCTTTAGAAAGCTCTCTTATTTCTTTCACCTCTTCTATGAATGAATCACTTTGAGAATTCGGAAGAAAATCCGTTGGCTGCCAAATTTTTTCTGCTGGTATTAAATAATCATCTACATAACCATGGATTTTTTTCTCCAAGGTTTTCATCACTTCTTTTCTTACGTTATATATTGACATATTATATGGGGTTATGCTATAATAGCTTCTTTTAT
>CAKZVD010000077.1 GCA_937922085.1 uncultured Tenacibaculum sp. | reverse complement strand
AATCAGAGGAAAACCACAAACAAAAATAGACTTTAAACAAGACTTATTTTCTGTGAAAACTTAAAAAAAACACCTGTTTACAATAGGTAACAACCTAAATATAGGAGATCTTTAAAACTTTCGGACGGCAGTGACTTTATTTATATTAACAATATAATTTCGATGAGAGCGAATAAATAAAGATCTAGGTAATCGTTTTTGAAGATCAATTAAAGAGTACTCTAATAAAAAAGAATTTTTATCAACTTTTATTTTTGAGTATCTACCTTCAACTTCAATACAAATAATATCTTGTATCTGTACTTTATGAAATATGTTATTTTTTTTTATAAAGAAAGCATTATCAATAGTATCATTTTTACCGTTGAACCATTCTGTATTTTCTATTGATTTTTCCAACACTAACTCTATGGTATATAAGATTTCCACTTTATTAAAAGGTTTTAACAAAAAACTAAAAGGACGTTCTATTTTTACTTTTTCAAAAACATCTCTTTCTATAAGACCAGTTAAAAAAATAAAAGGCTTAAGAGTACTTTTATTTTTATTAATAGTATTTGCAAAAGTAATCCCATCTGTTTTCCCGTCTAAAAAAACATCGATAATAACTATATCAATATCTTCTGTGTAGTAAATTGCTATTGCTTCTTTTATATTTTGAGCAATTGCTATAACCTTAAAGTGATTTTCTTCTAAATGTTTTTTTAATGTAATAGACGCTGAGTTATCATCATCTATAATTAATACACTGATCGTTTTCATGGTTGATTTTAGGGTTAATTTTAATTTTGATAGTAAGCTTCAAATACAACTATGTCTGAAATCGAAAAAACGTAAACACTTTTTGTATTTTTTATCAATTATTTATTAAAAAATGATTTCTTCTGTTTAATTTTCATCAAAAAACTACAATTTACTTACTATCTTTACTCATCAATTCATTTTTAGTATTAACTCCTCCTTTTTTAAGAACATTAATAAAAGCCTTAGAAAGGTTTATTCCATAAATCTTATCAAAACTCTCTAAAATTGATTTGATTTCTGTCATCGCAATAAAACCAGCAATTATTTTTAAAAAAGGTACCTCATCTACAATATGTTTTTCTAAAAAATAAGAAGCAAGTATCACTAAATTATAAATAAAGAACTTAGAAATTGTATGACCTATTCTTTCGCTTTGTATTGGTATTTTAACCTTATAAGAAGCATATAACCCTATTATAAAATCAACTATAATAAGAAACACCATCGTAATCATAACTGCCTGTACAGGAACCAATAGTGCTAGCAACCAAAAAAAACTCTCTGTTATTTTATCCATTTTTTATTAATATTCTATAATCCAACACTCTATTTTTCGGATAAGGTTTAATACAAACCCTTTGATTTTGATTCCCACCTAAGAGATAAATATAATTTCTACTCTCTTTAATGTAAAAACCCACATGCCCTTTCCAGCTATCTATTGACTCTCTCCATAGTATAACTATATCTCCCAAATTAGGATGGTCGGTAGATATCCCTTCTTTAAGCCAACTTCTAGCTGTAAGTTTAGTTGAATATAAATAATCACATTCTTTAGCCACCCAGCCTACAAAAGCACTACACCAAGCAGTTTCATCATGCAATTTTGATCCATCATACCCTAATGCATTAAAATAATTAAGAATCTGTGGATGATCTTTACTTCCAGTAATTTCACTGATACCATATTGTGTTAATGCTTTTTCTAATATTTTCATAATTGATTCGTTTTAAAATTTTTATTAATATCCAAAACTTGAAAGACGATATGTTAAGTTTTAATATATCATAATCGAAGCTCTTATATTTAACTTATAATTATGGCTAACCAACAAATGCATAGAACCATCAAAAACTCTAAACAAAAACAGAACATTTTAACGACTCTATGATTTATACACCTACACAAAATTTCTTAGATCTGGGTAATGAGCATTAACAAAAGACCTCCATGTGACTCCTAAGCCACGATCTTTTAATTCTCTATTGAATGCATTGTAATGACGTTTAGCTTTTTTAAGTCTTTCTATTATGTTTTTAGAGTCATCAATATCAGTAATACATTCACATGAACTTCCTGGTTGCCCACATACATCACAATTTCCTTGGGATGGATGAATTATTATCGCTTTCTCTCGAAGTTCAAAAAATCTATTTGCTATCTGGTTCAATGTTCTTTCATCTGTAGTTGGTGTATTACTAGAGATAAATACTGAAAGATCGTTCAACTCTTTATTTACTTTTGATATATCAATTGCTTTTTTATCATCACCCACAGAATTATATAACTCTAATACTATTTTCTTAGAAATATTGGCATTATTACCTGCTTTAATGGCTGGGTAAGTCATAGCAAAAACCACTACATCAACTACTATACCTAATATAGCTCCTGCATGAAAATCTGGGGTAAGTTGTCCATTTTTCACAAACCCAATACTATCTACTATATTTTGGGCATATTTCTTTTTATCTTCTAATGATTCTAAATAATCTGTCATAATTTTTTAATGTTTTTTGTTCTAAGTTCTATTCACAAAAATCGAACTTACTTTCATTTTAAAGTTTTAATGATACCCTTACTTAAACATCTTCTTAATTTTAAAATGCAATTATATTATTGCTAACCAGGAATCTGTGCTCGTAGCACTTTATCATATCCCTCGATGATTTTTTTTAACCCTTCTGATTCTATTGTTGGAGTCAATTTAATTTCAATTTTAGAGAGCTGTTTGCCTCCTTTATACGTTCTTCCTCCATGATTTTTTTTAGGAAAAGAAACCATGAGTTCATCGTTCTTTAACGCTAGCTCCAATTCTGAAGTGATCTTCACCTCTTCAATACCTGTCTGACGAACAGGTACCATTGAAATTAAAGGAACATGTACATCATGTGTTATATGTCCTTTTTCTGTTTTGGAAGGGTATTGAATAGTTACCATTTTAGGTTTAAGCTTTTTACTAAAATTCAACTTTCCAGATTCTTCTAAGTCAATTTGTTTATTTAAATTGTCTATGAGCTGTTTTCTTTTAAATTTATTTTTTGACAATCTAATTTTTCGTAGTATTGCTTTAATACTTAACGAACTCTCGCTTTGTTCAAAAAACTCATCTAAAATGAAAGTGTTTTTTTGTTTAAGCGTATCGTTTGCAGATAAAATAGCTTCATGAAAGGCGGTAATTAACTTTTCAAAAGTGATCATAATACATAAGTGATTTTTAGTTCTTTTTTAACAAATTGAATTGGTGCATTGCCTTTTGGGCTTGATCCTTACTTTGATTAGAAATTCCAATAGAAGCATTACAAGTATTACAGTAAAAAGATTCTCCTTGTACCAATAACTGAGGATCAAATAAGATTTGCCCCCCACAATTAGGGCATGGTATTTTATTTATCGTATTCATTATAAATAAGTTTGAAGATGGAATTGGACTTTATTGTCCAATTCCATAAAAATTATTGTTTTATCCTTAAGATGCTTGAGATTTATCTCTAGGTTCTTCATCTAAAGAAATAGAAGAAGCAAAATGTTGAATAATAATCCCTACTCCATCTGGTAATGGTTGTTGAGATGCATGAACCTTGACACCGTACTTAGCACTATTACTTTTAGTATAATTCGACTTATAATTAGAAGAATTTTCTGTTTCATGATGAACACTTCCTCTAATAGTTACCGAAAATGGTCCCCATCCAGCTTTTCCTTCAAAAGACCCCTCTGCTGCGGTCTTTGATCTAGAATCTTTTGTTTGCTCTTCTGCAAAACTAGATTTAACCTCCATATCGAAAGAAATATCTACATTATCTACAGCAAGTGAATTAAGAGGTATAATAGTTAAAAGTGGTACAGAAAAAGCAGTTTCCGTTTCTCTAACTTTCACCACATCGCCACCTGCATCATCTTGTTCTCTGGTAGGAAAAGATTTAGACAATTTCATAGTAATCATAACAGGATCATATGAATAAGCTTCTGGAGTTTCAGCACCTACACTTGTTTTTGTTTTTTTAAAACATGTATCAAGCATAAACTGAGTCTGGGTCATTGCCATTTTACCATTAGCATCTGCTGCTGCCATTAGAGGTCCTCCAATTAAAGCATCCATAGGTAACCCACTAAATTGTTGGGCCATCGAAATTAATTCTGGCATAATTTTAAATTTTTAATGTTAAAAGATTAATTTAAATGTGCTCTGAGATTTTCTCATTACACTATACACAACTCAATACAATAGCTATCTTTTGGTCTTGTATACCACAAAAATATATTGAATTTAACCTCAAATATTAGAAACCCACATAGACTACATTAACACTGTTATGAACGACAAAAAACATGTAATAAAAAGATTAATCACAAAAGTTATGTGTGGGTTAATATTCATTTTTGTAAAACATGAATTAAAAGAAAAAGAAATCTATGGCAAATGTGTTTTCTAATGATATAGTGATTTCTCAAAGTTCCTATAAAGAGCTTATAAAAGATAAAAACAGCGTTACTTCATGCCGCCAGACAAATAAGACAACTCAGTAAAACAAGATAAGATGTTGATTTTAGAAAGGAAACTACACTGAAGCAATAAACAATAAAACTCCTCTTATTCATATTATTATGAAGAATCCATCGAAGATGAATGGTATTTTGTTGAGGTTGGTGAATAATAATTAAAGCATTTGGAGCAACATATAATCATAGCGACTAAAAATTCAAGGCGAATTCAATTTTGGAAATCAGCTCTTCAAAAAGAGTTGATTTCCATTACTTATATTGATATCATAAACAAGATAGTCTCATTTTCAAAAAAAACACATTACCGTGTCCGTTTAGAATCTCCAGGTGAAGACACTCAAACTTATAAACAAATTCTTCTGTTAGCCTGTGATACTGAATTGCAAAGAGAAAAATAAAAAGCAGCACTTTTAATTTCGGACAAGTATCTGATTTTCAAACATGGTATAAAGGTTGGTCTCTTTTATTACAACGTATAAAGAATTTAGAAAACATACATAATATTACTTTCATTAATGATCCGTTAGAAATATTAGTCGTATTTAATAAATCTGAAACAATAAAACATTTAAAGAACAACGGAGTAACTGTACCACTTCAATTAAATTGCAATTCCTATTCACATTTGAAACAAACGATGCTGGAAAAGCAAATTCATCAAGTATTTTTAAAACCAAAAGCAGGATCTTCTGCTTCTGGAGTAATGGCTTTTAGATATAGAAACGAAAAGAGTCTTCATTTATATACAACTATTGATTTAAAAGATGATGCGTTATTTAATAGTTTGAAATTAAAACATTACAATACTGAAAATAGCATTCATCAGATTTGGTCTAAAATACCATTTAAATCATTACACGTAGAGTTATGGTTACCAAAATATAAAGAAGAAAAGTTAAATATTGATTTTAAAAATGTAAAGTTCTTTCTTTTCAGATTAACTCATATTTTTACACAAATACAACAATTCATCTTGATTCTTAAAAAACTTTAAACTCAGATTTTAATTTATTGTACTTTATACCGTATTTAATTCTTATATATTTATGGTTTAAAAAGTAAAAAAACTATTAATACAATTGCCGTTTTTTAAGTATTGCAAACAAACTTATGATTATGTTTAAAATATGATTTTAGTTTTTGATTTAGACAACACATTAATTAGCAGAAATGAAGCTTACTGGTTGTGGTTAAAAAACAATGTTTTATCTGCTACTAAAACCATAGATAAAACCTTGATATTACATTACGACAATTGGGGATACACATCTCGACATCATTTTTACAATTGGTTGATTAAAAAATACGGATTATCTATTACTCCTGAAATTTTAATAACCAAATGCGCTAACGAACTACACACATATGTTACTAAGAATCATGAAGTTTTAGAAATGTTAGAAAACTTAAAAAAACACTATAAAATAGTAATTGGAACAAATGGAGGCATTCAAAATCAAACAAATAAATTAAAAGCAGCAGGTATCTTAGAGCATGTAAATCATACATATATATCAGAAGTAATAGGGTATAAAAAACCAGATCATAATTTTTATAAGCATATTCAAGAACAAACGAATTGTTGTTCAAATGAATTAATTATGATTGGCGATCATTACCAACAAGATTATTTAGTTCCTAAAGAATTAGGATGGAAAAGCATATGGTTATCGCATAATAGATCATCCACTACAGATAATAATATTTCTTTATTGAAAGATTTAATACCGTATCTTCGAGAAAAAAAAATGCTTTTTAACTATGAACGTTAATTCTTTAATACCGGATCACGATATTATCTTCATAACATTAGATTCGTTGCGATATGATGTTAGTCAACAATTATTTAAAGAGAATAAATTACCTAACTTTTCTAAATGGCTACCAAATTCAGGTTGGGAAAAAAGATATACTCCTGCTAGTTTTACTTACCCAGCTCATCTTGCCTTTTTTTCTGGTTTTTTGCCTACAAAAATTGGTCAACAAATAACTCCTCGCCTTTTTGCGAGTAGTTTTGAAGGTAGTGAATCTACGAATCAAAATACATTTGTTTTTAAAGAATCAAATTTTATCGAAGCACTTTCTAATAAAGGATATAAAACAGTTTGTATAGGAGGTGTCGGTTTTTTTAATAAAAAAAATGCAATCGGAAATGTATTACCCTCAATGTTTCAACATAGTGAATGGTCGGAACAACTAGGAGTAACTGAAAAAAAATCTACCTACTTTCAGTTTAAGATGGCTGAAAAGTATTTAAATGATTCCGAGCCTTTGTGCTTGTTTATAAATATATCGGCCACTCATCAACCAACTCATTTTTATATGAATGGTAAGCAAGAAGATAATATTGAAACTCACGCAGCTTCACTGCAATATGTAGACTCTCAATTACCAATATTACAACAGAGTTTAGAAAAACGAAATACGAATAAATTAATTATAGTTTGTAGTGATCATGGAACTGCTTATGGTGAACATAACCATTGGGGACACAGAAACGCACATGAAACTGTAATGACAGTACCTTATTTAGAATACCTTAGCAAATGTTAATTTCCAACACTTTAGATATAACGCAACCCTATCAAGGATATACATATTCATATCCTCACAAATCTACGTACCGAGAATTCTCTCCTATTAAGTTAGGAGATATTTGGAAAGACGAAAAATCAGCTTTTTTCTATGTACATATTCCATTTTGTGAAATGCGCTGTGGTTTTTGTAATCTTTTTACAGTTTCAAATCCAAAAGAACGGGTTTCTAAATACATTGAAACCATGCAATTGCAAATGGAACAAATTTCAGAAGTAATTCCTGATTTACATTTAAAGAATTTTGCTATAGGAGGAGGAACCCCCACTTTTTTAACTACCGATGAACTAGAGTTATTATTCAAAACTATTGTTGATTTTGGAGTAGCACCTCAAAAATTCTTTGGATCCATTGAAGCTTCTCCAAAAACTTTAAACTTAGAGAAAATAGCACTAATTAAAACATACAAAATAGCTCGATTAAGTATGGGGATTCAGTCTTGGATACAGGACGAAATGAAAGCGTTAGGAAGGCCTCAAAAAATAGAAACAACATTAAAAGCAGTAGAAGACATAGCGATGTCAAATGTTGAAGAATTTAATTTAGATTTAATTTATGGAATTCACAATCAGACTGAAAAATCTTTTATTTATTCTTTAGAAAAAACGATCGCTTATCAACCAACAGAGATTTTTTTATATCCTTTATATATAAGAGAATTAACAGGATTAGGTGTTAAAAATCAAAAACAAAACCAACATCAATTTCAGTTGTACATTGCAGGTAGAGATTTTTTATTAAACAATGGTTATGTACAAACAAGTATGCGATGCTTTAGAAGAAAGGAGGCTATAGATTGTCGTCCAGAATCTAATTATTCAGCTATTACTGACAATATGATCGGTATTGGAGCAGGTGCTCGTTCTTACACTAACAACCTCCATTATAGTACAGATTACGCTGTAAAACGTAAAGAAATAAAAATGATCATCAATAATTACATGAGTACTAAAAACTTTAAAAACGTTAATTACGGTGTAGCATTAAATATAGAAGAGCAAAAAAGACGATTTTTAATAAAATCTTTAACCGACGGAGGTAGTTTAAACCAGGCTATCTATAAAAACACTTTTGGTGTAATCCCTTTCGAAGAATTTCAAATTTTGAATGAACTTATAGAAAGGAATTGGCTTACAGAAATAACCTCTAATATTTATGCTTTAAATCAAGAAGGAATGTGTTATGAAGATGTCATTGGCCCAGCGTTGTATTCAGAAAACAGCAAACAACTAATGAATGGTTTTGAATGGAAGTAAATTGGAACATACTTTATAGAGGAAGCTTAGATAGCTGCAATTACGATTGTCACTATTGTCCGTTTGCAAAAAAGAAAAACACTCGTGAAGAATTAGCATATGATAAAAAGTGTTTAAACAATTTTGTAAATTGGGCTGAACAAAGAACAGAAAATTTAAGAGTTTTATTAACTCCATGGGGAGAAGGATTGATACGACCGTATTACCAAAAAGCAATGATTCGTTTGAGTCATCTGCAACAAGTAAGACTTATATCAATTCAAACAAACTTATCCTGTAAACTTGAATGGATAAAAGAAGTTAACCCTACTACTTTTAGACTTTGGGTTACCTATCATCCAGATGAAGTTCAATTTGATAAATTTATTGCTAAGTGTCAATATTTGATAGAAAATAACATACTATTTAGTGTGGGCGTAGTAGGTATGAAATCGCATTATGAAGCGATTGAAAAATTGAAAAAATCACTTAAAAATAGATATGTTTGGATTAATGCATATAAACGTGAAGCAAATTATTATTCAGAAAGTGAAAAGGCTTGGTTAACGCAAATAGACCCCCATTTTAAAATTAACAACACCTATCACAATTCATTGAAAAAACCGTGTCAAGCAGGTTACTCTAGTTTTTCTATTTCTGGAGAAGGAGATGTATATCCTTGTCATTTTGTAAAACAAAAATTAGGCAATATTTATCAACATAATTTAAGCGATTTAACGCAAAAAACAGTCTGCCCAAATAACACTTGCGGTTGTTATATTGGTTACATGAACCTTGACGAATTAAACTTAAAAGAAATTTACGGAAACGAATTATTAACTCGAATTATAAAGTCATAAACTATGGAAAAATATTTAGAATTTAAAGATGGTAGTTCTCAAAAATTTTGGAAAATACTAGCCGAAGGTAACACCCTTACTGTAACATACGGTAAAATAGGCACACAAGGCACTCAAAAAACCAAAACTTTTGACTCAGAAGAAAAAGCATTAAAAGATGCAAAAAAACTAATTGCCGCAAAAGAAAAGAAAGGATACAAAGCGGCAAGTTCTGCTTCTAGACAAGTTGTAACTTACAAACTAAACAAGGAAGTAGATCCTAAATATGGTTATAAGTTTATTTCTTACGAATATGATGATGATCCTGAAATATTAGAGTTTTTATCCAATTTTAAAGCCCAAGAAAATAGTGATAAGGTTGAAGAAATTGTGATTGGTATGTGGGAAGAAGGATACGATAAGAGTAGTAAACATATTTTAGATTTTTTCATAGAAAACAAGAATCATTTTTCTAATGTAAAACACTTTTTTATAGGTGATATTGAATCGGAAGAAAATGAAATATCATGGATACAACAATCCAATTTTGAAGATTTTCTTAAAGCCTATAGTCATATAGAAACTCTAAAAATTAGAGGAGGAAATAGTTTAACAATGGGGACTTTTAATTTACCTAATTTAAAAGAACTAACTATAGAATCAGGAGGGTTAGATGACGAACTTATACAAAACATTGCCAAGTCTAAAAGCTCATTAACAAGTTTAGAATATTTAGAAATTTGGTTTGGAATATCAGACTACGGAGCTACGGTAACGAAAGAGACCGTAAAGGAATTACTCGCTAACAATCCATTTCCAAATTTAAAACACTTGGGACTTATGAATTCTGAAATTCAAGATGATATTGTTGTTACTCTTGAAAATCATGAAATTTTAGAGAGAATTAAAGTTTTAGATATTTCTATGGGTGTTCTAAAAGAAAATGGAGGTGATTCTTTATTGAAAAATGACGGTTTAGATAAACTAGAAAAATTAGTCTGTGATTTTCATTATATGACTGAAGAACAAACTAAAGCACTACGTAAACGATTTGGTAATAAAGGAAGTTTTGAATATTCAGATTATTATGAAGAAGCCATCGAAGATGAATGGTATTTTGTTGAGGTTGGTGAATAATAATTAAAGCATTTGGAGCAACATATAATCATAGCGCCTAAAAATTCAAGGCGAATTCAATTTTGGAAATCAGCTCTTCAAAAAGAGTTGATTTCCATCACTTATATTGATATCATAAACAAGAAAGTCTCATTTTCAGAAAAAACACATTACCGTGTCCGTTTAGAATCTCCAGGTGAAGACATTGAAACTTATAAACAAATTCTTCTGTTAGCCTGTGATACTGAATTGCAAAGAGAAAAAATAAAAAACAGCACTTTTAGTTTCGGACAAATATCTGATTTTCAATTATGGTATAAAGGTTGGTCTCTTTTATTACAACGTATAAAGAGTTTAGAAAACATACATAACATTACTTTTATTAATGATCCGTTAGAAATATTAGCCGTATTTAATAAATCTGAAACAATAAAACATTTAAAGAACAACGGAGTAACTGTACCACTTCAATTAAATTGCAATTCCTATTCACACTTGAAACAAACGATGCTGGAAAAGCAAATTCATCAAGTATTTTTAAAACCAAAAGCTGGATCTTCTGCTTCTGGAGTAATGGCTTTTAGATATAGAAACGAAAAGAGTCTTCATTTATATACAACTATTTATTTAAAAGATGATGCGTTATTTAATAGTTTGAAATTAAAACATTACAATACTAAAAATAACATTCATCAGATTTGGTCTAAAATACCATTTAAATCATTACACGTAGAGTTATGGTTACCAAAATATAAAGAAGAAAAGTTAAACATTGATTTTAGGGTAGTTGTAATAAATGGAAAATCTGAATTTGTTGTACCTAGAGGTAGTACTCATACGATAACAAACCTACATTTGGGTAATGAAAAATTAGATTTAAATAAATTAAATTTAGATTTAAATACAATTGAAAAAATTAAAACAATAGCCGAAAAAGCGATGCGTTGTTACCCGAAATTGTTTTATGCAGGAGTAGATGTACTTTTAACGCCTAAAAAACAGGTTTATGTTTTAGAAATAAATGCTTTTGGCGATATGTTATTAAATATCACCAATACCAATAATTACACAACTCATGAGCAATGTGCTTTACTTTTAAAATAGTTTTTTATTTTTCTAAAACTGTACTTTCTTTCAAAAACAACTCTATTGAGTTTATACTTTGATCTATTGTTTCTTGTTCGGTATTAACTGTAAAACAATGATTTTTTGGAGTTTCGAAAATGGAATCAATCCCTGTAAAGTTCAAAATCTCTTTATTTAAAGCTTTTTTATAAAGTCCTTTTACATCACGTTTAATACATGTTTCAATAGAGCAATTAACATAAATATCAATTACATTATCTCTTCCTATAATTTCTTTAACTAAATTTCTTAAACCTTCTTTTGGAGTAATAAACGAACATATTGTAATTATCCCAGTTTCTGAAAATAATTTAGACACCTCTGCTACTCTTCTTATATTTTCTTTTCTATCATCTTCTCCAAAACCTAAATCTGAATTTAATCTTCTACGAAGAACATCTCCATCTAACCTCTTTGTCAAAAAACCTTTATTTATAAGCTTTTTATTAAGAGTTTCTGCTAAAGTTGTTTTCCCTGAACCTGATAATCCAAAAAACCAAATAACAGTTCCTTTTTTTAATTCCATAATTATCTAAATTAACATATTCCTTATATAAAACTAAAAAAACCTCACAGGAATGTAAAACTTTCTCTATCCTAATAATGGAAACTTGCCTCGAACCAATGATCTTTGAGTCGCCTGTTTTTAATTAAATTATTTTTCCTCTACCGAACTTTAAATCACTTCAAAAATGATTTAAAATTTTGTATCCAATTAGAAAAAACTAATATCATACAATTATTTAATGGTATTTTAATTCCCTCTTTATACTACCAAAAATGGTATGTTTTTTTTAAAAGAGAAAGCAGTACATGATGTATTAATACATTTAATTTCCCTTTCCAGAAAATATTAATGCATATATACGCTTCTTATACAAATGATAGTTAACAATAATTTGAAAAAACACTATTTTTAAATATTTTAATTAAAAACTCCAAATTCTATTTATCAATGAACAAACTTAATACATCAATAAAACATCACCTTTTTGTGGGATTATTTATAGGTTTTTGGATTTTTTGTTTTGGATTTTTCATCAGACCTTTTGATGATCCAGTATTTAATTATGAATGGATTCCTATAAGTATTGGGTTTGGTATATTTAGCTTCTTATGTTATGCAATAGTCGCTGTTATACAAAACAAGATTTATCAAAAACTTTTAAGGTGGAATATAGTTTTTGAAATTATAACAATCATATTTTACTGTCTGTTTTTTACTATTGTTTTGTATGGATATTCAAAAAGTGATTTTGTAGATTCAGCTTACAACTTTTCTTATTTCTCTTTTTTAATGGCAAAAATGTCTATTGTTTTAATTCCTATTGTAATACTTGCTAGAATATATGTTGTAAAACTCATCCCTGAAAAACAAAGTATACTAACTATAAAAGGCGATAATAAATTAGATATACTTAAGGTATATCCATCAGATTTAGTATCAGTCTCAAGCTCGCAAAATTATGTAGAGATTTTCTTTTTAGATAATCATGTTTTGAATTCAAAACTTATACGTTCTTCTCTTAAAAAGATACATCTAGCTGTTCCTTTTTTAATACAAGTACACCGTTCTCATTTCATAAATCCTTCTCATTTTAAATCTTGGAAAAATCAAAACACAATTTATATAACCCAAATGGAAGTTGTTGTCTCTAAAAATTACAAAGAAGTTATTTTAGCCTTATAATTTTCGTACCTAATAAAGTATTTTTCGTACCAAACCCTTATTTTTTATGGATTTGTAGCTTTTTAAAATATATTTTTACATTGTCATAAGTTTATAAAACAATCATTATAACACTTCTTTCAAATGAAAAAATTACTATTAGCTATTGTCATTATAAGCATACATTTTCAAAGTAATGCTCAATTTTCTAAAAACAGAAATAAAGAAATTACCATTGCCAAAGTAGATTCTATTTATTCAAACACTCTTAAAGAACATAGAGAAATATGGGTTCATCTTCCAGAACAAGTTAAAGAAGGACAAAAATATCCTATTTTATATATTTTAGATGCTCATGAGCAATTTCATACTATTTCTGGCATTATAAAGCATTTAGAAAAATGGGATATGCCAGAAACAATTATTGTAGGAATTCCAAATACGGATAGAACTAGAGATTTTACTCCAACTGTTGTACCACCCTCAACCGGTGAACCCTATAAAAATTCAGGAGGATATAAAAACTTCTTATACTTTATAGAATGTGAGTTAGCTCCATATCTTAAAGATAAATATCCTGTTGATGAAATGAGTACTATCGCAGGACACTCTCTTGCTGGCCTTTTTGTTGTGAATACTTATGTTTCTCGTCCAGATGTTTTTGACAAATATCTAGCTATTGATCCATCAGTTTCTTGGGATGATCAGGTATTTGTAGATAAATCTAAAGAATTACTAAAAAAAGACGCGTATAAATATAGAAACAAATCACTTTATGTTACTGTTGCAAATAGCACTTCAGTAGATAGTGTAAGAGTAAGAAGAATGAATGACAGACATACTCAACATTTGAGAGCTAATCTTAACTTTCATGATATCTTAGTAAAAAATAAAAAAGATCATAATGTTACATGGAAATATTATCCTGATGATGATCACAGAAGCCTTATTATTCCTTCAATGTATTCTGGCATAAAAGACTTATTTAGCTGGTATAAATTTAAAGCAAGATGGCTTTTTAACACTCCTAAAGGATATAGCGCAAAAGAACTTACAAATCCTTACTATACTCATTTTAAAACACTCAGCAAACATTTTAAACGAGATATAAAACCCGATTGGCAATTTGTAAATGATGTCGCCTTTTTTATCTTAGAAGCTCACTCCTTACCTAAAAAAGCAAAAGCTTATCTTGATGTAAATCTTCATTTTTACCCAAAAGAATCAAGGAGTTATTTAGCTATGGGAGATTTTTACGTAACAGAGAAAAACAAAAAAAATGCTATAGCATACTACAAAAAAGCTATTGAAATAGATGATAATATAAATGCTAAAGAAAAACTCAAAAAATTAAATAAATAAAAATTGTGATTCTTGATAATACTCTTTATCAGGAGAAAACACTTAAAACTATTATTAAAAGACAAACACTGTAATTCAAAATCACAGATTTAATCATCTAACTATTATGTTTTGATGATCAAACAAGTGTGTCTTCTTTTGATTAAAAAATTTCTAAAAAAACAAATTTAAACAACTATAAAAATAAGTTTATGAGAATAATTTTATTACTCCCTATACTATTCATTTTTACATCAATCTCTTCTCAAAGCGATTCGCCACTTTCTACTAATATAATTCATGAAATTAACGAATTTGTTGAAAGCAAAAGAGCATACTATAATTCACCAAGTATTGCTGTAGCTATAACAGACGAAAATAGTACTGTATATTTAAAACATTTTGGAAATGCTGAAAAAAAAGACAAATACCTAATTGGATCCAATACGAAATCTTTCACTGCTTTACTTGTACTTATACTACAAGAAAAAAAGAAACTAAATATTAATTACCCCGTTCATAAATATTTGAAATGGTTTGAATATAAAAACAAGAATATTTCCAATAAAATCACTTTAAAAAATTTACTCCAACATACATCCGGAATAAATACAGCAATGGGAGAAACCTTTAAAGAAAGTAATCCTAATTTTGATTACAGTAAACACTATGCAGAAGCACTTAAAAAATTAAACTAAATGATTTACCAGAACAACCTTACATGTATTCGAATGTAAACTATAGGTTATTGGGATTAATCATTGAAAGTGTTACAGGTAAAAAGTTTGAAGAATGTTTAAATACATACATTACCAAACCTATGGGCTTAAATGAAACATCAGCAAACTCAAATCCAAATTTAATAGATAGTTACCAATATTTTTTATACTATCCTATATTAAAATTCAATAAAAGTTTTCATTCTCAAGAAATTCCTTCTGGTTTAATTTCAAGTACAGCTAATGACATGTCTATTTATCTACGTCATTTAATGAATAGTTATAATAATAATTCTAATACTATATTAAAAACAAGTATTACAAAACAATTATTTACTCCAAATGAGAACAACAGATCTGGATATGGCCTTGGATGGCGAGTTTTTAACGATGTATTTTATCATAATGGTACCAATAAAAGCTTTGAGTCGAGTATGTATATATTACCATCTATTAATAAAGCAATTGTAGTTTTAATAAATTCTAATCAAGCTCCTAGTTCAGGAATCATAGATGGTATTGCAAGTATTTTATTAGATCAAAAATATAGTACGGCATCATCATTTCGTTACTACAGAAGTTTACCATTTATAACTTTAATCCTTTTAGTTATCTTTTTCTTTCAAATAAGAAAATGGAGGAAGTTGAGTTTTCCAATAAATTTATCAAGGAAAATAGTTCCTAATCTTTTATTAATTTTAGGATTAGTATTTGTAATATTTTTCTCAATTTTCTTTCCTAAATTAAACGGAGCTAATTTAAAAACGGCTATACAATTTGATCCTTCAAGTGGATATAGTATCATATTAATAGCTTTACTACTGTTTTTAATTTTTTTATTATTTTACTTTAATAGATCACAAAAACACTTAAAACATAAAGAGATTCTTTAATTCATTACAAAATCATTCGTTTCTCAAGAAACTACTCATTCATTCTTCTTAGAAAGTAAATAACATACTTTTATTATATAATAAAAAGAAAAATACTTTAGAGAATAAAAAAAGCTTTCAGTTTCCTGAAAGCTTTGCTACTTAGTAGCGGGAACTGGACTCGAACCAGTGACCTTCGGATTATGAGATAAAAGAATCTTTTTTCTTCTCTTTTTAACATTCTTTATTAATTGAATAATATTTAAAATAAAAACAGGAAAATTTTTACATTCCCCTGTTAATAATAACTAATATTATCTAATAATCTTTCCAAAAAATTACATCAATTATCTAATACTGAGTCAATAAATATTTAATTAAATCTGTTGTTGTTACTATTCCTATAAGGGTGTTATCTTCAACTACTGGTAAAGCATGAAATTCTCTATCTGATAGAATTTCTGCAACCTCTCTAATAGTATCTGTAGCATCAACAGTGACTACATTTTTTGTCATTACCTGCTCTATAGTAAAAATACTATTTAGAACAACATTAACTTCAGTTTCATATTCTTGAATAGTTTCTGCATAACTTACTCTCATTAAATCTGTATGACTTAACATTCCAATAATTTCTTGCCCTTGAACAATTGGTATATGCCTTATTTTATGAGTTTTAAAAAGTTCTTCAGCCGTGGTTAAATCATCTTTTGAATTTAGTGTCACTAAATTATTACTCATGATTTTTGATACTAGTTCTCTTTTTTTCATTATATCTTAATTATACGTTTTTTCAAATATCCATATGTTATTCTTTTTAAACTATGATTTATATCATGTATAAACTTCTTATAAATCTTAGAAAGACAGCAGAATTAAAAATTCAAAATTCTTTTAAGTCCAATTGTTAAGTTTCTTTCTACAATAGAAAAATTTCTATCTGCATCAAATACTTCTTTAATTTCATAAAATAAATTCTGAATTTGATTTTCTGAATAATTTAAATTTCGAATAGCTTTACTTATTTTTTGAATGCTTTGATAATGATGATCGGTACAAAACTCATTATACATCTTATTTAACTCTTTCGGATTTACATAGTTTTTAATTACTTCTATTTTCTATTTCTTCTGAAGTTTCTTTACAGTCTGCATTCATTGCATAAATAAGTATGTATGCTTTTAATTCACCTTCTGTCCAATAATTTTTCATTGTTTTGATGTTTAGTTATTAATAATAAAGCCTTGATAGTAATAATAAGTATTCATTCAAGTTTGAATTGTTTATTACTCCTACTAATTTTTGATTTTCTATGACTGGGAGAAAAGATTTTTTCTTTTGTTTAAATAAACTATAGAGGTCAGTAGTTATTTACTTATTAATTCTGCTTGATAAATTTTATTTCCTACAACCATTTTCGTAATCAAGTTGTTGAATATTGTTGCCTTGCTCTGTGATCGATTTATTCTAAAACAGAATTCGTTAAAATATC
>CAKZVD010000076.1 GCA_937922085.1 uncultured Tenacibaculum sp. | reverse complement strand
GAGCTAAATATTCCTTACAATCTTCATCTGTTTTGAACCGATCAGAGAACTCTAGAAGATTTTGACCCTTGAAAACATCCATATTTTAATATCTTTATTAGTCATTAAGATACGCATTTAAATACTGACCTCTATAAAATTATTTTCTCATACGCTTCCTCATCAACTTCTATTTTTACTATTTCTCCTTTTACTATATACGTTGCTTCTTTATAATCTTTTTTACTAAATTCTTCATAAACACAAGTACATGCAGATACTGTTGTTCCTATTAATAAAATTAAAATTGTGATTAAATTTTTCATGTTGCTAAGGTTAATAGTTTTAAGGTTGTTTTTAAATTTCGGGTGGTTGCTGTTACTTTTAATTTCTTTTCAAAAAAATTATTATTCAACTTTGTTTTTCCATAACCACCAACTGCATTTACATATACTACATCATCTATTATTTCATATTCATCTTCTTTTGCATTCACCTCTACCGTTTCAATTTCTGGTTTTTCAGATAAGAATGTAAAATATTGTTGTTTCTCTTCTACATTTTTATACGGATTATTTTCAATAGCATTCTTCCATTCTTCTATTTCTTTAACTAAAACAGGTACATCATATCCAAATTGATTTTCAATTCCTTCCTTAATTTTTTTAGCAATACTTATTTTATTTTCTTCTGATTTTAAAATAATGTTACCACTTTGAATATAAGTTTGTACATCTTTAAATTGTAATTGATTCAATAACTCTCTTAATTCTTGCATTGGAAGTTTATTTTTTCCCGATACATTAATTCCTCTTAGTATAATGATATATGTTTTCATTTTAATCTATTTTAGACCTCACAGGTTTTAAAAACCTGTGAGATCTTTACTACTCTAAAATTAATTCTTTTAATCGTTCATCAAAATCAAGTTTTTTTTCTATTAAGTGAAATACAAAATTTTCTTTATTATCGAATAATCCTATAACTTCTTCTCTTTTTAATAATGTCTTTTTATTAGATATTAAACTTAAATACGATGAATGCTTATATTCTTTTAAACTATTTACAAATTGATGATAAATTGGATTTAAGTTTATATATACAATAAGTTTCTTCAAATATTCTTCATCATTAACTCTTATACGCTTAAAACGATCTGTAAACAAACTTCCTTTTCTATTATACTTTTTATTAATTGATTTAGAATAAGAATTAAAAAAATTAGAGAATGATTTTGATATTGTTTTATCATTTTCTTTTATCTTAACCAATAGATGAAAATGATTCTTTAATAAACAATATGAAAAAACATCAGCAACTGGTACTATATATTTCTTCATAAGTTCTAAAAAGTATGGATAATTCATTTCTTCTATAAATATATTTTCACTATTGTTTCCTCTATTAAAAATATGGTAATAATTACCTCTCCCTAATTTTTCGTATTTCATAACTTTTTTTCTTTTTTTCTTTTTTTCTTTTTTTCTAGACTTCACAGGTTTTAAAAACCTGTGAGGTCTCAGTTCTTTAACCTAGTCCAGCAATTTTATCTTCTTGTAATATTTCTTCTGTTTCTTCTTTAATTTTATTTAATATAATATGAAGTTCTTCTTTTGTCATATCTAATGAAGTTGAAATATTCTCATCTGCAATTAAATTCAATAATGCTTTATCCTGAGCTCTACCTCTTTTTAAAGCTTCATTATATCCTATATTTTCATTAAACGTAACCAAAGCATATTTAGAAAAATACGATGTAGGAAACGTTTTTTCTAAATCCATTTCTATTTTACGTTTCTTTTTAAATAAAGGGTTAGCAACATGATCACGCATTTCATAATAATTATCAACTGCTAAATCTGCAATAGCGTCTGTATCTTGTTTTCTTCTTTTTTGATACTCTTTAAAAACTGTTTCCCAATCTCCTTCAAACGCTTCTAAAATTGTATCGAAAATAGTTACATCTTCAAAAGAAGCATTCATACCTTGTCCGTAAAATGGCACAATTGCATGTGCTGCATCTCCTAATAACATTGTTTTATTTTTATACATCCAAGGAGAACATTTAATGGTTCCTAAAGGGCCAGTAGGATTGTTAAAAAACTCGTCTTTAATACTTGGTATTAATGCTAAAGCATCTGGAAACTGTGTTTCAAAAAACGCTATTACTTTTTCTTCTGTAGTTAAATTTTTAAAATTGTATTCACCTTCTTCATAACTTAAAAATAAAGTAACAGTAAAACTTCCATCTAAATTTGGTAAAGCAATTAACATATATTCTCCACGAGGCCAAATATGTAAATGTTCTTTACTTATTAAATGATTTCCATTTTTATCTGCTGGAATTTCTAATTCTTTATAACCATGTGTTAAATACTCTTGACTATAGCTGAACAAGAACTTCCTTTCTAAATAATAGCTTTTACGTAAAATAGAACCCGCTCCATCTGTTCCAAAAATAAGATCTCCGTTTACAGAAAACTCTTCTTTTGTAGTATAACTTTTAAAATGCGCTGTTGAATTTTCTATATCAATTGAAGTACATTTATTATTAAAATGAATCGTAACATTTTCATGTTTTTCAGCTTCATCTAATAACAAAGAGTTTAAATCTTGACGAGAAATAGAATTGATATATTCCCCTTCTCTACCTGAATAATTGGAAGCAAAAGTTTTTCCTTCTATATCATGTATTAATCGTCCGTACATTGGAATGCATATTTCTTTTGCTTTCTCTTCTACACCTGCTAATCGTAATGCTTTAAACCCTCTATCAGACAGTGCTAAATTTATAGATCGTCCTGCAGAAATATCTACTTTACGTAAATCTGGTCTGCTTTCATACAATTCAATTTTATATCCTCGTTGTGCTAATCGAAGTGCTAACAAACTACCACATAAACCTGCTCCTACAATTAATATTTTATCTTGCTTGCTCATTTTATTTATAAAAACTTAAAATTAGGCTAACCAATATAAAAATTGGATAACCATAAATTGAAACATTAAATTGATAATTCCTCTCCTCTTTATTTTTAGCACTTAAAATAGTTAAAATTATACCTGAAATGAATAATCCTAAAATTATTATTGATAGAACATTTATTCTAATCATTAGCATTTCCTGACTATTCCCAAAACCAATAGGAGTTGTTGCTACCAAATAGGCTACTAATAAATTTAATAATATTATGTAAATAAAAAATTTAAATGACCACTTCTTATAATTTGTTACTTTCTCTCCCATAACTAAAATCTCTTTCTTAATTATTTACAATAACTTTTTTAACACATCTACCATTTCATAAACATCCTTAAAACGAGTATACATTGGTACCGGTGCACAACGAATTACGTCTGGTTCACGCCAATCTGTTATTATATGATGTTCTGTTAGTTTTTGATGTAGACTTTTATCGGCATTTTTAACTTGAATAGATAATTGACAACCCCTTTCTTTAAGATTGGATGGCGTAATTATTTTAATTCTGTCTGTGTTAATCTCATTAATTAAAAACTCAAAATATCCTGTTAGTTTTTCCGATTTTTCTCTTAAAGCTTCCATTCCTACTTTGTCAAACATATCTAACGAAGCGCGAATTGCTGCCATTGATAAAATTGGTGGGTTCGATAATTGCCATCCTTCTGCTCCATCCATCACATCAAAAGGTTGACGCATGTTAAATCGAGTTTCTTTGTTATGATTCCACCAACCTGCAAAACGAGGTAATTCTTTATTCTTTGCATGTTTTTCATGTACAAACAATCCTGCTAAACTTCCTGGTCCTGAATTTAAATATTTATACGTACACCAAGCAGCAAAATCTACTCCACTATCATGTAAATTAGGTTGAATATTTCCAGCTCCATGCGCTAAATCTATTCCTACCATACAACTTTTTGCATGTCCAATCTCGGCGATTCGTTTTAGATCTAAGTATTGACCTGTATAGTAATTTACTCCTCCAATTAATAATAAAGCTATTTCATCTCCTTGTTCTTCAACTATTTTTTCTAAATCTTCTATGTGTAATAATTCTTCACCTTTTCTAGGCTTCCATTCTATAAGTCCTTCTTTTGCATTAAATCCGTGAAATTCTAATTGCGATTGTACTGCATACCTATCTGACGGAAAAGCATCACTTTCTATGATTATTTTATATTTTGTTTTAGTTGGTTGATAAAACGAAACCATTAACAAATGTAAGTTTGTAGTTAAAGTATTCATCACCACAACTTCAATAGGTTTAGCGCCTACAATTTTTGACATTGATTCTGTTAAAAATTCATGATAAGATAACCATGGATTCTTTGCTTCAAAATGTCCTTCTACACCTAAATTAGCCCAATCACTTAATTCTTGTTGTATATATTCCTGAGTTTGTTTTGGTTGTAACCCTAAAGAATTTCCTGTAAAATATAGCCAATCGTTTCCATTTTTATCTTTTGGAATATGAAATTGTTCTCTTAAATATGCTAGTGAATCTTCTCTATCTAATTGTTGTGCGTAAGCTAATGAGTTTTCGTAGTTCATTAAAGAATCATTTTAATCAAAGATAAAAAACAATAGTCAGCTTACATCGTAACTTCAATTTATATTAAAAGCATTCATTACTAGAATAGCGTCTTTGATACTTTTTTTTTCTGCACTTATGGTTCTATTTCTGACTTCCCTATTTCTTTTATTTAATTTTAAAATACGAAACTAACTAATACTTATTATTATGAAACTATTTAAACTCATACTTTGCTTAACACTAAGCATAACATTTATAATAGCTTGTAAAAAAAAGAAGGAAGAAAAAACAAAAACTGAATCTTATTCAAATAAAGTAAGTAGTAATTCATTATGTACTGCTCCTTCTTCTTGGTTTAATATTGATTCTTTAACAGGAAAGCGAAAAACTAAAGCTCCAAAAGAAGATAAATCTAGTGTTTTTGGTAACAACATCACTGTATCTAATTGTGATTTCCATCAATGGTCTTGGCAAAAATTCCTTTGGTTAACAAATGATATTGCTGGAAAACCTTTATTTATGAGAAAGTTAATTCAAGTAGATAATCAAAATGTTCCTGTAGCTGTTAATGAAAATCAAAAAATTATACTTTCTTCTAAAGATAACATTCAAGCTACAGGTGATGTACTTAGATCTAATAAAGCTTTTAGCAAGGATAATACTAGTTACGATGTATATTACTCTATTCACGTAAATGATACTTTACATAAAAATATTGAAAAGTATGCTTCTATGGATAAAAGTAGTTATATAGATACTTCTTTTCCTGTGGGATCTTTAGAATTAAAAGTAGCATGGGTAGATGCAAAAGCTATTAAAGATACTAGTTCTTATTTTTTAACAGATGCTGTTGTAAATGGAAACAACACGCAAATAGCGTTATTAGGAATGCATGTAGTAGGTATTGTATATAACCACCCAGAATTTATTTGGGCTACTTTTGAACATGATGATTTAATACCTTATTATGATTGGAAAACCACTACAACATCTGATATACCAGTTACTTCAAAAACAAACAAACTTTTCTTTAATAAAAATGCTACAGGTACTATCGATAATCTTGCTAGTCATTATAAGACCCCTTCAAAAGATAGCGCTAATGTATTTGCTGTTAATAAATATGGAGTTCCGCGCCAGGCTCAAAATACTTTTTTAGAAACAAGTCAAGATGGAGCTGAAAATTATAATAATATTGATGTTATTAATAAAAGTGTTAAATCAAAATTAAAAGATATTTGGAACAACTATTTTTATAATGGTTCTATTTGGATTGATACAGAAGGATATAGCTATCCAACCGAACAAGCAACACTATTAAATTCATTAGGAGGAAATTTAAGTAATTCGGCTCCTGGTAAACTAACTCGTGGTTCTGTTGCTGCATATAATATAACTATGGAAACCTTTGAACAATTAGGCTTCAATCCTCCTCCTTCTATACATCAACAATCTGTATCTACAATGGGAAATTGTTTTTCTTGCCATAATAGCGATAATTCTCCTTTAACTATAAGCCATGTATTTAATGGTGCTGTAAGCCGTGAAAGTGGGCAATCTAAACAAGAAACAAAACAGAAACATTTAAATGAAGTACTTGAATTTGTAAAGAATATGAAATAACTCTTATACCAACTTAAAAACTAACCAAACTTTTTATAAACTAACTATAAATTAAAAACCTTGTATCAATAAAAATGATACAAGGTTTTTTAGTTATAATTCTTATCCTATTTCACCCTCATTAGTGAAATACTTTAATCTCTTTTATTCCTACTAAACCAAAATCATTAATATTTTTTGCTTTTTTACCTTTTACAGATTGTAAATAAGCTCCAGCTTTAAAATAATTTTCTTTTGCAGCTGCTTTTTTAGAAGTAAATATTGTCTTTATCCTAGTTCCACTATTATTTAACTCATATAATTTTACAATGCTATTTTTATAAGTAAGTTCTAAGTACATTTCTTCTCCTATATTAAAGTTACCTACCGTTTTTCCTCCTCCTTCTAATACTTCAGTAACATAACCATTAATTCTCATTGAAATTTTACCGCTTGTTTGTCCTCCTTTTCCTTGACATTGAACTCTAATAACATCATCAAATTTATCTGTTTTATCATGTATTTGTCCAAAACAAACTTTTCCTGATTGTGGTAAACGATCTACTTTTACTTTCCATAACATTCTGTGCTCTTTACTAGTTGTACCATTCCAATAAATATTTTTACTTCCATCAGTAGTCAATTCTCTTAATTCAGATCTAGGATTACCCGAACCACTTGAAGTTGGGTTTCCAACATGTGCCTTAAAATAAGTCCATGTTCCATCTGTATAAAACCAATTATTATTACTGTGACTTCCTAAATTTGGTGTTTTATCTACATAACTAAGTCCATTATTTTTTGCACCTAAACTAAATGTTCCTGAATATCCATTTAACTTCCAGTTTTTAAGTCCTCCTAATACACTAGCTGGTGATCCTGTATTAGAATTTCCATCACTTCCATCGTTTCCATCACTATTTGTAGTAACGATTTGAACTTCTGTTATACTATTCCATTCATTATTTGAGTTACCAAAAGCTCTAATTCTTACATAACGAGCATTAGTATCGGGTAACTCATATTTTTCTAAGTTTTTTGTTGATCCTGAAGATCCTTTAGTTTTCTTATTTAAAATAGTATTTAAAGAAGCTGTTGAATTTCCTACTGCTATTTGAAAAAAAGTTTTTCTTTCGTTTCCTTTATACCAAGCTATTTTAATTTCATCTATTCTTTGAATAGTTCCTAAATCATACGTTATATATTTACCTGTTCTCCCCTTAGATGACCATCTGGTATTTAAACTTCCATCTAATGTATTTTGGGCTACATTGCCGTCATCTCCATTAGAAGAAACAGTTAAATCATTACTTGTAAGAATTCTTGATGATTTTATTAATTCTTTTGTTTTTGATGTAGTTTCAATTCCATCCTCAATATTTTCTTGACAGGAAAATATTGATAAAAAAAAAGTTGAAACTAAAAAATAGTTAAACAGTAAACCGATAAATCTTTTTGTCTTTAAAAATGTAATTCTCATGATAATTTGATTGTTTATTTTGTTAATTAAAATTGGACATCCAGTTTGGTTAACCAATTTAAAGAAACTAAAAATACACTTTTATATTTTATTTACAGTATACTTTTTCAACAAAAAAAAACATAACCTTCTAAAAATCAAATTTTAAAACAAAAAAACAAGTACCCTCTTTTAAAAGAGAGTGCTTATTTTATTATTAAAGTATAAGTATTTCGTCAATCAATTAATAAAGTACTCTAAATCTAATGGTACCTTCTACGTCTTTTAATTTTGAAATTACATCTTGATTATAATCTTTATCAACATCAGTAATTACATAACCTACTTTAGGGTCTGTAGATAAATATTGCCCTAAAATATTTAAACCATATTCAGCAACCACTTTGTTAATATTAGCCATTACTCCAGATGTATTTTTATGGATATGTAAAAAACGATGCGCGTTTTGTTGTTTTGGTAATCTTAAATTAGGGAAATTTACGGCATCAACCGTGTTTCCAGCATTAATATACGCCATTATTTTACCAGGAACAAAATCTGCTATATCTCTTTGTGCTTCTTCTGTACTTCCCCCTACATGTGGTGTTAAAATTACATTTGGTAATCCTTTTAAATCTGTATAAAAATCACCATTCTTTCTTGGTTCTTCTGGGTAAACATCTACAGCAGCTCCTGCTAATTTTCCTGATTTTAAAGCCTTTGTTAATGCTGGAATATCTACAACAAATCCGCGAGAAAGATTTACTAAATGCGCTCCATCTTTCATTTGAGAAATTTCTTTCTCTCCTATATAATTTTTATTTAATGAATTATCATCTACATGTAATGTTATTACATCAGAAATCGCTAATAAGTCAGCTAAAGAATTCATTTTAGTAGCATTTCCTAACGCTAGTTTATCCTCTACATCGTAATAATGAACATCCATCCCTAAAGCTTCTGCTAAAACAGATAATTGTTTTCCTATATTACCGTAACCAACAATTCCTAGTTTTTTTCCTCTTACTTCCTTAGAGCCTTGTGCTGTTTTATTCCATTTTCCTTCATGTATTTCTGTACTTCTTTGAAACACACTACGCATTAACATTATAATTTCGCCAATAGCTAACTCAACCACCGAACGCGTATTACTGTATGGTGCATTAAACACTACAATTCCGTTCTCTTTACAAGTTTCTAAATCAATTTGTTTAGTTCCTATACAAAAAGCTCCGATAGCTAATAGTCTTGGCGCATTTTCAATTACCTTTTTTGTTATCTGAGTTTTAGAACGAATTCCTATAACGTGAACATCTTGTAATTTTTCTATCAGTTCATCTTCAGATAAACTTCTAGAAACTGTTTCTACAGTAAAACCATCTGTAGTAAATTTTTCGTACGCATCAACATGTATATTTTCTAATAATAACATTTTAATACGATTTTTTGGATAAGATATATTTCTTGGCAAATCGTTTATAAATAAAAATTCATCTAAATTTGGTGTAATATGATCGGCATTTTCGATCGTTTTCTGTCTTGCAACATTTTCAGTATAGGCAAAAAACTTATCGGCAATTCCTGCTTCTTTTGTTACATAATCGCTATAACCATCTCCTATTACTTGTATTTCTCCTTTTAATTGTAAATTCTTTAAACATTGAATTTTCCCATTATGAGAAGACAATACATTATCTCTATCAAATCCTATAATTTCTCCTTCTTCATTAAATTCAAAAGTATTAGCAAACACTCTCTCTGAAGGAATATTATATGCTGCCACAATAGGATCTATAAATTCTTTAAATCCTGCTGAAATCACATAAATATTTTCAGAAAAAGATTCGAAAAACTCTCTATTTCTCTCTATAGATGACGAAACATGCTTTCGTAATTCTTTAATCAATAATTCAATATCGGATCGTTTTGCATTCAATAACTTTATTCTGCGTTCTAAAGATTGAGTAAAAGAAATTTCACCATCAATACCTAAATTGGTTATTTTAATGATTTCTTCTATCGTTTCTTCTTTTTTAGGATTATTTGTTAGCGTTATTTCTGCTAAAATATCTAATCCCTCCACTTTAGTTAATGTGCTGTCAAAATCGAAAATATAATATTTATTCATGACTAAGGAGTATGTGTTATAAGCTAGAAAATTACAATCTATTTTCTACATATAAAATAAATACTTTAGGAAAGTTTATTTTTTACGAAACTAACACTTTAAGCTTTTTTTTTTCAAATAACTTAAACGAATATTGCTTTTTTTTGATAAAATGAAAATCATTTTAAATTAATAAAAAACCACATTATAACTATTTATAATGTGGTTTCATCCTTTTGTTTCTATATTTACTCTATATCAGTTATATATCTTAACTAATATGCATTATTATTTATCGTAGGCTAAGGTTTGTTCTTCCTGAAATTTTTCCATCTACATAAACAACTACATTGTAGTTTCCTTTATTCATTAATTTTCTATCTACAGAAATTAATGAAACAACATTTAATTTTTCATTTTGATAATCTGTTACAATTGAATCACTATAAGTTACTAAATCTTTCTTATTAACTTTTTCATCTCCTTTAGGGCTTATTACATTTTTGTCTTCATCTAAAACTTGAATTAAAATTTTCTTCTGCCCAGATTTAGCTATTAAATTAGAAGGTAAATCAAACTTAATTTTAAAAGCATCAGTTCTTTTTGATTTTGAAGTACTCTTAAATTTTCCTCTTCTATTTTCTTTTACAGCAATAGCAGAAATTTTGCCTACTTTAATTATACGAGCATCACTTACTTTTTCATTTAGCCTTTTTTCTTCATCTTGTAATATTTTATTTTTTCTTAATAATACACGATTAGATGCTGTTTTTGCTATTAATTCATCCTTAATAGTATTATTTTTCTTTTGTAATTTTTGATTATTCGTATACAATGAATCTGCTTGAAGAAAAAGGCTTCTATTTTCTCTTTCTAACCTTACTATCTTTCTTGTATATTTAGTTATTAAGTTGTAGTTCTCTTTTTTTAAATTTTTGACTGATTTTTTTAAAGAAATAATCCTATTCATTTCTTTAATTAGTCTTCTAGATAAACCTTTCTTTTTTGTAGACAATTTTTTATAATCATCTAACATTCTATCTAGCTGTAATTGAAGTTCTATTTTCTGTTGACCGAAGGTGTTTTCTAATTCACTATGTTTTTCATATCCTTTAAATGAATAAACGACTAATAATACTAATAATACTATTGGTAAGTACTTCAACACCTGTTTTAATGGTGTACTTTTTATTTTAATGAACATTGTTGGGGAATTTTATTAAATATTTAACAGTAAATTACAACTATTATTCAATTAAACAATAATTGAAAGTGTTTTTTTTATTAACAAATTTAAAATTATTGTTAAAAAGCAAACAATATCTTAAAAATAATCTCATTTACATATTTTTATAAACAACTAATTAACAACAAATTAAACAACATTAAAATATAAGAATTAAATTAACTATCCTATTTTTAAAAAATTTTACCAATTTTAAGTGATCTACTAAACGTCAACTTATTAAGCTATTAAAATTCAAAAAAAATAATTTGTTTTTTGGTTAAACTCTCTTTCATATTATATTTGAAAAAAATAAAAAACCTATTAAAATGAGTAAGAAAATTACTTTATCCATATTTTCTGTTTTTATTTCCTTCACTGTAATTAGTCAACAAAAAATAAAAGGGAATGGTATTTTAACTACAAAAAAAACACCTTTAGATGTTTTTTATAAAGCAGATCTTAATAATGATTTTGAAATTACTTTAATAAAATCTAATGAATCAGCCATAGAAATTGAAACTGATGAGAATATTCACAATGCCATTAAATTTAGTGTAGTTGATAGTGTTTTAGTTTTAAAAACCTACAACAAGATTAAACCTAAAAAAGGATTAAAAATCACTATTTTCTGTACGAATACCCTTAGAGAAATTCAAATTGATGACGACGTTGAAATAGAAACTTTAAATACTATTCATCTCGATGAATTAATTTTAAAGATAAATGATTATGCTAAAGCTAATATTAGTTTAAATTCTAAAAAATTCAATCTTATAAATAATAATAGGTCTAGATTACAATTAAACTCAAAATCTAAATTAAATATAGAAAGTCCTTTTGTAGATTTATCTTTAGGAGCTTCTAGTTATACTGATGTTCTTCTAAGAACAGATAGTTTATTTGTTAAACTTAAAGAGAGAGCAACTATAAAAACTGAGGGGAATTCTAATTATTCAAACATATTGGCCAATGAATCTACCGATTTTAAAGGTAAAAATTTAAGTATAAAACAAACATTCATTGCTACTAAAGGAGAAGCAGAAGCTATTGTTCAAACTATTGACAATATTACTATTGAAGCATCTGAATCTAGTGAAATAAAACTGTATGGAAACCCAAAAGTTATTATTAATAAATTTACTAATAATGCCAAAATTTTAAAGAAAGAATTGAAATAATATAAATTACACATTAAAAAACAATAGCTCATTTTTTTAGAGCTATTGTTTTTTACTTTTTATTTTGACTTTATTGAATTTTGAAAATTCTTATCAATGGGTCGAATTTTATCCCATCATTACATCCGTTTTACATTTTTTTGTCGAGAGCCTCGATTTGACAAATGCTTACTTGATCCTTCAATAGTTTAAACAACTATTCATGTTGAACTTATATTAAATAGGAATTGAAGCTTGTAAATATACTCCTTCTTCCGTTTCATTATTTACGGTAACGGTTATCTTACCATTGACATCTATTTCTCCTAAAAAACTATCTCCTGAAGCATTTATAAAATTCAAATTAAAACTCCTAGAGGGTATGTAATTTGTTGGCAATTCACATATTAAAAATGAAGTAAGTTTTGTAGAAGCTTTAGCATTTTTAATCGTTAAATACAAAATTCCTGATTTTACTTCTGCTTTGATTTCATTCGCTGTTACCTCTAAACTGGGAGCAACATCTATTAATTTTACATCAGAAGAAGAAGGCATGCTTTCTCTGATGATAGAAAAATCGTAAGTTGTAGCTCCAAAATCATATGATAAAGTCTCTGTATTTTCTGGATAAACTTTATAGAAAACATTATCTCCATCTACATAAGTTGGTGCTTCATTAACTAAACAGTAAAAAGCAATACTTGTAAAAAAATCCAAATTACCTCCTTGAGGTCTAAATAATTTAATTAATGTCCCTCTAGGATCAAATCTTATATCTTCTCTCTTTTTAATACGAAGAAAAAACTTTCCCTTCGTATTCTTTACTAACAAATATCCCGTATTATAAATACTCACTCCTGATAAATCATCATTAACCATTTGAGTAAATGTCACCCGATTATATTCTAATACTGATTTATTTGATATAATATCTGTATCTAAAAATGTAATTTGATCATTCAAAAAAAATTCCATCTTATTTATTTCTGGTAGAATATCTTTATAAATAATAACAATGTCCTCTTCCTTAATTTTTTGTTCTCCTACTCCTACTTTACCTTTTCCTCCTTTAATTAAAAATTTTCCTTTCATGCTTTATCTTTGTATTAAACTTGTTTCAACAAAATTATATTCAAAAATCACAATCTCATCTTCTTTAATTTTAATTGGAGGATCTAGTTTATTCAATGCCTCTGCTAATATTTCTTCTACTCCCCCATTATCTATAGGAAATTGATCTCCTATACGTATTGGCTCTTCTATAAAAACTTCTTGCGGATTTCCTTCTACAGCTCTTCCTATAAATGGATTATTGTATCGAATATCTCCCAAATCAATAACTCTTATCTTATTATCTTGATTTGTTTGTGTTACTGGTTTTTGAATTGACAATTTACCTCCGTTTGATAAATTTACAGTTACATTTCCTTTTGCATCTGTTTCTAAATCTGATATATATATTTTAGTTTCGTCGTCTTGATGTACCAAACTATCTATTAAATTTTCAAATTGATCTTGTGTCGGTTTATCCCCTGTTTGAAAATAGGTTTTAAGAACCGTTTTTGACTTTTTCATGTTTATTATCTTTTATCTATAATATCTACCTCTTCAATTGGTTGCGCTTCAATTCGACTCGCAGTTCTTGCAACTGCTCTTAAAATTATCGCATTATGAACCATTATATTTTCGATAAAATAGTTATCACCAGATTCTAATTGTAAAACTCCTATTTCTAACGATTCCCTTATTGTTCTTTTAGATTCAATTTCTGTAAGTTTTCCTTCCTTATTTACTACAAAATAACCAGCTCTTAAGTCATCTGGTAATAACCAGGCTACTTCTTCTTCATCTCTACTTGCTAAAATTGGATGTGACGGAGTTACATTTAATATTTCACCATTAACTAATGTTATTTTTCTATACTCCTCTACTGTTTGTGTACCAAAATCTGTTACTTTACTTGTTTTTACAGTAGCATCTTTCATTAAATCACTCAATAATCTAAATTCTTCACCACCTGAAGGCAATTGATTTACAAAATTGTAAACTCTCAACTCATCTCCTACAACAATATTCTTTAATTTTTTAGATCTACCGCTTGCCATTAAAACATCAGACTCTAAATCGAAACAAGAAATAACAGGGATTATTGCTGACCAATTTAAAGAAACTGTTTCACTACCATCTGTTGTTTCGAAAACAATCGTTCCTCTGTTTAATATATCTGATTGTTTTCTTATAAACAAATTGACTACAGTTTTACCACTTCTGTTTGATGATTCTGGATTTACAACTATACGACTATCCTTAGATTTAACTTTCCAACCTGAATTAGACGTTATCTCAACAGTTTGAACCCCCTCCAATTCATATCCTTGAAAAACTACTCTATCGTTAGAAAGTGAAATTGAAGAAGGGTTTGGATTTATTATTACTGGTCGATTAATTATATATTTTATTGCATCAAGAGCAGTCTCAGCTGTCCATTCACTTTCGTTTCCTTCACTATCTTTAACCTTCAATCTAAAGAAATGTGTTCCATATCGATTAACTGGAAAAGTATATTTAAAAGTATCTATTGGACTTAAACTTGAGCCTAAGGATGACCAAGGCTCTTGAACTGAACCACCTACAAAACACCTTTCCCAGATATATTCTGCTATTGTAGTACCTTCTGCATCTGAAGAAGTGCTACCATCAAGGGTTATTTCATACTCACTTCCTAAAGGAACTGTTGTTTTATTTGTAATTGTACCATCTACAAAAGTAATCCTAGCAATTGGAGTTGCATTAAACTCTCCAATATAAATTATAAAAGCTAATACATAATATGGAGGTGTATTTGGATGAGAACCACTCCCTCCTATAGATTGTTCTTCTGCTTCATCAAATTCAACTAAATTAACAGCTATTTCATCTTTAAAACTTTCTCTATCAGCACCTCCAACACTAGAATCACCCGTTGGAAAAGAATCAGCTTTAGCTACAAAATGTTTATACCTATTATCTTTACTATGCTTATGTGTAGGCATTTCATTAATTGTCAATATTACTTCGTCAGCTCCTCCTTTATTTCCTACGTTAGAAATTACATCTCTATCTGAATCAAAAAACACTTTGCTATCTCTTTGTTTAAGTAACTTCCTATCTCCATATCCCATTATAAATCGTCCACTTAGATTAGGAATAGTTATTCCATTAAAAACTTTGCCTCCATTAAAATCATCGCATAAAACCCAACCTGTTGGTACACTTGAAGGATTACCACTCCACATCATTACCATACCAGGTGAAAAACTTGTAGTATTACTATTAATACCATTTGGATTTTTACCCACATTTCCATTACTATCTATCACTAATGGGGTTTGGCTAACAGATTCTTTTACGTGTGGAAAATATAGATCTCCATTTATTCTAGTTTTCTCCCAATCTCCTTTACTTGTACTACTTTTACTATCAGCATGATTTATAGATAGTGTATCTCCTCCATCAACTAAAGCTCTACCTAAAGGAAAATCTGGGTAAAACGCACCTCTTCTCTCTGAATACCCAAAAAGTAAATCTGCTGCTCTTATTCGAGCACTAAACATTTCGTTTGTATCCAATTTACTAATTTGGTTACTTCCTAAATTTAAATCCCCAGTCATTGGTTTTGAACCATTTCTAGGAAGATAATTTTCTTTAACCGAAGCTATTTCATTCTTATTTTCATCTACTTTTTCCTTCAACTCATGAATTGTAGATAACTTAATAAAGCTATTCAAATTGTATTTTCCCGTACTATCAAATTTAGCAACAAATTCTTCATACACCTTTTTCTCAATAGGATCTCCCTCTGCATATTCAAGATCACCATCATTTAACCTTTTATCTACAACTTTTATGTTTTTTATAGCAGGGTTCCCTTTCTCTAACCTTATCAATTGAAGTTTTTTCTTTACACCTTCTTTAGCGTTTACAAGTATTTCTTGAGCTAAAATAATCCACCCATCTTCATCTTTAGTTGCTTCTCTAAGGATATATTTATCTTTTGGGTTTAATTCCCATAAAGTAAATAATGCTTGTAACATATCTTCAGAGTATGACTCTTGAATATGCATTAATGTTTCTTGTTCTAACGGGAAACCTCCCTCGTAACCAAATACAACTCTTTTCATATTTATTTTTATTTTTTAGTAACAACCTAATTTTGGTTATCTATGTACATATATCTTTTTAAAAACTTATTTTCTTCTTGATTTTTTCTTACTCTTGTTAATTGAGTTTTCTCTGAATAATTATACCTGCGTGTTTCATAACTTTTTCCTGCTAATTTGTAATAACTTAATACTTTGTGAAATTTTGGTGTTGCTATTTTAACTGTGTCTGGATGACCTTTATGAAATTTATCTTCATTTACTGTGACTAATAAATCATTTAATTCTTGTACTTGTTCTGCTCTCTCTTTTTCTCCTATTACTCCTGTTTGCAATTTATCTTGTAAACAAGACAAAACTGCTTGACAATCTTTATTTGAAACTAATAAATAACTTGGTATTAAAATTCTAAAGCTAAAAAACTCAGTACTATTAAAATCAGAAGCTCCTGAGAGGTATAAAAAATTTCTAGATTCTAATTGATATTTTAAAAACTCTCCATTATTTGTAACATAAATTGGTTCTCCTCTCTTTTCTTTAATTTCTTTGTGTGTATATAAATATTGTACTCTTGGCCTGTGCGCATCTTCAATCACAATATATCCCAATCTCATTTTATCAGTAATAGAGGCACTGTATTTATATACTACACCTGGGTTAAATAGTTCATTTAACACTTTTTCTAAATACATTACCTGACCATTGTGTTGCATTTTATACAAAGTATCTTCATATAAACTTTTTAACGGTTTCGTTAATACTTTTAACCAAACTACCTGCTTTTGCTTTCTTAACAAAGGAGGCAATAACATTAAGAGTGCTTTGCCCCAATGTATTTGCGTATATTTTCTTAACATCTCTTATTTATATATTAAAGTTAGGATTCGTTTGAAGGTTATATGCTTTGTAAGTAATATTTAATTCACTTACTCTTAAATCAAAGTACCCAGAACTAGGTATAAAAAATGGAGACTCACTAATACTATCTTCATCATTATATACTACTTCTTTTTCTTCTCCTCTTTCTGTATCTATAATTACTTCCCTTAAAATAGGTAATTCAACACCTGGTATTTGTTGAATTTTATCTATTAAATACGTAGGTACAAAAGCTCCGTTAAATTCTAACGTTGACAAATATTCCTCTATAGTATCTTTGACTGGCTCTACAGATAAATTACTTAATAATTTACCTTCATTAGAACCATTATCTTTTGTTAAACTTCCTCCAGCATAAATTAACAACGGATCAACAAAAACATCTAAAGTAATAGCTATTGAATTACCTTCTCTAGATTTTATATCTAACTGTGTTCCTGCGTCTTTAATCTGATTCATATAGGCTTTAAATGTGTTGAGTTCTTGTGGTTCTAATGGTCCTCTATTTCCACTCTCATCTTCTTTAGCCACTTTTAATGTTAAAATACCTACTTGATTGTAGTAATACTCACTAATTATTTCTGATAAATTTTCATTATTTGGTTTTTCAACATCTTCAAATAATCTTTCAGAAATTGCACAGTGTTTTATGATACTCAATTCTTTTACACGATCTTTAGAAAGTTGAGGGTATTGAAAATAACCATCTCTCCATTCTAAATCTATTCCAAATAAAAAATTCAAAGCTTGTTCTCTGTACCAAAACAATGTGTGAGGACGAGATAATAATGCGTTTTTATCTACAATTTTTTCATGTAACCAAATAGCTGTAGCTACTATATAAACCCATAAACGCCATATTGCTGTTTTTGAAGTACTTGTTAAGGCAGATAACTCACTGTACTTTTCTTTTTCTAGTAATATTTCTTGTTGTATTTCTGCAATTGTTCTAGCCATTTTATTTTTCTTTTTAATTCATAGATATCTGTTGTGAAAACATCTATTCTTTTTTCAATTTATTATCTTACTATATTATCATCTGAGACAATCATAGAACCAATTCCTTGTCCTCTTTTATCGTAAATTTTTTCTTCTATACAAGTTTTAGGTATTTCTTCTTGTGGGTCATAGACTATAAAATCGTCTTCTATTTCCATACATCCTATTCCTTCACATTCTTTTGGATCTACTACTAGCAATAACTGTTTATTCGTTAATGCTGTTGCAGGCTTTTTTTCTCTAGCTATATAATATTCTATTACATTTCTTTTAAGCCTTGAACCTGCTATTTCTAAATCATCGTAAACAGAAACTTCCGTTTCTAATGCTATATCCGTTATCGAATTTGCATCTAACAATTCAAATATTCCTTCTATACTTCCATATTCTTGTATGGCTGCATCAAATAAGTTTTGATTTTCTTCTAGTCTAATAGTCGCCATCTATATGTATGTTTTCTAAGTTATTAACATCTACCTCTTTTATTCTAAAGTTATCATACTCTAATTGATTACTTATTTCATTCTCTAATCGAAGTCTTGAAATAATCTCTGGACTTTTTAAATAATCCGTAATTCCGACTCCTAAAATCGGGTACTCTTTAAAACTACCTTTGTGTGATAATAGAATAAGTTCTATGTTTTGTTGATCTGTATTATCAACAGCAAAATCACCGTTTGTAAATGCCAAATCTTTGTTTTCGTTTAGTTTAAAATCTTTCATAAATTCTTTAAATTATCTCTCCAGTTCCTTTTCCAATCCCATTTCCTGTTTGAGCAGTAGCACTTCCTGTCGTTTTTACATCTGTATTAACATCTGTTTTCACTACTCCTGATTTTACAAAAACCTCAATTGCATCTGCTAATCCTGACGCTAGAGATGTTATAGAGTCTTGAATTACTTTCTCTTGCTGTTCTATAGTTAATTCTTCATTACTTGCTATGCTCTGATTACTTTTTAAGAGTACTTCTATTGCTCCTTTCAATCCTTCTGTGTCTAATGCCATAATAGTTATTCTGTTCCTTCTAAAATTTCATTTAAATTCTGACTAATACTTGTTAACGCTCCTATATTTGGACTTACTCCTTGAACCACTACTATTTTTTTGACCTCATCAATTAAAGCTACTAATTCATTCTTAAGATTCAATCCTCCTGCTTCCACTCTAAACTTATTAGTCATTTCTAATGCTATATTTTTATCAGAATTTTTAAAAAACACTTTGTCCTTATCAATTAATGCTTGATACCCTTTTACTTCTGAGCCTTCAATCTCGAAATCTACAGCTACTTTAGTTTTATCTAATGTTGTTTTCTGTAATACTTTATCTTCTTCTGATTCATCAAAAAAAGAAGTTTCTACTTTATCATGAGCTATTGTTGTTTGATGTATGATCTTATTATCTTCTTCATTTTCATTCCAAAACTTAACATCTAAAGATTTTTGTTCTCCATTAAATTCCAGGCTTGTACTATTTTCAAGTACTATTTCTTTTTCTCCATCACTACCTGTTTTTTCAACTTCTTTTTTAAATAATAAATTTGTACTATTTACATCTGACTGTACTTCAAAAAATGTGAATGGATCTTTTTGCGTTTCCTCTCCTTCTTTACTTTCCTTTTTTTCTTCATTACTTTGAATACGTAAAAATATTTTATCTATCTCAGAATATTGAGAAATGAAGGCTCGTGTTTCTGTAGTTTCAATAATTGATATAAAAATCCAACTGTCTAACTTAGGAATACAAATTACTCCTTGCTGTTTGTCCTGTATAGATGCTTTTAAACGAACATTCTTAATTTCAGCCCCATCAGAACGAATTACATTTACAGTATATGCTTCTTCTGGATTATTATGCTTAGATCCTTCTACTCTATTTATAGCAATTACTTTAGCTGCATACGTTTGTATACTTCCACTAGTTGCTACTTCTTCTATTAAACTATTTACATCTTCCATCTTCTACTTTTCTTTTTGCAATACTCTTCCTAAACTTATTATTTGTCTATACCCATTTATACCATATTTACGCTCTATTTCTTCTATTTGAAATACTCCGTTTTTTTCTGGCTCTTCTGCGTTTTCTAAACTTATTTTATCTAAAGGTCTCATGAAAGGTTCTCCAAAAGTTGTAATACTCCCTGTTAAGCCTGTTTTCTTTAATCCTGCTATTTTTAACCCAGCTATTACTTGCATTTTTGCTTTTATTTCCTCTACTTTCTTATCATACTCTTCTGCATTTTCAAAATTTAACTCTTCTGTATTATTATGATACCTAAATATTTTTAAGAGCTTACCATCTGGATCTCCTATCTCTGCTGCTATAGGTACATTTGAATTCAAGTAATTAACCTCGGCTCTTACTCTTATTTTTTTCACTTCTCCTTCTTTAACCTTTAAATCATCATCAATAATATTGTAATGAAAACGCAAGCGCCCTTCCCCTATATATGTTTCATTTTTCTCAAAAAAACTCAATATATCATTCACACCTGTACGAGAAATTGCCTTTTTTAATAACTTTTTAGACAATGGAGTTTTTGCCTCTGTATTTTTATACTTCTCTAAAAATGTATTAACTTCTCCTTCTTTATATTGATAAGGGTTATTTGTGATATATAACACACTTTTAAATACGGTTTTACCTTTTTCTTCTGCTGCTTCTAACCTGAAATAAGAATATATTTTAAGATCTTTTTTTAAAATTTTAAGAAATTCTGCAATATTACATTCTCTATTAATTACTGTCTCTCCTATTTTTTCTGTAGTTATTTTAGCTACTTCAAAAGGGACCTTAATTTTTTCAAATCGATCTTTTAATGCGGCTATAGGATCAGATACATTTTTAGATTTATTACTCGTAATTTGATTTTTTTTATCTTCTTTTTTCTTAGCCTCTTTATTTTTGTCTTTGTCTTTGTCTTTGTCTTTTTTTGAACCTGAATCTGAGTCAATCATTTTGTACTTTTTTAAATAGTACATCATATCTTCACATACAATTTGTACAGGCGCATCTCCTTTAACCTCTCGTATATACCCTCTAAATGCTGGTTTATACTCTCCATCATAACCCAAAAAAATTTCTATGTAGTAATCTAATTTAAAAAACTCGTGAATACTACGTTGCTCAAAATCAATAGGTGATCTATTTGCTATTTCTATACCCAACGAATCACTAAATTGATTGGTTACAATCGATTTAGGAATTGTTATTGTCGCTGTATCTGTAAATTTTTTATAAGAAGATTGTATAGAAATATCTCTTACATGGGTAAACTGATACACTTTTCCTGAAGGTTTTAAATCCTTCGTTTCATATACTTTTATTTTACAATTTAAATTAAGCATTATCTCTTATAATTAATTCTATAGGTTCGTCTGAAGTTGCTTGAAATGAAAATTTCTGAATGTTTTTAACTCCATCTATAGATGGTATGCTATAATTATCTATCACTATTTCATATACTCCTAATCTATTTAAAATAGCATGCGTTACTCTTAATGCATAAGGAGCGTGTAAAAACTGTTTTAATAAAAACAATTTTCCTTTTGGGTATTCTTTAGTATATCCATCATCAGCAATTAAGCCGTCTACTGAGATACTAAAATCTCCGTTAGAAATATGCTCTTTAACTGTATGATCTCTTCCTTCAATTGCTGTTTTTATAATACTTTTAGATCTACTAATAGAAACATTTACTGCATCTATACGTAAAAATGGAAGTACTAAATTTTTCTTTATTAAAGGTTCAAAAACTAAAGGTGCAAATACCGGTAAATTAAATTCTCCTCCTTTTTTATCTACTATAAAATCTTTGAATTCGGTAAGCCCTAAATCAACTACTTCTTGTGCCGCATAATCAATCAATGTTTCATATTGACTTAATGCATCTTTTAATTTTATATTAAATGCCATTTTTTTCTTTTTCTTTATTAAAATGAATTATTAGCAAATGTTTTTACTATTATTTCTGATAGTGTTGCTTCTAATTGTTTGTTTTTATATTCTTGTAGCCATAATGCTTCCGCTACTAACTTGTAAAATTCATCTATTACTAATGCATAAGGATCTACATTAAAAAAATGACGGACTAAAGCTGCCGATTTTTTCATCCCGTCTAAACCAGCTTCTTTGTTTATTGTACTATCTGTTGCCTCTGGTATCTTTTCTAATAATGATTTACTTGCCGATAATATAAACTCGTCTTCATATTCCTTTTTCTCTAGTACACATTCTTTAAATAAATAAGACATTGCAGTATATACATCTTCTTCTTTTAACCTTTTAAATTCTTCTACTATAGCTACTGTTGGTTTTTTTAAATATGCAACTTCTTCATCAGATGTTATTTTAATAACTTCTTTATATTCTTTTTTCCATTCTTCTATTTTCAAAGCTAAATCTGTCATAACCTATATTTGGGTATCTCTTCTAATAAATTCTAATTCTTCTCTTAATGTTTTTACTTTTTTTTGTTTTGATACTTGACTTACATGTAAACTACCAATTACTACTTTTGGTTGTTGGTTTTGTGTATTCATCAATGCTTTACCTACTGCTGAAACATCTGGTATTTTTGGGTTCTCATTTAAATCAAAAAAGGTGTCATTTTCCATAATATTTTTCTTAAAAACGCTAGTTTATACTATGCGAGTTATAAAAATAAGAAGATGGTTTTGTAATTTTAATTTTTGTAGATCGCTTTTCCTGTGTTTGCAGTAAGTTTTAAATAAAGCACTGATTTACAATAGCAAATATTTTAAAGAAGAAAAAAAGATGAAACTAACTGATTACTAAACAAATACTAACCTTTAGTTATTTTAGAAAAAACAGAATATATTTAGTTTTGTGTTATTTGAAACAGCTAATACCATTTATTTTTAACTATTACGCATAATGAACATTCTACTTTAAAGGATACTAAAAGAGGCAACCCTAAGGTTAGTTGAAAAGTTTATTTTATGCTTTTTACAACCTTGTTACTGTCAGTTCGAGTGATTTTCGATAAAAAATTGTATCGAGAAGAGATCATTACAAAACGAAAACAAAGTTCTCGACATAAATTTTCTTTTGATTTCGACTTCGCTCAATCTCCAGAAAACTCACTACCATTGATATCTTTTTTTAGTTGCTTTTTTTTAACCACTTACAAAACCATAATCTCCTTGTTATTGTTTTAATATGAAATTATATTCTGAAAATGATATAAAAATAAAGCAAGTAATGAAGTTTATTCATTACTTGCTTTAGATTCAATATCTTTTAAAATGAAATTATGATTCGTAAGTTCTATTAAAAAGAATAGAAATAGAGAAATAACATTTCTAATTTATTTTAAGGCATGGCTTCGGTTCCACTCAGTAACCGAGTAAAAACTATACTTTTTTAATTAGGTAATCCTGGAAATGAGTTTACAGGTTGTATTTTAATATCTGGAAAGTTTTCTGTGATATATACTTTTAAATCTTCATTATTTTCTACTATTTGCCATTCTCCACATTCATCTGCAAAATTTTCTACAAACTTTACTTTTAAATCTGGAAAAGCATTCACTATTTTCACTTTTATATCTGCATCATATTGGTTTTCTACTAATTTTATTTTACCATATAAATTTTTCCCTTCAAATTTACAGGTGTCTATTTTTGTTATAGATTCTATAATTTCTTTTTCATCTGAAGTTGTCATAAAAAATGACATACACATGATCGTTATAACGCTTATTAATTTCATTTTTTAGTTTTTAATTGTTTTTCTTTTTGTTTCCTTTTCTATTGTATAGTCTAAGTATTCACTAAGACTCTCTAAAAACCCTTCTACTGAGCAATATCCAAAATATTTTATTTTCATATTTTTCTTTTTTCCACTAAACTACTAATCATATTTTGATTCATACATCTTGATTCTTTCATTTATATAATCACTAAAAGAATCATATTGCTTCTCTAAATATTCATAATCTTTTTCTATTTCTCTGGCTTCAAACAATTCTCCAAACTCTTCCATTTCATAATTATACCGTAAGATATTCTCAAAATAATGAAAATCTAAACGATATATAGGTGGATTATCTCCGTCATTAAAATAAAAAAACAATATAAACATTGAGTTATCTATTTCAGATATTACCCAAATATCTTTTTCTAAAATTATACTATATTTTTTTAAATTTTCTTTAGCTTTTTTATTTCTACTTTCTGAAAATTCAAAATAATGATCCATTTTTATAGGGTCAAAAAAAGCTCCTGAAATCAATAAAAATTCTTGATAGAATGTAGGAAATGTTTTATTTATATTTTTTTCTAAACTTCTTACTTCATCAATTGATATTTCTTTTCCTTCATTAGGATATTTCTTTAAAAATTTTTTAATTTTTTTTATAAACTTCATCTCTATTAATTACTGAATTTTATTCTGTCTTAAGTAAATAGTAAAATCATCTCCTCCTCTAACTGGTATCAAACCTTTTTTAGGGTGCCTAAAGATAGGTCTATTAATTTCTAATATTGAATTATAAAGTTCTTTACGTATCAATAACTCTCTTTTACATACATTACAAGGGTCATAAGTACTATTAATTTTCTTTTTAATCTTTAATTGTTTAACATCTATTAATTTCTCTCCAAAATGTTTCGTAATAACTTTAGCAATATCTTCATCCATAGCTGCTGTAATCTTTACTTCTGAATCATCAGTTCGATTAGCAAAATTAAACTCTGAATCTTTCATCCGTTGTTCAGGTAAATTCTCTGTTGATTTGGAAACACCTCTTGAATTTTTAACACTATCACTACCAGAAGAAGCGATATAATCTTTTTTTGATAATATTTTTTTCCCTTTATACCAAACTTCTAGTTGCCCTGTTGCTATATTTGTTGCTGTCCCTTTTCTATAACGTAAAAGTTGTGCAACTTCAAATTTAGATAGTATTCCTAATTTTATTTCTGGAGTTTTATTCCAGAGTTTTTGTATTCTTTTATAATTCAGCTTATCATTCTTTCTTGAATATTTACCTCTTAAAACAGCCAATTTTTCTTCTATTTTTTTTACTTGTACATTTGTTCTTCTAAATTCTTTTGCTTCTTTAATTTTTTTATTTTTATCTAGAAAAATTTCTTTTTTATATTTATTTTGAATATCTAACCCTATTTTTTTACTCTTATCAATTATAAATGAGACTTCTGATTCTATTTTTTTTATTTTTTTAGATTTTAAAGCCATACGATTTAACAAGACTTCTGCATTATATAACTCATCTAAACTATCTTCTAATTTATTAATTTCTTGTTTAGTTTTATTATTCCATTTTAAATTAGATTTGTAAAACTTCTCTAACTTATTATTAACTTCGTTTGCTTTTAAAGTTATTTCAGATATTCTTTTGTAGACTGCATGATCTAAGCTAATTTTTCCATTTTCTAATCTTTTAACTTTATTAATTATTTTCTTTTCAACATCTTTTGCATAATTAATTTGTTTTTTAACTTTTTTAGTTAGTCCTGAAAAACCTTTTATCTCTCTCTCTATTTTCTTTAACTCGGCTAACTTTTCTTGGAGAATTTTTAAATTTTGTTTAATCAAACTAGTTTTATCTAAACTTAAATTTAAATTCTCTATACTCTTATAAACTCCTGTATTCCATTTTACTTTTGTGCTATTTATTTGAATAATAGTTTTGTCTAAACCATCAATAAGTTTATCAACTTTATATGTTCCTTTTATAATTTTCCCTATATCAGTTGCAATAAATTGAAGCTTTAAACGCAAAACTTTAACCGCCTGTACTAAACTTTCAGAAAATTTACTCGCAGATTTAAAACCTTTTACGGTCATATCTACTATAGCTTTTTTACTTTTATTTATAAACTTAGCTAATTGAGGTAACGACATAGCCATATATATAGCATTACCTGTAGTATCTAATGAAAACCAAACTTTATAAACATCTTCATACTCTTTTTTAAGCCATGTTGTAAGTTCTCTATTTTGTATAAGAATAGAACTTATTTCTTTAGCAATTCCTGCTCCAATAGCTAAACGTACACCTGTTGCAGTTCCTTTTGCTACTAAAGTACCCGTACCACCTACAATAGTTAACACACCTATGACATCCGTTGCTATATTTACCCAATCCCATATTTTTTGGTTATGTACTTTATTATATAATTCAAATGCCAATACATCTACTGATGGAGCCTCATTAACATTAGGATATTTTGTAGTTAGTGTTATAAAATCTAAAGGGTGGCAATCTGGAATCTTTTTTAAAACGTTTTTATTAAAAATGGCTTTTGACATTCCTCTCCCATCATCTTCAAATCCTTGTCGTACATTTTCATAGGTTTCAAATTTTATTTTATTTCCTCCCCTCCAACCTGAGGTACTTACATGAATGTTTCTAAACATCCAATATTCATTACTAAATAAAATACTTCCTTTTGTCTTTTTATTAATGTGTTTTACAACGGTAGTAAGGTATGCTGTAAAATCTTTATATTCTTCTCCGTCTAACTCTTCAAAAACTTGATACAATAACTTAGTATTCTCTGTTCTAAATAATTTATATAGCCTATCATAACTTATCGCTTTACATATATTTACAATAGCTCGTTCTTCATTGGTTCCTATACTATCATTTACAGCCCCTTTTAATAATTCTTTTAAATCTATAATTAAATCATCATCAGATAAATGTTTATTATCTCCTTTTAAAAATGACTTTTGATCATCTAAGTATAAAAATGTTGGTAAACTACTATAATAAGCATCAATGGTATTTTTATCTTTACCTTTACCTATTCCTGCAATAAATTGTCTAATAATTTGTTCTTTTTGAGCTTTAGGTACTTTGTAGCCTATAGCAGTAAACAACTCCTCAAAAACTTCATAATTTGAAGTTTCAAATTTTATGAGTTCATTACCCTCATTGTCTGGAATTATTAATGAATATTCAAATTCTATTGTGGTAAAAATTCCTTTAGATTCAATATTAAAAATATAATTTTGAGGTTCTAAATCAATTTTTCTAGAAAGTTCTCTAGATACCTTTATTATAGAAGCCATTGAATATCCGCTAATAATAACATTTAAATACGGAATTCTTTTACTTACTCTATCATACATTAATAAAGGATATTTCTGATCTTTAACTGTAGATACTTCTTTAAAACATATATTTCTTTGGTGTTTAAAGTGTGTTAAGAATTCTATAATATGGCTTGGATGTATGGTATGTTGCCCTATTTTATGATTCCCTATATTTATTATATAATTTGATTTTGAATGAACAACTACTTCGTCAAGTAAATTTTCATTACTCGTTTTAAATAATCCGTAAATTGCTTCAACTCCTAAATTATTAGGATATATACTTTCTGAATTTTGGTATATATTTAATTTAGGGAATAATGTATCTTTTATTATTTTAAATGTTTCATTAAAGGGAATATTTAATAACTGTAATAAATCTATTAATTCAGGATACTCACTAAGTAAACTATATACACTTATTGTTTTATTGAACAATTTCTCTTTAACTGAAAGTAAAAACTTTAATTGTTCGTCATTTATATGTGTATAATCTTGATGCTGTTCTAAATTTTCAAATTGCGTTATCAATATATTTCTATAGCTTTCTAAAGCCTCTCCTCCTTCTTTTTCTATATATCGATTATAGAATTCTAAAAATTTTACATGTTTAACATCATTTAATAATTGCTCTACACCAGCTCCTTCATTTAATTCACTAATAACATTTTCCCAATAATTTACAACCTCTTCATTATATAAACCATTAGTTCCTCCTTCTAAATACTTTTCTTTTATCGCTTTTATTAAAGCTTCTTTATTTTTAGTTTTTTGATGTACTTTTTCATAGGTAGTTATAAAATCTTGATTGTTATTTATAATTGACTGACTATTAAACATATTAGCTATCCCTACTTGGTCAGTATCTATAATTGATTGGTTAACGCTTAAGTTTATTACCCTTCCTTCGTTACCATTATTATTTGTAGTAATTGAGGAAGTTCTAGAAACAGAATCTATATTATTTACTCCAGATACAACAGTATCACTTACTGTACTTATATTAGTTGAATTATTTTTATTATTAGTTGAGCTACCATTAAAAACTGTGGAAGAAAGGTTATTACGCGATTTCGTAATTAATGATTCGTTATTATCACTATTTAAATACGCTTCTAACTCTTTCCTTTTTTCTATTTTAAATAATACTTCTTCAGTAGCTTTCTGAATACGTTGTGCAACATACTCTTTTGTTTCATGAGCTGCTTGCTCTTCTATAGCCAAACTGAAAGCATTTATTTTAACTGTTTCTCTTGTGTTATCTAGCATATTTTTCTCTTCCTTTAACTCATATTTAAATAAAATATGTGTACTAACAAACTTATAAATTTACCTTTAGGAAAAACACTTTTCTTTATTTATTCTACTGAAAAGACGAGAAAAAAAATCAGCTAATTATCTCTTATATTTTTGATTGAATTGAAAAAACAGTACATCTATTAAAACTCATTGATTGTTTCTATTCTTAAAACAATAAAACTACAGCCTGTTACTGCTGTAGTTTTATATTTTATTATTTATATAGTAAATTCATAACTCCTTCATTTACTAAAAAAAATGATGGTATAAAAACTATTCATTATCTCTTACAAAAATTTTAAAAGCTTCCATAAAATTAATGAACTTAACAAATTCCCAGCTAAATTCTTCCTCTTCTTCTGAAGTTCTCCAATCAAAGAAATAGCTAATTCACTACCAGGAACTGTATAATCATAAACCTCTTCGTTTTCTATTTTCTTAGCGTTATCTATTATTGTTTGAATTTCTTCAACAGTCCATCCATGCCATGCTATATTAAAAAGAGATTTCTCATTTTCTTTTTCTTTTTCTTTTTTTAAGTTACATCAATCATTAAAAAGCTTTTTCTATTTTGTAAACTACAAAAAGTCTTTCATAACCATGATTAAAAGGTTCTAGATTAGCTACCGTTTCTATCCAATGTATTTTATATTTTTTTCCAATTTCAATATTTTTCACCTGATTATAAGATGTTTTATAGACAAGAAATGTTAACTCATTTCCTGTATTTTCATATGTTTCCTCAACTACACCATCTAAATAGTACCCATGATCTCCTGTAACATCACTTACCCTTAATGTTATAACTCCACAATTAAATCTCCCTATTAAATTGTCCTTAGGTTGTAAAGGTTTTTTATTTGATAAAGAATATTGATTTAAAGTAATTTCTTGCTTTTTATAATATGCTGAAAGTGGATTTTCCTTAATTATTTTTTGCTCTTTTTTATCCTTGGGAAGGATTATACTGCAATAATTGAGTTTTTCTTTTATAACTGAATCTTTTTTAATTTTAATTGAATCTTCTTCTATAATCATCCAATCTTCAAGAAGATTTGTATTTATTGAATCCTTTTCTATACTTAATTGTTTTTTTTCTTCTTTATTTTTTATTGAATTTTCATCCTCATTTCTATTTAAGTTACATGAATAAAATATTAGGCAAAGAATTAAATTCAAAAAAAACTTACTAACAACTTTCATAATACTATTTTTTAGAAGGTATTTCATCTAACACATGATTTCTATCCCATATGGAACTGGAATTTGAACTAAAGGTAGCAAATGTATATTTAATATACTTTTTACCATTTATCTCTACTTCTAAAGGCTTCACTATTTCAATAGGCCTATACTCCCAATGATGACCTTCCTTAAACTTTTTATATGTTTTAACAAATCCATATTTATAAGCATTACGCTCCATCCACCAATTTGTTCCTCCTTTTTTAATATCTTGCTTATTTGTTAAATCTACTGCAATCCCTATTTGATGAAGACTATAACCTACTGGATTTGCTGGATATCCTTTATCTATCATCAATTGTTGATAATCCCAATGCCTAAAACCTGTATTAATCATAAGATTGTGACCTGCTTTTTTAGCAGCATCTAACATCTTCTTTAAATGTGGCCATATTTTCTTAGAAACATATTCTATATCACCTACTGAGTCAACAATTTTAATCATTTCATCATTTCCTGTAAATTTTGCTGTTCCTTCTGGTTTTCTCCCTTTAGCTCTATCATATCTATCATCAGGTGAAACTTGACTCCATGTAGAATTGATTCCTTTTAACTCAATATGAAAGCCATGAATTAGATTTAATAGGTTTGTCCAACCCAATAATTTGTTTTTTAGGTATACTACATCTCCTTCATTATTTTTTCTAGCAGCAACATCATAGATTTCTACATAAGTTCCTGTTTCTTTTTTAACTTTTTTTCCTATTATTACAAATTTACCTAAAAATAGTGTTTCTTTATTTTTTGGTATATAAGAAGATATCTCTCTTCTTATATATGCTCCTTTATCTATAATTTTTCTTTTATTTACATCATTTTTATCATGAGGTTTACTAGAGTAATTTCCTTTAGAAGTAAAATAAATTTTCCCATCAATTTTCACCTTTGCTAAATCATGAATTTTATTGTTTTTATAATAACCTTTAAAAATACTTTCTACAGTAACTTCTTTATTTAAAGCTATCTTTCTTTTATCCTTATATCCCAAGTATCTATTACCTGGTTTTAAAACAACTGTCTTTTCTACTGCTACAGTATAATGAGTTTCTTTTTCGGATTCTGCTACTACAGATTTTAATATACCAACAGAATGATTTTTCAATCCTCCTACGATATTAGATACACTTGTCCATCCATAACCAACAATATGAACATATTTTAGCTTTTCGTTTGAAGTTTTACTCTTAGCAGGCTGAATATAAACTTCGTCAATTTTAACTTTAGTTCCTTTGGGAATACTTTTCGCTTTACCTACATAAGATTCATCTTGGATTTTTTTCTTATCTTTTGATAGCTTTGTTGGTAAATCAGGATCATTTTTATTATATTTAATTATCCTCCATTTTTTATTTTTATCTCTTAAAAATGTTTGTGAATTAGAAACTTCAAATTCTACCCCTATAAAAGTTTTTACACTATTAAAAGTTCCTTTTCCTTTAACTTCTAATCTATTTGTTTGATTTACTATCCTTGATTGGTTTGTAAATTCATAACCTATATTACTTTTTAATAACGCAGGTTCTTTTTCAAAAGCAATAATAATACGTTCCAGCTCATCCTTATAACGAAGAATCGCCTCATCTAATGTACGTCCCTTAAGTTGTATTTTATCTATATACATACACTTAAATGGCTTATAATACCTCTACTTTAACAGGTTTAGGTTGTATAAAATCTGAAAAAGAAGTGGTAATATTTAAACGTAAATCATCCTCTTCTTCTATAGCCTGATCTCCTCCTAAAAAACAATTTTTAAACAATACTTCTAAAGCTTTAAACTCATCCATTTTAGAAGCTTGTAATACCGCAGAACGAATCGCAATACTTGGTTTATGGAAGTAAGCATATAAAGTAATTCCGTCATCATCTTCTACCGATAATTTTACGACTCTTTTGTGTTTATATTTCCAATGTTTTAATTGCGCTTCTGTTATTCCACCATCTAGTACTTTTACTGTTTCATTTTCCATAAATTTTGATTTTTTTTTAATGAATTGCCTCAACCCAAGGGCACGAGGTATCTATAAAGATTTTATTTTTTTCATTTCGAAGCAAGCCTTCGAGAATTAAACCCTTGACTATCTCCCTGCTATTAAAAATCCCGTATTATTTGATCAACTCAATATAAACGGGATTCTATTTTTTATTGTACTTGACATGTATTTATCTCAAGTTTAACAAGGGGTTTAAACCCCTTGCTTGCTAAATTATTTTATAAATAAAGACATTTATAAAATAGTATTCTTTTTAATTCCATTCAATATGAGAGACAATCAAATCTAACGATACTTCAATTTTAGTATCTCCTTGACTCATATTTCTGTTATTAGATTTAAATTCACAGTTACGAATTACGTGTGTTACCACTTCATTGTTCCCGTCTTCTAAAAAACTAATTTTAACATCAAAAGGTGGCACATCTTGCATGCGTTTTCCTCTTGGTAAAGAACTTTGAATTGCTTCTACTTCGTAGTTATATAGCGTAAGTGATGCATTTGCTTCATAACGACCTCTACCTCTATGCACAGGCATATTTCCTGCTCCATAATGATTTTCTTTCGCTTCTGAATCATCGTAATTAATGGAGGTAATACCTGTTACTATACGATCTAATAAATTTACTTCTATTGATGACCAGCTATGACGCTGACCGTTTATTAATGGTAATTGAGACATTCTTTTTCTTTTTTAATATTATATTGTACACTATCCAGTAATCATAAATACTGAAGTACTTTTAAATTTTTATTAAGCACCTGGAAATTCAGTAGGTGCAGTTGCTGATGATGAACTAGAACTATTACTTAATTGAAATGGATTTTTAAATCCTAAGTTTACAATAATTCTACGTGCAGTACCCATTGGTACTATAGACATTTGAATTTCTAATGTTGAATTCGCTAAAATGTCTTGACTCGGATTTACCAAGACATCTATTTCAGAAACTTCTTCATTACTAATCATTCTTTCTAAAGCAGCTCTACATAATGTTTCAAAACCTTTAACTACAGATGGTGCTAATTTACCGGTATCAGAATCTACTAACACTGGAGAATTTAACTTTGGTAATAATGCAGTACGTGCAATACGAGCTGCTTTATTAATAGTTCTATTCGCTTCTATATATGTAAAATCAGAAGTAGGTTTTGTACAAGTATGGCTATCATTAAAATAAACCCCTGGTACACCTGTATGTTTACGTGTAAAGATATATTTAAACTCATCTAATGTTTTCATCTGCCCTTCAGTAACAAGTTCTTGTCCATTTATAAGACCTACTGATTGAAAACCGTCACCGGTAAGGTTAAATTTTTCTACCCAAGCAACATTTTCAGACACTTTTGCTTTAGAAACGGCACCTAATAACACACCTACTGCTGCAGTATTTTCATACGTCACTTTGTATTCAAGTATAAGAAGATCATCTTTTTCATCTTTAACCGCTTCTATTTCTCCTTTTTCATTTTTAAAAGTTACTGTAACATCTCCTGTATTAGCTGCTATAAGAGCCTCTTCATTTTCTTTTAAAGTATATTCATCTGAAGTTCCTTTAACAAAATACTTCCCTTTTATAGCTAACTCTTTATCCATCGCAATAACTACAGACACATTTTCAGCATCAAGTTCTTTTAAATCTAATGGAGCTTTAACATCAAAACCTTTTCCTTCTAAAATAATCTCTACTGGTCTATGGTTTTCAAATGCATTTTTAGTTACTGTTTTAGATTTAGCTATAGCATTTTTAGTTTCTACAAAATTCCCTACACTATGAATAATAGCTAATTGACGAATTGCTCCTTCAGCTTTTAATAACATCTCTTCTACTCTATTTTCAATTAAAGTAGGATAATCAGTTTCTTCAGATCTCATTATAAAAAGATCTCCTGATGGATTCATTCTAAAGAATTGAGATATTTGATAATATGCAGATACTCCACCTGTATCATACGATTCATCGATACCTAAACTTTCTGCATCTTTAACAGAAGCTAATCGATATACTTTATCTTTTTCAATTTTGCCTGCGGCATTGTTTGTCGAGTTAAATAATAAACCTGAAACCATGTCTTGGTTTGGTGTTCTTCGACCTAATCCTCCTGAGAGTTTGTTGATGACAACATCATTAAATAGTACGCCCATGTTTTAATTTTTTAATCATTTTTCTTAAACAGGGTAAAAATAGATCACTCATTTTTATTTACCCTTTTTTTTAGTTGCTCTGTACTGTAGTTTCAGTAAAAGCTATTGATTGATTATATTATATATGGTGCGTTCAGACAAAAATAATCTTTCTGAAAGCTCTGCAACTATTAGTTTCATTTGCTTTTCTTGATTATTATTAATGTAGCCTTTCACAAAATCTTTTCTTTTTTCTAACAAGTTTGTATTTCTTTTCATTTTTCTTAATTAAGGTTAATTTTTTTATTGTTTACATTTAATGTTTCTTTTACTTCTTTAAATATTAAAAGTTTTTTTCCGTCTTTTTCCTTTTCATAATAATCATTAAGATCATAGCCTAATTCACGTAATGATTCTTTTACTTTTTCTTTTCTTTTTTCATTTTTTAAATTTGCTTTAGAAAAAGATCCATTGGTTACCATAGTGTAACGCTTTTTATATTCTTTTTCTATTAATGTGGTTTTGTAATTAATTTCCCAAATAAAGAATTCATTTTTTTCCCAGTTATCATCCTCAACTGTCGCTTGGCATTCTTTAATTTTAAAAGCAGAGTTTGTTATTAATTGAGCAGAAGTTTCTCCTTTCTCTAGAGCTTCATTATTTTCAATTAATTCGGTTTTAGTTGGATGTAATAAAATAGCTTTATCTATTTGTTTCGCTAAATCGAAACTTTCTAAATAATCATTTTCGAAATCTGTATTTAAAACCACAAAAACACTAAAGTCTACATCTGCTTTGTATTCATTTTCAGAAGAGGTATTCCATTTAACATGATTATACTTAAACATGATTAACGGAAACTTTACTTTTGATTTAGATTTAAATACTAAATCATTAAATAAACCTATTGAAATTTGTTCTTCGGGTTTTCTTTTTTCGTTAACGAGTGCAGTAATAACACCCTTCTTTTGGGTGTAGAATTCTTTTAAAATCATAGTCTTTTTTCTTTTTATTATCTACGTAAAGCTATTAAAAAAAAAGATATGTTATGTGAAAAGAAAGATAATTTTTTGATAAAAAAAACATAATTCTATTTATTCTTTAATTAACAAAATAATTAAACAACTCACTATTAGTCTGTTACATAAAAAAAACGAAAAATTATAATTTATGAAAAAATAAAAACCCAGTAACAAATGTTACTGGGTTTCATTAATTCATATGAATCATTCAATTTTTACTTCACCTCTTTTAGTTCAGTAATCATTAATTTGTCTTCTTCATTTTTATCATAAACGATTTCAAATGTTTTCCCTATGAAATCTTCAGATTCTAAATCAAATTTATCTGACACATTCTTTGATACAGATTGAAAATTAATTTTTGTTCCGTCTTTTATAATAAATTGATATCCGTCTTTTTCAGAATATCCATTGTATTTAGCAACAATAGTATTTTCTTGTTTTAAAATAACTGAGTTATTATTAGAAAATATTTCAGTTGCATGTGTTATCCCAAAAGTTAGACATGTAAATAAAAATAGAATTGCTAAATTCTTAAAATAATTTTTCATTTTTGATTGCTTTTAAATAGTTAAACTAAATGTTGTAGCTCTTTAGAAATCATTTGCGCAAAACTTTCATATCTACACTTTTTTAACGTGATATTACTTATTCTATTTTACACAAAAACAAACGTTTAACTGTTTTTAATAAAAAAAATGATAAATTATGATTTTTTAACCTTTTTTAAGTTTTCCTATTTTTATCTAATTAGTTTCTTGTACTTTATTCGTTTTGGCATTAAATCTCCTCCTAAACGTTTTTTCTTATTTTCTTCATAATCTGAAAAAGATCCTTCAAAGAAATAAATTTGACTATCTCCTTCAAATGCTAAAATATGAGTACAAATACGATCTAAAAACCATCTATCATGGGAAATTACTACTGCACAACCTGCAAAATTTTCTAAACCTTCTTCTAAAGCTCGTAATGTATTTACATCTAAATCATTGGTAGGCTCATCTAATAACAATACATTTCCTTCTTCTTTTAAGGTCATGGCTAAATGTAAACGGTTACGCTCTCCTCCAGATAAAGTATCTACTTTTTTATTTTGCTCGCTACCTCCAAAATTAAATCGACTTAAATATGCACGAGAGTTTACTTGTTTACCTCCCATCATCACTAAATCTTGTCCGTCAGAAAAATTTTCCCAAATTGATTTATTCGGATCTATGTTAGAATGCGCCTGATCTACATACGCTATTTTAGCTGTTTCTCCTACTTTAAAACTACCACTATCTGGA
>CAKZVD010000075.1 GCA_937922085.1 uncultured Tenacibaculum sp. | reverse complement strand
CTGATTACTGATTACTGATTACTGATTACTGATTACTGATTACTGATTACTGATTACTGATTACTGATTACTGATTACTGATTACTGATTACTGATTACTGATTACTGATTACTGATTACTGATTACTAATCATTTTAAATTACCTTTGTAAAGTGAAAATTTTAAAGTCCATTTTTGAGTTTTATATTAACTCTAGTATTCATGTAGCTTTATCGGTATATGCTTTAGTAAGAATTACTGAATTGTATTTTAATTTACCTTATAACGAATCGTTAGATTACTTTATTTTTTATGGTACCATAACAGGATATAACTTTGTGAAATATGCAGGTATTGCTAAGTTACATCATATGAGTTTGACTAAAAACTTACGATTAATTCAAATTTTCTCATTGTTATGTTTTTTATTAACGTTGTTTTATGCATTTCAATTATCACAACAGATTTTAGTCTTGTTTTTGCCCTTTGCAGCACTAACGTTGTTTTATGCAATACCAATTTTTAAAGGTTTAACTATAAACCTTAGAAATATGGCTTCATTAAAAATTATAATTGTTGCTTTAGTTTGGGCAGGAGTTACAGCATTATTACCTTTAATAGCAGCTACTATAAAAATAGATACAACTATTATATTTTATTTTATTGCACGTTTATTATTAGTAGTTGTACTTATTTTGCCTTTTGATATTCGAGATATGAAATATGATAAAAAACATTTGCAAACAATACCTCAATTAATAGGAGTAGAGCGTGCTAAAAAAGTAGGCTTTGTTTTATTAGGATTAACGATGGTTGTTGAGTTTTTTACCACACCGAATCAAAACTTTAAAACAGTGTATATATTCGTTTTTGTTCTTTTGCTTTTTTTATTGCAGAGGTCTAAAATAAAACAACCAAAATATTATGCGTCTTTTTGGGTTGAAGCAGTACCTGTTTTTTGGTTTGCATTTTTGGTAATTTTGTCTTGATATCTGTATGGGTTTCACTCTTTAAAATTAGTTGAATTTTAGAGAGTGAAACCCAGCCATCATTAAATCTGAATGAGTTTTTTTATTATTACTCATAAATGTAATAATAACATCAGCAATATTATTTTTGTGTAAATACATAAATTGTCCGTATTTATATCCCTTTCCAAATTCACAATTAAACTCGAAGAAGCAAGAGCCACCATCATCAGCATTAAATTCTTTTTTCACTGCTTGTGGAGGAAATGAACCAATATTATACATTTTTCCGCCGGTCATATTTAAAACATTAGCTTGAATTCTACCTTTGTAAATATTATTGGGGTTAATCATCATCGATTTTTTATTTTTTAATGACTCTTCGTATTCTTTTAAAATAGGTTTTAATGACCAAATAGTGTACCTAATTTCCATTGAAGCATCACTATTAATAATAGCAAAAGAGTATGCCAAATCACGATTTTCTTTTACATTTTTTGTTTTATATCCTTGTGGCATTTTAAATTTTAAACCAGAATTATTACATAATTTTTTAAACTCGTTAATTGTTAGTTGATTTTGTCCATAATTAATTCCGTTAAATAGCATTAAAAAGCTGAATGTGATTAAGATATTTTTCATAGTTTTAATTGTTTAAAATGTAAGTCAAATGTAAAGAATTAAAAATGGAATATAGTTTTTGATATGTCTTTACAATAGGAAAACATAAAGTTTATGAGGTTTCCTTATTTTAATATAAAGATAGATTATATAAACTCCTTTTTAAACTTATAAAACCGTTGTATTTTTACCTAAAATAATTTGAATTTTATTTCTCATGAAAATAATTATATCACCAGCAAAATCTTTAGATTTTGAAAATAAAGCAACTACTGATTTATACACTAATTCTGATTTTATAGAGCATTCTAAAAAATTGTCTAAAAAATTAAAAACACTTTCTAGAAAGAAGTTATCTGAGTTAATGAAGATTTCTGACGATTTAGCAAATTTAAATTATGAGCGTAATCAAAGTTGGGAAGCACCTTTTAACTTAGAAAATGCAAAGCAAGCGGTATACAGTTTTACAGGAGAGGTATATAGAGGAATAGATGTATATTCATTAGCAGAAGATAAAATACCTGCACTACAAGATAAATTACGCATATTATCAGGGTTGTACGGATTATTAAAACCTTTAGATTTAATTCAGCCTTATCGATTAGAGATGGGAACAAAACTGAAAGTAGGAAGAACTGAAAATTTATATAAATTTTGGGGAGATACCCTTGCAAATTCATTAAATGAAGAATTAGCAGATGATGAATTGTTTGTTAATTTGGCGAGTACAGAATATTTTAAAGCAGTTCCTAAAAAAACATTAAAAGTACCCATGGTTGTACCAGTTTTTAAAGATTTTAAAAACGGACAGTATAAAACGATCATGACATTTGCTAAAAAAGCAAGAGGATTAATGGTACGTTATTTAATTGAAAATGATATTGAGAATATAGAAGGAATTAAAGGCTTCAATATAGATGGTTATGGCTTTTCTGAAGAAATGTCTACCGATAATGAATTGGTGTTTACTAGGTAAGTTTTATAGTGAAAATAAAGAATTGTTATTACAAGCAATTTATAATATATTATTCGTTATTTATATAAACCTCACAGGTTTTCAAAACCTGTGAGGTTTTGTTAATTTTATAGTTGTTATGAAAGTTGAAAGAAAAATATTCATTTTTAGTAATTTAATATTAATTACGTGTTTTTTGTTTTCTTGTAAAAAAGAAAATGATTATATAATTGAAATTACGAAACCTAATGATAGTATTAAAGGGCTGGTTTTTGGAAATGATAATGGTGAATCTATAGGATATTCTCCTAAAGGGACTTTTATTTTATCAGAATATAATTATTCAGGTATTTGGAGAGAAATTTTTATCAAAAAATCTAAAGAATTGATAGAACCTAAACTTTTTTATCATGATGATTTAGATAAAGTAAGTTATTTACAAGATAGTTTAAGTTTAGGCAATTATGAAATAAAATATGTATCGTGTTTAAAAGATACAATTAGAGAAAAATTACTTTTAAATAATAGTATAAAATTAAAGTTTTCCAAAAAGTTAAGTGCTTATTACGAAAAAATATCAATTAAAAAATTTGAAATAAATAATTTAAGATCAAAAGATACATTACAGTTTTTATATGAGGATTATGGCTGTTTTGGAGGAGGAAGTATTTTAATAGAATTTATAATAGATGAAAATTCTAATATGAGTATGAGAAAACTAGGAGGAGGAATGTTTTCTGAAGTAGAAAAAGGAAATAAATGGAGCTATTTAAAAATGAATAACGCAGAGGAAAAACTGCAGAAATTATTTTTTAAAGTAAAAAATATAGTTAATAAAGAATCTGATTATTGTTCTTCTAAAGTGAAATATTCTTTTAGAAAAAAAGGAACAAATAAAATAGCTATTGTGGAAAATAAATCTTGTAAATCGATACACGAATTAAGTAGATTCTTAAATGATTTTAAAAATAATTAAATGTACATTCAACCAGTTTACTCCTTATCATTCATATTCATAACACTTTTCATTGCTTTTTTATTTGTTAAAAGGATAAATAAAAGAGGTTGTGGTACTTTTCTTTATGTTAGTGTGGTATTATTTAGTATCAACCTTTTCTTAATTTTTTCATGGATATTTTTTTCTAAAACAATTAAAGAGGTTTATAATGTAAGTACATCTGGAGAAAGTTATACAGGAACTGTGGTTAGTTTTACTCAAGAGGAACATTATGATTCTGAAGAAGGAACGTATGAAACAATGTATACTCCAACAATTGAGTTTACTACCAAAACAGGTAAGTTAATTAAAAGAGAATTAGATTTTTCTACTTCAGGTATGGCTATTGGTGATATATATACTGTTAATTACAATGAAGGAAATGATGAAGTTATTACACTTGGTTTTACATTGATTATGAGTTTGGTAGGATCCTTTATTTTTTGCTTTATATTTACATTTCTTTTTATGGGCGTTATAAATTATGTTTTAGGAAATAAAATGGACATGTATTATAATGTTGCATCTATTGCTGGTTTTTATTTCTTTATACCCTTTTTAATGATTGGTTTTAATGCATTACTTATTTATTCTATTTTCTATGGTAATGAAGTTCCTTTGTTTGTAACATTATTAATATGTTTTTTTGTTCTTATGCTAACACTAGGAACTTGGGGGTATATTAAAATGATGTTGAGTAAGGGTATGCCTAAAATGAAAAAAGTAGGTAGAGGTAAATGGACTGGTGACTGGGAGGGATAATAAAATTAAGACTAACAAGAAGTAAAAACCTTTTGTTAGTCTTAGTAACAATAAAATGCTATTCAGAAATATATAATCTACTTCCTGCAATCCAAGACTTAAATTCATCACCATAATATAAATAAGCGCAACTAGCAGGAGCTTGATATTCACCAGCAATATCTGCTTTTAAATCTAAACGAATTTTTATGTTTTCTTTTGCTTGCATAGATCTCCAATAAAAAACTAAATAGTTGTCAAATATTTCATAATAAGCAATTTTATTTTGCGTAACTAATTCTTTTAGCTGCCAAGGTTGTGGGGTAGCACCAGAGGGTATTCCTATAATAGAAGTTACCATACCTATGTGTTCTTTTTTCTTATTATTTAGATGAATAGTCATACTCACATTATCACCTACTTTGTAATTTTTATCAGAAATACTAGTATTTAAAACTAAAGGAGACTCTAAGGAAGAATCGGGTAAAAAACTATCATACGTAATGTTTAATGAATAAGGTAAGGTAACTTTATCATTAGAAAATCGTACATCTACATTTTGTTTTCCTTTAGTAAAGTAAGATGCAATGTTTTTAATTTCAATTTTCCCGTTTTTAACATTCAATAAATTTGAATGTAATTTTTTACCATTAATAATAAGTTCTAAAGAATTATTTTGAGTCAGTTTAGCCTTTTGTATTTTGGTGTATTCAATTAAAGCCTTTAAAGCCATAGAAGTTGATTGTGTAGATCCAAATCGATTGTATTTACGCAAGCTTACTAATTGTTCAATTCCTTTTGAAATTAAAAAATCATTCCTTTTAGTTTCTTTTAATAAAGCTAATAACGAAAAAGCAATGGTCTCTATTTTTTTAGCATTTCCGTAGGATCTTGTAATGGTGTTTTCTACAGGTAAATTAGAAAAACTATATTTCTCGATATTCGTTTTAATTTTATCAATTAACAACTGGGCTTTATTTATTTTATTTAAATTAAAGCTAGCGCATGCCATTAAAGCCATTCTATAGGTATCATTACTTTGAAAAACTCGATTAAAAGTATAATCATATTCTTTTTCTATATCAGCTTTAATTTTAGATTCACTTATAGCATATATTATGTAAGCATTGTTTACATTTTCTGGGGCAGCAGAAAAACCATACTTTCCACGATTTTGTTTAAAACCGCCTTTACCATCTTTTCTACTTAATAAATAATTAATGGTTCGTTGTAACATAGGTTCACTAACACCATTAAAAACTTCTTTCATTTCTGTAAACTCCATTAAACCATAAGCTGTTAAAGCTTCATGAGGAGGGGCTTTACCATACCATTCGAAACCATCTTTTGAAGTTTCATATCCTGCTAGTTTTTTATATCCTTTCTTTATAAAATCGAGTGCTTTTTTCTCTATTTCAGGATTACTTTTATTCGTTTCTTTTAAATATTTTAAAACTAAAATATTCGGATAGGTACTAGAAGATACTTGTTCAAAACAACCATATGGCTCACGAATAATAGATTCTATACCGTTCATAACATCACCAACAACATCCGTATAAATTGTAAAATCAGCATGTAAACTTTTTGCAACTACATTGTTTATAGGTATTTGAAAAGATGCAGATTTTGTACCAGAAATACTAGCTCTAGTAGGAAAGTAAGGAGATAAAATACTGGTTTCACGCTTTACAATATCAGACATATCAGCACCAATTACAGAAATCTCAATAGTTTTATTATTTCCTTTTTTTATAGGAATTACTTTTATGTTTTTAATTATAGAACTATTTGCATTTACAATTATTTCTTTATTAAATGAACGATGTAGTTTTAAGTGATCAGGTAATAGAACAGTAAGAGTAAGTTTTTTGGTAATTAGCGTTTCGTTTGTAATAGTAACAGGTAAGGTAATAGTATCTTTTAATACCATGTAATTAGGCATTTTAAAATCTACATTTAATAATTTTTTAGTAGCGTATTTTTGCTGTTTTCTTCCCAATAGGCCATTATAACCAATACCTTCAGTAGTAATTATAAAAGAAGTGATCGCATCTGAATTATAAAATTCAAACTCACCTTTTCCATTTTCATCGGTTTGTACAACAGGATTCCAGTAAATAGTTTGTCTAAAATCGGTACGCTCTTTAGCAATTTTTGTTCCTTCATATTTAGGAATGTAAAACTCTCTAGATGTATAAAATTCAACAGGATGATTATTTACAAAACGTTTTATTGCATAGTTATGAAACTTTTTATTTGTAATTTTTTTCTGATTCCAACGATCGTTAAAAAGTTTATTTTTTGTACTCACTACAATAACTCCATAAGAAGCAGCAGTACCATATATAGCAGTTGCTGCGGCATTTTTTAAAATAGTAATCGATTGTATTTCATTAGGATTTAAATTCTTTAAAGAAGCAGAAGAAGTATAAGGTACACCATCTACCACTAATAAAGGTTCATTATTTCCAGTAATAGAGCTACTACCTCTTATTGCTATGGTATTAGAAGTAGTATTATTTTGTTGAGTAACACGAACTCCAGCAACTTTACCTTGTAATAATTGATCAACAGGAGTGTTTCTATCTATTTCTTTAGAGCGAATACGAGTGACTGATGCTCCTGCAGAACTTCTTTTATTAATAGAGCCATACGCTGATACAATAACCACTTCCTCTAAGACATCTGCATCAGAAGCTAAAGAAATATTTTTGGTAGCTCCTTTTTTAGAGATGATTTTGTTCTCAGATTTTTTAAACTGAGAAAGCGGATTTTTTACATTAATTTCATTCTTACTACTAGTAGTAGTTTTATTTTTTAAATTAATAAACCCGTTTTTTATGCTGTCATTTATAATGGTAAGCTTCTTTTCGTCATCGGTATATGCTAATAAAACTAATTGCATTCCTTTGGTGTATTTAAAAGAAAAATGCCCTTTTTTATCCGTTTTAAAAACAGCAACTTTGGTTCCATATTCATCAAATAAAAGTAAGTTTGCTTCTGTGGGTTGCCCTTTTTTATCTACAATTTGACCTTTCTGAATAGCTAATGATTCAGGTAAGTATTTTGCATTTTTATTAGAAATAGGGCTGGTAACATAATTTCGCCAACCATGTGTAAGTAGTACATAATCGAGTGCTTGATACGATTTTTTTTCCTCTGAATTAAAATAGAATTCTGGTTTGTATATTTTTCCTTTTAATTCTGATGATAGTAATAAGTAAGAAAGGATATGATCTTGTTTGTCATTTGCAAATGAAACTAATTTATTGTCTGCAATACTAACAGAAAGATTCGCAGGTATAGGGTTGTTGTGTTTGTCTTTAGTAACTACCGTAACTTTAACCTTCTCTCTAGTTTCATATACCTTTTTATCTAACTGTATGTCTATCTTTAATTGTTTGTGTGCGTTTATAAAAACCAATCGTTCTGCTAATGGAATTCCATTTGTATCTGTAATTTTAAAACTAGTAATACCAATAGGGAATTTTTTAGTATCAATATGTTCTTTATTTTTAGTAATAACACGTTTGTGTAAGGTTTTGTATGCGTTTGAAACTTCTAAATGTAGTTTTTTGTTAGCAGTATTATGAATCGTTAATTGTGTATTTAAAGAATCTGATTGTACACTAAAATTCACTCCTTTTTTATGTGTTTTAGGAAGTGCTAATTTTGTAGAAGAAACAAACGGAATTTTAACTTTTGCGTAATATTTTTCAGTACTAACAGGAGTGAGGGTAAAACTTCCCATTCCATTATGAAAACTATAAAAAGAAGTTATAACTTTTCCATTTTTATTTACAATATCACCTTGTACATCTATAGGTTTTCCAAATTCATCAATGGCTTTAAAAGCAATGTTGCTTTTAATGTTAGAAAGTAGTTTTCCGCTTTCAGGAAAAAACTGTAAATCAAAAGTATCAATAACCACAGGTACATTTTTAGAAATAGCTTCTGTACTCCCTTTATGGGGCATAGTAACTAACAAAACAACATCTCTTGTGTTTAAGTTATTGGGTAATTTAAAATTAAGAATAGCTTTTCCTTTAGCATCCGTTGTAGTTTTCTTAGAAATAATTTGTTTTCCTTTTACAGAAAGGACGTAACTAAACTCAGTAAGAATAGGATTGTTTTTTAAATCATTCGCTTTAAAGTTAGCAGTTACTAAATTTGATTTTCCGTATCCTTCTTTTTCAAACTCTAAAGAAAGTAATACATTCGGTTTTACAATTTTTTGAATGGTAATTTTTTTTGAGAAAAAAGAAGTATCTCCATTATTTCGCATCCAGTTGGTATACATTTTTAAGGTGTAAATACCACCAAAGAAATCATCATTAATAGAAAAATCACCATAACTATAGCCATCGTTTATCGCTAATGTTAGTGTTTTTACTACGCTTCCTTTTGGTGAAACTAACTCAGCATACATAATATCGTTTAAGTTAGAAACCGTGTTTTCATTTTGAACGATGTACGATTTAAACCAAATAGTTTCGCCAGGAAAGTAAAAAGAACGATCGGTTTGCGTATAAATTTTTTCTAAACGGTTTTTCTTATTTTTTTGCGCACTTAAATTAAAGGAAAATGCGACTAAAAGTAAAAAGAAGCTATGTATATATAATTGCTTTTTCATGTGTTATATTTTTAAATGTAAGCTAAAACCTATTTCAGTTTGTAAAGGAGTATTAAAAAAATTAAGAGCGCTAGTACCAGAGTTTCCATATAAAGTACTGTAAGGTGATTGCCCTTCAAAACTGGTCCAAGTGACCAAGTTGTTAGCATACATTCCTAATTTTAATTCTCTAAAAAAATGCCTGTCTCCCTCTCCTAAAATTTTAAAGGAAACATTAATGCTTTTTATATTTAAATAACTACCATCTACAATAGCATCTTCAGCAACGCCTTCAAAACCATAACGAACAAATCGATTTTCAGAAATAGGATTGTTAGGATTGTAAAAATCTACAGGAGTAGTATTTACATTGCCTAAAGAATTAACTCCGTTAAAAATAAAATTAGAGGTATTTCTTTGTGTAGCAGATTGCGTAGAGGTACCTAAATAATTTAAAACGTTTTGAGTACCATTCCAAATATCTCCTCCTTTTTGTATATCTAAATTAATATTTAAACTCAAACGCTCCCAAGTAAAGTTATTCTGAATACCTAAAGAAAAGTCAGGAATTGGATTTCCTATAATTTTAGGGTTTGAGTCAACCAAAGGAAAACCATCATTACCAATACGTATGGCATTATTTTCATCTCTAGTGTATGCCGAACCTACAATAACACCAACAGGTTGTCCTTCAATTAAATTTTTAGAAGTAGAAGAGAATCCGGCAATAGGAATGCGGTTTTCGTTGTTTAATAATTTTAAAACTTTAGTATTATAGGTAGAGAAAGTAATGATAGGTTGGTAATAAAAATCGTAGGCTAATTCCACTTTATAATCAATTACAAATTCGAAACCTTGGTTTCTTATATTGGCAACATTATCTAAAACAAAGGTGTTGTTTTGTAGTATTGGAAAAACACTACCCTTGGTTTTAGAATGATAATAGGTAATACCTATAGAAGTATTATTATAACCAAAAAGGGGAAAGCTAAAAGAACTATTTATTTCATAACTTTCTTTTTTTTCTAAATCTAAACTTGGAGTAGTAAATAAATCATTGTTGGTGGTATAAAAAGCACTTTGTTGTGGTGTTATTTGTAAGCTATTATGATTTTGATTGTTATAATATAGAGAAGCATCATTTACATCAAAAGAAACAGTTGCGCCTATAGTAAATTTATGAATATCATACATTCTAAACCATTCATCTAAATCTAACTCGGCATTAAAAGATTGTAAAAACCATGCATTTTTTTGAATAGATGAATAATAAGAGTTGTTGGTGAATTTTAATTGTAATATTCTATTTATATCATATTTAAACTGATTTAATAGGGTTATTTTATTTCTAGAAATAGAGGTTGCATTTATTTCTGAATTAGAAGGGTTTGTAAAAGTGATATCGTTAAAATTAGAAAGTTCTTTAAAAGTAAAATCAAGATGTTCGTAGTTGTAATCTATAATTGATTTTACTTGTATATGATCGTTTATATGATAATCAAAGTTAAGGTTCGCATTTATTCTTTGCAATGTGTTGTTTTTTGTACTTAAAAAACCGTTTTCAAAACCAAATGTGCCTAATGGGAGTCCAAATTGTTGTTTAATATGATTTTTGCTATAACTTAACTGACTGTTTAATTGTATACCATATCCAATATTTTTCTTGTTTTTAATAGTAGCAACCAATGAAGAAATAGTGTTAGAATTTTGGTTGTTGTTAAGTAACCATGCTGTATTGTTAAAGTTATTGCTAAAACGACGTTGTGTTTTGTTAGCTAAACTAGCACCTTGTTGGTTGCTAAATGAAATAGGAGTAGCCCAACTGTTTAATAAAAGATTATTATAAAAACCATTGGTATTAGGTTGCTTATCTTTTATGGTTTCATAGCTTATAAAAGAAGACCAATGATTGTAAAAATCGCTACCAGTTCTGTAATGTAAGTTTAACTTATTTGTTGTTTTTTGTGGACTTCCAAAGATGTTAGCTACACTTTTATTAGAAAAAATAAACTTTAATAATTTTTCGTTGGTGTTTAATGAAAAAGAAACTCTATTAGTGCTGTTAATACCAGTTTTAAGTATGGCATTGTCATATATATTGGCAGGTGTTCCGTTTCCATTAGTTATTAATTTACCATTGGTATCATAAATATAATTACTTCCATCATAAGTAAGTGTATTTAATTCAGGTCCGTAAGAAAAGAAAGAGTTGGTTTCTGGACCTTGATGTGTATAGTTGTTGTTTATTGAAATTCCTTGGCTGTAGGTGTTTTGTAAAGAGTGTGTATTACTGTTTTTTACAAATTGAATTCCAATATTGGTATCCACATTAATTTCAAAGTAAATATCAGGATTAAAATAGGTGAGTAGTACTTGTTCGTTTTTAATGTTTATATCTTTAATTCTATTATAGTTAACACTAAAAGGAATGGCATTATACGTTCTTTTCGAATTAGAGAGTTTCGTAATCGTATCTTCTTCTTTTTTTAAGTTATGAATAGCATTTTTATAAGCATTGCTATAGATTCTTTTGGTAGGAGAATATTGCACATTTCCTACTTCTGAATAATCGAACATGCTGGCAGTAACCTTAATTTCCTGTGTTTTCATTCCTATAAAAGAAATTACCAAAATATCACCTACACTACATTGAATACTATAGTTTCCGTCAAAATCAGTTTCTGTACCTTGTTGCGTACCTTTAACAAGAACAGTAGCTCCGGGTAAAGGGCCAGTTTCATCAGATAATGTTCCAGATACAATTCCTGTTTGGCAGAAAATTGATAGGAACAGGAACTGAAAGAGAATGAATGTTAAGGTTGATTTTCTGTTCATGCTTTTAACTTTTATTTGCTTCAAATGTATTAACACTTTTTAACAAGAGAAAACAAGAATGAGTGAATGGGATTTTTGAATGAGGGAAGTATTGTTTATTATAATAGCTTTAATTCTGTTTAGCTATCACAATATTATTAGCCGTTAAAACCGTTATTAAAATTTATCTGTTGGTAATCTAAAAGTTAAATCACAGCCGAATAAAGTTCCAAATTCATTTAAAACTTTAATTTGATATTTCTTTTCATTCCAAAAAATTGCAATGGGATTCTCTTTTAAAGTTCCTTCTCGTGTAGTTATTATCGATTGTTTTAGATACTGTTTAAATTCAGAATTTCCATATCCTTCACTCACTTTTTTTGTATCAACAACATGAATTTTTGAAGGTTTTCCGTAATAAGAAATAAGAGAATTGTAAAAAGTATTATCTACTTTTTTTGTAAAATGAATTGTTATAGACTTTATTTTTTTAGTATCGTCTAATTCTATTGATAGATAACTATATGGTGTTTTATGAAAGTTTCTTACTACCTCAAGTTTTGAAAAGAAAACATTGGGAAAATATGCGCTATCACTAATTGTAAAATCAGTTTGTAATATTTTTTTTGCCTCTTCAATATTCTGGCCTAATAAAAATTCTAACTTTATAGGATCTGTGGGTTTAAAATAGATCATAAATAAGAGTGTTAAAAATTTCATGATTGTGTATTTTGAAATTTAAAAAACTCTTTAAAGCTATCGGTAAAACCAAAGTGACGTATTGCCATTGAATACACAAAGACCATAACGAATAAAGGAGTTTTATTTACTATAGGTGCTTTTAAAGTTAATAAAGCAATCAAAGCCGCTAGTAATGCTATAGAAAATAAAATTAATGAAATAATTTTAGCCCAATTCTTCCCTTTATACACCATTATTAAAAGTATAAGAGTTAATGAAAATCGTATTATTTGTTGAATAAGTTTATCTGAATCAATTTCGGGTCGTACCGAATGATAAAAATAGATAGTATGTATTGAAACTAATAATACGCTTAGTGAAGTTAAAATTGTTTTTTTCTTTCCAATTTTGGCTAACTCGTTCATTGTTTTTCTAATTATAATAATAGTGTGTGATGTGTCGTTTGTGGAATTTTCTGTTTTGTAATACTTCAAATATAAATTAAATTGTTAATTATTATTGTGAATACGATTAAAATAGAGATGAATAAGAACAGTTCAATAATCAATAATCATTTATCAGTGTTCAGTGATCATTGATAATTGGTCACTGATAATTGTAAGAACTGTGAATACCCTTCAAAAAGAGATCAATTACAACGCAATTTTTTACATTTTTCTTTGTCTTGATACAAAGAAACAAAAATCAAGATGTATGATAAAAAAATAAGAAAATGCTACGACATCAACAACCACAGATAAAAAGAACTCGCTATCGCTCAAACAGCTTTTTATCTTTTTGCCAACGCTGCTGTCTTGATTTTTAAAATTTTTATCAATAGGTCGTTTTCACTTAATTCGCAATTTGTAATTGTACATTCATAATTGATTATTGCTGTGAATAGTATTCAAAAAGAGATAAATTACAACAATTTAATAATCATTTATCAGAGTTCAATGATCATTGGTAATTGATTTATTGATAACTGTAAAAGTTGTAAATACTATTATAAGACAATAAAATTAGAAACCTTATCCCAGCTCTCCCTAGTTTTTAAAACTAGTGACACACTCAAATTAACTAAAATATGTAAACTTTTTTTAGGACGAGACAATAGGTAATTCTTCGCTAGTTCCTCTAGAATAGATATTACTAGGGAATAATAATTTAGTTGGATTAAAAGTTGCTACCCTCCATTGGTTTTCATAAAAACTTTTATTAGTAATGATTTACCTAATAGTTTCTTGAGTATGTTTTATTTTCTGATAAAAACTCTTTTATTGTACCATTTCCTGTTTTAAATTTTGTTTTTATGGTTACTCTTTCTTCAAGTTTTTGTTTGTAAATGGCAAGATGTAAATGAGGCCCTGTACTAAAACCTACATTACCACTATAACCTATTTTTTGCCCTTGTAATACTTTTTCTCCAGCTTCAACAATAGCACCATCTTTCTTTATGTGACTGTATTCTGCAAAAGTTCCGTCTTTATGATATATGATTATTATATTATTATATTTACTACATTCTTTTTTACCACAAACTTTATCATTATTGTCTGTTACTTTAACAACAATACCTTCTCTAATCGCATTTAATTCTGTTCCTATTGGCATACTAAAATCAAGAGCATTTATATTTTGATGTGAAAAATCACCATCATACCCCTGGAGAACTCTAAATGATTTAGATTTTGAAAAAGGAAGGTTATATAGAAAATCTTTATCATGACTATCTAAATAATAGTTTCCATAATTTGTTTTATAATTATAATAAAAATGATATGGTTTTCGTCTCTTAGAAATTTTTAGCTTAACTAATAATTGTTTTTTTTTAGAGGGCTTAATTACGTAAATTGCATTATTACCTCCCATAACATCTAAATTAACAGTAATAAAATTAATATTTATGCTTATAGGGCAAAATTCATCACTATCTGCAAAAATACTAATACTATTTCCAGTCTTTTCATGATAAATATTTATTCTATGGTTTGCTTTACAAACTATTGAATATAAAAATAATATTAAGAGTAATATACGTTTCATGATTAATGTGGTAAATTTAAAATAGTTATATCCTCTGAACTATTAAGTCATTTTTACTTAGAGAAAAACAAAGGTTCATCTGATTGTTAGATAATTCTTTTATGGGGTACACCCAGCGATCAAATATCAATAAAACATAAGTATTTGAAATTTTAATAATTTTGTTTTTTTTATTATCAAGACAAAAAGTTTCATAAGATTTTTTCAAAAACAATTTCCAACAACTCTTTCTTATAATCTCATCAAATTCCAATTTATTACACTTTAAATTAGATTTAACGAGTTTTGTATAACTAATATAATTGTGATTAGCGTCATAAATTTTAAAATGATTCTTAAAAAACTTTATCCTTCCATAATCTTTGTTATCGTTCAAAGTTAAAAAACCTTTTTGTATTTTATATTTAACAATAACTTTTGTATTCTTAATTATATTCTCAATTGTTATTGTTTTATCATCATTAAAAGTCCACGTTTCTAGATCTACATAGGTGTTTTCATCTGGAGAAATTAAATATGTTAAATTTTTAATTTCTTTTTCTTGAGAAAAAGATTTAATCGAAAAAATAAAGAATAAAAATAAAATATGTTTCATTCAAAATTGAGTGTTTAAAAAATTATTTAAAAAAAAAGCATTAAAAAAACTAAATTTACCAAGGGGTATGTCTTGAAAATTGACATCTTTTATGATTTCATGCAAAGTATGCTTAGGAAATTCTTTATAACCGATTATTATTTCTTCTATAAAAATAGACATTTTTCTCTTTAGATATTCATAACCTGTCTTAATTTCAGAGATACTTCTTTTTGGAAAATAGTCAGCAACCCTATGACTAGGATCACTGATTATTTCTATAATAGATAAATTATAATAGTTTATTAATAAACTAATGTGTATGCAGAAAACTATTTTTTTATTATTCTCTTTTTCTATAATAAATTGTAGATTATAGCACCTATCATACCATTCAAATACTGAAAAATCATTGATATCATATTTAAGTTTTTTTAACTTAAAAATCAAAGATTCAACTTGAATATCAATATTATTTCTTTCATTTATTTTCTTTTTTAGTAATTTATAATTGTCAGAATTCTCATATGATGAGATGTCAATAATAGAATTAATTCCTCTTGGATAATATTGATATAATAAACTATTTATGGTTTTCATTATTTTACTTATTCGCAATCTCCAGTACTTAAGCCATTTGTTTTATAATTTGTAGCTATTAATGAATGGTTTTAAAAAGATGGTTTATCATTTTTTTGAACATTAAAATTATTACTTTTTTTATTTGTTATTGAATTTCGGTAAACTATGTTGATACCATAGAAGTATTATCTTATTTATTAACTATATGGAAAAAGGTATAATCGGCAAAACGAAAAATACAAAAAAATAACCGTTAAAAACTCATATCTCGCAGGATAAAAAAACCATCAATTTACGTGAATAAATTGATGGTTTTTTACTATATTTACATAGGTATTCATGCACCTAAAAGACGGT
>CAKZVD010000074.1 GCA_937922085.1 uncultured Tenacibaculum sp. | reverse complement strand
TCTGATAAAACTGCTGTAGTAATTGCACATAGATTAAGTACTGTAAAAAACGCACATCAAATCGTGGTTTTAAGCGATGGTAAAATTGTAGAAAAAGGAAACCATAAAGAACTTATTGAATTAAAAGGAAGTTATTATCACCTTGTCAAAAATCAATTAGACTTAGGGAAATAATACTAAAAATATTTTTCGCGAAGAGTAGACACAAACCTTGAGTGTCTTTAAATGATCAAGGGTTGAATTAACGTTTTTAATCATATAAATTATGAAAAAATCAATCTTAAATTTAGGTAATGCTTTAAATAGAGCAGAACAAAAATTAATTCATGGAGGAATATCTAGTAGCTTCAATCCATGTCCCTGTAGCAATAGTTACACTGTGGATTGGGTAGATTCAAAAGGAGAAGTTTGTTCTTATCCAACTACTCTAGCAAATTCTACTTTTCCTGGAAGCAGATGTTCAGGGAGAGTTAAAAACGATGTTTGCTGCCTTGAACACTAACTAGATTTAACTTAAATAAGCTTGTTATATTTATTTAACATGCTTGGTTTTTTATTTCTATTCGTATTAGACACAAACTTGAGTGTCTTTAAAATGTTCAAGGATTGAATAATTACTTTTTTATTTTATAAATCATGAAAAAACCAATCTTAAACATAGGGAAAGTTTTAGACAAAGCCGAACAAAAACAAATCAATGGAGGAAGGTTTCTACGTCCTGGTTGTTACGAATATCCTACTACAGATGTAGATTGTATAAGTCCATGGGTATACTTCCCTGGGTGTGGGTTTGCTTGCAAAACAGCCCCAGTTGGACCTTAATTTAAAAACTAAAGTTTATAAAAAGCATTCAAATGAAAAAAAATCAGCAATTTAGGATATACTTTAAACAAACTTGAACAACAGAAAATTAACGGAGGAGTTGATTGTTTTGATTGTACTGACCACTGTATAACAAATAGCAAAGGTGATCGATTAATATATGGAGTCTGTATGGAGGGCTGTATATCTCAATATTGTTAAATCCAAACACTGAAGAAATAATTTATTATTTTCTAATTATAACTCTTAATTATCATGAAAAAATCAATATTAAACATAGGTCATATTTTAAACAAAGCAGAACAAAAAACTATTAATGGAGGCATTAATCTTGGTGGCCCATTTTTAGGAAGTAATTGCTACACTAGTCAAAGTAGATGCAACAGCGCAATGGCTGCCGCTATTTCGAATGGAGCCAACCCTGCTACAACAAGATGTGTAACATGTACCACCTTTTTTGGAAGCTCAGGCTTTGAAGTAAGAATATATGGCTAACAAAACACTTTAATTAACTTTTAAAACATTAAAAATGAAAAAATCAATCTTAAGTTTAGGAAACGCTTTAAACAAAGCGGAACAAAAAACTATTAATGGAGGACAAGTATTTAACGGACCATGTTTCGAATGGTGCGCTGATCCTCACATACAAGAGTTATATTGGAAACCTCTTTTTTGTAACTGTAACACCAGCGGTGGTGGTAATGGCGGTGGCAGCGGCGACGGTAATGATGGCTTACCTGTTATCGCATAATATTTAAATTATGAAAAAATCAATCTTAAGTTTAGGAAACGCTTTAAACAAAGTAGAACAAAAATCAATTAACGGTGGAGTTTTTGGCTCTACTTGTTCTGGATTTGAACAATATCCTGTTGGTTCTTGTAGTCAATGCATAAACAGGATTATACCTGGAGGCCCAACTTTTTGTTTTAACAATTGTTGCGTACAAGCATATTAAAATTAAATCACAAAAGTGAGGAACATCAGTTTCCTCACTTTTATATCTATAAATAATGCCAGAAAACAATCATCAAAATACAGAAATACGAAGCGAAGAAGTACAAGAAATTTTAAATAAAGTACCTAACTGGATGATCCGATATGGGAATACACTTATTCTCATACTTATCATTATGCTTTTGTTTATTTCTTGGTTTATTAAATACCCAGATGTAATCTCTTCTCAAGTAATGGTAACAACTGTTATTCCTCCTGAAAAAATCTTTGCTAAATCTTCTGGTCAGTTTGAAGTATTATTAGCTAATGAGGAAAATAATGTAAAGGAAGATGAAGTTTTAGCTGTTATTGAAAATACTGCTTCTTATAAAGATGTATTGTTTCTTAAAAAATTAATAGATACTATTCAAATTCATCAAGAAAAATTCTATTTCCCAATAGAAAGCCTCCCTCCTCTTGTTTTAGGAGACATAACTACTAGTTTTTCTCAGTTTGAAAATGACTATTATGAGTACAAACTAAACAATGAACTCACTCCTTTTAAATCTGAAACTTTCGCCAATAAAATGTCAGTTGTAGAAGTTAGAGGAAGGTTGCAAAACTTAATTTATCAAAGAAAATTAAATAAAAAACAACTGGAATTTAAAGAAAAAGATTTAGAAAGAAGTAGAAAAATGTTTACGCAAGGAGTTATCTCAGCAAAAGAAGTGGAAGCTAAAGAAATAGAAAATTTACAAGAACAAAGAGCTTATAAATCTTTAGAAACTTCTATCTCTCAAATGAGAGAACTTCTTAATAACTCTACTAAAAATCTTGATGACACCTCTGTTAGAAAAACACAAAGTGATCTTAGACTTAAAAAGAAAGCAGAGCAGTCTTTTTTATATTTAGACAAAGCTATTAAAGATTGGGAAAAAATGTACGCTCTTAAATCATCTATGAACGGAAAAGTATCCTTCCTTAGTTTTTGGAGCAAAAATCAAAATGTAAAAACTGGAGATTTAATTTTTACTATAATTCCTAATAAAAGCGAATCGTTTGTCGGTAAAATTAAAGCTCCAATAGCTAATTCTGGTAAAATAGAAATTGGACAGAAAGTTCAAATTAAACTATTAAACTATCCATCTGATGAATTTGGAGAACTCAATGGAAAAGTAAAATCAATTTCCTTAACTCCAGATCAAGAAGGAAATTATCTAGTAGATGTAGAGTTGCCTTCATTAAAGACTACTTATAAAAAAGACATTGAATTTAAACAAGAAATGCAGGGAACTGCTAATATAATAACAGAAGATCTTAGACTTATTGAAAGGTTCTTCTATCAATTAAAAAATATCATAAAATAAAAATATTCTCTTATAAAAAACCTTGAATATTATGAAAAAACCAATCTTAAATCTTGGGAAAAGACTAAATAAAAACGAGCAAAAAGAAATTAACGGAGGAAATAATTGCGACTATTACACTAGAATTGATCTTTGTTTTGCTGATAATGATCCATATTGCATTCCGTGTAATCAAATTAACAATTATGCAGGCGCCTCTACTTGTAATAATTTAGATAATGGTTGTTTCTAACAATCTTACATTATAAAAATATTCTCTCGCGAAGAATAGACACAAATCTTGAGTGTCTTTAAATATTCAAGGTTTTAATCAATTTTTAAAATCTTTTAATTATGAAAAAATCAATCTTAAACTTAGGTATAGTTCTAAGTAAAACTGAACAAAAAAAAATTGCAGGTAGTTTCGACAATGATGAATATGGTGTTTGTAACTCTAGATTTAGTTTTTCCTGTGGAGTACCAGGCCACATCTGCTGTAATTACTTATGCGTATTACCAGAACACTTAGCTTGTGGTTTTTAATTACACAAATCATTAATATCACATAATAATTTACAGGACTATATCTTAAAAATTAAGATATAGTCCTACTTTACAACAACAGAGTTAAATCTTATAACTCCTACTATAATCGTGTGTATCTAAAAAAAAATAAATAGAGATATTAGTCAATGCGATACATACAATCATTGCGCTGGCTCTGGGTTTTGTTGTTCAGGTGGCGGTTGTAAACGTATAGGTACACCTGGTGTAATACGTGAAGCCGAAACACCTAATGACTTACCTTATTATTAAACAATAAATTACAGTAAAATATTTTTCGCGAAGAATAGACACAAACCTTGAGTGTCTTTAAACGATCAAGGGTTTTATCATTTTTTAAAAATCTTAAAATCATGAAAAAATCAATCTTAAGTCTAGGAAAAACCATAGATAAGAATCAACAAAAAAACATTAATGGTGGTATAAGTTTTGGTAATTACTACTGTAATGAAGGTGGCAGAGCCTTAGTTGCTTGCATGGGAGGGAAACTTCTAGGTTATTGCCGCAATATACAAGGTAATATATACACAATTTCTTTTGGTACTTGTTTATAATTTAAACATTTCTATATCATGAAAAAAAACAATATCAAGCATAGGTAAAGCTCTAAATAAAGCGCAACAAAAGTCAATTAATGGAAGAGTAAATATGTTCTTTTGTAACACTGATGAAGACTGTCCTAGCTGTGAAAACACAGGATGCCCTATAGAATCTATTGTATGCTATACATGTATCTTTAATACTTGTATTGGAAATTGCTAATTCAACTACAACAATAAAAATAGTTTATCAAAAACAAATTTTGAAATTATGAAAAAACAAATTTTAAATCTAGGAAAAACTTTAAATAAAACTCAGCAAAAAGAAATAAGCGGTGGTTTCATACCTACACCTTATCAATTTTGTTGCACTAGAACACAAGGATTCTGGTTAAGTCATTATTCTTTTTTAGCTAATGATCCATTATATAATTGTAGAAACTACGGTTCTTGTGGTTCTGGAAATTTTCCTTTCTAAAAACATATTAACCTTAAATTATTTTATTATGAAAAAATCAATCTTAAATTTAGGTAAAGCTTTAAATAAGGCTAAACAAACAACTATATTAGGAGGTAATCCTCTTATTCTTAAACCTACAAAGTTAGCTGGACAATGTAAAGATGTTTGCCCTTCAGCAACTCAAGAAATAAAATGTGGCCCCCCTCATTGCCCAGGTGTATGCACTGGAAATGGTGGTTTTTATCTTTATTAAGCCATAAAACTTAAATCATTCAGTATTAGCGAGGAGTATTATATAATACTCCTCGCTCTTTTTTAGGTCAAATTTGAGCATCTATAAACTTTCTGTCTTTTCATTTTAAAGGCTGATTATTTATTTAGTATACTTTTTGATACTTACTATAAAGTAATTTTAACAAAAAACTAAAAATAATTTTTTATTTTCATCCTACTAAATATTAATCTCTTGAATTATGAAAAAAACAATTTTAAATCTAGGTCAAGCTTTAAATAAAGCTGAACAAAAGCAAATTAATGGAGGAAAACAACTATGTAAGCCTCATGTACCTTTTGGCCAAATTAGAAAATGTATCTATTTTGGATTACAATGTGCAGAAATTGAATGCAGATTACTTTACTAAAACCTCTAAATTATGAAAAAAACAATTTTAAATCTAGGTCAAAAATTAAATAAAACTGAGCAAAAGCAAATTAATGGAGGAAGACCTGTCATTTGCTATAACGTTCCAATTTGCCCTCCATACAGGGATGAATATTGCTTTATCTATAACAACAAATGTGAAATAGCTAGATAACAACCTATTAAACAACTAAAAAAATCAATTTTAATTATGAAAAAATCAATTTTAAATCTAGGAAAAACTTTAAATAAAGTAGAACAAAAAAAGGTAAATGGTGGTATGATTTCTTTACTTACTTGCGAATCTATTTGTAAGAATGCTAAAAGAGGTACCAGGTGTTATTTCCCTTATCAAGGCGCATGTGACGGTCGTGGAGGAGTTGTTTACTACTAATAAATAAAGAGAATAAGAAGGAGTATTTTGATAATACTCCTTCTATTTTTATTTCAAACTAGTTAATCTAGACACATATTTTCCAATAACATCAAATTCAAGATTAATTTTAGTTCCTTTTTCAAAATTTTTAAAAGTTGTATTTTCTAATGTGTAAGGAATTATAGCTACACTAAACTCATTTTTTTTAGAACCCACAACAGTTAAACTAACTCCATTAACTGTTATCGATCCTTTCTCTATTGTTATATTTTCACTAGTACTATTATATTCAAAAGTAAAAACAGTACTTCCTTTCATATCACTTATCTCTTTACATACACCAACTTCATCGACATGTCCTTGAACAATATGACCATCTAATCGATCTCCTAATTTCATTCCTCTTTCTAAATTTACAACATCACCAATAGTAAGATCTCCTACATTTGTTTTATCCAAAGTTTCTTTAATCGCCGTAACTACATATTTATCAGTATTAATAGCAACTACAGTTAAGCACACACCGTTATGCGCAACACTTTGATCTATTTTTAATTCACTCGTTATATCACTTTCAATTGTGATATGAAGATTTTCTTTCTCTCTTACTAAGTCAGTTACTATCCCTAGAGTTTCAATGATACCTGTAAACATTTGTTAAAATTTAGTTACTTTTGTAGGTATCAAAAATACGACATCGTAACGCTATTATGGAAAAATCAGATAAAATTATTGTAGGTATTTCAATAGGTGACACCAATGGCATAGGGCTAGAAGTCATTTTAAAAACATTTGAAGACAAAAGAATGTTAGAATTCTGTACACCTGTTTTATTTGGTTCTAATAAGGTTATTTCTTTTCATAAAAAGAATCTTAACCTAAATAATAGCATACATGGAATACAAAATTTAGATAAAATTGTTCACGGAAAAATAAATCTAGTTAATGTATGGAAAGAAGATGTAAAAATAGATTTAGGAAAAACCACTAATATTGGAGGAAAATATGCTGTAAAATCACTTACAGAAGCTGTAAGTGCCTTAAAAAATGGCAACGTTGATTTATTATTAACGGCTCCTATAAATAAAGAAAATATTCAATCTGAAGAATTTAAATTTCCTGGACATACAGAATATTTAGAGAATAATTTAGAAGGCAAGAGCTTAATGATATTATTAACAGATGAGTTAAGAGTTGGATTAATTACTGGACATATTCCTGTATCAAAAGTATCTGAAACAATTACTCCTGAACTTATTATTGAGAAAACTGCTATTATGCATCAATCTTTAAAACAAGATTTTAACATTAGCAAACCCAAAATAGCTATTTTAGGCTTAAACCCTCATTGCGGAGATAAAGGAACTATCGGTAATGAAGATGAAGAAATTATAAGACCGACCATTAATAAAATAAAAGAATCTGGAAAAATGGTCTATGGTCCTTATGCTGCTGATGGTTTTTTTGGATCAAAAACATACACGCAATTTGATGGAGTATTAGCAATGTATCATGATCAAGGCCTTGCTCCTTTTAAAGCCTTATCTTTTGGAAATGGAGTTAATTTTACAGCAGGATTAGATAAAATCAGAACTTCTCCAGATCACGGAACAGGTTTTGACATTGCTGGAAAAAACAAAGCAAACATCGATTCTTTTAAAGAAGCTTTATTTACTTCTTTAAAGATTTTTAATAACCGAAAGGAGTACACTGATTTAGAATCTAACAGATTAAAATCAAAAATATAACAAAATGTTACTTATTAAAAAACATTTTATTATATTTGCGCCCTCAAATTGATATTGTAAATGAAAGGTTTAAAACATTTTATCATTCCTTTTATTGGTTTAAAAGAAGGAAATCATAGTTTTCAATACCAAATTGACAATAAGTTCTTTGAAGAATTTCAGTATGATGAGTTTAATGAAGCTGATATAAGTGTTGATGTAAATTTTACAAAAAAAAACACATTGTTAGAATTAATGTTTTCAATTAATGGAACTGTTAATATACCTTGTGATGTTACTGGTGAATATTACAATCAAAGTATTATAGGTGATTACAAATTAGTTGTTAAGTTTGGACCAGAGTTCAATGATGATAATGATGAAATTTTAATCATACCTTATGATACATATCAGATTAATGTGGCTCAATATATTTATGAATTAGCAGTACTTTCTGTACCAACAAAAAGAATTCATCCCAATGTATTGAACGGAACTATGAAATCTGAATCTTTAAAAAAACTTAAAGAATTAGAAGTTAACAAAGAAAAAACAGTTGAAGAACAGTCAACTGACCCTAGATGGGATAAATTAAAAGATTTACTAACAGGAAAAAATACATAAAATGGCACATCCTAAGAGAAAAATATCGAAAACTAGAAGAGATAAAAGAAGAACTCATTACAAAGCTTCTATGCCTCAAATAGCTAAAGATCCAACAACTGGTGAAGCTCATTTATACCATAGAGCACACTGGCACGAAGGAAAATTATATTACAGAGGTCAAGTTGTTTTAGATAACACAACTGAAGCTGAAGCTTAGTAGAAAACAATCTCACAATATTGAGATTTTAACACAAATAACGTCAAAAACTATAGTTTTTGGCGTTTTTTTCGTTAAGTGGTGAAAAAAAAATTACTACTTTTGAAAACTAAATTTATTATAAGTAACAAAATGGCAAAAACAACTGCAGCAATCACAGCAGTAGGGAAATACCTTCCAGAATACATTCTAACTAATCAAGAGTTAGAAACTATGGTAGATACTAATGATGAATGGATTACCTCAAGAACAGGTATTAAAGAAAGACGAATATTAAAAGAAGAAAACGCAGGTACCTCTTATATGGCTATAAGAGCTGCTGAAGATCTACTAAAAAAAGGAAATATTAATCCTGAAGAAATAGATTTGGTTATTGTAGCTACCGCTACACCAGATATGTTAGTAGCATCAACAGCGGTATATACAGCTACCAAAATTGGTGCTATAAATGCTTTTGCTTACGACTTACAAGCCGCATGTTCAAGTTTTCTATATGGTATGTCTACCGCTGCTAGTTATATAGAATCTGGAAGATATAAAAAAGTACTTCTAATTGGTGCTGATAAGATGTCTTCTATTATTGATTATAAAGATAGAGCAACTTGTATCATTTTTGGAGATGGTGCTGGTGCTGCTTTATTTGAACCTAATAATGAAGGCTTAGGCTTACAGGATGAATATTTAAGAAGTGATGGAATAGGAAGAGATTTCTTAAAAATTAACGCTGGTGGTTCAATACTGCCTTCTTCTGAAGAAACAATAAAAAACAGACAACACTTCGTTCATCAAGAAGGGAAAACTGTTTTTAAATTTGCTGTTTCTAAAATGGCTGATGTTTCAGAAAAAATTTTAGAAAGAAATAATTTAACAAAAGATGATGTAAATTGGTTAGTACCTCATCAAGCTAATAAAAGAATTATTGAAGCCACTGCTAATAGAATTGGTATTGGTAATGATAAAGTAATGATGAACATTCATAGGTATGGAAATACAACTTCTGCTACCTTAGGTTTATTATTAGCCGATTATGAAAAAGAACTTAAAAAAGGAGATAATTTAATTTTTGCTGCTTTTGGCGGTGGTTTCACATGGGGAGCTACCTATTTAAAGTGGGCATACAACAGATAGACAATCAACTAAAATTATAAACAATGGACATTAAAGAAATCCAAAATCTTATTAAGTTCGTCGCTAAGTCTGGTGCTAGTGAAGTGAAGTTAGAAATGGAAGATGTAAAAATCACTATAAAAACTGGTTCTGAGACTGAAACTAAAATAATACAAGCTGCTCCTATAGCTGCAGCTCCTCAAATAGTTACTCAAGCTCCTGTAGCTCAACAACCTTTAGCAGAAACTAGCGCTACAACTAATAATGCTAATAGTGAAGACGATTCTAAATACATTACTATAAAATCTCCTATTATTGGTACATTTTATCGTAAACCTTCACCTGATAAACCTGTATTTGCTGAAGTTGGTAAAGAAGTAAAAGTTGGTGATACTGTTTGTGTTATAGAAGCAATGAAACTATTTAATGAAATAGAATCTGAAGTATCTGGTAAAATTGTAAAAGTATTAGTAGATGATTCTACTCCTGTAGAATTTGATCAACCATTATTTTTAGTTGATCCATCATAATTTAAGTTAGAAGTTAGAAGTTGAAAACTAGAAAAAGTTTTTAACGCTAATTATCTAGTTAGCTAATTACCTAATTTGATACAAGATGTTTAAAAAAATATTAATTGCCAATAGAGGTGAAATTGCACTACGTGTAATACGTACCTGTAAAGAAATGGGTATTAAAACCGTTGCTGTTTATTCTAAAGCAGATGCAGAAAGTTTACCTGTAAGATTTGCAGATGAAGCAGTTTGTATTGGTCCTGCTCCAAGTAGTGAGTCTTATTTAAAAATGGATAGAATTATTGCAGCTGCAGAAATTACAAATGCAGATGCTATTCATCCTGGTTATGGTTTCTTATCAGAAAACGCTAAATTTTCTAAATTATGTGAAGAGCATAATATCAAATTCATTGGAGCTACTGCCGAAATGATTGATCAAATGGGAGATAAAGCGAATGCAAAATCAACAATGATTGCTGCTGGTGTACCTTGTGTTCCTGGTAGTGAAGGTGTTATTCCTGATTTTGAACAGTGTAAGAAAACAGCCTTAGAAACTGGATATCCAGTAATGCTAAAAGCATCTGCTGGTGGTGGTGGAAAAGGTATGCGTGCTGTTTGGAAAGAAGAAGATTTAAAAGATGCTTGGGATTCTGCGAGACATGAATCTAAAGCTGCTTTTGGAAATGATGATATGTATATGGAAAAGCTAATAGAAGAGCCTCGCCATATTGAAATTCAAATAGTAGGTGATTCGTTCGGAAAAGCATGTCACTTATCTGAAAGAGACTGCTCTGTTCAACGTCGTCATCAGAAATTAACAGAAGAAACTCCTTCTCCATTCATGACAGACGAATTACGTACTGAAATGGGGAATGCTGCTGTAAAAGCTGCCGAATTCATTAAGTATGAAGGAGCTGGTACGGTAGAGTTTTTAGTAGACAAACACCGTAACTTCTACTTTATGGAGATGAATACTCGTATACAAGTAGAGCATCCTATTACAGAAGAAGTTGTTGATTATGATTTAATTCGTGAACAAATTTTAGTTGCAGCTGGCGTACCTATTTCTGGAAACAATTATACTCCTCAATTACATTCTATCGAATGCAGAATTAATGCAGAGGATCCTCATAATGGCTTTAGACCTGCTCCTGGTAAAATTACGTCATATCATGCTCCAGGTGGACACGGTGTGCGTATAGATACACATGTTTATGCAGGATATATGATTCCGCCTAATTATGATTCTATGATTTCTAAATTAATTGTAACTGCTCAAACAAGAGAAGAAGCTATTAATAAAATGAAGCGTGCATTAGATGAATATGTTATAGAAGGTATTAAAACAACCATACCATTTCACAGACAATTAATGGATCATCCAGATTATGTAGCTGGTAATTACACTACAAAATTCATGGAAGATTTTGAAATGAAATAAATTTTCTATAAAAGCCAATGATATATTCATTGGCTTTTATTTTTTAACACACATACTTTTGTAATTTTCATATAAATAAACGTCTATTTCTAGATAATTATATCATTGAACTTATGAAAGCCTATACATTTATTTTCCTTTTTTTATTTACAACAGTAAATATAATTGCACAAATAGATAAACCTAGTTTAAGCCCAAAAGTAATTTCTAAACAAAAAGTTGGACTTGCCAACTTCATCTTAGAATATGGTCAGCCTAGTAAAAACAATAGAAAAGTTTTTGGTTCCTTAATTCCTTATAATAAAATATGGAGAACTGGAGCAAATGCTTCTACAAAAATAACCTTAGACAAAGAAGCTACTTTTGCTAATACTATTATCCCAATTGGAACATATGGTTTATATACAATTCCAGGTAAAAAAGAGTGGACTATTATTATTCATAAAAAAAGTAATTTATGGGGTGCCGGAAATTATCAAAAAGAAAATGATTTAGCACGTTTTATAATTCCTGTTGAAACAACTGTTGACACTTATGAAACATTAAATATTCGTTTTGAAAATTTCACTGTTGATGGTGCCAATTTAATTATCACTTGGGAAAACTCTAAAATAACGATCCCTGTTAATATAGATTCTGATACAATCATTAAAAATCAAATAAAAGAAAAGATCCTCAATTCTAAAACAGATATAAAGCCTCAAACTTATTTTGATGCTGCTCAATATTACTATCAAAAAAACATAAATTTAAAAACTGCTTTTAATTGGTTTGTTAAAGCATCAGAATTAAGACCTAATGCTTTCTGGTATACTTATTATAAAGCTGAATTAGCGAATGTTTTAAATAAAAAAGAAATAGCTAAAGCAGGTGCTTTAAAATGTCTAAAAGACGCTAAAAACAGTAAATCATCTGATTATGGGTATATCTCTAAATGTGAATTATTACTAAAAGCTATTCAATAGTAAATAAAAAGCCATCTTTTTTAAACAAAAAAACAACAATTGGTAACTTTATTATTGCTCTGCGATTAAATCTTTTCAAAAAACAGTGAATATGCATTCACTGTTTTTTTATTTAATAACTTTGCTAACATGATTTTTCTTTATAATATAATTATTCATATTAGTTATTTCTTTTTAAAAATTATTGCTTTTTTTAATCCAAAAATAAAGCTATTCATAAATGGTCGTAAAGAAACTTTTAAGAAATTAAATGTTATAACATCTACTGATAAAGTTTTTTGGATTCATGCTGCTTCTCTAGGAGAATTTGAACAAGCAAGACCAATTATTGAGCGTTTAAAAAAAGAATATACTACCCATAAAATTGTAGTTTCTTTCTTCTCTCCTTCTGGTTATGAAATTAGAAAAAATTATGAATTAGCGGATGTTGTATGTTACCTTCCTTTTGATACAAAAAAGAAAATTAAACGATTTATACATCAAATTCACCCTGACATAGTCATTATTATTAAATATGAATTTTGGCCAAACTTATTGAATGAATTAAAAAAAGCGAATATTAAAACAGTGTTAGTTTCTGCTATCTTTAGAGAAGATCAACTTTTCTTTAAATCTTACGGAAAATGGATGCGTGGGTTCTTAAATACATTTACACATTTCTTTGTTCAAAATACAACCTCTAAAAATCTTTTAAATTCAATTAATTTTAAAAACAACACCTTATCTGGAGATACACGTTTTGATAGAGTTTATGAAATATTAAAACAAAATAATACATTAGATTTTGTTAACGAATTTAAAGACAATAACTATACAGTTGTTGCCGGTAGTACTTGGAAAGAAGATGAAGATTTATTAGTGAACTATATTAATACCCAAATTTCTAATAAAGAAAAAATTATTATTGCTCCTCATAATATAAATACGATTAAAATAAAAGAATTACGCAATGCTATTTTAAAGAAAACAATTTTATACTCAGAAAGGAATCGTGTAAACTTAAAAGAATATCAAGTTTTAATTATTGACACTATTGGAATACTTACAAAAATATATTCTTATGCAAATGCTGCTTATGTTGGTGGTGGTTTAGCTACTGGTTTACATAATATATTAGAACCAGCAACTTATGGTATTCCTATTGTTTTTGGCACAAACAAACATGAAAAATTTAAAGAGGCTGTAGATTTAATTAACCTTGGTGGGAGTAAAGGAATTCTTAATCAAGAAGAATTTTCTGGTATATTTACAGACTTAAAAAACAATTTAGAATTACGAATTAACATGGGGAAAATAAATAAGAACTATGTTAAAAATAATATAGGAGCTACAGAATTAGTTCTTAATTACGTTCATAAAATAATTTAATATGGATTATCTTTTACAACCTTGGGCCTGGTACGTATCTGGTCCTTTAATTGCTGTCGTTTTATTTTTAACCTATTATTTTGGTAAAAGTTTTGGAATTTCTACCAATTTAGAAACCATGTGTACCATTGCTGGTGCTGGAAAAATTTCCGATTATTTTAAAAAAGACTGGAAACAAAGAGACTGGGCACTTGCTATAGTTACTGGCTTAATTATTGGTGGTCTTATTAGCCATTTATTTTTAACCAATTCTCAAGTAAACATGATTAGCTCTGAAACAATAACTGATTTACAAAAATTAGGATTTACGTATGAAAATGGTTCTTATGTTCCTAATGAATTATTTAGTTTAGAAAATGCATTTACTTTAAAAGGTTTTTCTATTTTATTAATTGCAGGATCACTAATTGGTTTTGGTACTAGATATGCTGGAGGCTGTACTTCTGGTCATGCCATTACTGGTTTAAGTAGTTTACAATTGCCTTCCTTAATTGCTGTTATTGGTTTTTTTGTTGGCGGATTAATAATGACATGGATTCTTTTTCCTTTAATTTTTTAAAATATGAAAAATCTAAAATTTTTATTAGTAGGAATTGTATTTGGCATTGTTTTAACAAAATCTGAAGCCATATCATGGTATCGAATTTATGAAATGTTTAAATTTCAATCATTTCATATGTATGGTATTATTGGTTCTGCTGTTTCAATTTCTATGATCTTTATGTTTCTATTTAAAAAAGGAAGTATTAAAGACTATTTAGGAAATCAAATACATATTAAAGAGAAGAAAAAAGGTTTTATTAGAACCTTAGTTGGCGGAACCATTTTTGGTTTAGGCTGGGCATTAGCTGGCGCTTGTCCTGGCCCCATTTTTGTTTTACTAGGAAATGGAATTATTTCTATTTTAATTGTTCTTTTAGGTGCTGTTTTAGGCGCTTTTATTTATGGTTTATTAAGTAAGAAATTACCGAATTAAGTGAAGCAGAAAATCATTCTATTTACAATTATAGTATTACAAATTACATCTTGTATTTGGTATTTAATACCTTCATAAAAATCTTCTCATACTCATGTTCTTAATGAATTTATTGAAATGATTATTCTTGGAGTAATTGCTTTGTTTTTATTTATTATAGCTAGTATTTTCTATTTCGTTTACAAACCTTCTAAATTACCTTGGAAAATTCCTTTTATTATTTCCCTTATAATGATTCTATTATGGTTCTTTTATGATAAATAACTCTTACAAACGTTCACTTATTAAAGCTACATATCTGTCTACATCCTCTAATTCGGGAAAATGTCCACAATTATCAAATTCTATAATTTCACAATTTGGAAGATGCTCTAGTATTGTAGTATGATCTGTATTTTTATGGGTAAAATCCTTACTCCCCCAAATTAGAGTCGCTGGAGTTTTAATCACATTCAATTTTGATTCTTTTTCTTTTGACAATCCTTGAACTAAACTAGACAAACAAAAACACCCTCCGTTATTTAACGAATCTACAGCTGTTTTTTGATAACCTTTTTTATCTGTTAATTTTGGAAGTGCATATTTGTACCATGTTGTTGCTATTTTTTTCTCAGAAAGTATATTCACAATTTGCCCAATAAAGGGATAAGTAAGAATCTTTGGAATGGTATTCTTAGTCCAAGAACTCATTGAATTTAAAGAAGGTGTTTGAGACAGAAATAATCGAGTAATTTTTTCTGGAAATAATTCTGCTGTTTTAATAGCATAAAACCCATTAGAACAAGAAAATGCAAGTGCAGCTCTCTCTACATTTAAAACATCCATTAAATGAATAATTAACTCAGTAGCTTTATGAAACGAATAATCGTATTTTGAATTTGGTTGTGAAAAACCAATTCCTGGAAATTCAAAGCAAATGACCCTATATTTTACAGAAAGTTTATGAATCAATTCTTGATGATGCTCTATAACATTTGGTCCATCTGGCACATTCAATAGCACGGGTTTATCTTCTTCTAGAGTATCTAATATTCTAATAGCACCATAATCTGTTTGAATTACATGTATGTTTACTTTTTCTTGAAGCTTCTTTTTCCTAAACTTAGAACGGAAAACATCTATATAATTACTTAACATATTTCTTTAAATTAAAACTAATCTTTTAAATCTGTAGTCTTATTATCTGATAAATCTAAAAGCTTTGACCCAGTATTATCAACCACTTTCCAATTATAAATTTTTGATAATTGGTATATTTTTGACAACTCTTCAAATAAGCGTGTTTTAGCTTCTTTTTTCTGATTCGTAAAAGCTATAGTTTCCTTTATCTTTAAAATAGCTTTGTCATTTAAAGAATTTAGTTCTTGGTTAGAAAAATTATTAAACTTACTTTGTTGTAAATCGAAATATTTAATATCTGGTGAAATTGTAACAGCTTCTTTAGGTATTTTATTGATAAATATCTGTTTTCCTATACTATCTATTTGAATTTCTAATTGAGATAAATCATAACCAACTTCAACTTTTGCATTTACAGAGAGAATTGCCTTTTTTTGAAAATGAACATAATCAAAAAGATATTTTTTAGTATCTGAAAAACTATACATTTCTGAATAGTTACCTTCAGAAACTACTAATTTACTTAAGTTCTGAATTCCACTAACCATTACTTTAATTTCCTCTTTCTGATGTTTTATTTCTTTTCTATCATACCAAAACTTAGCAATTAAAAATCCTAATATAAAAACAACTAAATATTTTAAAAAACGCATTATAATAAGGTTTTATGAATATGAATACAATGTACTAAACTAAATTTAGTTTATCTATTTTATTCGTTACAGTTCGTAATTTCATTTCTTCTTCTAATTTAGAAAAATCTTCTTTAACGTGAGTTCGATGTAAGAGATCAGAATTAACCCAAAGAAAAAGCAGAATATTTAGTAATTTAAAGTGCTTACTTTTAATTAATTAAAAACATTCTGCTTATGATTTCTGATTCTAAAATTATTGAAATTTTTTGTA
>CAKZVD010000073.1 GCA_937922085.1 uncultured Tenacibaculum sp. | reverse complement strand
CCAAACTAGATGAACTGTTAATCTTGAAACTGTATGACCATTGGTTCGTTGATTACCCATTAAACAAAGGTAAATCTTTTTAGAAGCTAAAGCGAGATGCACTAAAGTGCATAGTTTTAACTATTTTTGAGACCAATAAATCTTTTTTACATTCCTTCAGAAATAGATTTTTAGAGGTGTAACTTTAAATACTTATATTTAATCGAAAAAGTATTACTATGGAAATCTTCAAGGGTCAAAGTATCGTTAAATTTATGGCACACCTTTCAAACTGATAAGGATTGTCTTGGTTATTTAGCTTCTCATAAATGGTCATCTGGTTACAAATGTCGAAAATGTGGTTGCAAAAAATACACAATACGAAAGAAGAATTTTGCTCGGGATTGTAATAGTTGTCATCATATAGAAAGTCCAACAGCTCATACCGTATTTCATAAAGTAAAATTTGGAATTCGTAAGGCTTTCATTATTCTTTATGAGATGAGTACTTCTACTAAAAGTATTTCCTCCTCTCAGATGGCTAAACGAATGAGTATTAGTCGTAAAACGGCATGGTTATTTATGCATAAGGCTCGTATAGGAATGAAAAGTAGTGAGTTGCACCCAATTGAAGGAAAGGCTTTTGTGGATGAATTTGTTTTTGGAGGTAAGGAAGAGCTAAAAACTGGTAGGAGTTATGATAGTAAAAAAAAGAAAGTTGTTGCAGCTATAGAAACAAGTAAAGGTAGGGGTATAAAAAGAGCTTACTTTAAATTAATAGACAATTATTCTGCGGAAGAATTAAAAGGTATTTTTGTGAGTCATATATCAGAAAAAGCCTCTGTGATTACGGATAAATGGACAGGATATTCTCCTTTAAAATCAGAGTATAACATTACACAAATAAAAAGTAATAATTCTGATTTTTTAGAAATTAACACTGTAATTCATCAATTAAAATCGAACTTAAGAAGTGTACATTCATGGATACATCCACATCATTTTCAAAAATATTTAGACGAATTTAGTTATCGAATTAATAGGTCTATTCACAAGCAAACTATTTTTGACAACCTTATAAAGAGATTATTAAAACATAAACATTCTAGTTACAAGGAAATTATAATAAGTACTTAAGTAAATACCTCTATAGATTTTAATTCATTTCTATTAAGAATAACAATTTCTTTTTTAACCAGTTTAATATAGTCTTTCTTTTTAAATTCAGACAAGAGTCTAATAGTACTTTCTGTTGCTGTTCCTATTATATTAGCAATATCTTCTCTGGTTAAATTTATATTTACACCTCCATCTTTATTTACCCCAAAGTTTTCCTCTAAATAAAGTAATGAACTTGCCAAACGTTGTCTTACAGATTTTTGTGCCATATTTACTACAATATTATCTGTATCCTTTAAAGAATTAGCCATATTTTTTAATACAGACATACTAAAATTCGGATTCTTGTGTAAATCTTTTAGAATTTCTTGTTTAGGAATAAAACATACTTCCATATCATTTACAGCTGTAGCTTTTAAATTTGCAACTTCGTCACTTATTAAACTTCGCTGTCCTAATAAATCTCCTCTCTTTATTAAATGAATAATTTGATCACGTCCATTTTCACTCATTTTAGAAACTTTACAAATACCAGATTTTATACAAAAAACACCATTTATATAATCTCCTTCATTAAAAATTACTTCTCCTTTTTTTATGATTTTCATCGTTTTACAATGAGATATTCGTATTAACTCGTCTTTACTTAATTCTTTTATAGAATTAAGTTGTCGTACCATACATTGTTCACATTTCCCCATTATAACATTTTAAATTGAAGTATTTCAAAAATACAGAAAATAAGGTATTTATTGTATTTTTAAGCCACATAGATTAAGCTTATTTATAGCAAAAAATGTCTTTTCAAATTTTATTTTCTAAACTGAAAATTATCTTATTAGTAAGTATTAGGTATTTCCTTAATTCTTACACTTATAGAAAATTTAACTCTAAATATACTACTCTTGTTTGTTAATTTTATTGATTAATTTTCTACAACATCACTAAAATACTTACCTCTATTATACTACAATTACAATGATAAAAATCATATTCTACCAATAAACATCTCTATACCTTTATACCACAATAAAAACAATTCTCATGAAAAAAATAATTGTCCCTGTAGATTTTTCTCCTTTTTCAGAAAACGCTTTAAGAACTGCTGCTTTTATTGCTAAAAAGCACCATGCAAAATTAATTGTAGTACACATGTTAGAGTTATCTAACTCACTAATAAATCAATCTGATAATTATATTCAAGAACAAGCTATTTTTCATTCAAAATTAGCAGAGAAAAAGTTCACGGATTTCTTAAATAAAAAATACTTGGAAGGGGTTGAAACTGTTCCGATAATTAAACAACATAAAATTTTTAATGAATTAAAAAATATTGCAAAAGAAGAAAATGCAGATTTAATAGTGATGGGGTCTCATGGAGTTTCAGGAATGAAAGAAGTTTTTATAGGTTCTAATACTGAAAAAGTAGTAAGAAGTTCTACTATACCTGTATTAATTACAAAAGGACTGCCTACAATCAAAAATTTAAAAAACGCTGTTTTTGCTTGTGATTTCTCTGATGATAGTATTATTCCCTACCAAAAAGCAAAAGCATTAATGAACCTCTTAAATTGTAAAATGCAATTGCTTCATATAAGTACCCCCTATTCTAAATTTAAAAGCACTTTTGAACAAAAAAAATATGCTTCAAAATTCTTAGAAAAAGCAGAAGGCAACACCGCTTTATTAAATAGTATTATATATATAAGTGATTATAGTATTGAAAAAGGGATTCTTAATTATGCGAATGCTAATAATACTAATTTAGTAGTAATCGCTACACATGGAAGGAATGGTTTAGATCATTTGTTTAATGGAAGCATATCAGAAGATGTAGCCAATCATGCTAACTTACCCGTGTTAACCATAAAAATATAGTTTTTGTTTTTTTTCATTTATCTCGCCCCCGAGTTAACAAAAAAACCTCAATCGTAAATGATTGAGGTTTTTGATTGTGGAGACGCCGATATTCAAACAAGCATTTTTTAAAACATTTACAAAGTCTTTAAAAACGGGATTATCTCTTTGTTTTTAATGGATTAAGCCTTTTTACTGTTTTTTTTTAGTTAAATAGAATTAAGTAAAATACAACTAAATAAAGCTAAGGTTGTACAACGGTTGTGCAAATTTATTATATTTGTTTTGCTCAAAATACTTAAATCTTATGGCTACTATTAAATTTCTTACGAGAAGTAAGAAAAACCCTACAAAAATTTATATACGTTTTGTAAATGGTAGAACGGAAAATATAATGCGTTCCACCCCTTTAGTGGTTAACCCTGAATATTTCAATAACAAAACTGGAAAAGTTAGACAAATATCCCACTATAAAGAAAGAACTAATTTAGATGCTTCTTTAGGTAGTTTAAAATCCTTAGTATTAAAAAAACATTTAGAAGCGGTTGAGAATAACATTTTTATTAATTCTGAATGGTTACAAAACTGCATCAATGAACATTTTAATCTTGTAAAAATAAACGATAATAATTTTATAGCTAATTATTGCGATTATTTTATAGAACGTTTACCTCTAAAAGTTAATGATAAAACGGGGGAATTAGGAGTAACTAAGGCTACAGAAAAGAAGTACGCAACTATTAAGAGAAAAATAATAAACTTTGACGAATACAAACGAAAAAAACATCGTTTAACAGATATTAATTTGTCTTACAGAAATGAATTTTTAAAGTACTTATTAGAAGTTGATAAACTAGGACGTAATACAGCAGGGCGGTATATCAAATTTTTAAAAAGTATTTGTTTAGACGCACAAAAAAACGGTTTTCATGTTAATAATGAGTTAATGCAAATTAAAGGTTTTTCATTAAAGGTTGATAAAATATATTTAGATTTTAAAGATCTAGAAAAAATTGAAAATACAATTTTTGACGATAAACGTTTAGAAAATGCTAAAGACTGGCTTTTAATAGGTTGTTATATAGGGCAACGTGCAGGAGATTTATTGCAGTTAACGAAAGATAATTTAAAACATAATGGGGATTTAGATTTTATAGAATTGGTACAGCAGAAAACGCAAAAACGAGTTTCTGTATTAATACACTCAAAAGTAGAAACCATATTAGGCAAAAGAAACGGGAATTTTCCAACAGCATATACATTAAATAAAGATAGCTCAGTTACAATGTTTAACAGGTTTATAAAAGAAGTTTGCAAAAAAGCTAATCTAAATAATATAATTGACGGATCAAAAATAAACAAAGAAACTAGGCGAAAAGAGAAAGGAAAATTTCCAAAGTATGAACTTATAACTTCTCATATTTGTAGACGTTCGTTTGCTACTAATCATTATGGAGACATCCCAACTCCTCTACTCTTAAACATTACGGGGCATAGTACAGAAAAAGAGTTTTTAAACTACATAGGTAAAACTCCAATTGATTATGCGCAACAAATGGCAAAATACTGGAATATTCAAAGTCAAAAACATGATATAAAAGAAGGTAAAGTTGTACCGCTGAGAATAGCAAAGTAATTAATTGTATTGTAAAAGTAGACTACTTAAAAAAAACGTTTAAAAAACGTTTAAAGAACGTTTATATTATAATATCTAAAATAAGTTTTTATGCTCTATTTCTTCGGTAAACAGCCCTTTCCTTACCCTTTAAAAACAGCCAAAGCGCTAACAATCAATTCATTAAACAAAACAGAAGAGGGACATTTTTTGTATATTTCGTTTTTAGTATGAAATGTTACCCTTTAGTTACACCTTATTTATAAATAGAACTTCAAAGGAATAGTTAATGATATGATTTTTTTTTAGAAATTAGTAATAAATACTATACGTTTCTTTGACTTCAAAAGGCGTAAAGCCTCTCCAAATACGCTGTTAATTAACTGTAATTAAGTTAATTAAACTTTTATTTTTATTTTATTTGATCTTATTTTAATTGTTTTTAGCTTGAATATATAGAAACAAACAAACCTTTTACCTAAAAAGGAACAATAACCAAGTTTCAAAAACTGTATATTTCATTTTTAAATGTTTTTTAAATGGTTACTTTTTTTTTAGGCAAAAGGAAGCTAAATAATTTAAAAAATGGGTAAAAAATCATCTATTAAAATAACACAAATACAGGGACTAGATGTGTCTGAATTACTTACACAATTTCAAAATGTTCATATAGAGCTTTTGGCAATTAAAGAAAATACACAAAATACACAAAAAGATAAATTACTAACAAGGCAACAAACAGCAGATACACTACAAATAAGCTTGGTTACTTTGTGGACTTGGACTAAAAAAGGTGTTATTTCCGCTAATAGAATTGGAAACAAAATACGTTATAAAGAAAGTGATATAATGAACGCTTTACAATCTATTAATATTAAAGGAAATAATAATGATTGAAATTATCACAAAATCATTGGATTTACTTTCTGACATAGAATTATTAAATACAAAAGAACAAAAAAAGGTTTTATATAGTATCATAGATTTATTAGGGAATTATCCAAAGCCTAATAATGATAATAATGATTTAGCTTGTTATTTATTTGTTAGTAATGTTCGTAACGCTTGTAAATTATCAATATTAAAATATTTAGATTTAAAAGAGAGTTTTAATATTATACAGGTCAATTTAGAAAATACTTTGTCTTTGTTAGTCGATGATTTAAAATAAAAAATGATTGATTATATTAAGATGTATGTAAAAAATCTTAAAGTTGCTGAAAAGTGGCTAAATAGCGTATATCTTAAATTTAATGTTGAAATAGGTTACAATACTGGAGAGATTTCAAAAAACAAAATAATTGCAAATTATAGAGGTCTAAAATTTACCATTTTTCATAAAGATACTACACTTACTAAAATAGTGCGTTTACAGGTTACAGGCTCTTTGCATAAATACAGAAATAAAGGCAAACATAATTATAACGATTTTGATTATTCTAATTTACTAGAAGTTATAAAAGAACTTGAAAGTAAATTTTATATACATCCCTATACAACAACAATACACAATATAGAATTTGGTGTAAATGTGTTTATAATGATAGAGGTAAACGAAATGTTAAAAAATTTAATTGCTTTTAAAACATATAATTTTAAAACATTATCAGAAGATAAGCAAAGTATAGGCAAGCAACTTGTGAATTTAAACCATAGACTTAAAATTTACAATAAAGGTAAACAAAGTAAACTTAAAACAAAAGAATTGCTGAGGGTTGAAATGCACTATAATAAAATGAACGAATTAAAAAAATACAACATTACAACCTTAGCTGATTTAACCAGTTTAAGGAATTTAAAGCCATTGATAAAGGAAATTACTAATAGGTGGAGTAATATTATATATTACGATAAAAGCATAAACCTAAAACATTTAACCCCAACGCAACAAAAAAGGGTTCTATATAGTGCAATACCTAGAAATTGGGTAGAATATACTAAAAAGCAAAGAATGCGTGCTAAAAAAAGGTTTAAAGAATTAATGAGTAAACACGGATCTACAACTCAAAAAGATATTAACGATATTATAGTAAATAAATGGGCTGAATTAACAGCAGAAAAGTGTCCCCCTTTTAACCACCCTGAAAAGGAAATACAACAGCAAAAAAGTGTCCCCCTTTTAACTGTTAGTATAGACGGTTATAAAGGGGACAAAACTACTTTAAAAAAGAACAATAGGATTATTTCAAAAAAGAGGGTGATTTTCTTACCAATAATACCCAATAAAAAAAAAGTTTGTAAAAATTGTAATACAGATATATCACACAAAAGAGAAAGTGCAAAATACTGCTCTAAAAAATGTAGTAATAAAGTTACAGGAAAGAAGAGGACTTTAAAAAGGCAAAAAAAAATATTACAAGAAAAAGAAAGTTTAAAAAAAATATTTAAAGCTTTAAATAAAAGTAAACTTTCTTTAACAATCAGTTATAAACATGATAATAAAACTTATACAGATAAATTAATGCAAAAAGAAATAAAGACAACTAAAATATGGATAAGAAATACACAAAAAATAGTTGTTGTTGGATATTGTAAAAATGCACCCCCCATAGTTCTTACTAGTTATCGTGCAAGAAAATTATTAAATACAATAAATAAAACTAATTTATAAAATAAAAACCCTACTGCCTTTTGACAATAGAGCTTTTGATACTGAACGATTAACAAAAGTAATTAATCAAATGGCGTATAACAAAAACAATTTTTATAAAAGAGTAATTAAAATACAAAATATTGTGTTAGACCTAAAATATAAAGATGAAGATATAACTTATAAAGAGATTTACTGGGAATACATAGAGCCTAAATTTAATATAAGTTATAGGACGTTTAGTAGTTATTTAGGTATTAATGCTAAAAGAGAATTGAAGAAATTACAACCTTAAAAATTACCCAAAATTATGAACTCACTTGAAAAATACCTAATGCAAGAAAACACAGAAACCGAATTTAAAGCATTACATCAAAAAGAAAAATACAAATACGCAATACACTTGTTTTGTGCTGGTAAGAATCAAAAAGAAATTGCCACAGAAATAGGTGTTACAGAACAAACAGTTGGGCGTTGGGTTAATCCTCTCAAAATGAATCTTAAAAACTACAACGAAATTTTAAAGGAATTTTGTAGTAAGTTAAGGGTTTTAATAAAAGATAAAAAAACTGCCCCTAAAGATATAAAAACATTGGTTAAAGCAATGATAGACTTTAAAAACACTTTCTTACCTTTGTAATTCCTAAAAGCAATAAAATATGAAATTAAAAAAACTTGCCCGTATAGTATGGTGGTGGTATTGGAAACAACCGCAATACTCTTTATTGCAGTATAGGACACCTAAAATTATACGGGTTTTATAATATCCTAAAAGCAATAAACCATGAGTACAGAAATCACAAAACAAGCCTTAACATTAGATAAATTTAATGAGTTAAAAGATGTTTATTTAACCTCTTTAAAAAAAGATTTTTTTTTAAATTCTTATGAAGATTTATTAAACACAATCAACTCTTTAATTTCAATAAGTCAAAATGCAATAGAGGGGATTACAGAGCATAATATTCCACATTGTAATGCTTTTGATATTGCAAACACTTTAGAGATAGCAAAACAATTACTTCCTTACTCAGAAAGTGAATTTTTAGACCTATTAAAATAATATTCATTTACTATAACCCTTGATTAAATAGTCAAAGGTTATACTTCCTTACGGATTATCTAGTTATTTTTAAACTATGTTTAAATAATATTAAAACACATTTATAGGGGTTTAAGCATTAGTTTTATTCATTTAGTGTTATTTAGATGTTCATTTCGAGGTGCATCTTATAGTCAAAAACAATTATTATATACATAAAACCGCAATTTACTTACATAAAAAGTTAATCCTATTAACACTTTTTAAATATAAAAAAAGGAATACAACTAAATGTATTCCTTTTTGTTTGCTCAAAAACTTATCTTAATAAAATAAGTTATTACAAATATATGATTTAAAAATGACTGATAAATACCCCCTTTTTCATGTAGTTGTACAAATGTTGTGCAAAGAAGTAATTAAAAAACCTTAAGAATCTAAAATTTAGATAATTAAGGTTTTTAATTGTGGAGACGCCGAGAGTATAAGGTCTCTTTTTAGAACTTTTGGAAGCCTTAGTAAAATGGTTGTTTTCTTAGTTTTTTCAATAGATGCGTTGATTTTGTTAGGTCTTTTAGTGTTTAATGAAATTGAATAAAATTGATAGATGTTTAAAAAAAATAGGCTAGATGCAGACTAACTTTTTTTGATTAGTTATATTTGAGTGTTCAAAAGTTCAAATTATGGCAACGGTAACATATCAACTACAAAGCAAATCTAAAAATGCTCCTATTTATTTGCGTCTAACTTTAGGTAAACACAAACAGTATAGACGTAAAACTTCGTTAATTATAAACCCAATAGATTGGGGTAAAACAGGGTTTCCAAAAGATAACACACCATCAAATAAAAATCTTGCATCTGAACTAAGAAAATTAAAAAACTTTGTATTGGATGAGGTAAATAAGGCAAATGCTTTAGGTGTATTAATGGACGGTGCTTGGTTACAATCAAAAATAGATTTTAACTTTAATAAATCGGACGTAGTTGCTTTAGATTACTTAACAGAGTACGGTAAATATTTTATTAAAAATTTAAAGTACAAAACAAATGATAAAACTAAAAAAATAGGTGTTTCACTTGCTACAAGAAAAAAATATCAAACCATAGTAAATAAATTAAATGCTTTTGATACCCATAACAATACAAAAACAAAACTAACTGACGTTAATTTGAAGTTTAGAATTGAATTAATAGACTATTTAAGTGAGGTTGACAGATTAAGTGATAATACAGTAGGTAGATATTTAAAGTTTGTAAAAAGCATCTGTTTAGATGCTGAAAAGAATGGTTTTAAAGTAAGTAGTCAACTTAAAAACTTTATGGGGTTTTCTATTGATGCTCCTAAAGTAATTTTAAACCTCAACGAAATTGAGCAGATTAAACAAACAAAGTTTATAAACGAAAAACACGAAATAGCAAAAGATTGGTTAATAATTGGTTGTTTTACTGGGCAAAGAGTTTCAGATTTGTTAAGAATGAATAGTAGTTTTATAGAGCATATACAGGACTATGACTTTATTGTTTTAACTCAGCAAAAAACAAAAAAGTTAGTTCAGATACCAATACATCACGAAGTAAAAGAAATCTTAGACAAAAGAAATGGAGAGTTTCCTCCTGTATTCTCAAATAACATAGATAGCAGTAAAGCAATGTTTAATATGTATCTAAAACAATTATGTAAGATTGCTAATATTGATACCTTAATTCAAGGGAATAAATTTGATGAGGTTAAAAAGCGTTATATAGGTGGTTTATATCCTAAACACGAATTAGTAGCCTCGCATATTTGTAGACGTTCTTTTGCTTCTAATCATTATGCAACAGAATTATACCCCACCCCAATTTTGATGAATATAACGGCACACAAAACAGAAAAAATGTTTTTAACCTACATAGGTAAAGAACCGATAGATTATGGGGTGCAGTTGGCGAAGATTTGGCAAAAGGTAGGTAAAAAGCATAAAAAAGCACAAAAGAAAAAAGCAGATTTAAAAGTGATTAAAAACGCTTCAAATCAATAAGATTTTAAAAATACTATCTATTAAAACAAGAAAACTACATATCAATGAAATCATATATTAACCCAAAGACGAATAAACAAATGGTGGTTTATCATTGTGAATGTGGTAAACAAGAATTTAAAACGAAATACTCAGAGTTATGTGAAAATTGTGAATTAAAACCTAAAATAAAAGAGGGGATAGAAAATCAAATAATTGCTGAGGCTAAAATTAAACAAAGTATATTAACAAAAGAACAATTTGTCACTTATATAAATAATGAAATTAAAAATGCAAGTGATACAATAACTAATAGATTATTAGCACAACGTAATCAAAAAGAAATAGACCCCAAAAATGAATATGTTGGCACGAGGATAATGGGCGTTATATGGAATAGTGAAAGGATAAAGGCTTTAAATAAATTTACGAGAGATGAAAACCCATATCCTAAAGTTTTTCAAAGTGCAAACAGTTTTAATATTTTCAAAGAATTTATTAATAATCATAAAGTAACTCCATATAAAGATTTATCTTTTCTATTTCAGAAATTGAAATCACAAGAAAGAATTTTCAAAATAAAACATCTTGAATTTGCGCAATTCTTATTGAAAGAAGAATTTATTAAAGAAAAAGATTACAATGAAATATCTAATAAAAAAGGGTTTGATAACAAAAGTTTTTCTGTTGATAGAGATAATAATTACAATCTAATTGAAAAGAAAGTTGAAGATAATATTTAGTTTCGGAAAAAAGAGAGGAAAATCGGAATTGAATGGGTTGGAAATTGCGAAGCATAACGCAATAATAATAAAATATGCAATCAGTACAATTTATTCAAATAACACCAGAGCAATTACAAAACTCAATAATTGAGGGGGTAAAAACTCAATTAGAAGATTTAAAAAAACACTTTGAACCTAAAATACCTACGGAATATCTTAGTAGACAAGAAACGGCGAACCTCTTAAAAGTTGATTTATCAACAATTCATAACTACACAAAACAAGGAAAGTTAATAGCCTACGGTATAGGTTCAAGGGTTTATTATAAGCGTAAAGAAATCGAAAATGCAATCGTAAAACTTAACAAGTAATTCGATGGCAACGCAAAACCCAATTAAATACGAGTTCAAGGCAACTAAGTATTTTAAAACTACGGTTCATTACGAGTTACAATCTACTCACTCTAAAACACGTTTAATTACTGATAAACTCAATATTTCAGAGAGTAGAGATTTTGCGAAATCAAAACCAGTGTACTGGTGTCAAGAAAGAAAGTGTAACAAATGGATTACACCCCGTTTAACAGGTTTGTTTACTACTAATAAAGAAAACATCTATTGGGGGTGTCGAGGACGTTTTAAAGACTTGATTCTGTTTGTTTTTAAAGATAATAGTGATACGCTTAACGTTTACTATTATGAAAATTACTTCACAAGAAATATAGCACCATTAATTACCAATTTATAGAAACAAAAAGAGGGGTGTTCAATCCCTCTTTTGTTTTATTCAAATGTTAGGTAATTGTGGCAACGCATACCTAACACAAAGATACTATTTATGTTAGATTATTTAAAAGTATTGTGTTCAGATACTAAATACGCTAAAAAACTATACAACAATCCTTTGTTAAGAATGTATTCTAAAAATCAAAACTTTAGAAATAATTTAAACAAAGAAACCAATGCAACAAAGCAAGCAACACATATAAAAATTTATAAGGAAATACTATTCTGTTTTTTTACAAAAGATGAGGTTTTTACCAAGTTAGAAATACTAATTAAACCACATTATTATTTTAATAATAACCTACACAATGCAAATGATTTTACGGTATTAAACTGTATTAACACCTTAACTGAAATTAAAGAACTCTTTAACTTACCAGCAGATAAATTAACCATCCTAAATATAGAGTTCGGTATAAATGCTCTTAGTCCAATAGATTGTAGAGATTTAATTCTTTCTGCTATATACCACGAAAAAAACGAGTTTATAAATTCAAGTGATAGTCTAAAATTTAGTAAGATTAGTTTTAAACATCATAAAAACGGAAAAGCAAATAAATACAAACAGATAAAGTTTTATGCAAAAGGTTTACAGTTCCTGGACCATACCGATATTAATACTTTTAGATTTGAGATAAAAAGTAAAGAGCGTAAATACATCAAAGCATTAGGCATATACAACTACGCAGATTTATTAAAAATAGAAACCTATAACACATTAGCCAATGTTGTTAAATTAGAGTTTAAGAAAGTATTGATATTAGATATTAACAATAAAGGACTAAACTTAACTAATAAAGAACTTTTAAAATTAAACGAATACCTAAACACTATTAAATGGGTTAAGTCTTTACAAGGGAGTAGAAATTTATTTAATAAAAAAAAAGTTGATTATCAGAGATTATTAAACAAAACAGGAAACAATATTCATACACAACTGAATATTATAGTAGGCAATAAATTAAAAGAGTTATTAAAAAAGGGTGCAATTTCCACACATAACAATACGTCAAAAAAGGGTGCAATTTCAGACGTATATATAATTGGAATTGGCACACACCAATTGGAAATTAAAAATTGTATCGTTACTGGAATAGGTTTGAATAAGGAAAATAATGGATCGAAATATATTAAAACAAAAACATTAAGACACCTAAAAAAATATGACGAACAAAAGTTTTCTGAATTATGCAGTATACTACTTAAAAACTGTAATTCAAATCATACTAAATATGAAAGTAATATAATTACTCATTTAGCAAAACAAATACGAAATAAAGTCTATAATAAACAGGTATTTCGTAATTCAGGTTACAATAGAAAAATTTATACTAATCAATTTGAAATACCATTCCCTTAGTAAAATCAAAAAAAAGAACTCTCAATAAATCGGTTTATATATAGTTGTTTTTTTACAAATTTTACAATTACGCGCGCGCGAGGTGTTTTGCTATTTGTAAAATATTATATTTGAACTATGAACCGATAAGGTACAAGACATATAAAATATTAAGTAGCGTAATCGTATTTTGTTTTAAGAAATCGCCAGTTTCAACTATAAACAGTCATAAAATACAGATTAACGTCTACGTCCGTTTGGGCGTGGGCTGTTTCTGTTTGACTGTGGGTTTCTGGCGATACCTTTAAGAGAATAGGATTCAGTACCCACGCTTCTTTTTTTTAATTAAAAACAACTCTTGGGACTGGTGTTACTTAAAATTTTAACAATGAAAAAATTAAGATTCTTATTTTTAATAACAACTTTATTGAGCACCTCCCTTTTTAGCCAACAGAAAGTGAAACTAAAAGGTGTGTTAATGACCAATGATTATCACGAAAAAATTTCATGGGTAAAATCAAAACCAACCCCTCTTGTAAGTAAAGATTTTACTGTAAATGCTAATTCGGTTAAAAATATTCAAATTTACTTTGGTGCTAAGATGGTTGACGGTAAACAAGTAATAATGCCAATACGTTTGGTAAATAATTACTTTGATAAAAATTGGATTTTTTTTGATGAAGTAAGTTATCTTTTAGGCACTCGAAAAGAAATACGACAAGGAAAAGGAATTGTTTTTAAGATAAAAGATAAAGAGACAACAAGGAATACTATCGGAGTAGGTGTAAATGAAGTTTCGGACATTGAAGCAATTGGAGAAGCAGAAAAACTTATCCGATATGTAATAGATAACAAGGAAACTGGGTTAGTGGTAAGATATATTGATAATGATAAAAACCAATACGTTGATGTTAAAGTACCAAAAGGAACTAAAAGATTAAAAAAACACTTTAAAGCATTAATAAAAGCATATAATCAACTTTGTAAAGCAACTGGAGTTAAACAACAATTTTAGATATGAAAAATATTAAGAAAACAATTCTATTACTATTATTTTCTTCAGTAATATATTCACAAGAAATAATTGATAAAAACTTCGATGAAGAAATTGAAGATGTAGAGGAAATTGAAGATTTGAAATCATTACTAGACTATGATTGCAAGAATTATATAAAAACGGAATACGATAAGGTTACTGGAATTTCAAATACAGGGTCTAAAAGGAAATTGGTTATCTCTGACAGTGGAAAATACGGTTTTGGCATTTTTATGATGTTAAGTTCTGAAACTATAATTTTAAGTATTAATACAGTTGGTTCGGGAAGGTGTATTGATAAAGATGACAGAATGTACGTTTTATTTAGGAATGGTTCAAGGTTATCATTACCACATAATGGAAAATTCAATTGTAAGTCAACTTTTTACGCCTACTTTGGGGGTAATTTTGGTAAAGAACAACAACTAAACCAATTAATGAGTAAAGAAATAGAAATTATGAGGATAGAAACTTCTAAAGGTCACGTCGAAAAAACGTTTACAAAAAAACAAAGTGAAGATTTTATGAGAACAATAACTTGTCTAAAATACTCAATTCAATAGTTCTTTTTATAGTGTCCTAAAATTCCATTTTTGACCTGTACGTAAAGAAAAATGACACATAGAAATAAAACCTTAACCCTTAAATTAGTTGAGGTTTTTTTGTTGAAAAATGTTGAAGCATGATTTATATAGTTTCATGCCAAAAACTATATTTTGTTGACAAAAAGAAACAATGGAGAAATTAAGTAATTTTAACAAAATAGTCTAAATGCAGACTAAAATAAAACCTAACTAATTAACAATTAATTAGTTAGGTTGTTTAAAAGTGGAGACGCCGAGAATCGAACTCGGGTCCAAACAAGTAGCTTAAAAGCTTTCTACATACTTAGTTTTTGTTTAATTTTCGTTTAAAATCTGACCAAAAACCGCCTAATTTTAACTTATCTTCTTTAGTTTCAAAAACCTATCGAAGCTCTAAGTTTTCTATGTTTACTTTTACGATACCCAAAAATGAAACGCCGTAAACCAAGGCTTTTCGTGGGCATAAAGCTTGCACACCTAGTGTGCCGAGGCTAGAATCTTACTATAATTCAGATTATTAAGCAGCTAAAGCGAAGTTATTTTCACCGTTTAAATTGTTGAAATAAGTTTTACGAGCATCATTTCAGTCCTCGGTATGCTTACATTTTTACTAGTCTTGCTGTCAAAACCAGTCGTCCCCATTATGTCAAAGAATTAAAAAAATAATGCTCAAAGTTATATTAATATTTAAATACAATCTTTTTTACATTTTTAAAGCATTCTCTTAGAACATTCTTTTTCTCAAAAAATACGGATGGCAAAGATAAAAAAACAAATTCTTAGTAAGCTAGTTAATACTACTTTTTTACAGCTTAAAATTAGTAGTGACATTTTTAAACATTTTTTATACATTTGATTGTCTTCTCAAAAAAATATAGTAAAAGACTATGCGAAAACATTACCTAACTACTCTTATGCTATTTTCATGTTTTTGTATTTACTCTCAGAACATAGAAATTGAAAACAATAAATTAGAAGCGAATAAACAAAAGTTTAAACTACGTAATCACATAGGTATAGATAGTGTATTACTTTATATGGATACGCTAATTATATCAAACAATACACCCTACAAGACTTATGGTTATGCTGCTACCGAATATTTAAAAACAATAGAGAAAAAAAAAGTTACTCAACAGTTCTTTAAAGATAGTATTCATAAATACCTACCTAAAATTGTAGAGTCTCCTAAAAATTATGCTATTTTATTTGATATATACATACTCTTAGGAAATACGAATAAAAGAAGAAAAAAATCGGAACAGGCATTAAGATATTATTTAAAAGCTGAAACGATAGCTAAAAAATCTAATGATATTGAGAGAATAGTGAAGATTCAATCGAATATTGGTTTAATTTATCAAGATATTGATGAACTTGACAAAGCTGTTACTAAATTTAAAGCTACGCTCAACTTTTTAGAAGAGTACAAGCATAAATTAGGGAAAAAATATTATCAAAGACGATTTAAAATAGTATCAAACCTAGGAAACTTGTATAATACTATTTATCAAGAAAAAGATGAAAATTTAGTCTATATGGATTCTTCTTTATATTGTTTTAACAATATTCTTAAGGATAAAAATTTTAAACTTAGTAATTATAAGAAAGCTGAATTAAATTTCTCTTTAGGTACTACCTATAGCTTAAGAAAGAAATATAAGCAAGCAACTAGTTTTTTTGAAAAAACGTTGTTGTATTTCAAAGAAAAAAAATCACAATCGTATCTCTATAGAACACATTATAATTTAGGTGTCAACTATTTTAATTCTGGCAACTTAAATAAAGCAAAACAAAATTTTATTGAATTATTTAAAATTAAGAAGAATGACGATATTAATTCTAATTTTGTTAATGCCCACAATTACATTTCACAAATATATTTAGAAGAAGGAAATATTGATTCTGCCAGATATTATTTCAAAAAATATAAAAAAATATTTTCAATTGCTTCTGAAAATGAACAACAACAAAAAATGAATATAACAAACCTAATTCAGGTTAATGATTTAGAAAAAAGAATAAAAAAACTTTCAAGCAAGAATGAACATTATAGTGTTATTATCTCATTATTGATCCTGTTTTTACTAGTAAATATGTTTTTTATATTAAGAAATACTAAAGAAAAGAAAAAAACAAAACAACGATTAGAAAATCTTCTTTTAAGTGCAAATAATAAAGAAACCAGTAAAAATATTAGTATTAATGATAAACAACATCAAGAAATTATTAAAGGACTTTTAAAAATTGAAAACAATTTATACTTCTTAAAAGATGAATTTAATTTGTATAATGCTGCTAAAAAGATTGGTACAAACACAACCTATTTATCAAAAGTAATAAAAGAATATAAAGAGATGAATTTTAGTGAATACACCAATCATCTACGAATAAATCATATTGTAAAAATATTAAGTACTGATAAAAAAATAAGAGCTTATACCACGCAAGCAATTGGTGAAATAGGAGGTTATAAAAATGCAAAATCTTTTACTCGAATTTTTAAGAAATATACTGGTATAACTCCGTATCAACTCATAGAAAAAATTAATACCGAATTATAATTTTAATAGGTTAGCTTATCACACAATCTATTTATTATCCACACTTTTTCTGCTTGAGGATAACAATCTTCTTCTCCATCTGTATCTAACTCTCCTTTTAATTGATGTTGAGTTCCTTTAGCCATAACACTCATTTGTTCCATGCTATTTAACTCGTACTTTTTTAGATCTTCAATTGATAATAGTTTCATCATATTTTATTTTGGTATTCTAAATTTAAGGTATTTACCTTTATTTTTTCTGGTTTTACATATAACACAAAAATAAAATCACCAAAACACTATATTACAGTAACTTAAACCAAAAAACCTTAGGGTACAATTTTAAAATTACACCTCCTTTTTTTATAAATGGCACCTTTTTTCATTTCTTTTTCTTCACAAAACAGATCATCTTTGGTATAAGTTAACTTAAAAATGCGAAACCTGAAAAGCATAAAAATAGAGTAAGGAAAAACATTAAAGACCGAATATTATGATCAAATCAATTTCAACTATTGGTACACTTTTAACAAAAGAAGTACAACTATCTATTAAAGGTGGAGATGTTTCTAAAGCTTCCCCTTGTCTAAACAGTATATACCGTTGTCGTCAAGATCAAATTATATTTTACGACTATAACTTAGGTCGTTGTTCTTGCAAAAACAAACCACATACCGACTTCGCCCCCTTTTAAATCAATCTTAAAAACCGAATATTATGATTAAATCAATTTCAATTATTGGCACACTTTTAACAAAGGAGTCACAACAATCTATTAAAGGTGGAAAAACCGATCAGCCTTCTTGTAATAACTTAAGCAACTGGACCATATATAATGGAAACATAAGAGATCGATATTGCGTTCATACTCAAGAACCTTTTTATGACCTTAACTTAGGGCGTTGTTCTTGTAGAACCAAAACTAAAGACTTTTAAATTCATTATAAAAAACCGAATATTATGATTAAATCAATTTCAAATATTGGAAATGTATTAAGTAAAACAGAACAAAGAGTAATTAATGGAGGTCAAATAGATTGTCCTGAAGGTACACATCTTTACTGTAACTACTTCGCATGTGGCTGTATAGCAGACAGGTGCTTAGATTTTAATTGCGAGAAAAATTATGATGACATTGATAAAGTAAATTACTAAAACAAACATCAAAACTCAATCTTCATTCAAAAACTCTCATAAAAAATATTTTTGTGAGAGTTTTTTATATCTTATAAAGTCATATTTTTTTGTTCCTAAAAAAACAGATAAGCTCAAACATCTTATTTTAATTTAAACAAAAAGACGTTTGTGCAAACTTATAAAAACTTGTAATTTCGTCGTGCTTTCAAAAAAACAGCAAACAAATCAACTAATAATCCTTAAAATCAAGCTAGTAAATGAAATTCGGAATTTTAAAAGAACGTAAAAACCCACCAGATAAAAGAGTTGTTTTCTCTCCTACTAAATTACAAGAGCTAAAATCACAATTTCCAGAAGCAAAAATTTTGATAGAAAGTTCTGATATTCGAGTTTTTTCTGACGATGAATACAAGAAAGCTGGATTTGAAATTACTAATGATTTAAGTGATTGCGATGTATTATTAGGAGTAAAAGAAGTTCCTACTGAATATTTAATTCCGAATAAAAAATATTTTTTCTTTAGTCATACTATAAAAAAACAACCTTACAACCGTAAGTTGTTACAAGCAATGCTTGCAAAAAACATAGAAATGTATGACCATGAAACTATTATTAAGAAAAATGGTGCTCGTTTAATTGGTTTTGGTCGTTATGCTGGTTTAGTTGGTGCTTATAACGGATTTAGGGCAATCGGTCTTAAAGAAGGTTCTTTTTCATTACCTAAAGTAGAAACTTTAGACAGCTTAAATGCGATGAAAGAAGAACTTAATAAAATAACGCTTCCTGCTATTAAAATAGTGCTTTCTGGAACGGGGAAAGTTGCGCTTGGAGCTAAAGAGATTTTAGATCATTTACAAGTGAAACAAATAAGTGATGCTTTGTATTTAACTTCTAAATTTACAGAGCCTGTATTTTGTATGGTTGATGTTATGGAATATAATAGACGTACAGATGGAAAGGTTGGTGATAAGTTTAAATTTTACAAAGATCCTACTGGTTACGAAAGTAACTTTATGCCATATGCTAAAGAAACAGATTTCTTTATTGCAGGGCATTTTTATGGAGATGGGGCTCCGTATTTATTTACTAGAGAAGATGCGAAATCAACTGATTTTGCTATAAGATATGTAGCTGATATTTCTTGTGATGTAGATGGCCCTGTAGCTAGTACTTTAAGAGCTTCTACAATTGCAGATCCTATTTATGGTTATCATCCTTTAAAAGAAACAGAAGTAAACTTTAAAGACGAAGATGCTATTGTAGTAATGGCTGTAGATAACTTACCTTGTGAGTTACCTAAAGATGCTAGTGAAGGTTTTGGTGATATGTTTTTAGAACATGTTATTCCTGCTTTTTACAACAATGATAAAGATGAAATTTTAGCACGTGCTAAAATGACTACTAATAAAGGGGGATTAAGTAAGCGCTATGCTTATTTACAAAATTATGTAGATAATAAAGAGTAAATGCTATTCATAAAAAAAATAACTAAGTATATAGGGTATTCTATTTTGAGTATATTTATATACTTATTATTTTCTATCATTATTAGTTTATTTACTGTTAATAATAAACAGGAGGATCTTTTAAATTCTAAGGATATTTATTTAGACACAAATGGTGTTCATTTAAGTATTATTATTCCTATTGAGTTACTTTCAAAAGAGCTCAAACAAAATTTAAAAATAGATTCATTTAAAAAATTTATAATGTTTGGTTGGGGAGATGAAAACTTTTACTTAAACACTCCTACTTGGAATAAATTTAAATTTAAATATGCTTTTGGTGCTTTATTTTTAAATAATCCAACAGCTATTCATATTAAATCATTTTATCGAAAAAAAAAGGATTGGGTTTCTGTAAAAGCTAACGATAAACAATTGTATAAGTTAAATGATTTTATACAACAAACATTTTTGCTTGATTCATTAAATCAAAAAATAATAATTCCGCAAAGTATTTACGGAAAACATAATACTTTTTATAAAGCTAAAGGTTCTTATTCTCCAACAAAAACATGTAATACATGGGCTAACGAAGCTTTTAAAAAAAGTGGTTTAAAGGCTTGTTATTGGACCTTATTTGATTTTGGTTTACTTAATAAATATCAATAATTTTTTGTTATAATATATAATTCAACTTTAATAAATTACTAATAAGAAGTTTTCTCTTTCCTTTATTTGAAAGTATTTTCTAATAAATAAAAGAGCGTTAACCATAAAGTTAGCGCTCTTTTGTTTTAATAAAAGGTAAATTACTTTAATAAAGATAGATTATATGTTAAGCCTGCTGAATAAGTAATGGCGTTACTTAAATTTCTTCCATCAATTACTTTTCCAACACCTAAACTAATACCTAGTTGAGGAATTATATTTCTATATACAGTAATTCCTATTCTACTATAATCTACCTTAGTTTCTGGTAGGTTTCCTCTAAAACTAGGAGTTCCAATATCGACTCCTTCTTCAGATTTTAAATAATCAGCCCATGCCTCTACATAAATAAATTTACTATTATAACCTATTTTACCAGTAGTTACAAAGGCATTAGGAACCCCAAATTTTCCGCCAGGAATAAGGTTATTATCCGCATTTCCTTTAAAGCTATAACTAACTAAAAGAGTAGAAAATAAACCTACTTTAGTGTTCAAATGCAAACCCGTAGTTACATCTACACCGAAAGCACCGCTACCTACAGATAAAATACCGTTAGGTTCATACCCTGTAGGTATAATTGCTGCTGCTCCAACAATAATATTTAAATCAGCCTTATTGAAATTAAACTTATAAGCATTTAATTTTAAGGCAACAGAAATATCTTGTAGCTCAGAAATAGTTGTTTCACCGTTTATAGGATCTGGTTGATTACTTGTATTTTCTGCAGAAATGAAAGGTATGCTAACAATTGCAGAAAATCGATCAGTAATACCATATTTTGCATACAAAGAAAAAACATTTTGATTAATTTCTTCATGTACAGGTACTCCTTCTGTGTTTATTTCCCCAACATAAAAGGAATCAAACTGACTTCTTGAATACGAAGTCGAAACAGATAAATTTCCTTTTTTAGGATTAAATCCGTCTAATAAACCTTGAGCTTTGCTATTTAGAGAAGTTCCAAGGATAGTTAAAATTGATAAGGTTAATAAGTGGTTTTTTTTCATCTTTTTAAATTTAGATATAACCTTAAGTCGAAAAAAAAAAAACATTACGAACCTTTTTTATTCCTTAACATATATGATAAAAAAAACATATTAAGAAAGACTAATATTCGTGTTTCTTAAAAAGAAAACACTCAACTTTAAACAAAACTTACCACCTATTTATTAAACAATTAAAAGCAAAAAAACGAAAGCGAAGAAGAACAATATTATGTTTAAAATAAAAGTTTAATTTTATTCTTAATAAAATTAAAAAATAATGGCATTATCTTTACAAAAGAAACACAATCTATAAATAAATAAGATGCTACTTTTTATCATTTCAATTAGAGTGATTAAACACCCTAAATTTTAGTATTATTTTGAACGACAAACAATTTTTAATAGATACTGCCAATATGAAAATGCCATTTGGTAAATACAAAAATGTATACTTAGTTGATATTCCTGAATATTATTTAATTTGGTATAAAAATAAAGGTTTTCCTACTGGAAAATTAGGCAAAATGATGGCACTCGTTTATGAGTTACAACTAAATGGACTCGAAGATATTTTGAAAAAAATAAGAGTGAAATAATAATATTTAAACAAATTTCACACAATAATATGTATAAAAAAAGAGCTTTTAAAAAAGCTCTTTTTTTATCTTAATGAGAGATACTATCTCTTCTTTATAAGGATACATTATAAGTTAAACCAGCTGAGTAAATAGTAGAATCACCTAAGTTTCTTCCATCTATTACTTTACCGAAACCTAAACTAACTCCTAATTCTGGAATTATATTTTTATATACACTAACTCCTACTCTACTATATTCTACCTTAGTTTCTGGAAAATTCCCTCTAAAACTAGGACTAGCAATATCTACACCTTCTTCGGCTCTAGAATAGTCTGCCCATGCTTCTACATAAATAAAATCACTTGTATAACCTATTTTTCCTGTAGTAACAAATGAATTTGGTACACCAAAATCTCCTCCTGGTGTTAAATCATTATCTGCGTCTCCTCTAAAATTATATCCAGCTAAAAGTGTAGAGAAAAAACCTACATCTGTATTTAAATGTAAACCTGCAGTTACATCTACTCCAAACGCTCCACTACCTACAGATAAAATTCCGTTTGGTTCATACCCTGTTGGAATTACAGCTGTAACCCCTGTAATGATGTTTAAATCTGCTCCAGTAAAATTAAATTTATGAGCATTCAATTTTAATGCTATCGAAATATCTTGTAATTCAGAAATTGAATTTTCACCATTTACAGGATCAGCTAAACCATTTGTATTCTCTGCCGATATAAAAGGTAAACTCACTACAGCTGATAAGCGATCTGTAATTCCGTACTTAGCATATAATGAAAAAATATTCTGATTAATTTCTTCGTGTACTGGTACTCCATCTACTTTTGTTTCTCCTACATAAAACCCATCAAATTGACTTCTTGAATAAGAAGCTGTTACTGATAAATCTCCTTTTTTAGGAGTAAAACCGTCTAATAATCCTTGTGCATTTGAAACGGTTGACATTCCTACCATTGTAAAAATTGATAGTATTAATCTATTACTTTTTTTCATTTTTAAAATTTTGATATCACATTTGTCGAGATAAAATGAGAACATTACTTTAAATTTTAAAATTTAAGGTTTTTTAACTTTTAACAAAGCACAGAAACCTGATAATCAAAATTTAATTTAAACATTAATTTGAATTATTTTTCACTTCAGTAGATACGTTTGTACTATATAAAGAGAATAATATCCATAAAAACACACCAAATCCTAAAGTAACATACCATGCTTCTATTTTCATAAAACTTAATATACTTTTATTTAAAAGTGACATAGGTGAACTGATAATATCCCAAGAATTAAACCGTAAGAATCTCCCTAAATAAATTCCAAATCCGCATAAAAAAAACATGCTTGTTGTAAAAATATTTCCGATTCGTACATTCCATATTTTTATAATCACTGAATGAATGTCTTTTATAGAAATAATTGCTAGTATCAACCCTGTATTTGCAAAACAAAACAAGAGAAATAAATCATACCAAACCATTGAATTATTGGTTCTAAAATGAATGAAATCCGTAATTATGTATGGAGCATTTGGTAAAAATAAAACCCAACAAATTAAAACTAAAATCATTTTAAACTTAGACTGTCTTACTAATTTACTGATTTTAATAAACTCTGAAATTACATAAGGAATAAAAGCTAAAAATAAGTTCCATAATAAAAAACTGAATTTTAAACTTTGTGTTAATTGTACTCTTAATAATTCTAAGAAAATGCAAAAGATAACTAATAATAATAGTGCGTTTTGCTTTTTTGTTAAATGCTTTGTGATCATATTTTTTATTTATGGATACATTAAAAATCTAATTCCTCCCCAGTAATTAGTGTAGTTTTTATTAAAACTGAGTAATTCGTTTGATTTAGGTAAATCATTTTTATTTGCATATTTATTATAAAGTAATTTGGTTTCAAACTCAGTAAGTTTCTTCGTATACAAATTATAAACAAAATAAGAATGGCTATAATTGTAAAAAAAACCTCCATATTTTCCACAAAGCTTGCTATTTTCAACTAAAAATTTTTCAATTTCAATATTTTTCCCATCACTACTTTTTACTTTTTCTAAATACCCATAATCTTGCCAATTAACATTCTCTATGGTTTCCCAATAACCGATAGGAATTTTAGGTCCATCACCTAAACCGTGATTTCCAAAATAAGTGAATGAAAATATTAATAGAAGAACATATACAGTTATATAATAACTCATCTGTTCTTTTACTTTCAATTTTGGTTTAAATAATTTAACTATTATCAAAAATTTCACCCACAAAAATGAATATAAAAAAGCCAGTATTCCTATTTTAAATAATTGGAAAATAAAATGTATGAGTACTTCCATTGTTAAAACTTAAAACTTTTTTTTGAAATTTTATTTTGATTATATCTTTCTATATAACAAACGGTTACTACCCCCAGTGTGTATGCTATTAAATCGCCGTAACTAAATGTGCTTCCTATAATTATGCTTGCTAATTTATTATCTTGTAACCCTAATAGTTCAACCAATTTAAAATACTGTAATATTTCAATTGTAAAAGAAAAAAGCAGTACTGATATTGCTAATTTTTTAGGGGCTATTTTCAAAAATGATTTTACTAGATAGTACAACAAGATCACTACTAAATAATCTCCTATTGTGTGTCTTAAAAAACCAGATGTTTTTGCTATAATTATTTCTATAATAAATAGAGAAATAAAAATAATTAAACTCTTAAAATTAAATTGAAACTTCATGTAATTGCTCTAATTGTTGTTTTGAAAAAATCATCTTTTTTAACTCTTTTAAATCTTCATTCAATAATTTTTTAAAATTAAAATGATGAAACATATTACTATTTTTACCTAATCTGTACGATTTTATATAATATTTCAAATATTCTGGAAACACGATAATTCCGGTTAAAATTGCCATGTATAAATAGCTTCCTCTTTTTCCGTTACCGTAACACAAATATTGTAATGCTATTTCATCTTTAATTTTTGTTCCTATTCCTGTAATTAAATGAAATACATCATGCCTTTCTACTTTAGGCATTAACTTAAATCCATTTCTTTTAAGAAAACTACCTAAATTATACCCCAGACTATTCTTTTTATATAGTAATAAATCTTCTGTAGAAATATTCCATGGTTCTCTATTTTTATATTTTAAATATATTTTTTGAGTGTTATCAAATAACCACATTATTAATTTTTCTCTCATTTTCAATATTTTTTTATATCAACTATTACAAGATTGTTCTTATTAACATTATTCTCTTGTAAAATCATTTACTTTTCTTTACACTTAAATCGTTTGCTATTTCACAATTCAAACAATCTATTTTATCGTTTTCTATTAGATACTTTGTTCCTAAATACTCCGATTTTTCATTTTTATAGTTTAGAGTAAGAACACCTTCAATAATATTATAAGTACCTATATTTTCTACCTCACAGGCAGCATTATATGTATAGGCAAAAAACTTTTTGTTTTCAAATAATTGAATTTTTATAAAAACTAGTTCTTTAGCTTCAATTACATATTTTTCTCTTCCATAATAAACTGTCATAATAATTGCCCTTAGAAAAATTGAAAAGAATAACAGAACAGAAATAAATAGTCCCACTACAACCCTATATTTCTTCCATTTACCTTTGATATAATAGGTTCTAGAATTAATTATTATTCCTACTGAGATAAAAATGAAAACACACCAAGTTAGAAAAAGATATAATTGTCCTGCATCACAAATCGCTCCCTTGCCAGGTATTTTCATTTCAATTAATAACCAACCTAAAAACGATGCTAAAAACAAAACGAATACTTGACTGATTATTCCTAAAGCCTTAATAAATCTCATTTTCATCTTTTTATACTCAAACTAACCTTTATCTATCCGTTTTGCCAATCAATTTTTCTAGAAGCATACATTACAGCCGCTAGTATTACAAACAAACCAATACTACCTACTAACAATGCATAGTTTTCTAATTGAATAATGATAAATATAAAAGTGTATAAAAGCGTTAATGAAACTGCTATAAAAGAGGTGAATTTTATTGTTCTTATAATAGACTTGGCATATAAAGAAATTAAAATTACCACAGAGGTACCCGCTATTACATACGCTTTTAAGAAATTACTATGCTCAGATATTGAAATTAACAAGGTATAAAACATAATAAGTGCTATACCAATCATTAAGTATTGAAAAGGATGTATTTGAATTTTACTAATAGTTTGTATTAAGAAGAAAACTAAAAAAGTAAGCCCTATTATTAAGAAACCATATTTAGAAGAACGCTCACTCTTTTGGTACTCATCTACCGGAATCATAAAATTTACTCCAAAAGCATATTCCTTTACATTGGGTATGGCATTAAAATATTGTTGCGGAAAAGGTCTGTTGATATCTATTATTTTCCACTTAGCATTGAACCCATCTTCTGTAATTTTATTTGGATTATAAGGCAAAAACTCTCCTATAAAATTTGCTGTTTTCCAGTTAGAAACAATACTTACATTCGTTTCTTTTCCTAAAGGAACAAATTGAACTTGCTTACTTCCATTTATGGTAATTTTCATTGAAAAATCTACCTTATTTTTATTAGGTAAATCTGTTTTTGCTATAAACTTACTTTCCAACCTATGCAAACTAGATCCACCGTACGTTCTTTCACTATTTACATAATGATGATTTGTATTTTCACCAAGAGCACTCGATTTTATGGTTCTTTTATATTTTGAAGTTAAAGGATAGGTATTTTTATGGAATTTTACTTCTATTAAACTACTAACTCCTTTTAAGTTTGAGGTTTGTACTATTAACCTCGATTTTTCCCATAAAATATCTTTCTCATCAATATCTTGTTCACTAAAATCGGGTTGCGAAAAACTTCCAGTAATATCTATATTACTTGAATACACAGCAGTTTTATAAATACCTCTTTTCTTTTCTTCTGGATTAATGTTTGAAGAAATATTTAATGCATCTGGAAAAAAATAAGCTTCCTTAGTAATTTCTGTAATCTCTTCTTTATATCTATTACTTTTTTGATCAAAAATCTTTTTAGATTTATACGTTTTATAGGGCACTTTTAAAATAGGACCGTATAATAAGACCTCTTTTCCCCATTTTTTATTAATCTCATTTACTACTTTTTTTTGTCGGTATTGTCTTTCTTTTATTAGGCTTTTCACATATGATAACGGTATTAAAAGTAACAGTATTAATATCCCTACAGTAAGCATTCTAAAAGATATTGATGTCTTTATCCACTTTCCTAATTTCCTTGTTTGTTCTTGGCTTTTTTCCATGGTATTCTTTTTATGTTTTTAATAATTTTTGTCATTTTTTTAAAACTACCCGATCTTTTAGGTACGTCACCTATCGGGTAGTTTAGTTTAGCAATCCTCCCTTTCGTTTTTTTTTAAAAGAACTTTGAATTTCAAAGTTTAAATTCAAAAAAAATATTACCCTTTTAATAATTTTTCCAATGCCTCTACATGCTTTTTAAATTCCATTTTTCCTAATTTTGTTGCATAATACCTTGTATTGGGTTTTCTTCCTATAAATTGTTTTTCTACTCTAATAAATTCAACTTTTTCTAATGCTTTAGAATGACTCGCTAAATTACCATCTGTAGCTCCTAACAACTCTTTTAACGTTTTAAAATCGGCATACTCATTTACAACCAATATAGACATGATGCCTAATCGGACTCTATGATCAAATGCTTTATTTATATTATTAAGTATATTTTTCACGTTGCTTTTTTTCTTAAGTCTATTGACCTCTTTCGTGTTTAAAATACATTAAACTACCATAAAAGATATGCATTACACCAAAACCTAACACCCAAAACCAAAATCCATAACCAGGATAAAGAGCACCTATTAATCCTAATACTATTTCAGTGTAACCTAAATACTTAACATCTTTAACCGTATGTTTAGAGGCGTTTATTAATGCCAACCCATAAAACAATAACATTAATGCTCCTGTATGTCCATACTTATGTTGACTTAAAATTATTAAAATATATAACCCTCCAGCAATTAATGGTACTAAAAAATTTATTAAAAGCCTTTTAGTAGTTGCATCCCAAATTCTTTCTCCATTTTTTTTAGCTTTTCTTGTTGTTAAATAAATAGCAGTACCTACACTAAAAATTAAAACCAATACTAAATCTAAAAGAATAATTCGAAAAATTTCTCCATCTAAAATTAAATAACCTCTTGTACTTTTGCTTACTAACCAATAAGCAAAACCAGCCCCTATTAAAGCATAAAAACCTGCTAAAATTCCTGCCAAACCACTTAATGAAATAAATCTTGACGATTTATTCATTAAATTTTTAATCTCTGAAATGTCTTTTAAATAATCTTCTGAACTCATAGTAAAGAACTTTGAACTACAAAGTAAAATTAAAAAAACAATTCTCACAAGTAAAAAATGTATTATTTTTATTTTATGAAACCTGCTGAAGCTTATATTCTAAATCAACAAGAACCTTTTAAATCAATTTTATTACAATTACAAATACTTATAGAGCTTCATTTTCCTGAAGTATCTTTAGAATTTAAATGGAAAATTCCTTTTTATTATTTAGATGGAAAACCATTTTGTTATTTAAATCCTTCTTCTAAAAAAAGATATGTTGATGTTGGTTTTTATGCTACTTCAGGCTTTGAAAATTATAATGAATTTTTAATTTCAGAAGGTCGAAAAAAAGTGAAATCGCTTCGTTATAAATCTATTAAAGACATCAATAGTTCTATATTAATTTCAGTACTTAAAGAATTACATGAAAAAAAAAATTAAAAAAAGTTTGTAACACTTTTTATTTTTAATGTACATATTGAGCATACAATTATTAATAAAAAACATCACAAATGAAAAATTTAACAACTTTACTTTTTGTTTTCACTATACTTTTCTCAATCTCTGGTAATGCTCAAACAGCAGATGAAATCATTAATACATATATTGAAAATATTGGAGGAAAAGAGAAACTCGAGAGTCTAAAAGGAACCAAAATGAGTGGAAACATAAAAATGCAAGGGGTAGAAATTCCTATAGAGTTACTTTTCACCAATGAAGGAAAACAATTAGTTACTTTAGAAATTCAAGGAAATAAAACTGATTTTATGGGATTTAATGGCGAAGTATCTTGGAAAAGAAACATGATGAACATGAAAATTGAAAAAAATGATAATGAAACTACTGAAAATTTAAAAAAACAAGCAATGGAATTTCCAGATCCTTTCTTAAATTATAAGAAAAAAGGATTCTCTATTGAATTAATCGGAAAAGAAACTATAGACGGTACAGAAACTTTTAAAATTAAATTAACTAAAAAGCCACTTTTAGAAAATGGTGAATTAAAGCCAGATACAGTATACTATTACTTCGATACTGAAAACTTTGTTCCTATTGTTACTGAAACTATGGCAAAAGAAGGTCCTACAAAAGGTCAAATGGTAAAAACTACCATAAGCGATTATCAAGAAGTTGATGGTATTTACTTTCCATTTAGTAATCAAAACAGTTTACAAACTATAGAGTTTAAAAAAATTGAATTGAATCCAGAAGTTGACCCAGCTGTATTTGAGTTACCAAAGTCAAAATAATTTCCCTTACTAACTAAACTCATTATTATACAGCATCCTATATTTAAATGATGCTGTATAACTTTACTTTATCAGTTATGAACAAAATATTTAATTTTATTGTTTGTAGTGTTTTAGTACTATCTACAAACTTACATTCTCAAGAAATTGTTCTCAAAGGAAAACAACTTTTTGGAAACTTAAAAGCACGTCATATAGGACCCGCTTTAATGAGTGGTCGAATTATAGATTTAGAAAACCACCCAACAAACCCTAAAATCATTTACACCGGAACCGCAGGTGGTGGTGTATGGAAATCTGAAAATGCAGGAGCTTCTTTTACTCCTATTTTCGATAAGCATGCACAATCTATAGGAGCTATTACTATAGATCCTAGCGATCCAGATAATACTATTTGGGTTGGTACTGGTGAAATATGGACAAGAAACAGTGTTTCACTTGGAGACGGTTTATATAAATCGAAAGATGGAGGAAATAATTGGAAGAAAATTGGTTTTGAAAAATCAGAAAGAATTAGTAGTATCAAAATCAATCCAAAAAACTCTAATGAAGTATATGTTGCCATTATGGGAGCGCTTTGGAGTGACAGTGATGAACGCGGAGTATACAAAACACTAGATGGTGGTAAAACTTGGGAGAAAATTTTATATGTAAATGAAAAAACTGGTGCTAGTGATTTAATCATGGATCCTAAAAATCCTAATATTTTATATGCTGCCATGTGGGAGTTTAGAAGAACTGGTTGGGGATTTAACTCTGGTGGTCCTGGTAGTGCCTTATATAAATCTACAGATGCAGGAAAAACATGGAATAAAATACACAATGGTTTCCCTAAGGGTGATTTAGGTAGGTTTGCAATTGCTATTGCTCCTTCTAAGCCTAATCTTGTTTTTGCTGTCGTAGAAAGTAAAGAGAATAAAGGATTATATAGATCTGATGATTCTGGTGCCAATTGGAAATTATTAAATAGTGATTTCGAATTAGTGGTTCGTCCTTTTTATTTTTCTAGATTAGTAGTACATCCAACAAATCCAGATATTTTAGTTAAAGGTGGTTTCTTGGGCTCTACCTCTAGAGATGGTGGTAAAACATTCAAAACTTTAGGTCAAATGCATCCCGATATTCATGATGTTATTTTTGATATTAAAAATCCAGAAGCCATGTATGTAGGAACAGATGGTGGTGTATATAGAAGCTGGGATAGTGGTACTACTATGGAAATAGTTGACAATCTTCCGCTTTCTCAATTTTATCATATTAGTGTTGATAATGAAGAGCCGTACAATATATATGGTGGATTACAAGATAATGGTTCTTGGTATGGTCCTTCTTCTTCTCCTGGTGGTGTAGAAGCTAGAGATTGGAAACGTGTTGGTGTAGGAGACGGTTTTAGAGTTTTAAAACACCCTACAAAAAACATCATCTATTCTGAAATGCAAGGTGCACAACAAGTTTGGAGATATGATGTTGATAAAAACTTTACGAAAGCCATACAACCATTACCTATAAAAGGGGAAGCAGATTTAAGATTTAATTGGAATGCTCCAATGGCTGTAAGTGATCATCAACCCAATCGATTTTACATGGGTAGTCAATTTTTACATGTAAGTAAAGATATGGGAGATAATTGGAAAAAGATTTCGCCAGATTTAACAACAAATGATCCTAAAAAACAAGATAAAGAATCGGGAGGTATTTCTGTAGATAAATCTGGAGCAGAAACACATACTACCATTTTTACTATTGCAGAATCTCCTTTAGATGAGAAAGTAGTTTGGGTTGGTACCGACGATGGAAATGTACAGGTAACTTTAAATGGTGGAAAAACATGGGAAAATACTGTTAGTAATATTTCTGGTCTTCCAAAAAATACTTGGGTATATCATATTGAAGCTAGTTCACATGATAAAGCAACTGCTTATGCGGTTTTTGATGGTCATACTACTGGAGACATGACCACTTATGTTTATAAAACAATCGATTATGGAAAAACATGGAAATCAATAGTTACAGATGATATTGTTGGTTTTGCTAGAAACATTCAAGAAGATTATGTTAATAAAGATTTATTATTTCTTGGAACAGAATTTGGGTTGTTTATTACTACAGATGGAGGTAAAAACTGGTCGCGTTTTACAAATGAGATGCCCGCTGCCGCAGTACATTTTATTGATTTACAAAAACAAACGAATGATTTAGTATTAGGTACTCACGGACGTGGAGTTATTATTATTGACGATATTTCTCCACTTAGAGAAGTGAATCAAGAAATATTGGCTAAAAATGTTCATTTTTTCAATACGAAACCAGCTATTGTAAAAGAGCAAGGCGGATTCGGAGGAGGAAGTACTGAATTGCAATTTGTAGGTAATAATCCTAGTATTAGTGGTAAAATTATTTATTATTTAAGAAAGCGACACACATTTGGTAAAATGACATTGACTATTAAAGATCAAAACGATACTGAAATTACAACGTTAGTTCCTGGTAAATCTAAAGGAATAAATATAGTCAATTGGAATTTTCGTCAAAAAACCCCAAAAGTAGCGGCAGGTAAAAATCGAGTTCAAGAAGGTTTTATTGCTCCTCGTGTTGCTGCTGGCACCTATAAAGTAGTATTAAAAAAAGGAAAAAAAGAATATACAAGCGCTATCACCGTAAAAAATGATCCTAAATCATTAATTAGTAATAATGATAGAATTGCTCATAGAAAAACTACTGTAGAATTGTTTAATGACATGGAAGATTTAGCATATTTAGTATATCAAATTGATACTTATATTAAAGATGCAAAGTCTACCTTAAAAAAGGATGCAAAATTTAAAAAGACAGCATCTAAGGTTATCAATAAATTACAACCTTTAAAAGAAACTTTAGTAGTAACTACTGGTGACTTATATGTTGAGGAAGCTGAACCAGAATTACGTGAAAAACTTTCAAAATTATATGGCGAAGTTGCAAATCAGTTTGATAAACCATCTAAAGCTCAATTAGAAAATCAAGAAGTTTTCGAAACTCAACTAAAAAAGGCCAAAAACGATTTTGAGAAAATTAAGCAAAAAGAAATTGGGAAATTTGAGAAAATAAAACAAAACAAGGGTGAAAAATCACTTCAAATTTTAAGCAAACAAGATTTTTTAGCTAAAAAATAAAAAAACAAATATCCTCTTTATATTTTAAAGAGGGTATTTGTTTTCTATCTAACGCATTACAATTTTATACTCTAAAGCCAATTCATTTTCAACGTAAATATGTAATGTTGTATTCTGATTTGGTTTTTTAAAATATATTTCTTTTGCAGAAGATTTTTTAGAAATCATTTTAGGTATTCTTACTACTTTATCATATGCGTATAAATATTTTACCGATTGATCATTTTTTAATCCATTAATTTCTAATCGTATATTTTTTTCTTTTTCTAATATAATAGTTCCTTCTTTAGGCTCTAAAACTGCTATTCTATGTTTAAAGTATGCATTTTGAATAAAAGGATCATTACAAAATGTTTTCAATTTTTTTTGAGATAAAAACTTTTGCCATCGTTTTTCAGACGGGTAATGAGTTGTACTCAACATTTCTTTTTTTGCATTAAAATATCTAGGTTTAAAATTTTCCTTAAAAGCACCTAAATATATTTCCCCAGAAGCATAAGTTGCATCTAGCATCATCCATTTATCACCTATTTTTACGGCATTCCAAACATGATTTTTCTTTGAAGGTATTATACCAATACTATTTACAGATGATTTTGAATACCCATAAATTAATTCATTTTCTATATCTAACAAACCAAATATCTTTTTTAAAAGCAATGCATATCCTTCACAAACAGCTTCTCTCTTATAAAAAGTTTCTTTTATTTTATTTTCTTGATTTCTTAATTGTGCCCTTTTTAAATCGTCTTCATTAAAGTACACTCGAAATTTTGGTGGTTCTAATAAATTAGAATTTTCTTTATAATATCTTATATTTAAAGCTACCCAAGTAAAAGCAGCTCTCACTTTTTCTATTGGCATTTTAAAATCATAGTCTATCCTTTTCGATAATGATTCTATTGAAACCGGATTTTTATAAGACCGAATAAATTTATCTACTTTTTTTAAATCTTGACTTATTAAAGAATTAGAATAACCAAACAATAGAAGTAAGAGAATCCCTTTTTTCATAAACGTTTTTTTATAAATATATAAAAAATCTCTAATTAAGCAACTTTAGGAAAAGCGATCAGTAATTAACAATCATCTTCCTATTAAAAAATGAATAGCAACTTTTCTATCTACTAGTAAAAAACATTGTTGTGCATTTTTTGGTGGAGTAATAGAAACGATCGTTTTATTATTTTTAGTGTTTAAAATAGTTGGCTTTAAAGCAATGCTAGATCCTAAAAAACCAAATAATATTTCTTTATTATTAACATCTTTTAAAGTAAACTGTATCGCTCCTTTTTCGTTTTTATAAAGTATTCCTTCTTTTGGTGCTATTAATTCTGTATCTAATTTTAAAAAATCATTACTATAAATAGGCTGCTCATAAAACTGCTCTTTATCAATACGCCCTACTCTTAACCTCCAAACAGCTTTTTCTGGCAAATGTGTTTTAAAGTATTTTTCTTTTGGAATATTGTAGTAATACGAATTAAATTTTCGGTGCCATCGTCCATTATTTTCAGAACCGGCTCCCCAAGTAGCGTCTACATACATCCATTTATCATTTATTTTTACAGCATTCCAAGCATGATTTGGTTGTAATTCTGGCCTTCTTATCGTATTTACCGAAGTTCTTACATACCCTTGTATAAATTCATTTTCAATATTTAAAAACGAACATATCTTCGCAAAACTTCTAGCATACCCTTCACAAACAGCTCTTTTTCTTGTTAAGGTTTCTTTTACAATTTTATCATTAATTGCTTTAATCTTTCGCTCTTTCTCTTCTAATGTTCTATATTGAAATGTAGTTTTGGTTTCCCGATTCGGATTGTGAAATTCTTTTAAATCGTATCTAATATTCTTTGTTAACCATGCATACACTGCTTTTACTTGGTCCTCTTTATTAGAAAAATCTCTTTTAATTAGTTTACTCAATTTTTCGGCTGTTAATACAGTGTCATACACATCCGTTTTTTCTTTAATTCTAGAAAAATCTTGTGCTTGTAAAAAAGAAGAAAAAATTAAAAAAAACAGTAAAAAACGACTCGTCATGGTATTTCAATTTCTTTATTCTAGACAAAAAACATGCCTAAACTTATTTAGGTAGGTTATTCTGTATATTCTTTTCGTGTAATCCTTTTAGTTTTGACACTTTACTTTCTGGTACAACAGAAACTAATAATATAACTTTATTCTCTGTATTCTTTTTAAATGTAATCAACATTTTTAAAACCGTTTCTTTTCCGTTTGTAAAGCTATCGTAAAAGTTAATACTTCCCGCTAACAAACAATCTTCTAACTTTTTAGTTGTTGCTTGTATCTTTTTATAATCTATATTAAACTTCTCTTTACTATTTACTGCCTTGCAAAGCCCCCTATAATATGTATTCAAAAAAACTTGTACTTCTTTCTCTGTTACTTCTATTGCGTCTTCTACTTGAACAGCAAAATAATACGTGAAATAGTTTTCACTAGATCTATCAAACATTCCAGGAGAAAAACGCAACTCTTCAAAACCTTTCCAAGTGATATCTTTTGCAAAATCTAAAGGAAACTTCACTTTCTCTAATCTCCATTCTTTTGGATACTTTAATATCTCCGCTTTTTCTTGTGAATTTATTGTGCTCATTACAAAAAACAATAAAAAACTTAAACTCACTTTTAATAAAACCTTCATATTCTTATTATTTCTTTTAAAGAAGTAAATGTATTATTTTATTTGCTTAACCTTTTGTACATTTTTAATAAAGTTGAATCAATTCTAGTTATTTCAATGATTAAGATGCATACAATTTAAATCTAAAAAAACTCATCCTATCTTTTTCTTGATAAAAAGAAACAAAAATCAAGATATATGATAAAGATTTAAAAAATACTACGGAAACACCAACCACAGATAAAAAGAACTCGCTATGCTCAAACAGCTTTTTATCTCTAAGCCAACGCTGCTTCCTTGATTTTCAAAAACTTTATCAGTAGATCAAATTGTAACTTTTTTATCATTATAAAACTAAAAATCAAGATCGTCTTGAGTAAAAAAGTGTACCTAATTTTACCTACCATTCATTAAAAAACATCCGTTTCTATTACATACTCTACTAAAAAATATCGTTAATTTATAAACTAACAATCTCTATTAACTCTTAAAAAACAAATCTTAACAGATTAAATTACATTAATTTACTTTCTTTACAAAAGATTTGAAATTTTCAAACAATCAATTTCTATGAAAAAAGCATTTTTTATTATTATTTCTATTGTTATTCTATTACTTCTTTTTAGAACAAATTCTAAAGGAAAACAATTCACCAATCAATTAAAAGGAATGATAACTAACAACATGTCTATTCCCGATTATATTGATAAAAAAGGAACTTCTATTAAAACAAGAGTATTAGTACCTAAAGGTTTTAAGAGGGTTTCTTATCCTAAAAATTCTTTCCAAGAATATCTTAGAAATTATAGGTTAAAAACACATGGAAGTCCTATTATTAATTACGATGGTTCCAAATATTTTGCACAACATTGGCACGATGCTATTCTAGATATTCCTGTGCCTAAAAACGGATTGCAACAATGTGCAGATGCTTTAATGAGAATACGAGCAGAATATTTATGGAATACCAATAGAAAAAATGAAATTGGGTTCAATTTTACTTCAGGTCATTATTGTTCATGGAAAAAATATGCAAACGGATACCGACCAAAAATTAAAGGAAATAAAGTTTCGTTTCATAAAACCGCGACTCCAAATAGTTCTAAAAAAACGTTTTATAAATACCTGAATCTTATTTATATGTATGCCGGAACTGCGTCACTACATAAAGAATTACCAAAAGTAAAAGTTAAAAAACTAACTATAGGTGATATGTTAGTAAATCCTGGGTTTCCAGGTCATATAGAAATTATTGTAGATGAAATTGTAAATAATAAAGGTGAAAAACTATTTTTATTAGCACAAGGAAACACGCCAGCTCAAAATGTTTGTTTACTTAAAAACTTTGAAGACACTAATATTTCTCCTTGGTATTCTTTTACTAAAAGCAACCCTGTTTATACACCTAGTTATCATTTTGAACAACCTGTTTTTGTTCGTTTTAAGTAATTTATTCGCTTAATTACTTGTGTATTGTTTTTTAGTATTCTAGTTTTGCAAAAAAAATTATTGTTTAATATAAATTGCTAAAAACCAATATTTTTATGAAGAATTTAGTTATAGACATTTCTATAATAATTACTGTGATGAAGTTTTTCAAGCTAAAAACGACATTAATTGAGAAACAAATAGTAATGAAAGTATCTTTATTACTACTATCATCTTTTAGTCTTTTAGGATTTTCTCAACAACTAGACGAAACTCCCAAAATAGTCAGCCCTAATGTTGCTAGTATAGAACGTTTTGGTGATATTCCTGTCAGTTTGTATACAGGAACTCCAAATATATCTATTCCAATTCATACAGTTTCATCAGGAAGTATTAATGTACCTATTAACTTAAGATATCATTCGGCTTCTGTGAGAGTATCAGCTCAACCTAGTTGGGCTGGATTAGGTTGGGATTTGAGTCCTTATGGTTCTATTACTAGAAAATTAGAAGGGCATTTAGATGAATTTGATATTACACCAGCAAAAGGAGCAGCGGGAATACCTATTGTAGCTTATTACCCAGATCCACAGAGTGCATACCCAAATGATATTTCTGGTAGTGAAGCTTTACAAGATGCTGATTGGACAAATGTAAATACTGCTTCTAATGATTTGCATAAAAGATGGGTTGATAATGATAGTAAACAAAAGCCTTTTACAGATTTTAGTCCCGATGAATTTAATTTCAATTTTATGGGGTACAGTGGAAAGTTTTTCTACATGGGGCCAACAAAGGGTTGGCAGGTAGTTTCTGATCAAAAAATTAAAGTACAACTTTTAGGTTTTTTAAATTCTAATGATATTATAAATATAGGGGAACAATATGACCATATTGAGTCAGGTTCAAATCATAATCCATTTGAAGAGAAAATATTCGTTAGATCATTTTCAGGTTTTATTCTTACAACTCCTGATGGTACCAAGTATGAATTTGGGGGAAGAGATGCTATTGAGTTTTCATCTGCTATAAGTGTAAAAACGGGTAATGGTTCAAGTGATCTAAATCCTTTCGCATTTAATTCAAATTCATGGTTGTTAAAAAAAATAACTGATAAAAATAATAATGAAGTTGTTTTTAATTACGAAAGAAAACTACCAACCTGTAATATGTCTTATGGATTCAAAAGAACAACACCAAACAATTTTAGTATTATACCCAATCCAAATAGAGATCTATCAGGTTCTTTTCAATGGTCAGTTCTTTTAAAGAGTATCGAAACAAGAAATGAGAGCGTTTTTTTTAATTCTAGTTATAGTAATGGATTAAGATATAAGGATGAGATACTACACAATGTTTATCGAGACGATAAGCTTACTTTAAGTTTTGATTTAAGTGCTATAGATAATAATACTGATAATCTAAAATGGTCTAAACTAGATAATATTGTTATTAAGGACAAGCATAACAAATTACATCAAACACACACCTTTAGATATAGAGAGAAATCTCCAAATACAGGTAGATCTCAACGATTAGAGTTAAGTAATTACTCCACTGGCAATATTGGGAATAAGAAAATATACAGATTTGAATATGACAATATAGATCAACTACCTGAATCTTATGTAGGTAATTTTGCTGATCATTGGGGGTATTATAATGGTATAGATTTTACAGATGAATCAAAAGGAGGTAGAGAGTTTACAAGAGAACCTAATATAAATTCTACAAAAGGTCTTATCAAAAAGATAAATTACCCTACTGGAGGTTACACTGAATATAATTGGGAATCTCATGATTATAGACGTACTTTAAACGATGAGAAGAACGGTGTTGAATATTATAGAACCAATCAACTTGGTGGAGGTAATAGAATAAGAACAATTAAAAGTTTTTCTAAAAATAATGATTTACTAACTTCTAAAACATATCTATACAAAGGTAGTTATAGTAATTCTGGAAATATAAATTTATTAAGAAGTAGTGGAATACTATCTGGTCGACCAAGATATACAATGAATGATGGGCTTAGAACTCTGCTATACGGCCCTTCAAGTAATGTAAGATGTGCTGTAAAGATTGGTATGACTACATTTAATTCTATAGACACGCAAAATAATAACGGAGCTGGATCGCCTATTGGTTATGATGAAGTTGTAGAGCTAAATTTAGATGGTTCTTATACAAAACATTTCTTTACAAGTTTTGGAAGAGATTATAATGGGAATTCTCATTTTGATAAACTACCTATAGGAGGAATAGGTTGGTATGAAAAAGAAGATGCTTCTTATAGGCATTATTCTTCTTTAAGTATGGAAAGAGGAAAACCGATAGCAACTAAAAGATATAATAAGGAAGATATTCTAGTTCAAAAAGCAAAAACATTTTATAGAAATGATGAAGCTAGATTTAATAACGGAATTAGAAGAATAGCAACAAAACATATTGAAAAGCTTAGTTCTGGTAGTTTCCATGATTGTCAAGGTCCAAATCTCCTTGTATTAGCTACAGCTTTTCATGATTATACTTATAATTATTATCCTATAAGAACGGAAAACACAGTATATAATATCGATGGCACAAATCCTATTGTTACTAACGAATATTACGAATATGATAGTTATAATCAAATGAAATCAAAAGTCACAACTTCTAGTTTAGGTAAAAACTATAAAACAACTTTAAACTACCCTTATGACTTAGCCTTGTCTGAAATAGAAACTGGAACATTTGATCATTATCCTTATGATGAATATTCAATTACCGTTACAAATATTTATGAAAAGATGGTTCAAAAAAATATGATCAGTTATCCTATTGAAGTAATAAAAGAATATGATAATACTATAATTAATAGCAATGTTACTGAGTATGAATCTTCAGGGTATACTTCTACAAATAATTACAGAATTCTCCCATCTAAATCATATTCTTCAAAAAACAATAATAATTATACTTTTGCGCAACCTGATATTCAGGAAGGTTTAATTTTAGATAACTCTTTAGAAGAAAAAATCATATTTCATAGTTATAACAATAATGGAAACCCCACAGAAATAAGTAAAGAAGGTGGTAGTCATACTGTTTATATTTGGGGGTATAATGAAACATATCCTATTGCAAAAATAGAAAATGCTACAAAAAGCCAAGTATTTTTATATGTAAGTAACATTAAAAATTTATCTAATAAAGACGATGACCGAACTTTAAATTATCTAGGAAATGAAGGGAAATTAAGAGAAGCTCTAGATAATTTACGTTCTCTTTCAAGTCTAAAAAATGCACTAATAACTACCTATACATATGATCCTTTAATTGGTATTACCAGTATAACAGATTCAAGAGGTGAAGCTGTTTATTATGAATATGATAATTTTAATAGGTTAAAATTTATCAAAGACGCTCAAGGTAATTTAACACAAGAAACTCAATACAATTATAAAAACTAATATCGCTATGAAAAAATTTATATTAGTCTGCTTATTGCAAATACCATTATTCCTTTTAGCGCAAGAAAATGTTGTAAAAAGAGATTACGAAGTTAAATCTTCTGATGGCCCAATATTATTAAAAGCCAATAATAGTATTATTTTAAAACCTACTACTTGGATTAAAGCAGGCGCCAATTTTACTGCTAAAATAGTATCAGACGCCTACTTACCATTAAATATTAACAATGATGAAAACTATGTGCTAACGCGTAGTTTTCAAACAGCGACTACCAGTACTAGAGTAGCTGAAAATGGAGACGTGATAGAAACCATTACCTATTATGATGGACTCGGTAGACCTAAACAAAGTATTGGGATTAAACAATCTCCTACGAAAAAGGATATTGTTTCTCATGTAGAATATGATGAATTGGGAAGAATGGTAGATGAATTTTTACCGTATGCATCTTCTCAAAGTGATGGGAATATTAAAACAGGCGCTAAAAATGCTACCCAAGCATATTATAAAACAAATTATGCTACCGATTTTCCTGGAATTACAAATCCTGATTTAATCAATGCTTTTTCTCGAAAAGATATAGAAGCCTCTCCTTTAAACAGAGTATTAAAACAAGCAGCTCCTGGTTACGATTGGCGTTTAGGTGGCGGACATGAGATTGAATTTGAATATCAAACAAACACTACCACAGATGCTGTAAAACAATATAGTGTTACTACCATACTTACTGAAACTATTTATGAACCTACCTTAGTAGATGATGGAATTTATGCAGTAGGAGAATTGTATAAAACAGTTACCAAAGATGAAAACCATTCTGGCACTAGTAAATTACATACCACAGAAGAATTTAAAAACAAACAAGGACAAGTAATTTTAAAAAGAACATACGCAGAAATTGGGTCTCCGAGTATAATAGAGGAGCATGATACTTATTACATTTATGATGATTTTGGAAATCTTACTTATGTTTTATCTCCTAAAGTAACTACAGGAGATAACGTTTCAACTACAGAACTTTCAGAATTAGGCTATCAATATAAATATGATACGCGTAATCGTTTAGCAGAAAAGAAAATACCAGGGAAAGCTTGGGAGTATATTATCTATGATCAATTAGACCGTCCTGTGTTAACACAAGACGCTAATTTAAAAGCTAGTAACAAATGGTTATTTACAAAATATGATGTTTTAGGTAGAGTTATCTATACAGGTATCTATACTCATAATAGTTTAGTGAATCAACCCGCCATGCAAGCTCATTTTAATACCATAAATAATACTGCGAGTAAGTATTACGAGACAAAACAGGCAAGTGAAGGTACTTTAAAAACATATTATAGTAATGTTAATTTCCCGAATACAACTATAGAAGTTTTAACGATAAATTATTACGACAATTATGTTTTTAATAGAGCAGGTGCAGGAACATCTGTTACATCTTCTACAAATCGTTTAAAAGGATTAGCTACAGGTAGCAGAATAAAAGTATTAGATTCTAATCCTGAAAAATGGATTACAACTGTTACATATTATGATGAAAAAGCACGTCCTATTTATGTATATTCAAATAATGATTACTTAGAAACTACTGATATTGTAGAAAGTAAAATTGATTTTGTTGGTAAAGTATTAGAAACAAAATCAACACATAAAAAAGAAGGTAAAACAGCTATTACAACTACCGATACTTTTGAATATGATCATGCTGCACGATTGAAAAAGCAAAAGCAACAAATTAATAATCAAACAACAGAAACTATTGTAGATAATACCTATGATGAATTAGGTCAATTAACAAACAAAGAAGTTGGTGGCGGATTGCAAAAAGTAAATTATAAATACAATGTACGTGGCTGGTTAACAAATATTAATGAAGATTCAAATAATGACAATGATTTGTTTAACTTCACGTTACAATATAATAAACCAACATCATTGGAAAATGCTTTATTTAATGGAAATATTTCACAAACAAGTTGGAATACACAAAGTACTAACAACACTAGTAATCCTATAGCAAACAGATATACCTATACTTATGACGCTCTTAATAGAATAAAAGCAGCATTTGATATTGATAACACAAATTATAATGTTTTTATTGACTACGACAAAAACGGAAATATCTTAAGTTTATTTAGACAAGGCCATGTTAATTCTGGAGCAACTATATTTGGTACTATGGACGATTTGAAATACACCTATGACAGTGGAAATAAATTACTAAAAGTTAGTGAAAGAATAACAAGAGGTGATACAACAGATAAGAGTTTTGGGTTTAAAGATGGAACAAATAGAGGAAATGATTATTCGTATGATGCTAATGGAAATATGATATCGGATGCGAATAAAGAAATCACCAATATTACATATAATCATTTAAACTTACCTACTAAAGTAGATATTAGTGGTAGTAAAATTGAATATGTATATGATGCTACAGGTATAAAAATAGCTAAAAAAGCTTTCACTACAGGAAATGGCCCTGTAATAACTGAATATGCTGGAGGCTATATTTATAAACAATTTCCTGCTTCTAGAGGGCAAGAACAGAAATCACCACAACTACAATTCTTTAACCATCCAGAGGGCTATGTAAAGCCTGATAATACTGGGAAATTTGATTACGTATATCAATACAAAGATCATTTAGGAAATGTTCGACTGTCTTATACAGATAATGACAAAGATGGTGTAATTGATGCTG
>CAKZVD010000072.1 GCA_937922085.1 uncultured Tenacibaculum sp. | reverse complement strand
GCAGGAATTGACCCTCAAAGTTCTGCAAATCATGGAAAACTATTTCTTAATTTAGGAAACATTTCAGAAGATATTTTACGAGATTCTCAAAAACAATTTGAAAACGGACTTTCAACTACTCAAAATCCAGGACCAGAAGTTTCAACAGTTTGGGGTACTGTACCAAGAAACCCTTCCATTTTATATGCTTTTAGTAATGATATAGATGAAAGAGCACAACAGGATGTTGGTTTAGATGGATTAAATGATACAGAAGAATTAGAGAAAATTGTAGAAAATTTGCCTAGTGTTACTACTATAGAACAAGCTAGAAGTTTATTTGGAGATGACCCAGCTGGAGATAATTTTCAGTTTTTTAGAGGAGGAGGATTAGATGGAATAAATGCATCTATTTTAACACGATATAAAAATTATAACGGAACACAAGGAAATTCACCAACCATAGATCAATCTGATGAAGATTTTCCTACTTCTTCTTCAACATATCCAGATACAGAGGATTTGAATAGAGATCAAACAATGAATCCTGTAAGTGCTTATTTTGAATATGAGGTGTCATTAAAAAAGAATGATTTACCAATGGATGTTGAAGATTTAAGGTCTAGAACAAATAAAAATCATATTGTAGATGTAAAATCGGAGCCTATCACATTGCCAAACGGTGAAACAAGAACAACAAGATGGTACCAATTTAGAATTCCTGTTAGAAATGGATTTACACAAGCAGTTGGAGGCATAACAGATTTTAATAGTATTCGTTTTATGCGTATGTATCTTACGCAATTTAGAATGCCAGTAGTATTACGTTTTGCTGAACTAGAGTTGGTACGTGGAGATTGGAGACGTTATACAAAAACTTTAGACCCAGCAATACCTGAAGACGATTTAGATAATGCAGCATTAAATAACTTTGAAGTAGGGGTTGTAAGTATAGAACAAAATGATGATAGATATGAATTACCTCCTGGTATTCCTAGAGAACAATTACAAGGAACCAATAGAATTCAAAGACAAAACGAACAATCATCAACGATAAAAGTTACTAGTTTAGAGCCAAATAAAACAAGAGCAATTTTTAAAAACATTAGTATTGACTTACGACGTTATAAGAACTTACGTATGTTTTTACATGCTGAAGAAATTGGAGCAGCAACATTATCAGAAGGAGATGTAGCTGGGGTTATTCGATTAGGAACTGATTTAAATGATAATTATTATGAGATTGAAAAACCTTTAAATGTTTCTAGATCTTCATCTACCTCTATAGATGTTTGGCCAGCAGAGAATAATTTGGAAGTACCTTTAGAAGAATTAGCATTGTTAAAATTGTCAAGAGATGGAGCGGCAGGGGTAAGTGCTACAGATATTTTTCCAGGTGTTACTTCTAACGGTTTAAATATTAGAGTAAAAGGAAACCCTACATTGGCTCAAATTAGAACAGTAATGTTAGGAGTAAAGAATAATGCCGTTAATGAAAAGAGTGCAGAGGTTTGGTTTAATGAATTAAGAGCTGTTGGTTTTGATAATAAAGGAGGATGGGCAGCTGTATTAAATGCAGATGCAAATTTTGCCGATGTAGCAGATGTGTCTTTAGCAGGTAGAATGTCTACAGTTGGTTTTGGTAATGTAGATCAAAGAGTACAAGAAAGAAGTTTAGAAGAATCAAAGCAATATAGTGTAGCAACCAATGTTCAATTAGGGAAAATGATGCCAAAAAAATGGCATTTACAAGTTCCTATGAATTATAGCTATGGTGAAGAATTTATAGACCCTAAATTTGATCCTCAATCACAAGATATTGTATTATCAACAGCAAAAGACTTTCTTGAAACTGCACCAGCAAGTACTGAAAGAGATAAAGCATTAGAAAATATTAATAATGCGCAAGATTACACAAGAAGAAAAAGTATTAGTTTTATTAATGTAAAAAAGAATAGAAATCCTAAAAGTGAAAAGAAACCTAAATTTTATGATGTAGAAAATGTTTCGCTATCTTATTCTTTTAATGAAGAGTTTCATAAAGATTATAATATTCAACGATTTGTAAATCAAAATGTAATGGCAGGAGCTAGTTATAACTTTAATTTTGTTCCTTTTGTAATAGAGCCATTTAAGAAATCGGAAAAAATGAAAGGGAAGTACTGGAGATTTATAAAAGATTTAAATTTCAATCCAGTTCCAAAATCATTAGCTATTAATTCTAGAATTAATAGAAATTATAATTTACAGCAATCAAGAAATTTAATTGCAGGATTAACAGCTCAGCCAGAATTAATTCAACGAAGATTTTTATTTGATTGGGATTATGCTCTTGCTTTTGATTTAACAAAATCATTACAATTAAATTTTAATGTAACTAATAATTACATTTATGATAGTTTTGGATCTGATGAAGAGTTGGAAGTATTCGATAAGTTTTTTGCTTTCGGAAGACGTAATCAATATCACCAAACATTAAATGCAACTTATAAATTACCAATTAATAAAATTCCTTTTTTAAATTTTATTACTTCTGATTATGGGTATACAGCTGATTTTGATTGGCAAGCCTCTTCAAGAAGTACAATTACAGAAACAGATGCTTTAGGAAATACCTTTGATGTAAGTATTGAAGATAAGGTTGGAAACATGATTCAGAATTCCAACAAACATAATTTAAGTGCAACAATTGATTTTAAGCGTTTTTATAAAACAATAGGTTTAGACAAGTTGTTATTAAAAAAGGCTAAAAAAGGAAAAACCAAAAAAGGAGGAGTTGCATTAAAAAGTAAAAAGCAAGTTGCACAAAAATTTAAATTAAAGAAAAACGCATCGTTTGGTAAGAAACTATTAAAAGGAACTTATGATGTATTAACTTCTGTAAAAAGAGCAAAAATTAATTACTCTCAAGAAAATGGTACTTTATTACAAGGGTTTAGACCAACTGCTGGTTTTCTAGGTAGAAATAGTTATAATGGAAGTTTAGCACCTACACTTGGATTCGTTTTTGGAAGTCAAACAGAAATTTTAAGAGAGGCAATTAATAATGGATGGATTGTAACAAGAGGTGAAAATGAGGAATACTTTAATAAAAATTATGGTAGAACTAAAGCAGATAAATTAGATTATAACATTTCTATAAAACCTTTTAAAGACTTAACGATTGATTTAAGAGGAAATAGAACAAAAACATCGAGCTTAACACAACAACTAGATGTTGTTGACTTTGGTAATAATGATATAAGACAGAATCAAGATTTGGTAGGTTTTCAAACAGGTAATTTTAATATAAGTCACTTTATGTTAGGAACTATGTTTACAGATGGAGACGTGTTATATGACCGATTTATTGGTTACCGTAGATTAATATCGAATAGATTAGAAACACAACTACAACCAAACGGAATTTTTAGTAGTTTTAGAAAAGAAGGACAACAATCAATGTTACCTGCTTTCTTAGCTGCTTATTCAGGGATTAATCCAAATTCAATAGATAAAGGGATATTTAGAAATATACCAATTCCTAATTGGACGATGAGATATAATGGATTAATGAAGTTTAAATGGTTTAAGAAGAGGTTTTCTTCATTTACGTTATCTCATAGTTATAAATCATCTTATAGTATTCTTAATTATACAAATAATTTACAGTATGATTCTAGCGATTTAAGTTTAACAAATAGTTCGGGTAATTATCAACCAGAATTATTAATTTCGTCGGCAACATTAATAGATGAATTTTCTCCTTTAATAAAGGTAGATATGAAAATGCGTAATTCATTTTCATTACGAGGAGAAATAAAAAAGGATAGAAGTTTAACTTTAAATTTTAATAATAATACATTGACAGACATTAAAGGAACTGAATATGTAATAGGATTAGGATATAAAATTAAAGATGTTAAATTCAAAACTCAAATTACAGGAAAAAAAGAAACTTTAAAAGGAGATATTAATTTTAGAGCAGATATTTCTTTGAGAGATAATTTAACACTTATTCGATCTATAGATGAACAGAATAACCAAATAACAGGAGGAGAAAGATTGTTTGGGGTAAAGTTTTTAGCAGATTATAATTTAAATAGAAATTTAACACTTTCATTTTATTATAACCATAATACATTTAATTATGCAATATCAACTAATTTTCCAAGGCAGTCTATTAATGGAGGATTTAACTTGGTATACAACTTAGGAAATTAAACACAAATTATATAAATAAAATTACAATGAATATTCCAGCTGAATTAAAGTACACTAAAGATCATGAGTGGATTAAAATTGATGGCGATGTTGCTACAATAGGAATCACAGATTTTGCTCAAAGTGAATTAGGAGACATCGTTTATGTAGATGTTGATACTTTAGATGACACAGTAGAAATAAACGAAGTTTTTGGATCTGTAGAAGCAGTGAAAACAGTTTCTGATCTATTTATGCCTTTAACCGGAGAAGTTATAGAGTTTAATGAAAAGTTAGAAGATGAACCAGAATTAGTAAATTCTGATTCTTATGGAGAAGGTTGGATGATAAAAGTTAAAGTATCTGATACTACACAAACGGAGAATTTAATAGATGCTGAGGCTTATAAAAAGCTTATTGAAGGGTAAATCGGTCTATCTAGCAATTATTATTACAATAGTAATTGTTATTTTAAGCTTAATCAAAATAGGGAAACAGCCTGTTATTATTAGTTTTAAGTATTTAGACAAATTAGAACATGCTATTGCATATTTGACACTTGCTTTTTTATGGTTATATACTTTTAAAAATAATAAAAAAGTTAGATATGTAGTATTAATATTATGTGTTTTATTTGGAGTGTTAATGGAGTTTTTACAATCATCTTTAACAAACTACAGAACTTTTGATTATGCAGATATGATTGCAAATGCTTTAGGGGTGTTAATTGCTTTCTTTTTATTTATTTTAATAAAAAAAAATGAAGCAATATGTTAAATACCTTGTGAAAGTTAAAAGAAATTAGTTAAATTAGCGAACTACTAAAAACATTTAAGGATGGAAATAAAGAAAAATCCAAAATTTAATTTAGAAAACTATAGCAAGTTGTTTATACAACTAGGTTTGGTTTTGGCTTTATTTGTTACTTACGTAGCAATAGAGTATAAAACTTTTGATAAAAGCTATGGTGATTTAGGTGTAGCAGATTTAGGATCTGAAGTTGATGAAGAAACTTTAGTAATAAATGCACCACCACCACCACCACCACCACCAGCTGCACCGCCACCACCAACTCCAGAAAAAATTGAAGTAGTGGAAGACGATAAGGAAGTTGAAGAAACAATTATTGAAACTACAGAGACTGATGAAACTGAAGCTGTTGAAGTAGAAGAGATCGTTGAAGCTGAAGAAGAAGAAGAAGTTGTAGAAGATGTACCTTTTTCTATTATTGAAGAAGTACCAGTTTTTCCAGGATGTACAGGTACTAATCAACAGAAAAAAGACTGTTTAAATAAAAAAATGCGTAAACACGTACAAAGAAATTTTGATGCTGAACTAGCTAATGAGTTAGGTTTAGCTCCAGGAAAGAAAAGAATTTATGTACAGTTTAAGATCGACAAAGATGGATCTATAACTAGTGTTAATGCAAGAGCACCACATCCTAGATTAAAAAAGGAAGCAATGAGAATTGCAAAGAAATTACCAAAAATGAAACCTGGTAGACAAAGAGGTAAAGCAGTACGTGTTGGTTATACACTACCAATTACTTTTAACGTAGAATAATATAACTTTTACAATATATTTTTAAGGAAGCAGCTTTTAAAGCTGCTTTTTTTTTATGGCATGTTTTTTGAAAGTTTTATATTCTAATTTAAAACTATCATAATTATGAAAAAGCTCAAAAAAAATCCGAAACTACAATTGGAAAAATTTTCAACTATTTTTACCCAACTAGGTTTGGTACTTGTCTTATTTGTCGTTTTTGTATCCTTTGAACATGAATCCAAGGTTAAAGAAGATGTAGCATGTACTTTACCTTTAATGAAAACTGAAATAGTGCTTGATTTGAATAATACACCTATGCTTGTAAAGAAAGAAGTAGTAGAGGTTAAAAAAGAGATACCTAAAAAAGAAGTTGTTTTAGAGAAAGAAATAGAAGTTATTAAAAAAGAAGAAAAAAAAATTATTGAAGAAGTAATTATAAAACCTACAGATCCTGAGGAAAAAACTGATTTTATAGAAAGTCTTAAAACAGAAGAAGAAGGAGAGGAGATAAAAAAGGAGGATGAACCTGTTACAATGAAATCTGTACAAAAGGCACCTGTTTTTAAAGGATGTGAAGGATTGTCTGAAAGAGAAAATAGAGCTTGTTTCGAAAAGAAAATGAAAAGACTAATTTTAAGAAATTTTGATACTGAATTAGCCAATGAATTAGGTTTAAGAAGTGGTAAAAAAAGAATATCAACACAGTTTGTAATAGATAAAAATGGTTTTGTTACAGATATTCAGATTAGAGCTCCACATCCTAGATTAGAAAAAGAAGCGAATAGAATTATTAAAAAGATTCCTAAATTTAAACCAGGATATCAAAATAATGAGCCTGCGAAAGTAAGATATACATTACCAATAAGTTTTTTGGTTGAGTAAACAATATTAGAATATAAAAAATAGAAACTCAGTTATTTGATAACTGAGTTTTTTATTTTTGCTATATGAAGAGTACTAAAAACTTTTTTTCGCACGAATCTACTTTTGTAGAGGATAATTGTAAAATAGGTAAAGGAACTAAAATATGGCATTTTAGCCATGTTATGGAAGGAGCGACTATTGGAGATAACTGTAATTTAGGGCAAAATGTAGTTGTATCATCTAAAGTAATACTAGGTAATAATGTAAAGGTTCAAAATAATGTATCTATTTATACAGGAGTAATATGCGAAGATGATGTGTTTTTAGGACCGTCAGTAGTTTTTACAAACGTAATTAATCCTAGAAGTGTAATTAATAGACAAAATGAATTTAAATCAACGCTTGTTAAAAAAGGAGCAACAATTGGTGCAAATGCAACTATTATTTGTGGTATTACACTTGGTAATTATTGTTTTATAGGTGCTGGAGCAGTAGTAACGAAAGATGTTTTACCTTATGCATTGGTTTTAGGAAATCCATCTAAGCAAGTAGGTTGGATTAGTGAATATGGGCACAAATTAATTTTTAATGATGAAGGATATGCTGTTTGTTCTGAAAGTTTAGAGAGATATCAATTGAAAAAGAGCAATATAGTGTTAAAAATTTTAGAATAAAGTGTTAATTTATTTTGGATAAGAAGATTAATCTTATATATTTGTCATGTGGTTATAAACCACTTTCTTTTTCTTTTTCATAGCAATTTTTCCCACTCATGTTTTTTGAGTGGTTTTTTTTTACTTCATAAATAAGAAAACCATATACAATTAAATATTCTAAAAAAACAAACCAAAGATTCTCTTTCCATGGTGTGTTTGCATAGGCTTGATAGCTTAAAATAACAACAAACGACCAAATTACAGGATAGCGATAATTAGTGAAAACAGATAAGATTATTAATGTAGCTATGTACCAAGGATGCATTGTTGTTGTTGTAAAATAATAAAATGATAATGCTATTAACATAGAATTAGTTAAGCTTCTTATAGAGTTGTTTTTCTTAAAAAAAGTTACAATTAATAAAAAAACAATTGTTAAAAGAGGTGTTATTTTACCTATAACAGCAATTTCATTATAACCTCTAAACAAATACCCAATTTCTCTAAACAAATAGTAAAAACTAGCATTAAATTCAAAATTTCTAAACCATAATCCAACAGAATTAGCGTAGTTTGAAATTAATGTTTTTGAAAAGAAAGGAAGAAATAATACTAAAGTGAAAACAATAATAATGAGATAAAAGGTAATTAATTTTTTAAAGTTTTTCCATACTATTTTGTCTTTATGTATTAAAAACCATTTTAAGAACAAAGGGAGAAAAATAAGAGGAATTAACTTTACACTAATAGAAAGAGCAAAAACAATTGCAGCAAGCACCCATTTTCTTTTTTGTAAAAAATATAAAGACCAAATTAAAAAAAATAACATTACAGTTTCAAAATGTAAATTACCTGTTAATTCTATAATTATAAAGGGGTTTAATAAGTAAATAAAAATTAGATTTTTATTTTTATTTATGTTTTTAAGAAGTTTAGATCCAAAATATAAAATTCCAATATCAGCAAAAATGATTAGAGATCTCATAACTATTGCCGCACCTAAAATAGATTTATTAGAAATAATTGAAGCAATAAAAAAACAAAGCTGATTAATGGGAGGGTAGTTAGTGTAATGACTTCCATTCATTGTCCCCATACCTTTGTATAATTCTTCTGCTTGAGGAATAGGTAATTTACCTGAAGTTATAAAATTTTCAGGTAAATATAAATAAGGATTTAACCCTTCATAAATCATACGGCCATCCCAAATAAATCGATAAAAATCTTGAGAAAGATTAGGTATAGCTAATAAAAAAATGACACGAAAAAGTACTGTAAATACAACTAAATGTCTAAAAGATAATGTGTTTTTTATAAAATAGTAATAACTAAAGAATAACAAAACCCATAAAACTAGTATTGAATTAAATTGGGTCCTTTCTACTTGGTAAGCAAAAAAGAAATACATAATACTAGATAAAACACCTAGAATTAATGTAGCATGTTTTTTTAAAAAATACATTTATGCTTTTGAAAATATAGACTTAAAAAACACATAACTAAAACCAATGAAAAGCATTAAATGAAAAGGAAACAAACCAAAATCACCACCTTGATCTCCTACAACAAATGCGCTATATAAACCAAAAGCAAAATATAGAGCAAGAATACCCTCTATAATAACATTTAAAGATAGTTTTTTCTTTATATATTTATTATTCTTCCAATTGTCTTTAAATGTTTTTATATTGAATTTTGGGGTTCTTACAAATTCACTCTTCTTACCAATATGTCCCTCTATAACAGCAATTGTGTTATGTAAAGAAAATCCCATTGCAATAGAAAAGAAAGTAAAGAAAGCACCAATATATTTTATGAAATTTTTAATACCACCGCCAAACGAATTTTTATACATAAACCAATAGCAAACAAAGAATATTAGTGTACTAGTAACAAAAAAGCTCATTACCCAGAAAAACATTTCTAAATGACCATATTTATTTTTAATATATAATATTGGAATACTAAGAACTCCCATTAAAAATACACAAGTAAACATAGAACTATTTAATAAATGAAGTAAACTATGAATCTTTGTTTTAAAATTAATGTTTTTATTGGTAACTATACGGAACATCATTTTCTGAAAATTCTCTGCACCACCTTTATTCCATCTAAATTGTTGAGAACGAGCTGCACTGATAACTATGGGTAATTCGGCAGGAGTTACTACATCTTCTAAATACTTAAATTTCCATTTTTTTAATTGTGCTCTATAACTTAAGTCTAAATCTTCAGTTAAGGTATCTCCTTCCCAGTTACCAGCATCAATAATGCATTGCTTACGCCATATACCAGCAGTTCCATTAAAGTTTATAAAATGGCCTTTACTATTTCTACCAACCTGTTCTAAAGAAAAATGTGCATCTAAGGCAAAAGCTTGCACTTTCGTTAAAGTAGAATAGTTTCTATTAATATGTCCCCACTTTGTTTGTACAACACCAATTTCTGGATCCTTAAAATAAGGAACTGTTTTATCTAACCAACAAGACTTTGGTAAAAAATCAGCATCAAAAATAGCGATAAATTCTCCTTTTGCATTTTTCAAACCTTCTTTCAAGGCTCCTGCTTTAAAACCAACTCTGTTTTTTCTACGTATATGTTGAATGTCTAAACCAGTTTCTTTTAGTTTTTTAATATGTAGTGCCGTAGATTCTACAGATTCGTCTGTAGAGTCATCCAATACTTGAATTTCTAATTTATCTTTAGGATATTTTATTAGAGCTATATTGTCTAATAAACGTTCCATAACATACAATTCATTATACACAGGTAATTGTATTGTTATGTATGGTATTTCTTCATCGTTATTAAAATTAAACTTAGGAGAGTCATCTATCTTCTTTTTTGAAGATAAATAATTAAACAATAAATTTAATTGAGCAAGAGCATACATAAAAACTAATAATAATGATATGCTATATAAACCAATAATAATGTATTCGAAAATCATTATTTAAAACTGTATTTAAAAATCCAACTTAATATTTTAATGCCTGCAAAGATAGTTCCTTTTACAGTACCAGAAACTTTAGAAACGCCAATTCTATTTCTGTATTTCACAGGTATTTCTTCATAGGAAAACCCTTTTTTTACAGCTTTTAACTGCATTTCTACCGTCCATCCATATGTTTTGTCTTCCATTTGTAACTCAAGTAACTTGTCGTATTTTATAGCTCTAAACGGACCAAGATCTGTAAAATTTGCTTTAAAAAACAGTTTCATTAAAAAGGTTGCTAACCAATTACCAAAAACTTGTTGAGGAGTCATAGAACCCTTTTCACGTAGTCGTTTAATACGCGAACCAATTACAAAATCAATGTTTTTATTTATTATAGGGGCAACTATTTCAGTAAGCTGTTCTGGATAATCTGAATAATCTCCATCTAAAAAAACAATAATATCTGGTTGAATGTTCTGCTCAGAAATATATTGCATTCCTTTTAAACAGGCATATCCATAACCTTTTCTATTTTCTTTAAGAACTGTAGCTCCAGCATTTTTAGCATTTTGTTCAGTATAATCGGTAGAATTATTACTTACAACAATTACTTCATCTACAATTGTAGGAATGTCTTTTATAACATTCGCAATAGAATCCTGCTCATTATAAGCAGGAATAATAACTTTTATATTTTGGTTCATTATTTTAAATCACTAAGATTATTCTCTCTTTTAAATGAAGAGAAATCTTTCCATTCTTTTATTTTTTTTCCGTTAACAAACTTAGATGCTTTAACTAATTTGTTATGCTGGTAAACTAAACAATAACCGTTTTTTTCATTATTCTTAAACTGGCATTTATGTATAATTTGACCTTTCTTATTATAAAATGCCCACCATTTACTTTGTGTACCATTATTATAATGTCCTTCTTTATGTTTAAAAGAATTTTCGTGATAAAAATACCAATATTTATGTTTTAAACCATTTTCATAATGACCTTTCTGTTCAATTTGGCCATTTGTATGGTAAAATTTCCAATATCCTTGCTTTATATTATCTTTTAACCAACCTTCTTGTTTTAGGTTGCCGTTATCATGATATATTTTATTATATATTTTTTGAGAAAAACCTAAAAAACTACAGGTTAAAAAGATAATTAAAAACTTATTTTTCATTCATTAATTTTAATAAATCAACATCATTTCCTAGAAGAACTTCAGTAGGATTAATTCTACCATCTTCAGGACCATTTTCTAATTTTAAAACTCCACGAGGACAAACTGCAGAACATACACCACAACCTACACAACTCGATCTAACAATGTTTTCACCTTTTTGGGCATAAGCTCTAACATCTATACCTTGTTCACAATAAGTAGAACAGTTTCCACATGAAATACATTGTCCTCCATTGGTAGTAATTCTAAAACGAGATTTAAAACGTTGTACTAATCCCATATAAGCAGCTAATGGACACCCAAAACGACACCATACTCTGTTTCCAAGTATAGGATAAAACCCAGTACCAATTACTCCAGAAAAAATAGAACCTATTAAGAACCCATAAGAACTTTGTATATCATAAGCAGAAATACCAAAAGCTAATTCTTTCCAACTTTCAATTTCGGCGAAGTAGGTATATAATGTTAAAACTGTCATGAATGTAGCAAAGACTAATACTCCATGAATTAACCAACGCTCTATTTTCCATGAAAATAAAGATTTGCTAGATAATTGTCTATAAGGATCACCTAAAGTTTCTGCTAATCCACCACAACCACAAACCCAAGAACAGTACCATCTTTTTCCATAAAAATAAACCATTACAGGGACTATTATTAGTGTAAGTATAATACCCCAAACTAACATAAAGATTCCTAAATTACCACTATCAATTAAATTATTAAGATTATAGTCAAAGAAAAAAGTATAGTTTAATGGCCAAGCGTTTTTAAAATCAAACCATGGTTTATTAAAAGCAACTAAAATTTCTGGGATTATAAAAGCAAAAGCTATTTGAAAAAATAAAACAACAGCAGTTCTTAAAATTTGATAGTTATTGTGTCTATATTTTATAAACATTCTAACAGCAAAAACTGTCATTACAGAACAATACATAAATCCATATAAAAACCATTGATCAGATTCGTTTCCATTCATCCAGTTTTTTATTGGGTTTACAGAAAGTATAGGATTGATTAAGTAGTTAGGGAAAAAGTATAGTAATACATAAAAGATAACAAAAAATGCGAAAGCACCAATTCCTATGATTCCTCTATTAGTAGCAGAATGCTGAAAAATTCCATTATTCTTAATACCAGCAGGACCTAATAATTTATAATCAGCTCCGAAAGCTATTAAACCACCAATAATTGCTAGTCCAAAAGTTAACCAAAAGAATAAACCTTGATTTTGAGAAACCCAACCAGTAGCAGAAGCTCTAGCTAATGGGAAAATAAAATCTTTAGAAGTTTTATTCCATTTTAACCAAATAATTTTATCCCAAGCAATTTCTTTCTGACTTTTATAATGTTCATTAGAAGCTTTAGCTATATTTTTTATTTTTGAAGAAAGTTGATAAGCACTTAGTTCTTTGCCTACGATTTCTTTTTGAGCTTTTTCAATAAAGAATTCACTCTTTACTTTTTGAGAAGCCCATGAATCAAATGTTTCCTGAGAAACTTTATTTGTGCCTGTAAATATGCTGGCAGTGAATATTGTAAAACCAATGAAGCATATTATTAATCCTATATTTTTTAATGTTTTCATATTATTAGCTTCTGTTAAAAATTAATGACCAACTTTTCTTCTCGGCTTTAATTGAAGTGTTATTTTCTTTGTTGAATTTTGATATTATTTCTTGCTCATGCTGTTTGTAAAATTCAGGGTCGAAGTTTGCATTAGCAAGGTTTTTTAATACATATTCTACTTCTTTTTTCTCGGTAAGAACTTTATCAAAAAATTCATGTCTCATGCGAATACCGAAAGTATTAATACCTATAAATTCACGAGTGTTTTTATCAAAATTTACATGAATGGCTTTCTTACCATCTTTATGTTGCCAGAAAAAGCGAGCTTCATTTTCTCTTGGTTTAGCCCAAACCCAACCATATGTTTGGTATTCAATATCTATAAATTTAGCAGAATTAAACCAATGTCCTGGTTTGTATGCTGTTTTTTTACCACAAATTGTTTGAGCTAGAGTTTCTCCCATCATTCTTCCGGTATACCAAACAGCTTCTATAGGTCTTCTTTGGTCTATAGCCACTTTTTGCTCAGCACAATCTCCAATAGCATATACATCTTTTGTATTTGTTTCTAAGAAACGATTTACAAGTACACCTCTGTTTGTTTCTATTGCAGAATCTTTTACAAAGTTGATATTAGGAGATACACCAGCGGTTAAACCAACCACGTTACATTCAATTTCTTCTCCCGTTTCTGCAATTACTATTGATTTTACTTTACCACTAGCATCTGCTTTAATTTCTTTTAAATTAACACCTAATCGTAAATCTATATGATTATCTATAATCTCTTTATTAATCATTTCTGATTCTTCTTGAGGTAAAACACCATTCCAAAAACTGTCTTCACGAACTAAAAAAGTGACAGGAACATTTCTACTATGTAACATTTCAGCTAATTCGATACCAATTAACCCTCCACCAACAATAACTGCACGTTTACATTCTTTATTGTTTGGAGCGTATTTTTCTAAATTTTCTAGATCTTGTTTATGGTACATACCAATTACACCCTTTAAATCTTGACCTGGCCATCCAAATTTATTTGGTTTAGAGCCAGTAGCAATAATTAACTTATCGTAAGAAAATCGCTCATCATTACTTAAGAGTAATTGTTTGTTATTTGAATCAATACTTTTAACGAGTGCTTTTTTAAGAGCAATTCTATTCTTATCCCAAAACCAATCTTCATAAGGTTTTGTGTTTTCAAACTTCATGTGCCCCATGTATACATACATTAAAGCAGTTCTAGAAAAGAAATGTTCAGTTTCAGAAGAAATAATAGTTATTTTCTTATCAGATAATTTTCTAATATGTCGAGCGGCTGTTACACCCGAAATACCATTACCTATAATGACGATGTGTTCCATATATTTTAGAGATTACTTTAACTTATGTCGAACAGAAAGATAATAATTTACTAGCGAGTTAAATTTAGAATGGTTTTAAATAGCAAAAGTTATGTTAATAAAAATTGTAATGGTGTTATTTTTATTACGACTTAGCCAAATATTAAAAAACTATTACATGAAACGATTTTCAATTTTTTTAGCATTAGCACTTGTTAATTTAGCGGTATACTCACAAGAAGAGGAACAAGAACAGGAGCAAGGAAACAATTTACAAGTTTTTACACCTTCTAAACTTTTAAATAAAGGACAGTGGGATATTAAGTGGTTTAATGGTTTGTATACTCAAACAAAATCAACTGGAGCTGGTAATAGTGATTCACAAGATGTAGCCAGATCTAATTTCTTTACTTCTACCTTAGAAGTTTTTACAGGTATTTCTGATAACAATAGAATTAATGTTGGGGGAATTATTGAGTTTCGTTCGAATACCTTTGCAGGAAGACAAGCGCTTTCTGTATTTAGTTTTGATGATACAACTTCAGACAGGAAAGGGTTTTCTTCTATAGCACCAGCAGTAAAGATTCAACCTTTTGAAAATATTAGTAATTTTTCTTTTCAAAGTGCCTTACATATCCCTTTATTAGGAAGTGGAGATGAGAATAACCTTGCAGATGGTGGGTTTTTAGATCAAACAGCTTGGTCTTTTCAAAATAGATTCTTTTTCGATCATACTTTTCCTTCAGGTGATTGGCAATTATTTACAGAATTAAATACAGAATATGGTTTTGGAGATGATAAAAGTTTTGCAAACAATACATTTTTAATAGTACCAGGAGTATTTATGAGTTATTTTCCAACAGAAAAGGCTACAGTTTTAGGTTTTGTTCAACACTCTGAACGTTTTGGTGATTTTGAACAAGACAATACATCTTTAGGTTTTGGGGGTAAATACCAACTTACAGATGTTTTAAATGTAGAAGTTTTGTATAGTAATATTGTAAGAGGGACAAACTTTCAAGGGTTAGGAGAAACTTACAGTATTGGTTTAAGAGCTTTATTTTAATAGTTCTTTCTTAAAACAGAAAAATAATTTTATATTTTTAATGTATGAAATTAAAAATATTTTTATTGGGTTTTTTTTTAATAGTATTTCATTCTTGTAATAGTCAGAAGAAAGAAAAAATAAACGGATTAAGTTTTGTGTCTTCTTCTGAAGCTATAAATAAAAAACATGTCTTACCAGTAAAAAAGGCATCAGCAAATTATGTTTCGCTGATGCCTTTTGGCTTTATTAAAGATTTATCTTCTCCAGAAGTTAAATATAATTCTTCTCGACAATGGTTTGGAGAAACCAAAAAAGGAGTAAAACAATATGGAGAAGAATTTAGAAAAGAGCATATAAAAATTATGGTTAAGCCTCAAATATGGGTTTGGCGTGGTGAGTTCACTGGTTATATTGAAATGAAGTCTGAAGAAAATTGGAAACTGTTAGAAAATACATATTCTAAGTTTATTTTAGAGTATGCCCAATTATCAGAAGAAATTAAAGCAGATGTTTTTTGTATTGGAACAGAGTTAGAAAAATTTGTAATGAATAGGCCTAAGTATTGGAACAACCTGATTAAAGAAATTAAAAAAGTATACAAAGGAAAGTTAACATACGCTGCTAATTGGGATGAGTTTAAAAGAGTTCCTTTTTGGAAACAAATGGATTATATAGGAATTGATGCTTATTTTCCTTTGAGTGATAAAAAAAGCCCCTCTGTTAGCGATTTTGAGTTAGGTTGGAAATCTCATAAAGAAACAATTGAGAAATTACAAAAGCAATTTAGAAAACCAGTTGTTTTTACAGAATACGGTTATAGAAGTGTAAATTATACTGGTAAAGAACCTTGGAAATCGGATAGAATTACTGGTGAAGTAAATTTATTAGCTCAAGAAAATGCTACTCAAGCGATATATAATCAGTTTTGGAAAGAAGATTGGTTTGCTGGTGGATTTTTATGGAAGTGGTTTCACAATCACGGGAAAGTAGGAGGTGAAAATAATAACAGATTTACACCACAAAATAAACCTACAGAAAAATTAATACAGAAACTATATGCACAGTAAACATCTATTTTTATTGGTTTTATTTATTTTTATTTCTTGCACAGAAAAAGAAACGTTATCAGATACTTTATTACAAGAATATTTAGAAATACATTCGAATAAAGAATTAGACGAGGTAATTGCTTGTGCTGGTAGTAAAAAAGGAAATGAAAATACAGTTTTTATATATTATTATCCTATTGTGGGAAGTTCGGAATACAGATATTATGAAACAGAAAACAGTAGAGTAGATCCGAATGATTTTTCAAATTATACATTAAAAAGCTTTCCTTCGGAAGGTGTCTTTGGAAATAAACTATCTCTATATATAAGAGATTTAGATCATGAGGCTTGGGGAATTGTTACTTTTTTATCGGAAGGAAAAGTACATAAATCGAATCCAATTCGATTAAAACAAAAAAGTAACCCAACGAAGTATAATGAAAATGTCTCTATTGATTTTTCACAACCAGAATCACCTAAGTTTTCTTGGAATAAAAGTTTGTTGAGTAATGATGCCATTTATTTTCAAGCTTTAGTAAATGAAAAAAATAAGTTTATATCTGGCACATACACAAATGAACTATGTTTTCGTTATTATGATATTAGTAATGTTGTTTTAGATATTAATTTAGGAACTCCAGCAATATTAGATACTACAATAAAACACACTATTACAATCCTTGGGGTAAGTGAAGACAATTGGGTGAATTTACAAACAGAAAAAACATTTTAATAGTTTTAAATGAAACAGAAAATTATATGTATTCTTTTAATATTGGGGTGTTTGAGTATTCAATCACAAGAAAGAATAATATCTGAGGTTAAAATACAAGGAGCAAAAAAAACAAAAATTTCTTTTCTTAAAGGTTTATTAGAAGTCAAAAGTGGACAAGTATTAGACTCTGTTCGTATAGAAAAAGATGTATCACTACTAAAACGATTGCCTTCGGTTTCTCATGCTTATTTTCAAGTAGATTATTTACGAGACAATTTATACAATGTTCGTATTGGAATAGAAGAGAATTTTACCATTATACCAGATTTAGCATTTTGGACATCTACGAACAATCAATTTTCTTATAAAATAGGAGTTTATGATTATAATTTCTTAGGGAGAAATTATGCAATAGGAGGGTTTTATCAAAATAATGGGTACGATACCTATGCTTTAAACTTTAGAGCTCCAAACCTGTTTTCTAAAAAGTTTGGTTTGGCTTTTAGTCATCAGAACTGGAAAAGTGAAGAGCCATTATTTTTTAATGGTCAGTCAGCTAATTATTTATATAACAATATTTCTACTGAACTATTGGGACTGTACCAATTAGACTTTAATAATCAACTAACTTTTGGAATTAGTTATTTTACAGAGAAATATAGGTATTTAAGAGGGGCTACGAGCCCAGAAATACCTACAGATTTAAAAGTAGATAAAATTTTATATAAATTATTGTACACTTATGAAGATTTAGATTACTATTATCATTATTTAGATGGTTTTAAGAGTATTTTATATTTACAATATGTTACTTCCAAAAATAATTTTCAAGAACAGTTTGTAATTGCGTGGAATGATTTTTTCTATTATGATAGAGTAGGTGAAAAAGGAAATTGGGCAAATAGATTACGTATAGGGTTTGCTTCTAATAGCGATTCTCCTTTTGCTCCTTTTGCATTAGATAATAATATAAATTTAAGAGGAGTTGGTATTATAGTAGATAGAGGTACAGCCAGTATTGTATATAATACAGAGTATCGTCATACTTTTTATGATAAAAAATGGCTAGCAATACAAGGAAATGCTTTTTTTGATGTAGGAACTTGGAGGCAACCAGGAGGAGAAATTAATGATTTTTGGAAAAAACAAAATGCAGAATTCTTTTCTGGAGTAGGATTACGTTTTATAAATAAGAAAATTTATAATGCCGTTTTTAGAATTGATTATGGATTTAGCTTAAAAGATGGAAGAAAAGGATTTGTATTTGGATTAGGACAGTATTTTTAAAAATAAAATTAAGAGTATAGATATACATGTATACATCAATAGAAATTGTTAAATCTAAAAAGACATCATTTTTTACAACAATAATTTTATTACTCTTGTATTTAATATATAAAGTGTTGTTTAAAATAATGACAGCTCCTTTTTATTTTTTTAAGTATAAAATATTAAAGAGACCAAGAAAGCTGAAAATAAAAATAGAAAGCGATAATGTTATTGTTGAAAATGAAAAATATCATTTAACTCTTATAGGTATAGAAAAAGAAGAAGAGGTATATTCTTTAGCCAAAAACTTTTGTGAAACTATTAATGAAGATACAGATATAATAGATGTATTTATTGTTAAAAGTCATAATTTTAGTACAGATATAGATGGGTTTTGTGTAACTTCATTTATATTAAAATTGAATGATCATGTTTTATTACAAAGAATAAGAAAAGTAAATAAAAAAATACTTACTTCTGATTTAATACAATTTTGTCCATCTACAGGTACTTTTGAAGTAATTGAAGAAATAGGTTTGTTTGAGTTAAGTGAATATGATGATAAAAAGAAAACTATATCAGGCTATAATTTAAATTCTGAAGAAGATATTTATATTAAGATTTTGGATAAAAATAATTTTTGAAATTCTCTAATTAATATCTGGACCAATAATTTGAACACTAACTTCTATTTTTTTATTCTTTTCTTTTGATAAAGATATTAAGTGTTTATGACCATGCCAATTATTACTTTTATAATACATGAATTTTTTAATTGTATCACGTTCATAAAGTATAGTAAATTTGTTTGGTCCATATTCCTTAAAAATTAAACCTGTTGATCGTCCGTTTTTAATAATTTGTCCATCATTAGTTTCAGAAACCCAATAAATATTAACTCTATTAATGTCTAAATTATCATCCGTGTTTATTACAATTGAATTCTGATTAAAGTACTCACGTAATTGATAAAAATGATTAGAATTGTAAGAAAAATAGATAGCAGAGATAAGTCCTATTAAAAAAATAGAAAAGAAAGTTATAAATATCCATTTAAATAATTTTCTAAGCATTTTGTTTACTTATTGTTATTGCCTACAGGATATAATTCTTGTTTAATAAAGCTTTTAGGAAACTCTTCCTCTCCTTCAAACCCTATTTCAATATCTCGACCATTATGTGGTATGTAATTTGTTTTAAAAATGTAATCCCAAATACTTAATGTAATTCCGAAATTAACTCCTTTTTTTCTGTCTTCAGGTAGTTCTTTTGCATGATGCCAAATATGCATTTTAGGGTTGTTTAATATATATTTAAAATAACCGTAATCCCAATTAATATTAGAGTGATTTAAATGCCCAATAGTAATACTAAAAAAATGAACAAAAGCAATGTCTTTAGCAGTAAAACCTCCGATAATTGCTAACGGAATATATTTGATAGTATTGTACACTACGGGTTCCATCCAATGATAACGTAAGTGCGCAGCAAACCCCATTTCTTTTACGGAGTGATGTACTTTATGAAAGTTCCAAAAGAACTCATATTTATGAAGTAATGTATGTGTATACCATTGAACAAAATCGATAATTATAAAGAAAGTAAATAATCGTAACCAAAATGGAAAGTTATTAATATCAAAAAGCTGAAAGTTACTTACAGATAGCCCAATAATTCCTAAAATGTCATTAAAAAATTGTTCGACAGTATTAGATAAAGCAAATAATATAATTAAATTCAATAAGAAAAAATTGAAAAACATATAAAAAGTATCTAACCAAAAATCCTTTCTAAAAATAGATTG
>CAKZVD010000071.1 GCA_937922085.1 uncultured Tenacibaculum sp. | reverse complement strand
AAAGGATCCGTATTATCAATAGTAATATTAGTACCCGCTTGTATTTCTGGAATATCTTTTTTCGTTATAAAATCAGTGTCATTATTAAAATCCGATAAATTAACAGGTTTATTTTCAATATAATTTAGCTTAGTATTATCTATTTCATTCCAATTCGCTTGAACTTGAGGGCTTATTAGATCACTAAAATCAATTGTAAAGGTTGTATTATCGTCTCTTGTAAAAGTAGCTACTCCATTAACATCAACACTACCAGAAACTAATCGAGATAAATTAGTGTCATCCAAATAAATTGACAAATCTATTTCTTTAACTGCTACCCCATCTTTTAATAATGCTAGTTTATTTCCTGTAATTTCTGAAAATGTATATTCAGGAATTTTACTTTCAATAGTATTAAGGAAATTATTGAAATCTACTTTAAAAGTTGAGTCATCATCTCTAGTGAAAATAGCCATCCCATTAGCAGCAACACTACCAGAAATTAATCTAGACAAATTAGTATCATCTATATAATTTGTTAAATCAATTTCTTTAATTGCTACTCCATCTTTCAATAAGGAAAAAGTATTGTTTACAACCTCAGAAAAGCTATATTCTGGTATTTTCTGCTCGGAAGCTACAACTACTTCTCCTTCAGAATCAATAACAAACCTTCTATTGGAATCGCCTTTTTCTTGCTTACTATCCACATAACTATCTATTAAATCAGAATATTGTCCTTCAGTTGGCTTATCTCCCGTTTCAAAATAAGTTTTTAATTTTTGTTTACTTTGCTTCATCTTTATTTTTTCTATAAAAAAAAGAAAAAGATTCTATCAAAATATGTAAAAACAAAGTTGTTTTCTGTAGTTACAGTAGAAGGTTTATTTTATCGTTAAATTTGCACTTAAATAATACAAACACCTAATAAAACAAAGTTAAAGAACTCTTTTTATTCCTTCAAAATTTTGTTTGTATTCAGAAGGAGTACATTTCTTGTGTGTTTTAAAAACACGATTAAAATTGGACACATTATTAAATCCACAATTATAAGCTATTTCCGCTATAGAAATATCCTTCTCTAATAACCAACGGGTAGCAAAACCAATTCTAACATCATTTAAATACTCTATAAAAGTTTTACCTGTTCTCTTTTTTATAAACCTACTAAAAGAGACTTCTGTCATATTTAACATACTTGACATTTCACTAACTTTTATTTTGTTTTGAAAATTACTTTGTAAATAATCATGTACTTTTTTTATTTTATCACTATTATGAAATGCTTCTATTGTTGGCGAATAAGAAGACAGTTTTTGTTGATTTTTTGAAATAGCTAGAGAATGTAGGATAGTAATAAAACTAAAAAAATAATCTAACCCTTTTAACTCTGACAATTTCTTTAGTTTGGGATATATTTTTTCCGCAGTCTCTTTTGAAAACAAAATACCGAAAGAAGCTTGTTCAAACATTTCTTTAATCGGTTTCATTAAAGATCTACTTAATAATTCTTGTTGAAATAAATTATTATGAAACTGAATGGTTATTTCATGAATTTTTTTCTCAATACAATTATGCGTTATCCAACCATGAGAAAGATTAGGCCCCACTAATACAAGCTCTATATTATCAATTTCCATCATGTGATCCCCTATAAATCTCCGAACTCCTTTACCATTATAAATAAAGTTTAGCTCAAATTCAGGATGAAAATGTATTGGAAAATCAAACTTATTTTTAATTCGATCAAACACCAAAAAACAGTCATTCAAAGTTAAAGGCGTAATTTCCCTATGTATGTTTTGCTCTAAAAAACCCATTTCTTAGAATTCGTTAATAAATCGATAAAATAATGTTATACACTAAATAAACTCAGTGCTATTTTTGTAAATCTACATAAAATTATAAATTCTCTATAAACTTTAACAAAAGATAGTAAAGACAAATGGATATCGTTGAAAACTTAAAAACAAACCTTGAAACTGAACTTAACAACATTCTTTCTTTTTGGAAAAACAGTACTATCGATACAGAGCAAGGTGGTTTTATAGGACATATTGATTATCCTAATATTAAACAATTAAAAAGTAATAAAGGTATAATTTTAAATACGAGAATATTATGGTCTTTTTCTGCAGCTTCTAATTATTATAAGGATAATAGGTATTCTAATCTTTGTGAAAGGAGTTTTACCTATCTTAAAAATCACTTTAAAGACACTGTTTTTGGTGGTGTTTTTTGGGAGGTAGATTATCTAGGGAATCCTGTAAATAAAAAAAAACAAAGCTATGCACAAGCTTTTGCCATATATGCACTTTCTGAATATTATCTCTTTTCAAAAAATGAAAAAGCAAAATCTTGGGCCATAGAAATTTTCAATTTAATAGAAACAAAAACATTAGACACAAAAAACAACGGCTACATTGAAGCTTTTAATGAAGATTGGAGTGATATAGAAGATATGCGATTAAGCGAAAAAGATGATAATGTAGCAAAAACAATGAATACACATCTTCACATTTTAGAAGCTTACACTACTTTTTATAAAATTCACCCAATAAAAAAAGTAAAAACAGCATTGCTTAATTTATTGAAAATATTCAGAGATAAATTTATGAGTGATAATCATCATTTTCATTTGTTTTTTGACAAGCAATGGAATTTAAAAAGCACTGTCTTCTCTTATGGTCACGACATTGAAACCTCTTGGTTACTTATAGAAGCTTCAAAAGTGATTAATGAAAAAGCTATCTTAAAAGAAATTGAACAAATTGCATTAAAAGTTGTAAATCGATTTATAACAGTTGCTATTGACAAAGACAATGGTGTTATGAATGAAATAAACACAGCAACTGGACACATAGATACTGACAGACATTGGTGGCAACAAGCAGAAGCAATTGTTGGTTTGTACTATGCATATAAAATAACTAAAGAATATATATATATTGAAAAAGCTTCTCAAATATGGGCCTTTATTGATACGTATATCATTGATCACAATCATGGTGAATGGTATTGGCTGGTAGATAAAAACGGGAAACACAATCCTGAAGATGAAAAAATAGGCATGTGGAAATGCCCTTATCACAATAGTAGAGCCTGCCTTCAAATTATATCATAAGTCATAACATCTATTTCCTTTTCTAACTTTTCAAACAAACATTTTAATTTTCTTGAACCTTATTCATTAAATCTCCATTTAAAATCGTTTTATTTTTGAATAAAGGCAACAAATGATAAAATAGTATCATTTTATTCTCTTTCCTAAAATTATTTTTGCAACACCTTTAAACAATAAATTACGCACAATTAAAGCTATAATTTTATCAATTACATATTTTTAATGCTATTAAAACACAAAATACACAAATATAAAATTGCCTTTTTTAAAAAAAACAACTACAAAAACAAACATCTAGTTTTATTCCCTTTTTATTTTGTTGTTTTTTCATTACTAACTATTTCTTGTAAGTCTACCTCATTAATAAACAATAATGAAATTGTTTTAGCGGACGCTAAAGCCAAAAAACAAGTAAAAAAACTATATCAAAGAATTAAAAACACTGCAAAAAAAGGAATTGCTTTCGGACACCAAGACGCTACTGCTTATGGAATTGGTTGGAAAAATAATGGGAATATTTACAAAAGTGATGTAAAAGAGGTTTCTGGTGATTACCCTGCTGTATATGGTTTTGACATTGGACATTTAGAATTAGATCATTCTTTTAATTTAGATACTGTCAATTTTAAATTAATGAAAAAATTAATTAAAAAAGCACATAAAAACAATGGTATTATTACCATAAGTTGGCACCCAGACAACCCTAAAACTAATAAAAGTAGTTGGGACACAACCTCAACCGTAAAACAAATACTTAGAGGCGGTTCTTTACATAACAAATATAAAAGTTGGTTAAAAAAAGTAGCCAATTTCATGAAAGGACTTAAAAATTTTATTGGTCCACAAGTTCCTATTGTTTTTAGACCTCTTCATGAAATGAATGGAAATTGGTTCTGGTGGGGAGTTACAAGTTGTACACCTGAAGAATACAAACGTTTGTGGCGTGAAACCGTCTATATTTTAAAAGATGATTACAATGTGCATAATTTACTATACTTATACTCTCCTAACACTTTAAATTCTGAAGAAGAATTTTTAAAATTTTACCCTGGCGATGAATATGTAGATATACTCGGTTTGGATATCTATCAAAAAGGAACTTTCGAAGAATTCACTACAATTTTAAACAGAGATTTGGCTGTATTAAAAAAAGTAGCCTCTCAAAAAAATAAACTTTTTGCACTTTCAGAAACAGGATATGACATGTTAAAAGGAAAACCTAAATGGTGGACAGAAGTTTTACATAAAGGAATTTCAAATTCTGGAATTGCTTGGGCTTTATTTTGGAGAAACGCATGGATGAACCATTATTTCGTTCCTTATAAAGGACAAGAAACAAGTGCCAACTTTAAAGAATTTAAGAAACTATCAGATGTTCTTTTTTTAGAAGACATTAAAAAAATTAAATAATAATATATTTTATAAAATAATGCAGAAATTAAAACTTAAAGAAAAAATAGGATATGGATTTGGTGATTTTGCATCCTCTATGTTTTGGAAGCTTTTCACCATGTATTTACTGTTTTTTTATACAGACGTTTTTGGTATTTCTGCTGCTATGGTGGGTACTATGTTTTTAGTCACCAGAGTTTTCGATGGCTTAAACGATCCTATTATGGGGATTATTGCTGATAGAACTAACACAAAATGGGGTAAGTTTAGACCTTATCTTTTATGGATGGCGATTCCCTTTGCTACAGTTGGTGTCTTTACTTTTACAGTACCTAATTTTGATCCTTCAGGAAAATTAATATACGCTTATATTACATATACTTTAATGATGATAGTATATACTGCTGTTAACGTTCCTTACGCATCTTTATTAGGAGTCATGACTTCTAATATTAAAGAGCGAACTTCTTTAGCTACTTTTCGATTTATTTTTGCTTTTGCTGGTAGTATTTTAGTTCTTGCTTTTGCAGAACCTTTAGTAAGTATATTTAGTAAAACAAATACAGTTGGTATAGAAAATCAAACTAGAGGATGGCAATACACAGCAATTATATTTGCTGCTATTGCAGCAATTCTTTTCTACTTTACTTTTTTACTAACCAAAGAAAGAATCACCCCTTCTAAAGAACAAAAAACAAATTTAAAAGCAGATTTAAAAAATCTGGCAAAAAACAAACCCTGGTTTATCTTATTAGGAGCAGGAGTTTGCTCCCTGATTTTCAACTCCTTAAGAGATGGATCTACAATCTATTACTTTAAATATTACTTTGAAAATCAAGATGCTTTTAAGCTTCCCTTTTTAAATATTGACATCACCTACAGCACCTTGTATTTAGTACTTGGTCAAGCAGCAAATATTCTTGGTGTTATACTAGCAAAACCTATTTCAGCAAAAATGGGTAAAAAATACACCTTCTTTACTGCTATGATCGTAGCAACTATTTTAAGCTGTATTTTCTTTTGGTTTGAAGAAAGTAATTTAGAACTAATATTCATTTTCCAATTCTTAATTAGCACTTGTGCTGGAATTATTTTTCCGTTACTATGGTCTATGTACGCAGACATTGCAGATTTCTCTGAATGGAAAACAGGAAGAAGGGCTACTGGCTTAATTTTCTCTTCTTCATCAATGTCTCAAAAAATGGGTTGGACCTTAGGGGGAGCACTTACAGGATGGATGCTAGCTTATTATGGTTTTGAAGCCAATGCTACCCAAACTGAGAATGCTAAAGAAGGAATTCGTATGATGCTTAGCTTTATTCCTGCTATAGGAGCTATTGGCTCAGCAATATTCATTTACTTCTATAAATTGGATGATGCATTTGTATTAAAAATAAATAAAGAATTAACAGAAAGAAGAAAAACAGAATTTTAATATATTCTTATGGCTAACAAAATAAAATTGTCTCCCAAACTAAGACTTAAGAACATGTTCAAAGAACATGAAACTTTACTTACCGCAAAAAATACCCCTACACAAGAATACAATGGTATTTACCAACGGTATAAAAACCCAATAGTAACAGCAAATCATATTCCTTTAAATTGGAGGTATGATTTAAATTTAGAGACCAATCCTAAACTACAAGAACGTATTGGTGTAAACGCAACATTTAATGCAGGCGCCATAAAGTGGAAAGATAATTATATACTTTGTGTACGAGTAGAAGGTTATGATCGTAAATCTTTTTTTGCGATTGCTGAAAGCCCTAACGGAATAGATAATTTTAGATTTTGGGACACTCCTATTTTTATGCCTGAAACCGAAGACCCAGATACAAATGTGTATGATATGCGTTTAATAGCTCATGAAGACGGATGGATATACGGTATTTTTTGCACTGAACGAAAAGACCCTAAAGTACCTAGCGGAGATACATCAAGTGCAATTGCTAGCGCTGGTATAGCTAGAACTAAAGATTTAATAAACTGGGAACGCCTTCCAGATTTAGTAACCCCTTCTGATCAACAACGAAATGTCGTTTTGCATCCTGAATTTGTAAATGGAAAATATTGTTTATATACAAGACCTCAAGATGGTTTTATAGAAACTGGTTCTGGTGGAGGTGTAGGAATAGGGTACACTAACTCCATGGAAAAACCAGTGATTTTAGAAGAAAAAGTCATTTTTAATAAAAAATACCATACCATATATGAACTTAAAAATGGCTTAGGTCCTGCACCTATAAAAACACCAGAAGGTTGGCTTCATTTAGCACATGGTGTTCGTAATACTGCTGCTGGTTTACGATATACATTATATGTTTTTATGACTGAATTAGACAATATTACCAAAGTAAAACATCAACCTGCAGGCTACTTTATGGCTCCTAATGAAAATGAAATTGTAGGTGATGTTAGCAACGTATTATTCTCTAACGGTTGGATAAATAATGATGACGGAACCGTTTTTATATACTACGCCTCTTCGGATGTTAGAATGCACGTAGCTGTTTCATCACTAACAGAATTAATTGATTATTGCAAAAACACTCCAGAAGACTCATACAGGAGTATTACCTCTGTACAATCTATTTTAAAACTTATTGAACATAATAAAAAATATATTTAAAAAGGAGAAGTAGATTTTTTTTACATTAAAAAAACCTTAGCTATAAATAGCTAAGGTTTTTTATTCTAATCAAAATTAAATTATTAATTATTAATAATCCAAGAGATATAATACAGCTTTCCAATTCTTCCTGAACCAGGAGCTGCTAAATATTCTTTTCCAAATAAGTTAGTTCCTCCAATTTTAAATTTAGATTTAATTGATTGAACACGATAATTTAACTGAGCATCAATGACTGTTCTTGCATCAATATCACCTTTCACAAATGAAGACACCCACCTGTATTTATCTTGCCACCTAGCATTTATGTTAAATCCAAAGTTCTTAAAAAGGTTATTATTCCCTAATTGTACTTTTACACTATGTTTAGGAGTATTAAAATTAGGTTCAAATAAACCTGAATCTTTATCTTCAAAATCAAAATCGATGAAATCATAGTTTAAAGCAAAATCAAAGCTATTTAATAATTTCGTACTTAATCCAACGCCTACACCATAGGACTTCACTGTTGATTTACTATTAGTAACAATATTAAATTCTCTAAACTGAAAGTTAGGATCATTAAATGAATCCCCGTCCAATACCAAAACATCATCGTCAGATATTAATCCTCTTTGAATAGCCGGATCTGCTAACTGTGCTGCAGTAAGTTTAGTTTGCCCAAAAGGATACAGTTTCCCCACTGTAGGCGCAACTACATCTTGAAAAAACACAAAATCATTATGAAAACTATAAAACCCATTAATATCTAAATTAATATTATTTCTATCTGTTACACCAATCATACTTCTATACCCTAATTCAATAGTCTGAACTTCCTCTGGTCTAACCGCTTCGTAATCAGATTTCACAAATCTTTCACCTGTATACCCTGATCCAAATAAGACAGATCTTGTAAATAATGAATTATTAATTATATCATCCCCAGTAATACCATTTATATTAATTCTACTTAAGTTATCAAGAGATGTACCTACATTTAACTTTGCTCCACCTGCAGGAATAAATAAATATTGTTCTTGAATCGTTGGATTTCTAAACCCTGTTTGATACGATGCTCTTAAAATGTGGTTTTTATCCTCATCAAAAGCATAGTTCACAGCAAAACGAGGTGAATAATTTGCATCAAAGTTTTGAGACTTATCATAACGAATAGAACCTGTTAACTTTAATCTTTCATCTAAAAACTTTTTTTGAATTTGCGTATAAAAACCATATTCATCAACCTCTATTTCTTGAACACCATCATTAAATATTGTTCCTTTTGAATCTGGATTATATCTTCTAAAAGATCCTCCAAACTGAACATCTCCCCAATCATTTAATAAATGAGAAAAATTATAATTTCCATCTACATGAGTATATGCACTCTTGTCATAAATTCTACTACCTCCTTCAGTAATTAAAGTTGATGTAACATTATTAAACTCATTATTAAACTCAGAAGTACCAGGCTGTAATCTTGTTACATCTGCTGCTGCTCTAGCTTTTCTTAATATTTCTGGATCAATTATAATACTATTATCTGCATTAAAACCTCCTTCATTTATTAATGCTACCAAGTAATCTAATCCCCATATTCCCGAACTATTACTTTCAGCTGCTTTATTATTTAACACGATACCCGTTCTTGTTAAATCATAAGTATCTCCAGCATCATTCCTCGTATAATATCCTCTTACATAAAAATTTTCCCCTTTAAATTCAAGCTTCGATTGCCCTATATAATAATCACGTTGTGCAAATCTTGAGGTACCTTGAAAAATATTATTCCCTCTTGCCAATCTTGTTGCCAAAATCACTTCTAAAGATTCATCTTGAAAAGGTCTATAATGTAATGAAGTAGAAAACTTTAAATTTTTTGAGGTATAATCTCTTAATAAATCTCGCTCTGCATAACCTGTTCTATTTATAAGATATGTTTGAGGTAATGTTGCTGAAAAAGCAAGACGCGCTATGCTTGTTAAGTTTTGGATACTTTCATCTCCATAAGAATTTACTCCATCAAAACTTAAAACTGTATTTTGACCTCCTTCTATTATTTCACCTGTGTCAATTTGTTTATTTCTCCCATCATTTGCATGCCACTCTTCAGCTTCGTAATATGAGAAGTTTATCTTTGCTGCAAAAGAATCACTAAATTTATGAGCCATACGCACAGAAACATCATAAATAGGATTACTTCCTGCTGCTCTTTGGTATGTATGTCCACTTTTTAACAAGAAGCTAACTCCTGTAAAATCAAACGGATTTTTTGTTTTCATTAACATGATACCGTTATAGGCATTTGCCCCATATAATGCAGACGAAGCACCTGGTAAAACTTCCACACTATGTATATCTAAATCAGAAATACCAGATAAATTACCTGCACTAAAATTTAAAGCTGGTGCTGCCGTATCCATTCCATCTACTAACTGTACAAATCTAGAATTACTAAAATCAGCAAAACCTCTAGCATTTATTGATTTATACCCATAACTACCTTCTACAGATTGTATTCCTTTTAAATTTACTAAAGCATCATAAAAAGAGTTTGAAGATGTTTTTCTAATTTCTGTTAAACCTAATCTTTCAATAGTTACTGGAGACTCTATAATTCTTTCAGGAACTCTAGATGCAGAGATAACCACTTGATCTAATAACAAGTTCTCTTTTAAAATTACATATAATTTTTGATCTTGCTTTACAATTTTAACAAGTTCCATTTGATGACCAAATGCTGATACCTCAATAGTTTGAGGAAAATCTTTACCTACAACAATCGTGAACTCACCATCTATATTTGATAATGCTACTTTTGAACCACTTTTTATTTTTGCGTTATAAAAAGGCTCTAAATATTCATTATACACTACACCACTTATTTTCACTTGTGCATATGCCGATATAGCGCACAAAGCAAAAACAATCATTACTAATTGCTTTTTAAACATTTTATTAATTATTTAAGTATTGGAATTATTCTTCTAAAGAAAAGTTTATTGGGAAACCATATTTAACTGAAACTTTTCTACCCTCTTTTTTAGCAGGTACAAATTTAGATAGCTTTGTTACAACTCTCTTAGCTTCTTCATTTAATATTTCAGTATTTTCTGGACCTAAAGTTTTTATATTTCTAACATCACCATTTTTATCTATGATAAAACGCACCCACACTTCACCTTCTATTACATTTCTAACGGCTTCACTTGGGTATCTAAAGTGTTTTTGTATATGCAGTACCATCTCATTATTGAAACAGTCTAATCTTTCTCCTCTTTTAGCTTTTTTACATTTAGTAAATAATGGTATTTTATCTACACTATTGAATCTATTCGCTTTTTTGACTTCCTCTTCAGACAAACTATTTGTTAAAGCAGCAATACTATTTGTTGCTTTTTTCTTTTTTAAAGACAGTTTATTAGAGATTTGTGGAACAGTTGCTACTTCAGAAACACCAGAAGTACTTAAAGCTCCTGCACTTGAGACTACTTGTTTTTTTCTAATAACTCTTTTCTTAAAAAATCTTCTTTTTGACGCAGAGACTTTTACTTTAATTTGTCTATTTTTTTTACCTTTAGAAGATTTCGAAGGCTCTATAGAACATTTAGTAATACTATTTAGATCTAAAACCACTTCCTCCTCTGGAGTTTCACAAACTTCTTGACAAAAAGCATTTTCTAAACAAACCACTACTAATAAAAAAAGTATTCTTTTCATATTTAGGGATTATTATATTATTTTGTAGTAGTAGTTCAGTTATTTTAAATGCCGCGCAAAATTACAACTTTTATTAATACACACAACTTTTTATTTATTTTTTTTAAACAAAAACAAAGCACTGAAAAACAACAGTTTATTGTTTTTTTTTTATATTGAAAAACAATTTAACGATACATATACTTCAATACAAAAACACATTAAAACAACTTATCTATAAAAAACAAAGTAATAGTTATTAATAAAACAATAAATTAACACTCATACACAAAGAACAAATGTCATTTTTTAGTTTTAACTAAGAAGAATACGTTTTTAATTCCAAAATATTTTAAAGGCATGTAAATATATTTTTTAAGAATTTTACTTACACCTTTCTTTTTAATGGTTTTATCTCAAAAACTAACCCTTTAAAACTAGTTTTAATAAAATTTCTAATATTTTGATGCCCTTCACCTTCAAGGTTTTCTAAAACATCATTAAAATAATACTGCCCAAAGCATGCTAAGGTTTCTTCTTTATTTAATTTTTGATCTACAGCAAAAGAAAACACTTTACAAGATCCTTGATTTTCTGATTTTTTGTTTTTCAATTTTCCATTTTCAAATGCTGAAGGTGTAAAATCATAATTCGATTCGATTACCGAAATTGTATCTGTAAACTGAATTCCTCTTGGATTATTTTGTAGCTTATTTTTGAATTCTTGTAATGTCATTTTAAAATATTTACCACAAAGGAACAAATTCATTTTTCAGAAAACGAAATACTCAGAATTTTCTACAAACTCATGCAATTTGTTAAATTCACAAGAAACATTTTAATCCTTGAAGTAAAAACGGATACTTTTCCATAACATAAACATACTTAACACAATAATTACCACTCCCCACATCCAATAAGTTCCAAATGTGTTTTCTGCAATTGTTTGCGTATCTGAATTTTGAATATTCCCACCTCTTTCAAATTGCTTTGTAAACAAATAATTTAATTGAAGATAAGTACTAAAAACTGCTTGCAATCCTAAAAACAATAAAGCTGCAGTTTCTATTTTCTTGTTTTTTAAAAAAGTAATAATCAAAAAAGTAATCGCAAAAAAACTGAGTACTACAACTCCCCAAGAAGAACGAATCCAGATTAATAATGAAAGAATAATTACACCAGTTAATAGTCGTAATAGTATCGCTGCACTTTTTGGTTTTTTAGCACCAGCAATTAATATAGCTCCTGCTATTGCCGGACCAAACAAACCTCCTGCTGATACAATTGCCCTCGCAATTTTTATTGGCAGAAATTTATTTGTCACTGTTGAATAAGCAACACCTCCACCATTTTCATAAATTTCTAAATAACTAAAACTTCCTCCTGTAAATATTGCAGTAAGCCCATGTCCCATTTCATGAAACCAAGTTCCTAATAACCGAAAAGGGTATTGTGCCCAAGAAAAATAAGGGATTTGGAGTAATAAAAATATTGCTATTGCAATAATTAAAATGATGTAATTAAGTTTCTTTGAGATAGTCTTATTTTTTTGGAAGTCTAAAGTACTATTTTTATCAGGAAAAAATGAAAAATAAAACTTGATTTTGTAATCAAAAACTGATTCTTATAAAACTAAACTACTGTAATTTTTGCATCCTAAGATTTATAATTAAATTTGCGCTTCTAAAAAACATCAAAAATGTACAGATCACATACTTGTGGTGAATTAAGAGCATCACACATAAACACTGAAGTTACTTTGGCTGGTTGGGTTCAAAGAGTGAAGGATAGAGGTAATTTAACTTGGGTTGTAATTCGTGATAGATATGGAATCACTCAATTGATGTTTAATGAAGAAAGCCCTGAAGGTTTATTAGAAGCTTCTAAAAAACTAAGTAGAGAAACTGTTATTCAAATAAAAGGTAAGGTTATAGAGCGAGAGTCTAAAACTAAAAACATGGAAACCGGAGATATAGAAATATTGGTTTCTGAGTTAACTGTTTTAAACGAAGCAAAACTACCTCCTTTTACTATTGAAGATGAAACAGATGGTGGTGAAGATATCCGTATGAAATATCGTTATTTAGATATTCGTCGTAACCCTGTAAAAGAGAGTTTAATTTTTCGTCATAAAGTATCTATGGAAGTTCGTAAATATCTTTCTGACAAAGGGTTTATTGATATTGAAACTCCATACTTAATAAAATCTACTCCAGAAGGAGCTCGTGATTTCCTAGTGCCTTCTCGTATGAATGCGGGGCAATTTTATGCATTACCGCAAAGTCCGCAAACTTTCAAACAATTGTTAATGGTTGGTGGAATGGATAAATATTTTCAAATTGTAAAGTGTTTTAGAGATGAAGACTTACGTGCCGATCGTCAACCAGAGTTTACACAAATAGACTGTGAAATGGCGTTTGTAGAACAAGAAGATATTTTAGAGATTTTCGAAGGAATGACGCGTCATTTATTAAAAGAAATTAACGGTGTTGAGGTCGCTAAATTTCCAAGAATGTTATTTGATGACGCCATGCGTTTATATGGAAATGACAAGCCAGACATTCGTTTTGGAATGGAATTCGGAGAATTAAATGAAGTTACACAACATAAAGAATTTAAAGTCTTTAATGAAGCTGAACTAGTAGTTGGTATTGCTGTACCGGGAGCAGCTTCTTATACTCGTAAAGAAATTGATAAATTAATAGACTGGGTTAGGCGTCCACAAGTTGGTGCTTTAGGTATGGTTTATGTGAAATGTAATGAAGATGGTACTTTTAAATCATCTGTAGACAAATTTTACGATCAAGAAGATTTAGCTAAATGGGCTAAAATTACCGGTGCTAAAGCTGGAGACTTAATTTGCATCTTATCTGGTAAAACAACTAAAGTACGTGCGCAATTAAGTGCTTTACGTATGGAAATGGCAGAACGTTTAGGTTTACGTAAAGCTGATGAATTTGCTCCGTTGTGGGTGATCGATTTCCCTTTATTAGAATTAGACGAAGAAACAGGTCATTATCATGCAATGCATCATCCTTTTACTTCTCCTAAACCTGGGCAAATTGAATTATTAGATACAGACCCTGGTGCCGTAAAAGCAAATGCGTATGATTTAGTATTAAATGGTAACGAAATTGGTGGTGGTTCTATTCGTATTCACGACAAAGAAACACAAGCAATTATGTTTAAACATTTAGGCTTTACAGAAGAAGAAGCAAAAGAGCAATTCGGATTCTTAATGGATGCCTTTGAATATGGAGCACCACCACATGGAGGTTTAGCTTTCGGTTTAGATAGATTGGTATCTATTTTGGGCGGACAAGAAACTATTCGAGATTTCATTGCTTTTCCTAAAAACAATTCAGGACGTGATGTAATGATTGACGCTCCTGCAAACATAGACAGTCAACAACTAAAAGATTTAAGTATTCAATTAGATCTTAAAGAATCATAATAATAAAAAACCCAGCCGATTGGCTGGGTTTTTTATTACTATCTACTCTTCATAAACGCATACGAGTCAAACCCCTACAAAAATACACTCACATATTTAACTCAAATTTAAAACAACTACATTTGATTGTTAAAAAATATAGTTTATGGAAACAATTGTTGTTTTAATACTAATTATTGGGTTTATAATTATAAATAATAATATTAGCTCAAAATTCAATCGTTTAGAAGACAGTATTAATACTTTACATGAAAGAATAAGATATTTACAAGTAGAAATTACTAAACAAAATTTTACTTCAGAAAGCAAAAAAGAAGAAAACATAGTTAAAGAACCAATTGCTGAAAAAGAACCTGAACCTATACAACCAGAAATTGTTGAAGAACCTGAGATTATTCATCATCAAGAAAAAATAAACGAACCAATAAAAGAAGTTTTAGAAGAAAAAGTTCCTTTAAATATTTCTTTTTTCAATGACTTAGAACAAGAATCAAATGAAAAACCGCCAAAACAAGAAGCATCTGCACCTAAAAAGTCTTGGTTAGAAAACTTTAAAGAAAAAAATCCTGATTTAGAAAAATTCATTGGAGAAAACCTAATTAACAAGATCGGAATCTTAATTTTAGTTTTAGGGATTAGTTTTTTTGTAAAATATGCTATTGACAAAGATTGGATTAACGAACCTGCTAGAGTTGGTATTGGTATTTTATGTGGCTCTTTAGTTATGGGAATTGCTCATAAATTAAAGAAAAGCTACGCTTCTTTCAGTTCAGTTTTAGTCGCTGGTGCTATTAGTATTTTTTACTTTACGATTTATATTGCTTTTAATACTTATGGTCTTTTTAGTCAAACCGTAGCATTTGCTATTATGTCTATTATTACCATTTTTAGCACATTAGTCTCTATTTCTTATAACCGTCAAGAATTAGCAATACTTTCTTTAATTGGTGGTTTTGCCGCTCCTTTTATGGTAAGTACCGGCGAAGGAAACTATATTGTTTTATTTACGTACATCGCTATTTTAAACATTGGAATATTAGCTATTTCATTTTTTAAGAAATGGAAAATTGCAACTATTTTAGATTTTGTTTTTACCATCTTATTATTCTCTGGGTGGTTTTTCACTAGAATTGAAAAAACAGACTTCCCTCACTCAGGAGGATTACTATTTGCAACACTTTTCTATTTCATATTTAGCATTACTATTGTTTTAAATAATCTAAGAAACAAAGGTAAATTCTCTACTATTGAATACTTTATTTTAATTGCAAATACTTTTTATTTCTTTGGAATAGGGATGGCAATTTTAAAAGATTTAGGTTCAAATTTTACAGGATTGTTTACGCTTTTACTTGCTATTTACAACATTGTTTATGCGAGTATCTTATACCGAAAATTTGGTTTAGACAAAAACGCTATTTATCTTTTAATTGGTTTAGCACTTACTTTTATAACTCTCACAATTCCTATTCAATTTAATGGAAATCAAATCACTATTTTCTGGGCATTAGAAGCAGTTCTTTTATTTTGGCTTTCTAAAAAATCTAAAATTGGCTCATTTAAAATAGGAGCCATTATTGTTCAAGTTTTAACAATAATCAGTCTTTTAAAAGACTGGAAGGGATATTCATATTTAGAACAAGATTTTGCTATAATTTTAAACCCTTTATTTATCTCTGGTTTTATAACTGCTGTTTCTTTATTCATATCGTATTGGTTAGCAAAAAAAGAACCAAGTATCACTACTAAATTTTTCACTTTAGACATTAATATTTATAAAACACTAGCATTTATAGCTGCAATTATAATCAGTTATTTAACTGGTATTTTAGAAATTAATTATCAGGCATATCAATTTTTAGAAAATGATTATTCTGCTTTTTCTTTTCCTGTAACCTATCATTTTATTTTTGTTAGTATTTTATTATTTCTTTCTTTAAAACTTAAAAAAGATACTATTACAAAAGGAGTTTTATTAATTGGTTGCGCTTCAATAATATTCTTTATTCTTTCATTACATAGCATTCCAAAAAATGAGCTAATTAACAATAAGATGTTAGGAATAAATACAAATTATGGTTTTTATTTCCATTATATTGTTTTAGGTTGTTTAATTTACTTTGGAATTAAATTATTTAAGAAAACAACCTCTCTATTTAATATAAACACAAAACAAAGTAAATGGCTGCCATGGGTTTTCGCTTTCGCAATTGTATATGTATTTAGTAATGAAATAATGGTTCATGCATTGCATTTTTCTAATTCGGTAGATGCAACAGAACTTGCCGAAAATTTTTCTGAAAGTCAAAAAAACTCTTTTTCGAAAAGGAATTTTATCACTTCAAAAATTAAGAATACTCAATCTCAAATTATAAAAATAGGGTACCCAATATTATGGGGGCTTTTCTCTTTTGTTTTCTTAATTATTGGAATTAGAAAACAATGGAAGTCATTACGAATTATTGCATTGTCTTTATTAGGCTTAACCATTTTAAAGTTATTTGTATATGATATTAAAAATGTTTCAGAAACAGGAAAAATAATTGCTTTTATTTTACTTGGTGTTTTAATATTAATCATTTCTTTTGTGTATCAAAAAATTAAAAAGTTAGTTGTAGAAGAAACACCAGAAAACACTATTAAAAATGAAGAAGTATAGTTTAATAATCACCTTTTTTATTACCTTAAATTCTCTTTGTCAGAATTACAAAGGTTCTATTGAAAAATTAGAACATGATGGATTACATAAAATTATTTTACCTCAAAAAGTAAGATCTGCAGCTAAAGACAATTTTAATTTTTTAAGAATTAAAAGCAATCAAGGAAACAGTATTCCTTATGTTTTAATTTATAATACAGATAAAAAATACGCTACCTTTTCTCCTATTGAAATTCTTTCAAAGGAAAGTATTAAAGATTCTATTACTTCTATTGTACTAGAAAATAAAGAAGGTAAAAAACAAGATCGTATTACACTACAAGTCGCAAATACGTCTATTGTAAAAAACTATAATATATATGGAAGCGATGATCGCACAAATTGGTTTGGGTTAGTTGCTAATAAAAAACTGAACTATATTAATTCACCAAATAAGACAGCTGTTGAAAAAACCCTCTCTTTTCCTTTAAATACGTATAAATATTTGCGCATAAACTTTAATGATAAAACTTCATTACCTATAAATATTCTTAAAGTTGGAGTTTATGAAAGTTCTTTTTTTAAACAAACCCCTAAAGAAATAACTGGTTATACATTTAAAACCATTCAATTAAAAGAAAAGAAGATTACACAATTAAGTTTTGTATCAAACAATTCTTCCTCTATTAATTACATTTCGTTCTCTATCAACACTCAATTTTACTTAAGAAATGCAAAAGTTTTTGTCATGAAAACTAGAAAAGTAAAAAAACGAATTGAAACCTATAAACAGTATATAACTCAATTTAAATTAAACTCTAAAAACAAAAACAGTTTTTCATTTAGTAATTTAAATGAGAAGGAATTTTTTATTGAAATTGAGAATAAAGATAATCCTCCTTTAGATATTACTAATGTTCAATTATTACAAAAACCAGTTTATTTAATTGCTGATTTCAAAAAAAATGAAGCACCTAAAATAATCATTGACACTACATTACCTAAACCATCATATGATCTAGGTAATTTTATCTCTAAAACAACTGATGTAATTAACAAAGCTAATATTACCAATTTTATAAAAATTGAAGAGCAAACAAAAACCGACAAAAAACTTCCTTTTTGGCAAACAAAATTATTCATGTGGATTTGCATTATTTTAGGCGGATTATCTGTTTTTTATTTTACAATGAAGTTATTAAGCGACATTAACAAACAAGAATCTTAACCTTTTTTAAGGAAACAAAGTGATTGTAAAAACTGTTGAGTAACATTTCAGTTTTTAGAATCACTTTGTAGGTTTATTATGATAACATGCTATAATTATTCGTTTAATTCAAATTTTATAGCCATTAAATGTTTTACATTAACTCGTTCTCCATCTAATTTTCCTGAAGTAAATTTAGGTAGTGTTTTAATAACTCTTTCTGCTTCTTTTTCTAATAGTTTACCTCCTACCGGACCTAAAGTTACTATCTTCTTAACATTTCCATTTATATCTATTACAAAACTACTCCATACGATACCTTCTACTCCTTTTTTTCTTAAACTCGACGGATATATCAAATTATCACTAATATAATTTTTCAACACTTCTTTTAAATCCCCTTCATAATTAGCACCTCTATTTGTAAATAATAAAACAGGTTCTTCTGATACTTCACCTAGATAAGCTTCTCTTATTGGTTTTATTTTTTTAGTAGAATTATCTTTATTACTTTTTAGAGAACGTAAACTTTTTATTCGTTTAGAATAATAATTATTACTTCTATTTCTTACTTTAAGGTATCTACTCTCTCTTTTTTTTAGAACAACTTTTTCTTCGTTTTCTTCTTTGTGATAGCATTTATCTATTGAGTTTAATTCCATAAGAATATCTTCATATTCTGAAGAACTGTTACATACTTGATTCTGAGAAATTAACGATAAGCTTGATGAGATGATAAAAATGAAAATCAATGTTTTTTTAGAAATCATAATAACGATTTTTATAGTAGTTAGTTAAATTTAAATACTGTTATTTTCTAATAACACTACAAATAACCTTTAATAAGAATCTATTTGAAAAAAAACATAGGTAAAGGGGAAAACTAGAGTTTAAAAGGGAATAAAATCAAGTTGATTTTTTAAGACTTTCACCTTTAACGCCCCTGTTTACAGCTTTCTTAAAAGAATTACTACTTGTATTTATATTTTACCACTCTTTATAACTTTATGAAGATAAAGTATATGAATCTATTCTTTTTATTAGAAAAATTCGTTAATTTTAATACGTCTATTTTGCAGTATTTCTAAACCTAACAAGTATAAATAAGAGTTTCATTACCTTTTTGTAAAAAAACAATATTTAGTATCTTTCGTCTATGAAAAAACCAATCTTCTTCTTATTTCTTTCTTTTATTTTCCAATTACAAGCACAAAATCTTACAGGAAAGCAACTCCTTGAAAAGGCAATACAATATCACGATCCTAATGGTAATTGGGAAACTTTTAAAGGAACATTGTTTGTTACTATGAAAACCCCAAAAAACACTGATAGAAATAGTGAAATTAAAATAGATATTCCTAAAGAGTCTTTTTATGTAAAAGCTTCTAGAGGAGAAAACACTACAGAATACGCTCTAAATAAAAATAACTGTAAAATTATTTTTAATGGCAAAGAAAATCCATCTGAAGAAATTAAAACAAAACATCAATTAAGTTGTAATAAAGCCAATTTGTATAAAAACTATTACACCTATTTATACGGTCTTCCTATGAAATTAAAAGATCAAGGAACCATTATACATGATAAAGTAACGCGAAAAACATTCAAAGGAAAGGAATACTTGGTGTTAAAAGCAACTTATAACCAAAAGATAGGTAAAGACACTTGGTATTTCTATTTCAACCCTAAAACCTACGCTATGGAGGTTTATCAGTTTTTTAAAGAAACTAAAAATAGTGGTGAATATATTTTATTAACAGGAGAAGAAATTATTAACGGAATTAAAATGCCTAAAAACAGAGCTTGGTACTACAATAAAAACAATGGATACTTAGGAACAGATTCTCTTTCTAAATAAGCTTTGTTATAAATTAATAACAATAGAAAAAATGAACATTGGTAATAGAACAATACTACTTGGATTTTTTATTCTTGGAATTACAGGAATTTTAGCCTTTGCTCAAAATAGAAATATTGAAAATGATGCCTTTATTTCACACGTTATTGATTTAAACAAACAAAATTTAAAATTTTATTGGAAAGATGACAAAGGGGATCTTTTTAGAAATTTTAATAATTTAAAAAAATGGGTTAATTCGAAAAATGAATCTCTAATATTTGCCATGAATGGTGGAATGTATAAAAAAGATAGGTCTCCACAAGGCTTATTTATAGAAAAAGGTGTTCTAAAATCTAAAATAGATACTTTGCAAAATGGTTATGGTAATTTCTATTTGCAACCAAATGGGATTTTCTATATAACAAACAAAAATAAAGGAGTTATTTGTAAAACAACCAATTTTAAAATTGAAGGTGTTGAATATGCTACTCAATCTGGACCATTATTACTTATAGACGGAAAAATTCATCACAAGTTTAGAAATGGCTCTAAAAATTTAAACATTAGAAATGGTGTTGGTATTTTATCTAATGGAAGTTTAATCTTTGCAATGTCAAAAAACAAAATTAACTTTTACGATTTTGCTACTTATTTTAAAAACCTAGGCTGTAAAAACGCGTTATATCTAGATGGGTTTGTCTCAAAAACCTATTTACCTTCAAAAAACGAAACTTCAATAGATGGAAATTTTGGTATTATCATTGCAGAAACCAAAAAAAGAAAATAACCTTCTTAGTAAACTATTTTAATAGTTTTCGCTTCTTTTTCATCCTTTAAAACTTCATTTTTCTCATCAATTCCCTTTTTGTACAAGTGTTAAGAACTTTTGTCCAATTTTCAAAGTCTCTTTTCATCGCATCTTTGTATCAGAATTTAAAACCAAGAATTATGAGATCAGAAGATTATCAATGTCCGAATTGTTGGGGATACCAAGAATACGACGAACAAAAAAAATTAAATAATAGAAAAAACTAAAAACCCCAGAACCATGAGTACAAGAATTCAAACATTAAACCCAGAAACAACTACAGGAAAGTCAAAAGAATTATTTGATGCTGTACAAAATAAATTAGGGTTCATTCCAAATCTTATTAAAGTATTTGGTAACTCACCTGCTACATTACAAAGTTATTTATCGTTAGGAGAATTAACTGCTAGTGGTAATTTTTCAAATAAATTTAGAGAACAATTAGCTTTAGCAATAGCAGAAGAAAACAATTGTAACTACTGTTTATCTGCTCATACTGCTATAGGAAAAATGAATGGCTTATCTGATGAACAAACAGAGTTAAACAGAAAAGGGCTTTCTGCAGATACTAAAGTAGCTGCTGGTTTAAAATTAGCACAAAGTATCACAAAAAACAGAGGGAATATTTCTACTGAAGAAATTAATGCTGCCAAAGCTGCTGGATATAATGATAGTGATCTATTAGAAATCGTTTTAAATGTAGTTTCTAACACTTTAACAAATTACGTAAATCATATTGCCGAAACCGAAATTGATTTCCCAGTTGTTGAAGCAGGTAACTTTACAGTAAATTCATAATAATTAATATAAACAGTAATTTTTAAATATAAAATCATGAAAAAACTAATCGCAATTTTAGTAATCGTCTTTGGAGTATCTATGAATGTAAATGCTCAAGATTTAAAAACAGTAGCTTTAGAACAAACAAAAGGTGAGTTTACTCAAAAATCTTTAACTCTTACTGAAGGAACTTATGTTTTTGAAATCGCAAATACGAATGTAGGTAAAGATGTTGGTTTTGTTTTAGCTCCTAAAGGAAAAACAAATCAAGCTAATCATATTAAAAATGCATATGTTACATCTTTAGTTAAAAACAACTCTAAGTCAACTTCTAAACACGTAACTTTAAAAAAGGGAGAATACGTTTATTTCTGTCCTTTAAACAAAACTCCTCAATACACTTTGATTGTTGAGTAATAAATATAATTCAATGAAAAAGCTCGGCTAATTGCCGAGCTTTTTTTATTTATGCTTTACCTCCATCTAACTCATCTTGCCACTTTACTAGCTCTTTCCATTTTCCTTCATAAGCTAACTTAGCTTGTTCTGGCCAAGTTCCTGGATTATGTATTCTGTAACGTTCTCCTCCACTATTTAAAACCTCTTGACACTTTTCTTGAGAAGCTTCACTTAAGGCTTTCCATGTTTTTATATCAAAATTATTAAATAGCCCTTCTATTTTCGGACCAATACCTTCTACAATCTTTAAATCGTCTTGTTTTATTTTTTTACCATAAGCAACCTTCGCCGCAGCAGCATCAAAAGGTAACGATACTTCATTATCTCCACTATCGTTTCCTGCAAAAGAAGCCGCCATTCCTAAATTAGCATTTCCACTTCCTATATTTGTATTAGCTTCTCTAGCTAAACTTAAATCAGAAGCCAAACCTAATTTACTTTTTTCACAAGCATCTAAAGCACCTTTTAAAGACAATTTACTTTCTCTACAAGCTTCTAAGTCTGCTTTTAATCTTGTAATTTTATTTCTTAATTCTAATAATTCACCATCATTATTGTTCTCTTCAGATGAACTTCTAAAAAGTCTACCTAATAAATATCCTAATAAGGCACAAAGTAGACCTACTATAATAGGTATGATTATACACCAATTCATAATTTTATTTTTTTTAGTTATTTAATTGTTATTACTGTTCTTCTATTTTCTGCCTTACCTTCTTCTGTATTATTATCTGCAATAGGCTCAGTTTCTCCTTTCGAAGTTGCTATAATTTTACCTGCGGGGATTCCATTTTTTATTAGATATTTCTTTACTTTATCAGCTCTTTTTTGACCTAAGTTTAAATTTGTTTCTGAACTACCCGAATTATCTGTATGACCAATTACCAAACACATTGCTCCATCAACTTTATCTAAGTACTTAATTATATCCGCCATTTCCTGTCTTTCTGCTTCTGTTAGATTGAAATTAAACTTTCCAGTATTAAATTTAAGTACTATAGGATTTGCCTTAATATACTCACCTAACTTAGCAATCTCTTCTGTATTATCTTTTAATTCCGTTATAGTAAAACCTAAAGGACCATGATATACATTTAAAGAATCTGGAATCATTTCTTTTTTCTTCTGTCCAAAAATGTTCATTATTTTTGAAGGTATTCCTTTATTAGCAAAATAGTTTTTAACTGAATTTGCTCTAGCTAAACCTAAATTATCTAAAAGAGAGCTATTCTTTTCTCCATCTGTATAATATCCTGTTATAGATAATGACTTATTGTCTTTAGATCCTAAATATTCTTTTAATTTATCAATTTCTAAATCTAAATTAGAAGAAATTGGATTTAAAAAATTAAGATTAGACTTCTCAAAATTAAAATTATCATTTGCTTTAAGAGATAGATCTCCATTATCATCTTTAATACTGAAAGGATACAGTGTGGGGTCTTTATGGGCGACCTTTGTTGTTACGCTTTCAGTTTCATTGGAAATAGGCTTGTTTTTCTCTTCGCATAGAGGGCAACATAATATCCAACTAAAGTAAGTTCCTAGTAAAATGGTAAGTAAAATACCAATAAGATACATTAATCTTTTACTCATGGTTTTTGATTTAGATTATTCATTGTCAATTTATTACTTTTTTTTTTAAATTTTAACACTATTTAGTATAAAATCTAGTTTTTTTTTGATTTCAATTATGATTACCACTTATAAACATTTGATAATCAGAAATGTTAATGAATTCTTAATAATGTTATTATTACGTTAATTACTAATTTTTAGTGAAACATTTTTAAATTTAAATAGTCATATAAGTGAACATTCTTTAAAATATAAATTATGAAAAAAGTTTTTTTAACTATCGCTTTATTATGTATTGGTACATCTTTTGCTTCTTTAAACACAGAAGAATTACCAAACAACAACAATACTGAACTACGATATGTAGATGTAAATACCTTTTGTAAATTAATTAGAGAAGGAAATTATGATGCAGTAAAATTAATGATTGAAAAAGGTGAAAATATAAACAGAGCATCAACAGGTTTAACTCCATTAATGTTTGCTGCTCGTTACAATAGAGCTAAAATTGTTCAATTATTAATTGACAACGGAGCTAAATTAAACACAAAATCTACAAAAAGAGGTGGACATACTGCTTTAAAATGGGCTGAGCTTGCAAAAGCAGATGAAGCTATAAAAATTATTAAAAAAGCAATGAAGAAATAATAAACTTCATTTGTGATTATTTGAATTGAAAAAGACCGACAAAATTTTGTCGGTCTTTGATATTTTCTAAAAAGAAATTGTGTTTTATGCTTCTGCAGTTTCTTCTCCTTCTTCTGCTACTTCTTTAGTGGCATTACGAGACATACGAACTTGAGCAACTACCGCATTTTTAGGGTGTAAAAATGTGAACTTTTCATTCTCTAATTCTGTTACATACAACTTACTACCGATTTGTAATTCAGTAATATCTGCTTCAATAAAATCAGGTAAATTTGCTGGTAAAGCTTTCACTTTTAATTTACGCATGTTATGACGTAAAGCACCACCAACCATAACACCTTTAGAACTTCCTGTTAATTTTACAGGAATTTCCATAGTTACAGCTTTATCTTCAAATATTTGATAAAAATCTACATGTAAGATTCTATCTGTTACAGGATGAAATTGAATATCTTGTAAAACAGCTGAATGTGCTGTACCGTCAAGTTCAATCGATGCAGTATATACATTAGGAGTGTATACTAAACTCTTGAACGCTTTTTCTTCTGCTGAAAAATGAACAGGCTTATCTCCTCCGTATAAAACGCAAGGTACCTTTCCAGCATTACGTAAGGCTTTTGTCGAAACTTTACCTACGCTTTCTCTTTGAGATCCGTTGATCGTAATTGATTGCATTACTTATTTATTTAAAATTACATTAAAAATTGATCGCTGATAGATGTATTAGATTGAACCTTATGCATCACGTCAGCAAATAAAGGAGCGCAAGATACAGCTTTTATTTTAGAAGTCTCCTTTTTTAAAGGAATTGTATCTGAAACTATTAACTCTGTTAATTTAGAGTTCTCTATTCTCTCATACGCTTCTCCTGAAAGTATAGGATGTGTACAAATTGCACGTACGGATTTAGCTCCTCTTTCCATCATTAAATCTGCAGCTTTGGCTAATGTTCCTCCGGTATCGATCATATCATCAACCAGAATTACATTCTTCCCTTTTACTTCACCTATAAGCTCCATATGAGAAATTATATTCGCCTTTTTTCGTTGCTTATAACAAATAACCACATCACTTTCTAAATACTTAGAATATGCGTATGCTCTTTTTGAACCTCCCATATCTGGAGAAGCAACTGTTATGTTATCTAATTTTAAGCTTTCTATATAAGACATAAAAATAGTAGATGCGAAAAGATGATCTACTGGTTTTTCAAAAAATCCTTGAATTTGATCAGCATGTAAATCCATCGTCATAATTCTAGTAGCCCCGGCAGCTTCTAATAACTTTGCAACTAATTTAGCACCTATCGCAACTCTTGGCTTATCTTTTCTATCTTGTCTTGCCCATCCAAAGTAAGGCATTACAGCTGTAATATGACGAGCAGATGCACGTTTAGCTGCATCTAACATTAATAACATTTCCATTAAGTTATCTGCATTAGGAAATGTAGATCCTATGATAAAAACGCGTCTACCACGAACAGATTCTTCAAAAGCAGGCTGAAATTCACCATCACTAAATGGTGTTATTTTCACATTCCCTAACTCTTCACCATATTCTTTTGCTATTTTTTCTGCAAGTTCCATGCTTTGTCTGCAAGCAAACAATTTAGGAGTAAGTTGATTATAAGACATTTATTTGTTGTGTTTTTTGTTTTGTTGTTGCTGCAAAAGTAAAATTATTTTAATGAGTATTAAAATGATTTTATTTTAAATATAAAAATAAATTAATTAGATTTGCACACTCTAAAAAATGCTCGAGTGGCGGAATTGGTAGACGCGCTGGATTCAAAATCCAGTTCTTTCGAGAGTATGGGTTCGATTCCCATCTCGAGTACAAAAACCCTTTTAAATCAACTGATTTTAAAGGGTTTATTTGTTTTTAGGGGCGAAATCAGGGGTAAATAAAAGAACTCTACTTACTACTTAAACCATCCCTCCAAACATCCAACTCTATGCTAGGGAATCCAATATCTAATTTTTTTCTATTTGCAGCATATATTTTCATGTCTTCAGAAGTTATTTTATAGACATTATAAGTACCATATTTCTGCGGTCTATCATTATAAAGCTCATACTGATCTAATAACATTCCATAGATATAAGGATTTGTTTTTCCTTGTTTTATAAATCCTCTAAGTTTGGGTAAAAAATAGTTTAAACGTATACTATCTCTGGTATGAAGTAAAAGAACCTCTATGTCAGCATAATCATCTATGTAAAACATATTTCCTATTTCTTTTTTCCCTGGATATATATTTTGATCAAACATATTAATTAGGAAACTTTCATGTTTTAAACCCACTTCTCTCATTTTAACTTTATAATCAGAGCCTTCATATTCAGTTCTGTAATATTGATCTTCTTCTACCATTGAAGAAATACGATTTCTTAAATCGAGGTTAATAGAATTTTTATAAAATTCTTTTAGAGAATCATATTCTCTATTATTAATGTGTTTTTTTAAGTAATCATCTAGGATAGGATATTTTAAAATAGACTCTTTAGTTAAACCATATTTAGAAATTAAATTTTCAATTTCGCTTTTATTTATCTTTTGATTTGTATAATGTTTACTTAATAAATAATAACAGTATTCATTGAATCGAAAAGTGTTTATTGGTTCTGCTTCTTTGAAAGTTTGATCTAATAGTGTAATTACTTTTTTATATTCTTTTAGAAAAAACAAACTATCAGCTTTTGATATGTCTCTGTAATAGTTAGAATAATCATTTTTTAAGGAGTTTGTATTTTGAGTGCATGAAATGACAAAGAGTATTAAAGCACTTATTTTTAATAGGTTTTTCATATTAAATAGGATGGTTGTTAATTTATTTTGCTTATGATGTTTAATAAAGCTTTCATAGAATGGAAAGAATTCACCAAGATCATTTTGATCGTATTACAAAAATATAAATTTAAAAATAGCTGTTACCTCTATAAAAGATAAACAAGAATCACTATATTTGAACATCTCCAAAGACGTTTGGAGACTTTTTCTTTTTCATAGCAATTTTCCCACTCAATCTTTTGAGTGGGTTTTATTTTTTATACCTTTAACGCAGAAATAAATTTGAACTCCATTTCTATATGTTTATAGATTGGATTATAAAGGTCGATAGGTGAAACTATTGACCTTTTGTTTTAAATTAAGAATAAGTTTGATGATAATTTTAACGAAATGAGAGGGGCTAAGATGTCAATTACAAAAGTAAATGATGAAATACATAGGTAGTTAATAAAATTAGAATAGAAATTAATAATAATATTTTATATAAAACATTATTTTGGAGTAGTAAAGTTTCAATAAAAAATAGAACTGTTTTTTTATTGAAATTTTATGAGAGATTGATTTTATTAAAGTTTAATTAACCGATAAGTAAAATATATGTACAGCAAACCGACAAAATTTGAAGTTTATGATAAAGTAAATGAAATAACAGGATTAAAATTTAAATCTCAAATAAAAGACTGTGGTATCCATTTAAATAGCATACATGTTGTTAAAGATTTAATTTCAGATAAGTCACATTTTTTACTTGGATTAGATAAAGGAGAAATAAACTTTATAACAAAAGAAGATTTTATTGTTGAATTCCATAATTATGTTCTAAAGAGCTTAAATAGATTGAATAAAGAATTTAATGATTTAAACGAAAATGAAAAAGACTATATGATTTTTGGACCAAATGACATTTTTTACAAACATGAGGAGTTAGGGATTCATACAATGAAACATAAAAAATTGATTGATATATTTAAAAAGTTTCATAAAGATCTATAAACCTAAGTCTAAATAACTAGTAAACCTAACACATAAAAGATAATACTAAAAATTACGATAGTAATTCCTGTAAGTTGTTTAATCAATTTATCTTCAAACATAATTTTGTTTTAAAACAAGCTCGAGGAATTTTCCTCGAGCTTTGTTAATTAATTATTCCAATTAATATCTATAGTTATTTTTTCTTCAACTCCATTTGAGTCGACAAAAACTAATGTTATAGAACCTGATCGGATAGATCTAGTACCTAATTGACTTAATCCAAATCTTGCAGTTCTAAGATTTTGTAAATCCATTAATTGTCCTGGTTGAACTGAAACATTTGTTATAGTTTCTTTAAGACTTGTATCACCTAAATTTTCAGAAGTGTAGTAAACTTTATATTTTAAAAATTGATTTTGTACATTAGGTGGAATTATATTCACATTGAAACTCATATCGAACATATAAAATTGATTAATAGAAGTTGAGGATGGAATAATATCGAAGTTAGTAGGTAAAGATTCAAAGTCAACAACTTTAGTTTTTACTTTTCCAAAATCATCTCTAAGTTTAAAAACAATAGGCTCTTTAGAAATTTCTAACCCTCTGTATTCAAAAGATAATCTATCTTGTTGTATTGGTATTTCTGTAGTTGTATTAGTTGCAAGTCCATTTAATCGAATTTCACCTTTTGGACCAGAAGCAGACAAATAATATTGAGTGCTTGGCACACCTGTAACATCTAAAGTAAAATTAAAACCTGTAAGATCATTTGCAAAAGCCTTATCATTATTAAATATAATATTAAATGAAAAATCATTTTCTTTAATAAGAAAAGTAACTTTTATCTGTTTCTCTTTTCCATTTGAAGCTTTAACTAAAAAATCTAATTCTAAATTTCCTATTTCTTCAGCCCAGAAAATAAATGATAATTTTTCTTCAGACAGATTTGTTAATTTTTGACCTGTCAAAAATTGATTATCATTAAATAATAATCGTCCATTTAAAGAACTGTTTATAAACTCTAATTCATAATTTAAACTTTGCGTAAGTTCATTAACTATTTTTTCTATTTCTAGTTCAAAATTGGCTTGCTGTCTAAAGAAAATTTCTTCGTCACTCAATCTTACAATGTTTACTCTAAAGTCGTTTAAATCGACTATTTTATAGTTTATTGAATGTTCATTAACTAAGTCACTATTATTTCTAATGGTGATATTTGTTTTATGAATGTCAATATCTTCTCCAATGTATAGTAAGTCGAAGTTTAAGTTTTCAACCTCATATTCTAGTTCTGGAGTTAAAATTGTATTTCCTAATTTATAAAAGCCTTCTCCATTTTCAACTTTATAACTAAAAAAATATTTAGTCCCGGTAACCTTTCTTTCAGGTTCAATGGTAATAGTTGTTTTAATTTCTTCAGAAATAAAATTCACAGTTTTTTGATCTGATTCTATTGAAAAATCAAAACTATCTTTTACTGCAACTTCTAGTTCTGTATCACAAGCGCAAAAAGTAATTAAAACTAAAAATGTATATATTATTTTTTTCATTGTTCTATTTTTAAAAGATTAGAAATTTTAAGCCAGCTCCTATAAAGAATTTAGATTTATTTATATCACTATTTGCATGATAGAAATGTTTGTAACGAGTAATAAAACGAAGTTTATCGTTTAAAAACAAATCACCTTGTAAAGCTGCAAAACCGCCATATATTACACCATCATTAGAAGTAATGAGAGCTCCGTTAGGCAATTCATTGGAATTATTATTAATACTTTCTGTACCAATAATGCCGCCTAAACCACCATGAAAAAGGATGAAATCTCTTTTGAAGGATAAAAAATCTAGCTTTTTAAAATATCCAAGATTTAAACTGTGAATAGTTACGGGAATATTGTATGCTGTTTTTCTTTCTGTTAAATAAGCGCTGTATATACTAGCTTCAAAAAAATCATATTTTGTATCTGAAGTGGAGAAAGCAAAACTAGCTAGTGTTGCAAAACCATCATCAGAATAGCCAAGTAATCCAGTAACATGTTTTTTACTCTGTGCGTTTGTTGGTATGTAAATTATAAGTAACAATACCAATAAAATTTTGAATTGTTTTTTGTGCATTTTCTTAATGTATTTAAATGTTAACTTTGTTTATAAGGATGGTAAGTACGAGTTACCATCCTTATAGCATTTCTTAATGTTGAAGGTGGCTACCTTGTAGCTGCCTTCTTTTGTTTAACTAGGGGTTTAATTCATCGGCTCTTAGGTTTTATTTGTGAATAAATATTTTCATTAGTGAGGGTGAACCCCTTATAAGTGAGGTTCAATCCTGTATGTGTGAGAATTATGCTTCTTTATATTTTAATTTATACAAGTCTTGTTCTATTTCGTTTGTGATTAGATCTACTTTTTCAGGAGTTATACCTATTTGTTCAAAAAAATCATAAGCAAGAATTAAAGCATTGTAATAGCTTCTTGAATGATACATCGTAATAATCTCGTAGTATTTTCTTACTACAACTTCTTTTTTATTGACATTAGCTAATAAATTACTTTTAACTCTTGTTTTTATTTCTTGTATTGTTAAAGGAGTTTCTATACTATAGCAAGGGCAAAACATGGTTAATAATTCTTTATTGTTTTCACTAATAAGTTCAACTACTTTTAAAAAACGTGTATTCATGAGATGTGATTATTTATGTTTATTTACTATATTAAGATACCGCTTTTTAAGCTTGTACCCTTTGTTTTTAAAGGGTTTTAAGAGTGTTTTTTTGTTGCTGTTTTTTCCCTTTTTTAGTTTATGTCAATAATGATTTCATCACTATTGTTAGCAGGGGTAGGACTCTCCTTAATTAAAAAACCAATGTCTTTGTAAATTTGATTGAAAACAGTTCTAGGGTCTTCGGTAGTTCGTTTTTTAAAAGGTTTATAGTTACTTTCAACTTGATGTAGTTGTGCGCCTAAAATTTCTTTTTGACTTCCTTGTGCAACTACTCCCCAAAATTGACCAGGGCGAGCATTTATTATATCTGATACTTTTACACGATCTCTAAGTTGGTAGCTTTCTGATATGCTTTCAGATTCAGATCCTCCATGTTTACTATTACTAACAGAATTACTCGAAGATTTATATTTAACATCTTGTTTACCAAAAAGATTGATAACCATTTTTATTGTTTGCTCATTTACAGTTCTACCAAAAAATTGATTTCCTAAATTTGAAATTAATACTTGAGATTTATCCTTTCCATACCGATCGATCATTTGAGAAATATCTTGAATTCCAGCAACAATAGATACGAGATTAGCTCTTCCCGTTGCTGGTATTTGTTCAAAATTTGGTAGGTATACGGTAGGAAATTCATCTAAAATAATAGCACTTTTTAACTTATTAGGCTGATTCATTAACCTTGCTGAAGCAGTTATAATTAATGAAATAACAGGCGCAAAAGTTTCAGCTAAAGAACTATCATTACCTAAACAAAGAAATGTTGGGTTGTTGGGATTGTTTACATCTAAGCTAGTTTCATCTTTAGATAACAAATAAAAAATCTCAGGTATATTTAGTTGAGCTAATGAGTTTTTAAGTGTTCCAATAACTCCAGATACTTGTTTTTCTGCTTTTAAATCGTGCGCTTCTTTTAAAGAAGCAATCATACCGGCAGTTTCTTTATCTTTAGAAAGTAATTCAATTAATACACCTGAAGGAAACTCTAAAATCATGGCTATTAAATGAGGAAGTGTTGAGTATTCCGTTTTTCTTAAATACCAAATAGCAGCTGCTAAAATAGAAATGCTAGAGCGTGTCCAATAATCTTTTGATTTTATACTTTCTGGAAGTAAATTATTAATTAGAACTGTTGCTAGTTCTTGCGCAATAGCTTGTTTTGTAACATATTTAGGATCTAAAGGGTTTACTCTTGTTGAAATAGTATAATCCTTGAAACTTAAAATTTTGAAGTTTACACCTTCTCTTTTATAATAATGCGCTAGTTCTGAAAGTTCGCCTTTAAAATCATAGAGAATGCCTGTATAACCATTTTTTAAAAACTGTTGTATGTATGGATAAAATAAACTTTTACTCTTACCAGCACCGGCCCCTCCTACAATAACAGTAGATCTGTATACGTTTTCTACTGTTATAGTTCCTTTGTTACTCTCTAAATAAATAGTTTCGTCTGATGTTCTAGGGAGTATTTTGGGTTTTTCTTTGACCTTTGAAGCAGTCATTTTTTTATAAATACTATAGAATAGCATAACAATTAAATAGATTCCTAATAAGAAATAAACAATTAGTAGATAACCTCTAAAAGAAGTAAATACAATAACTAATGATACTCCAGCGCTTTTTAAAAAATCTAAATCTGCGTACTTTCTTAAGAGTAAAAATAGTTGCACGATACCTAAAATTGCACCTCCTGTAAAAATGTCTTTGGTTAAGTTTGAAAATATTGTTTCCATAATATTATTGTAGTTTTTAATTAAAAATCTAATTCCATTTCATTATCATTCTCTTTGCCTTTTTCGGCTTCTTTTTGTTGTTCTAATAGTTTTAAATTTTCTTTAGTTAATTCTTTATCTTTCTCTGTATAATTATTTCTCTTGTCATAATCATTAATTAATTCTTCTTCCAGTTCTTGTTTCTTGTTTGTGTCTTTTTCTAGTTCTATTTGTTTAGTTTTTAAAGTCTGTTTTGAAGCTTCAATTCGATATTCTACTTTTTCTTTTAGATCTCTTTTGTATTGAAATTGTGAATCAAATAACTTCTCTGATTTTATATTCATTAAATTTCTATCAAACCCCCTTTGCACTTTTCTTCCATTTAATTGGCTATTATTATTTTTTCCTTTCTCTTTAGCTAGTGGACTTAACTTATATTTCATTTCATGATCCTTCCTTGATACAATTACATGAATATGTGTTTGAAAGCCTTCTTTTTTATCTCCTGATTTTTTTAATCCATTTTTAACTTTAGAATCTGTTCCTTTATATTCTCGAGTATGTTCAATCTTTCCAGCATATAAAAGTTGATTACCATTATCAAGACCTTTTCTATTGAAGTTTTTAGCATATTCATTCATCGTTTTTCTAGTATAATCTTGTAGTAATTTTTCATACTCTTTTAATTCTTTAGGATCTAAACTTTTAATATTGCTTAACTCTTTTTTTGTTACTTGTTTAATTAGATGTTTTTGTTCTTTTTCACTCGGAGAAATTGTAATCGAATAAAATTTAGCATCATCTCTCCCTAATCCTTTTTTGTTATTATTTATTGAATTAATTACTTCTATTTTATTTAGGTTTTCCTTTTCGTGATTAAAAAAACCTTTTCTTGGAGCTGGCAATTCATTCTTGCTTAATGATTCTTTCTCTTTTTCGATATCTTCTTTTTCTAAATAAGTAACTAAAGCTCTAGAATTACCTTTATTCCCATTACTTTTTTCTGAAGTTTGAATTTTAATGATCATGTTTGAACCTTATTTACAATCTGTTTTGCAGTTTCAGTTAATGCACTTATCAAGTATTTTTTATCTACTAAATCATCTTTAATTAAGAGCATGAATTTTTCAATAAGTAAATCTTGTTTTTTGATCAAAGGCACTAACATTTCCTTCTCTTGAGTTCTTATAAAAGAGATTAATTGATTCTTCATTTTTTTAACTTCAGCACTTGTATCTGTAGTATCTCTCGGGTCTATTTTTGTCTTCTCAAAAAAGGTTAAAAGTGATTCAATTAATTCTGTTTTGTTCAATGAATATTTAATACATAAATCATTCATTTTATCAAATGAAGTTTCATAAACTCTAATTGTTTTATATTTTGATTTTTTACTCATTATGCATTGTTTTATTCATTAATTACCTTGTTTAATAAGCCCTACATATAATTGTGCATATTTTATTGCATAACAATATAAAAACCTAAAACTCTCTGAAAGCCTTTTAAATAAAGGGAAAAACACTAATTAACCCCGTAGGGCGAGGCGAAAAAATTGGACTCTGTCCAAGTTCGCCTCGCTCTAACTACGTTACACCTAAAATCTCCGATCATTTCCACTGAGTTCTAAAAAATTGAACATCTCAAAAAATCGACTATATACTCTTTCTCCATATTCCTTTTGTATCTCTTTTATAGTTAGATTTGATGTGATAAAAGTTTTCGTTCCTTTGGCTTTAAACTCGTTATATCGTAATTCAGAAATTCTAGTCATTAGCTTTTCTTTTACACCCCAACTATTAGCTAATTTTTCAGCTCCTAAATCATCAAAATGAACCTTACCTTTGCTATGTTTTTTTACAACGTATTCTCCTTCTAAATTGTAATCAGTAATTACTTTGTGAACAGAAACATTTTTGAACCACAGATAAGGAAGTTTATATTTTTTACTAATGATTTGTATAACATCGAAGATGGTAGATTTCCCTGTTCCACAACTTCCATGAATAAATAATCCTTTCCTTAATTCGCCACCATATTCATTTTCGAACTCTGGATTATTTGAAAAATAGAGAGAGATTAGATGTAAAAAATCTTTATTATCGTTATCTACTTGAAATACTCTTCCTCGTTTTTTAAAGTAGTTTTTACTTTCTTTCCAGATCAAAGTTTTTAGAGCTTCAGTTGGAATACTTGAAATCGTATTTTGTTCTTTGACTTGAGATATTTTTTTAAAATAGGAATGACTTTTTTCTATTTTCTTTTTTTCTCGCGCAACTCTTTTTTTTCTTTCCGCTTCAGTTTCCATTCCGAATTGCTGTTTTAACCTTTGACCTATTCTCATTCTTTTCTTGGATTTAGATTTAATGAATTTTTTGTTTTTTCTCTTTTATTAAATTCTTTTTTGTTTTTAATTTCTTTTTGTTTATTGTTAGTATTGGTATGTCTAGGAGAAATACCGTGTCGGTTTTTTTCCGACACGGGTTTTTCCGTGTTGGTATTTTTCCTATTCGATGAAATAGTGTCTAAAATGTTAATCTGAGGGCTTTCATGTATCACATAAATATTTGAAGTGAATTTTCCTTGCTCCCTCATTTTTGTATATCGAGTAATCCATCCTTTATTTTCCAATTCAGTTATATATTTTCTTAATGTATCTTCTCCATACGCTAAAGCTTTACATAATTGTTTATTATAAAATGTCCAGTCATCTGATTTAGAAGCTAGATAAATAAATAGAAAACGCCCTCTATCACTAATACTACTATCTTCGATTAAATCATTAGGAATTAGTGTGAAATCTTTCCGAATCCTATTTTTAATTTGATTCATTTATAAATGATTTAACCTTTAGCTTGTTTTTTATTTCTTCTTCCTCGTTCAATCTCAATAAGTTTCTTTTTAGAATAAAAAACAGGTCTACCTATTCGCATATATGCGTCACGCGGTATTTTCCCTGATTTGCGCCAATCAATGATTGTAGGAACGCTGATACCTAAAAATTTAGAGGCTACCTTTTGAGATAGTTTTTCATCCCCTTCTGGAATAATGGTGTCAATTAACTCGGTTTGTCTAATTTCATTCATTACTAAACGAACAGCTCTAACTAAGTCTTCTTTAGTGTGTGTGTAGAATAATACATTTGCCATCTTTAACTATTTTAAAGTTTAATTACTTCAAAAGTCAGTTTAAATAGCTTTAAATTTTAGTTGACCAAATAAATGGTCAAAAGGTTTACAGCAATGAAGGAGGGTGAGGAATACTATTATTTTTTTAATTGGTCAATTAAGTTATTTAAATACCTTTCATATTTTTCTTCTAGCTTATTTTTTGAATCTGAATAACTAGTCCAGACAGTAGTTTCTCCATTTTTATCTTTTGAATAATATGACTGGATAACCTCTCCCAGTGATCTCTTTGTTACTTTAATTAGACCTTTATTATCCAAATATTTTAATAAACTCAGAAGTTCAAGTCTATTTTCTTTAGAAAAGTTATTATCTATTTTTTCTTTTTTATATTTCAAGTCTGAATTTGATTTTTGATTAGATGTAGTGTAGTAATAAATAAAATCATAAAAATCTATATTCTTATACAATGAACCTTTTTTAAATAACGTGTTTTCTTTAAATGAAGTAAGAATATCTAAAATTTGAGACTGTCTATATTGTGATGATAATTGAAGTTTTGGATAATTGAAGGTACTTGAAGTTAGAAAGTTCATGTAATCGTTAATCTCAATTTTTTCTTCAAAACCATAATCATAAAAAGAAGTTAATTTTGTTTGAAAGTTTTTGTCTTTTGGATAATCATCAAGGTTCTCAGCATTAATTACTATTCTATAAAGATCAAAAAGACTTTCTTTGAATTGTTCTGACAATTCTAGTAATAAACCTATTAATTTATTCTTTAATATTTCCTTTTCTTCGATTGTATCTATTTGTGAAAAAAGTCCAGATATAATTTCCTTCCACTTACGAAAATCAACTATCAATGGTAGTAACATTAGTAAATCTTCGTTTGATTTAGAAATTTTGATTCCTGGTTTAGATAAAGAATACTTATTATGTATTAATAAAACAGCATTACTTAATACCCAACTTAAATTATTATCATAATGAACACATATTTGAGCAGCTTTATCAAATTCATTATCAATTACACTACTTATAGAACACTCACTTCCTCTTATTACTTCGTGCTTTTTATTGTCAATTAACCTCTCAATAAAATTACTAACCTCTAAATACAAACCTGCAGTTTCTTTTATTCTTTCTCTATGATTTAAAGTGTATTTTATTTTTTCTAATGAACTCATTTTTTTCTCTTCTTTGAGAAAAAAATCTATTTCATTACGATTACCATAATTCGATGATTTTATAAAATCTATAAAATACTCTTCAAGCTCCTCTTTTCTTAATGTTTTTTTTAGTTCTATTAACTTTTCAATATCTATTTCCTTATTGCTAAAAGGAGAAATTGAAGATTGATATATAGATTCCAAATGACCTATACAAAAATCTAAAAAATCAACAGCCAACTTATCATGATTGATTTCGTGATCAATTTTCTCAATTTTTAGTCTATTTAATTCTTTACTTAGTAAGCTCTTATCAGACTTATAATTTTTTTCTCTAATTTTTATTACAACCTTTCTATAATACTGCTTAATTAAATAATAATCATCCTTATCAGAATATCCAATATCATAAGGAGAAAAGTCAATGTTTTCTGAAATTGATTTTATTATAAATATGTGAAAATCTTCTATGTCTTCAAATGGAATATAGTCACTATAAAAATCATGCCTTCCTATAAAATGAAAACGCTTCACTAAAAAAAACATATCCACTTTTTCTTGAATGAATTTAACTAACTCTTCTTCAAGTTTGCAAATTAAATCAAAACCATAATCTTCATACTTCTGTACATACTCAATAAAAGATTCTTTTTTATATAACTTTTTCTTAAACCCCGTATCAAATACACTTAACAACAAATAATCAAAACTTTCTTTATTAGAATAATAATATGAACCCTCATTATAATAAGAAGAATAGAAAACAGTTTTCAAATCAATATTATTTTTATCCAAAAACCTGTAATACATTGAATTATATTTATCAATCAAATCCATACAGTACTTAATTATTTATTAAAAATCTTGCTGCCCGACAATTGCAATTATATCTACAGCTTCATTATTTATTTTAAAATAAATAGTATCAGAACCAGAAACACACGACCTGTAACCATGTCTAATATGATTTGCTATAGGGAATAAAAAAGGATCGTTAGCTATCCGTTCAAAGCAATCAAAAAAATTATTATAATATTTATCTGCTTGTACTTCTCCAAACATTTTAAATCCATAGCGATAAATTCTTATTAAATCCTCTTCTGCTTCTCTACTTATTCTATATTTCATTTTAAACTTTTTTTAGCCTTAGCTAAAATTTCTTCTTTTGTACTACTTGTAAAACCACTTTGCTCTCCTTTTTCAAGTTTCAGTCTTAACCAATCAACTCGTTGTTGTTGATTTCTAGCTTGTCTTATTAAGTCATTTATTAATTCACTTTTGCTACTATACTCTTTAGTTACAACTTGTGATTTTAACCATTCGTCATTTGGGTGTGTTAATGAAATGCTTTGTCTCGCCATAATTTCTTTTATTTATATAGATGCAAATATACACCAAAAACGAACCAATTAAAAATTATTCTTTCTTGTTTTCTGAAATTTTATCCCAAGTATTGTCCATTTCTTGCTTTTTGAAGCTTTCTGCAACTAGCACATACCTTCTAAAGCTTTCTTCTTTTTTATGTCCAGTAATATTTCTAACTACCATTTCTTTCATTCCCAGGATAAGAGAATTAGTAACAAATGTTTTACGTGCGGTATGAGAAGTAATAAGTTGAAACTTAGGAACTGTTTTATCGATCCTCTTGTTTCCTATATACCTAGTAATGGTTGTAGGTGTGTTAATTTCTGCTAATTCACAACACTCTTTTAAATATTTATTAAATTTTTGATTAGAAATTACTGGTAAAGGCTCATAAATAGTATCTCTGTATTTTTCTATAATTTCTTTAGAAAACTTATTAAGAGGTATTTTATGGTCTATTTGCTTTGTTTTTACAATAGTAAGCTTCAAGTAGTCATCATACACATTTGATGTTCTTAATTGTGCTATATCACTATATCTAAGCCCTGAAAAAGCACCAAAACAATACACATCTTTTACATGTTCTAATCTCTTCGTATCATATTTATAATTATATAATCTAAGCAACTCTTCCATAGTTAAATAAATAACTTCAACTTGATGTTCACTACTCTTAAACTTCTTATAATCTAAATTTATATGATAATCTCTTTCTAAGGACCAGGTCATGAAAGTTTTTATAATCGCTATAATTTTTGAAAAATAATTACTAGCTATTTTTTTTTCTTCAAATGAATAATCTCTAAGTTGTTCAAAGAAATCAAGGGTAATAGTTTCGAATCGTATCTCATAATTTGTTTCTTTTTCAAACTCTTTAATAAAATTATGTACGGTAACGTACCCCTTAATAGTTCTTTCTGCTTTTTGATTTTTATCCTTTTCTAAAAATTCGTGGTAACAGTTGAAAAACTCATGAGTTAATTCAACTTCAACACCTTTTTCAAATTTTTCTGTAATATATTCTTTTGTTGGTTTAATTTTATTTAAAAGTATATACCTGAAGATACTTTTTACTCTTTTCTCATAATCATCTATAATTTCATTATATTCTATATGATAATTATAACTCTCACTTTTAAGAGGAAATTTAATTCGTTGTTCTCTTTCTTTCCAGTGCTTTAAAGAGGATTTTACCCCTTTAACTACTTTACGAATTGTTTTCCCTCCAAATGTAATATGCATTCGAACGGGCATCAATCCTTCTTTATCTTTCTTGTCTTTTCTTAAACTAAATGAAACTTGCATACATAGACAAATATACACAAGCTAATTAAAAAGGGGAAAAATAAGGGGTAATTATTTTTATACAAACTCAATAAAACAAATTTAAACTTATTTAACAAATCCCATTAACACTAATAAAGTGTATTCAAAAGAATTTAAACACGTTTAAAATATAAGGTACTCCCATCTCGAGTACAAATAAAAAGCCTCAACAATATTTGTTGAGGCTTTTTTATATCCATTATTTAGTTTTCATACTAAATGTTTAATTAAAAAAATTAGAATCGTTTATAAAGCTAAAATAACAGGAAGGGCTTTAGGTAAAACATCTACTACACTAGTAATAACTTTTCCAAACCCACTATTCCAAAAACCACCTTTTTTAGGTTTCGTGTCAATTGCAACAATAATAGATTCTAAAACAGCCATAGCTTGAGCATCACTTATTTTCTGTTGCTTTAAAAAATCTTGTGTTTTTTTATCTTGACCAAGATAAATTTCTAAAGAAGCTTTTAAATTTTCGGTGAAATTTGTTCGACTTATTTTATCTTCTTTAATTTTTTTTATAATTTTTTTTCGTTTTTTAACGCTAGCGTTTGAGAACTTATTATCTGTTAACTTAATAGCTTCATTAACAATTTCTTCTATTTTTTTTTCAGTTAAAAAATAAAATTCAAAATTAAAATCAGATTCTGGGTCTTTATCTAAATTAAAATAAATAGTATTTGAAGTATTTGGATACAACCTTTCGTCGTCTAACTGTATAGAATTAAACCTAAATTCCTTAAGCCCATTTGTTTTCATTTTCCCTATTGTAGAAGAAAATATAGAGTCATTTATTGATGCTACTGGTTCAACTCCTATATCTAAAGGGTTGATTGTTTTAATTGTTAATAGTATTTTATCAAACCTATTATCATAAGTAAGTTTGGTAACATAGTTTTGTGTTTCTTTTTTAATTAAAATTTCTTTTTTCCTAGTTACTCCATTTTCACTTAAAATCACAAATAATTTATAAGCACCACTCTCAGCACAACAATCATCACCTAATTTAAATCGATAAATAAAAATATTATCTGTTGAAGTATTATCTATTATTTTAGGGTTAAATGATATTTGCTCTCTTTTTTGATTCGTTAATTTTATAATTGGTACCGTATTATTACTAGTTTTAATTTTAATATAATTATACCCATTATTTACTTCAAAAATATCTCCTTTATATTCAATATAATTACTATTTGTGAGCGTGTTTTTAAGTTCTATTTTATCTATTTTTAATGAGTTCCCTTTAACTATTAATGTTTTATTAGATTCATTACTATAAACATACCCTAAGGGTTTAACCTTCAAAGTAATTTCATTATTAATAGTAAATTTATGAACTACATTTTTATCATTTATTCTAATGATAAAAAAATCATCCCCTTTTCTCTTAATTATTTTAAATTGTTTATTTACAGAAAGATTATTCTTATTGAATATAATTTTCTCAATAGCTGATTGTTGTATTCCATTGATATAAAATTGTGCCTCTATATAATCGTCATATTTTTCTACGAGTGATAAAACAACATTCGCTTTAACCTCTTCATCTAATTTTGGAATTGTTTTATAAATGGGGAATTCTAATTTTTTTTCAATCTGATTAACCCTATAAGTAAAAATTAAATTTATTGATTCTCTATACAGCTCTCTCTGAATAGAATACACTAATAAATTTGAAGAAAACTCTTGTAAACTTGCACTATAACCTGTTGGTTTACCTTTATCATTATAAACTTCCAATCTTTCATCTGTTATTTTATAACAAGCTTCACATTTATTAAACTTTATAAATACAACAAGTTTTTTTTCTCCATATTTATGGATTTCTCTATAATTAATAGATTCAATTGTAGGAATTGAAAGGTCATTTTGTCCTAGAACAGACAGGTAAAAAAGATGTGTTATTAAAATTAGTATTTTAGTTTTCATCATCTTAAATTTAAGTATTACAGATGTAAATATATATGTTTTTACCTAAAATAGAAAGCGGTTTGTTTTTATGATATGCTACCTCTCAAAATTAATATTACTACTACTTATTAACTTATATCTACAATAAAAAGAACCTTCTTTTGAATTAGATTGTTTTCTTTGAATATTAAGTTAAAAATTAGCAATTAAACTAAGTGAAAAATTTCTACCAGGAGCAGAAACCCCTGAAGCAAACTCTCTATAGTGTTTATCAAAAATATTATCTAATCTTCCTTGTAATGTAACATTTTTATTAAGGTTATATCTTGAAAAGATATCCAATCTAGCCCAACTTGGCGAACCATAATATCTATTTATATCTTCTGTTGCGCTTACATCAACTAAGGGTGTATATTCATGGTTATCTATCCCTTCATCTATATTAAAATCCTCAATATCCTTTTTAGCATTAAATCGAAAATTAACTCCTGCTTCTAATTTCTTAAGTGTATAATTAACATCAATATTTCCAAAAAGAGGAGGAATTGAAGACATTGGTTCTTTAGTGTCAAAGGTTTTCCCTTTTGTATATGTTAAAGATCCTGAAGTTGTCCAATTCTTATGAAGCTTTCCTTGATAATTAAATGTAAACCCTGTAACATATGCTGTACCTCTATTTACATTAGCTAAAACAACATCATTTGCACTATCAAAGGTTTCTCCATCATAATCAATTTGAAGACCTCCTTCTCCCATAAAAACATCTCTATATATGTAATTATTTAACAATGTATAATATATGTTTGCTCCAATCTTAAACCTTCTTTTATTTAAATATTTTTGAAGTCCTATTTCTGCGCTATAAGCATGTTCTGGTCTTAAATCTATATTCGGAATTGTTAACCTACCGTTTTTTTCTCTAATTTTCCCAACATCATCTATATTTGGTGCACGAAAACCTGATGAAAGAACAGCATTTAATTGTAATCCTTTAACCGGTTTATACACATAACCTACAGTAGCAGTTAAAGCAGTATTGTTTAAACTAATATCTGAATTAGGTAAGGTTATAAATGTTTCATCAATCCATTTTGCTTCCAAATGCGTATTTGTTAAACGAATACCAGTATTTAATGTTGATCTTTGAGAAATATCTTGTCTATAATCAAAATATAAAGCTGAACTTAAATAACTACTTCCCCCATCTGGATAACGAGATTGAACAGCAAAATCATTTGAAAACCCATTAATATTACCGTTAACAATATTCAACTCTTTACCAAAAGAATTAGAAGCTACATCATTATAAGCAACTTCAAAACCATACCCTAAATTTCTTTTTTTAGCCAACGGAATAGAAAAATCTCCATTTACACTAAAAACATCTACTTCTTCTTCTCTATAAGACCGTTCTAAACTTCCAAATTTTCGCTGAATTCTGCTTTCTTGAATATTCTGGTATGCGAATGTTATTACTCCTTTTTCTAACCATTTTTTCTTAGGTTGAATTGCTAATTGCGAAGAAATCAACAACCTGTTTTGAGGCCCGTAATACCATTCAGCAAACTTAAGAGACGATGTATCTAATTCATCTTTCAATTCAGTTAGTCGGTCAAATCTAGGAATATCTGAAGATGTTGAGTATTGAATATTTAATTTTAAATCTGTATTTTTAGAAAGAGGAACAAAGAATTTTTGAAGAATATCTGTCTGATGATATCCTGTATTTCTCTGTACATTTATGTCATTATTTAATGTAGGGTCTGCTTTGTAGTTTCCATTTAAATTTTCTGAAAAGTAAAAAACTTTACCCCAATCATTAAAACCATGTGAGCGATTTTCTCCCATCTTAAAATCTCCGAAATCACTATGAGAAACACTTGTAAAACTCGCCCATTTTGGAAAACGTAATTCAATAGACGCATGATTTGTTACTTCACTGTTTACTGTTGCAAAGCGTGAAAACAAATTTGTTTTTACTTCTTTTTTGTCTGATAATCTAGGAGTTCTTGTATAATAATGTATTACTCCCCCTAAAGCATCTGAACCGTAGGTAACAGAAGTAGGTCCAAATACAACTTCTGTTTTATCTAACATATTCGGAGCTATGGTAATAGAGTTTTGTAAATGTCCTTTTCGATAAATTGCATTATTCATTCGAACTCCATCTACTACTAATAAAACTCGATTACTTTCCATTCCTCTTAATACAGGGCTTCCTCCTCCAGATTGAGATTTTTGAACTTTAATACCAGGAATCGTAGCTAAAATATCTGCGGAAGTTTGAGCGGCTATTTTTTGTATTTCTTTTGCTTTAATAACTTCAATTTGTTCTGCTATTCTATTTTTTTTTGCTTCATTTCTAAAAACAGAAACAACGACTTCATCCAATTGTTCTGACTCTTTTGAAAGATATACGATGTTATTATTTAAGATTATAGTTGCCTTTTTCAACGATAATTCTGCATAAGAAACATGCGAAAAATAAATAGTTTCATTAGAAAATGTAGAAATATCAACAAACCCGTTTTCATCTGTAACAGCTGAAGATTTTTTGCTTTCATTATACAAAGCAACTGCTTCAATTACCTTTCCTGTTGCAGCATCAAAAACTGTAATTTTTTGAGAAAAAAGAGTTGAAGAAATTAATAAAAAAAATAAAATTATATACCTCATGATCTAACTAAACACTGTTTCTAAAACATCTAAAGATTTTGGTTTTCTAAAACCTTCCAAATGTAGTTCAAAATATCGAATTATGGTTCTAAGTATTACCTGTCTTTCCTTACCCTGAAAAGAGATTGTATGTATGGCATCAAAATGTATGCCTAATAGCTTTTTAAATAAGTTTAATTGCTCTCCTATTATTATTGATTTATCATGTATTGTTGATGTAAAACTTCCTTCTAGTAAATTAAAACCTAGTTTTTCTTGTTCTGAAACATCTGGATAAAACCCTAAATAACGAGTTAAATTCAATAAAAAAAGCAAGTGAAAATTAGCAATAGAACTATGTGTATCTAACCAAACAAACGAAGTTTCTAAATAATTAAACAGCATGTCATTTTGCTCTTCCTCTTGTATAATACTATTTAAAATCTCTGATAAAAACAAAACGATACTCTGCTTTATTACTGAATTATGAATAGTAGTATAAGGATAACTTACCTTTACTTCTCGTATACTATTCAGTGTGTCTCTATTTGTATGACTAGCGACAAGCTCTAATTGCGTAAGTGGCTGAAAATAGGCTGCTTTTAACTTTCCTTTTTTAGATTTCAACACACCTCTTAGCATGTATGATTTTACACCTTCTTTTTGTGTAAAGCATTTTACAATTAAACTAGTATCACCATACTTTATGGTGCTAAAAACAATTGCTTTTGTAGTTATTATTGCCATCTAATTTACAATAGCAATTTTTGTGGTTGCAGTTTCACTTCCATCATCATTGGATAACAAAACAATATAAATACCTGAAGCTACTTTTTGACCTGCTAAATTTCTTTTATTCCACACTGCTTTACCTCCTTCTAATTGTTCTCCTTCAACTACATTAGTTTCATACACCAAATTACCTGCTACATCTAAAATTTTAACATTTGTTCCTTTAGGTAAACTTGTGCCATTTCTACCATCAATAGTTACTCTGTCATGACTGTTTAACACAGGGTTCGGATAAGCATAAACTTCTCCTAATTCATCTCCAAAAGAAGAGACATTACTATTGTATGCTACAATTCCTTTATCTGTAGCGAAAAAAACTTTCCCTGTTGATTCATTAACCGCTATTTTTAAAATTTTATTTGACGGTAAAGGAGAGTTGTCTTTATTAAAATTGGCTAATGTATTTTGTCCGTTCGGATTTGTATATAAAACACCTCCATTATCAGTACCAAACCATTTATTATTAGCTCCATCTACCTCAATAGTATTAATTGTTTGATCTCCTAAAAGTTTTTTAGGAATTCCTTCATCAATTATTATAATAGGATCTGTGTCGTAAATTGTTTCCTCAAAAATATTTGCAGGGTTATTATAAACAACCAAACCAGATAATGTACCAATCCAAATACGATTGTTCTTATCTATTGCTATAGTTCTTGTATTTGCGTTTGGTAAACTTCCTTTAGTTGCTTCTGTTGTTAATGCTCTTTTTCGATCTCCATTTTCATTATAAATAAACACTCCATTTCTTCTAGTAGTAATCCAAACAGTATTTGTATTATCAACTACAATTTCACCCATTCCTGGTTTATCAGTAACATACAATTCATTAATATTAAAACTAGACCATTGACCGTTAGTACTTATTTTTTTTAACCTTGAGTTAGAAATTAAATTTGTTACCCATAAATTACCATCTCTATCAAATGCTGTTCCAGAAACACGAATAGTAACTCTATTAGGATCTGCAGGTTCTATATCATCTAAAGAACTATTAAGATGGTTATAAAAACTAGAAATAGTATCGTCTATAATTTCAAATAAACCTCCTGTTAATGGAGTTGTTATTTGATTTGTATCTCCGAAAGAGCTAATAAAAACTCGATTCTCACTGTTTTTATCTATCGTTATATTCACTAAATCTCCAAAAGGGTTTGTTCTTGTAAATGGTGTATTTATCCATTTTTCTCCGTTATAGTGAGAAAAACCTTGTTGAATTTGAGAAGGAGTAAATGTAACGTCATAACCTCCATATACTACCCATAAATCATTATTATGGGCTTCTATTGAAAATATTGAATTTGACAAAGGTCCTTCAGGGTGTATTTCTGTATAAGATGTTGTCGAAATAGGTGCAAATAAAATACCTAATTCTTTCGTTCCTAAAAACACATTTTCATTAATAAAAGAAGCAGAATTCAAAGTACTAACTGTAGTGTTGCTACCAATAGTATTTAATGTTTCATTATAAATAGTAGCGGTATTTAATAATGTTACTATCAAATTCTTTTCAGAAGGTACAATATCTATTATGTTTTCTGCATAAGAGAGTACATTTTGCTGTGTACTCCCATTAATTCTAAAAATAGTATTTGTAGTAACAGCATACACATTTCCTAAAAACGCTATGACTTTTTGATAATTTCCTGTAAAACGTAAATCCCAATTATTAGCATCTATTAAATTAGGATTATTTACATCGGAAACATAAATTCCATTAGTTGTAGCTGCAAAAATCTCATCATTTACAACTGTAATTTGATTTACATTTATACTAGAAGATCCGAAACCTATAAAATAAGTATCTCCAAACTCTAATTTTTCTATATCATAAACTATAATTGCAAAAGAAGTTGCTAAATATAGTTTTTTTTCATGCTCAAAAATATGATTGATTCTTTTTAAACCTGACTGATTAAAATTAACAATATCTGGAGAAACAGTTACAGTACCGTCTTCACTAACCACTTCAATTAATCCATTATCGTAGCCAATAATCAAACGTTTAAACTCTTCATTAAAATGAATTGCAGAAGTAGTTTCTCCTGATAACCCATTTACTGACGATAACTTTTCTATTTCTTCAGATTGTAAATTGTAGGTAAACACTGCGTTGTCTGCTAATGCATAAACAACATCATTAGCAACTGTAAAATCTTTCACATTATTATAAGAGAAAAAATCTTCCCATCGATTACTAAAGTCTGTTTGAGAATAAGAAAACAATGAAAAAAATAAAATGAAAAAGAGTATGTATTTCTTCATATTAAGCTCAAAGATATTTAATAATAACGACAAAAACGATACATTCGTACAAAATTGAAACACCCTATTATGAGTTTAGAGATAGAGCGTAAATTCTTACTAAAAAACACTGATTTTAAGCAAGAAGCATATAAAAGAGAATATATAAAACAAGGTTTTTTAAATTCTGATAAAGAACGTACTGTTAGAATACGAGTAAAAGATGATTTTGGTTTTTTAACCATTAAAGGAAAATCAACTATTTCTGGCACTACTCGGTTTGAATGGGAAAAAGAAATTGATAAAAAAGAAGCAGAAGAATTATTTAATTTATGTGAAAAAGGGATTATTGAAAAATACCGCTATTTAGTAAAAAATGATCGCCATATATATGAAGTAGATGAATTTTTAGGAGAAAACAAAGGCTTATTGGTTGCTGAAATAGAACTTTCTTCTGAGAATGAAGCATTCAACAAACCTGAGTGGATTGGCAAAGAGGTTACAGGTGATATAAAATATTATAATTCGAACTTAAGTAGGTTTCCTTTTATTGAGTGGTAATCTGTTAAGGAGTTAAAGAGTTTTAGGAGTTAAGTATTAGAGAAGTGTAGGAGTTAAGAAGCATAAGATGGGCTTTTAATACGTTGTTTTATATAAAAATATTTGTAATTTAAAGAAAATCAATGGGTTTAAACCCATTGTTAAGGTTTTGATGTGAAATTTTAACTCGAAAATCGTATAAACGGTATTTATTTTAACAACTATAATCAATATAATTTTTAATTAAAAGCAAAGAAGTGTGAAGTTTTATTTTGGCTTTAATTAGAGTGGGTTATAACCTTTAGTTGCTGTTTTATAAATATGACAAAAAAGATTTAAACACAATATTTCTTAACCTCTCCACTACTTAACTTCTCTTATAACAGCCTCCTTCAAACAACAATACAAAATTTACAAATTATAAATTGCCCAAAAATGACAGAAACTACCTAGAAGAACAAAAACATGAAAGATTGCGTGGTTGAATTTTATTTTTTCTATTGAATAAAAAACCGCTCCAACAGTATAAAAAACTCCTCCTGCGATTAAATAAAAAACTCCTTCTTCAGACAAACTATTCATTAGAGGTTTAATAAAAAACATTACCAACCATCCCATAAAAACATACATAACTGTGGATACGTGATTGAATTTCCCTGTGAAAAACAATTTAAAAATTATTCCTACCAAGGCAAAAGACCATACAGTAATAAACATATACCAACCTAAATTAGATTGCAATGCAACAATGCAAAAAGGAGTATAGCTTCCTGCTATTAAAACATAAATGGCGGCATGATCAAAAACTTTTAATTGTGCTCTTTTTTCTAAATTTATTGCTTTATGATATAATGTAGATGCTGCATATAAAACAATTAAACTAATACCAAAAACAACAAAACTAGCCTGCTCCCAAAAAGATATATAACAAAAAGATTTAATAACTAAAAAGGGAAATACTACAATACTTAACAACCACCCAAAACCATGAGTTAAAATATTTAATTTTTCTTCTTTAGGACTATAAAAATCAGTTGATTTTTTCTTGCTCATCTTTAGCTTTATTCGTGTCTTTCATATATAAAACATCATTACTTAATTCATTGTGCATAAGATCGAATGTTTTTTTATTTAAAAAACGTCTGTCTTTTAACTCAAGGTCATTCGTTGAAATAAATTTAAGTTGTTTGGCTCTTAATACACCTGGCCCACCTTTAAACACATTCCAAGAAAAAAGTCGTTTACAATCAAAATATACTTGAGGAACAATAGGAATTTGATGTTGTATAGCTAAACTAAATGCTCCATTTTTAAAAGGAGCTAATACTACTTCTTCTTCAGGCACTAACCCTTCAGGATAAATAGCTACACTCGTTCCATTTGTTAATCTTTTTTTCGCCATTGTATACACTTTTCGTCTACTTTCAGCATCTCCTCTATCTACCATTATAACAGCTCTTTTATAGAAAAAACCAAAAACAGGTATTTTAACTAGTTCTTTCTTTCCTACAAAAACAATTGGATTCTTACTTAAAACACACATCAACCAAATATCAAAAAAAGAAGTGTGATTTGCACAAAACAAATAACTTTTATCTTTCTCAATTTCCTCTTCTCTCTCAATTTTCAATCGAAATCCCATAGCATAAACAAGCATATATGAAAATCCTCGTACAACCTTCCAAAAATGGGGGTACCATTTTTCAGAAGAAGTAAGTACTAATAATATAGGGGATAGAACAATAATTGTTACAAATACCAATATGTAAAACCATATGCGCCATAATAACAAAAAAGGCATTTTAATATACTTCATCATTGCTAAAATAGTAATTTCTTTTGTTTGATAAATTTTAATCCTACTTTTGTCTACAAGTAGTCATTAATTATTAAACTAATAAAAAATTAATATGAAAATCATTAAAATCGCTCTATTTTCTATTTCTTTATTAATACTAACAAGCTGTGAAATTGTTCAAGAAACAAAATTCGAGCCTAGCGGAAGTGGTACATACAGTTTAGGTTTCGACCTATCTGAAATGATGAAAATGGGTGGGAACAATAAAAAAGATTCTAAAAACAAACAATTAGATACTTTAATTGTTTTTTCTGATTTCTTAGAGGCAAAAAAAGACAGTATATCAAAATTAAGCAAAGAAAAGCAAGCTAAAATTAAAGAGTTAAAAGACTTTAGTTTGAATATAAAAGCAGATTCTGTAAGCAAGACATTTAAAATGAAAATCAATTATAATTTTAATAATGTTTCGGAATTAAAATTATTTGGCGAAAAATTAAAAGGTCAGAACATTAAAGAGTTAGATTTATTAACTAGTAAAACAAAAAAACTTAATAGTAAAGACGATAGCTTTCCTGATTTTAATAAATCTTTTAATACTGTTTTTAATAAAGATTTCTTCTCAATGAAAATAACTCCTGAGGCAATTGCTGAAGCAGAAAAGAAAAAAGATACTACAATGACTAAAGATAATCCTATGGCTAATATGATTCGATTTAAGTCGAGATATCTTTTTCCTTATAAAATTAAAAAAGTATCTAATAAAAATGTTAGAATTTTATCTGATTTTAAAGGAATAGAAATAAACGCTAATTTATTTGAAGTAAACAACAATCCTAAATATTTTGATTTAGAAATTGAGTTTGAGAAAAATTAAAAAGCATAGTATAAACCTAAGCATTTAAAAAATTAGTTAAATGCTAGTTTTTCTTGTTAATCATAAAAAATAATAGCAAATGAAATTTAAGATTATAGTACTACTAATACTACTTTTTTCTATAGATTCTTTTGCTTGTATGGCAACAACTCAATTTAAAATGTTTCCTATTGGTATTGAAGATGGTAAAATAATAACTGCCGATACTTTTATATACAGAAGTAGTTATAGAGGAGAAAGAAACGAAAAAGATATTATAAACAGCAAAACAATGTGGAATATTGAATTATCTGTTACTGTTTACGATTTAAAAGGTAATGTTGTTTCAATGAATATCTTCGAAAAACTAACTGTAAAAGAAGAAAAATATGATACTCAACTAAAAACAGCGTATCAAAAATTACTTCATACAAGTAAATTAAAACACCCAAATTTAAATTTCTTTACTCCTAAATATATTTCGTTTTGCGATTTTCAGAAAAAATGTGAAATTTTAAAAGTTAAAAACGATACTGTTAATAAAAAAGATTATTTAATTTACAAAAACAAAAAACACCCTATAAGCCTTGCCAAGTATGAGAAATATAAACAAAGTGCTTTGTTTACAGGAAACTTAAGCTCTTATTATATTAGTTCTACAAGGATTTATAAAACTAAAAATACAGAACTAGTTATTGCACATCTTCAAACAGGCCATGAAGTTTCAATGGGTTGGATTAATGATGATCCTATTGGCACTCCTAAAGAAGAAGATGTATACAATCCTAATATAATACCTAAAGAACACAAACCCGAAATACAATTTAACAAATTAAGTGAAGCCATATACCAAGAACCATTATTACATCATGCATATGGATTTGATTTTTTTGTTATAAACACTATAAAATAAATCAATAAAATGTCAAGAATTTTAACTGGCGTACAAAGTACAGGAACTCCTCATTTAGGAAATTTATTAGGAGCTATTTTACCTGCAATTGAAATGGCAAATCAGCCAGAAAACGAATCGTTTTTATTTATTGCAGACATGCATTCTTTAACACAAATAAAAGACGGAAAACAATTAAGAGAAAACACATATAGTACTGCCGCAACATGGTTAGCTTGTGGCATTGACATTAACAAAACTGTTTTTTATCGTCAAAGTGATATTCCAGAAGTTACAGAATTAACTTGGTATTTAACCTGTTTTTTTCCATACCAACGTTTAACATTAGCGCATAGTTTTAAAGACAAAGCAGATCGTTTACAAGATGTAAATGCTGGGTTGTTTACCTACCCGATGCTAATGGCTGCAGATATTTTATTATATGATGCTGAAATTGTTCCTGTAGGAAAAGATCAATTACAACATTTAGAAATGTCTCGTGATGTTGCTAATCGATTTAACAATGCTGTAGGAGATACTTTAATTGCTCCTGAGGCAAAAATTCAAGAACACACAAAATTAGTTCCTGGTGTTGATGGTGAAAAAATGAGTAAATCTCGTGATAATGTTATTAATATTTTTTTACCAGACAAAAAATTACGCAAACAAATTATGGGAATAAAAACGGATAGTACTCCGTTAGAAGAGCCTAAAAACCCAGATACAGATAATGTTTTTGCTTTATATAAACTAATAGCTACTGAAGCACAAATTGCTGAAATGCGTGCAAATTATGAAGGTGGAAATTATGGCTATGGACATGCAAAACAAGCTCTTTACGAAGTTATTATTGATAAATTTGCTAACGTGAGAACTAACTATAATCATTACATGGAGAATCGTCATGAAATTGATGAAGCTTTAGCTATTGGTGCTGAAAAAGCACGTTTAGTTGCGCATGATGTTTTAAAACGCGTACGCGATAAAGTTGGTTATTAAGACATAAAATTATTTAAAATAAAAAGCTCCGAAGTAAATTTACTTCGGAGCTTTTTATTTTTTAAGATTTAGAAATCATTTTATTTTAACTTTAAAAAAAAGAACTATTCAATAATACCTAACCGCTTCGCTCTTTCTTCCCAGCCTTTTCTAGCTAAACTTTGTAAATCTGCTACATTATCACTTTCATCCATAATTTCAAGTCCTAATAAAGTTTCAATTACATCTTCTTGACTTACTAATCCACTTACTGAGCCATACTCATCAACAACTAAAGCAATATGCTCTCTTTTTTCAATTAAGTTTTCAAATAAATCTGGAATAGGTAAATCTCTTTTTGTTACTATAATTTCTCTTTTAATTGTCTCTAATTTTTCTTCTCCTTTACCTCTTATTATAGCTTCTAATAATTGATCTTTTAAAAAATAACCAATAATATTATCTGGCGTTCCTTCTGCATAAATAGGAATTCTTGAAAATCGTAATTTAGGGTTTTCATCAAAAAAAGATTGAATCGTTTGTGAAGCACTTGCTGATATCAACACCGTTCTAGGTGTCATAATATGCTTTACAGCCACTTCTTTAAAACTAATCATATTCTTTATAACCTTACTCTCATTCTTTTTAAAAACACCTTCCTTTTCAGCTATTTCTGTCATTGCAGAAAAATCTTCTCTACTTAATACGCTTTCACCATGACCTCCTTTACCAAACATTTTTGTAAATAATTGAAGTATCCATATAAGCCCAGTATATTTACATACAAGGATTAGTATATTTAAAGTTTTAGTTGTGAAACCAACTAAAGATTTCCAATAAGTTGCACCAATAGTTTTAGGAATGATTTCTGAAGCTACTAGAATTAAAAAGGTCATAATTGCAGATACAATAAAAACACCATTTCCATCATCATTAAAAACATTTTTTGCCTGTGCACCAACCATAATTGCACCTACCGTATGTGCTATTGTATTTAATGTTAAGATTGCTATTAAAGGCTTATCTACATCTTTTTTTAATACCTCTAGTGCTGTTGCATAAGACGCTCCCTCTTTCTTTTTTATATTCACAAAAGTTGGGGTTACACTTAATAAAACAGCTTCTAAAATAGAGCATAAAAAAGAAAAAAAGATAGATAAAATACCGTAAGTTAAAAGTAATGCCATTTTTATATTTTTTGTAAAAATAAAAAACCTCAAGTATTTAATCTTGAGGTTTTAATAATTTATTTAAAACTTTTATTAGAAACCGTAGCTTAAACCTACTAACCAGTAAGATTGTATTACACCAGGAGTTCTTTCTAATGAAGTATAACTAGTTAATGGAGAGTTAAACGTTTCTTGCTTGTTTGCTCTTAAACCAGATTCAAGACCAACTCCAATACCTTTCCAAATATTAAACCCTATAGAGTTTATCCAAGTTGCGTTAGATAAATCTGAAGAATCATAACTTTGAAAAGTAGATAAGTTAGATCTAAATTTAAATTTCCCAACAGTTTTGTTGTATTCAGCTACTATTTTAGCACCTAAAGAAGATTCATAATCTAAACCTGTACTACTAAATACAATATTATAGTTTAAAGGATGTACAACCACTATTAATTCTGGTATTGGTGTCCAAGTAATACCAACCCCTATATCTAAATATCCTGGGTCGTTAAAATTTTCAATAAATGAAGTTCTATACTCAGCTAATGTAGATGCAGCCAATGTTTCTGTTAATTTATAACCAAATAAAGAGGTAATTGTAAAAACATCCGTTGTTCCTCTAAAATTAGTATCATCTGTAGGATCATTCTTATCATCTAACTTTACCCAACCTAAGTTTAAATTTCCTGAATTTCTCCAAAAAAACTTTTCTCTATCTAAATTTGCATACCCATTTACAGTAATACCTACATTACCTGCAGAAGAGTTAGGAACAGCGTTCGAAAACCAATCGCTAAATCCCGAGAAATTAGCACCAATAGTACCAAATGCACCAAATTTCCAACCTGGAAACGCATCAATTTGAGACTGTAATGCATCTACTTCTCCTTGAATCTTTGCTACTTCTGCTGCTTTCTCAGCTTTTTTCGCTTTTAATTCTTCAACAGTTTGAGCAAAAGAGATGCTACTAAATAATAAAGCCGCGGCTATAATTACTTTTTTCATGTTTTTATTTTTTTTGATTTAATTAAATTTATCTCCTAGAAGTTTTAGACAATGAAACATCTAAAAAGTCACAGAAATTAGGGGTTAATTTTTATTTTTTTTGAATAAAGGTACCGTAGAACAAGCTTCTCCGTACATAATAGAACTAGCAACAGGTTGTATTTTATTGATTAACATTGCATAAGCACTTTGAGGTATTGGTTTATTACTACAACCTTTAATTATTACTGGTTTATTTTTAAACTCATCAATATTTAAATTTGTTATAATTTCATTAAAAATAACCGTTTCCAGCAATTCTAAATCACCTATAACAACCTTCTTTGTATACTTATTTAATTCTGCTGATAATAATAGGTAAGCCCAAGAAGGAATAATTGCATCTGAAGAACAGGTTAAAACCACATAAGTTTCTTTATATTGTAACCAATCATGTTTTTTTACATATTCTCTAAAATCTTTTTCACGAAGAATTAATTCTTCGTAAAGCCAACCTTTTATATCAAAAACAATACGTTTTCCTTCAGGGTAAAAATCCTCAAGGTCAATAGTAATCAATTTACTATTTGCTATTCTATTTATAATTTCTTCTGCCATTTTACAGCATTCCTAGTTCTAATTTTGCTTCTTCACTCATATTATCTTGAGTCCAAGTAGGATCAAAAGTAATTTCTACTACACAATCATTAATTTCTTTCAAACTCTTTACCTTATCCTCAACCTCAACAGGTAAAGTTTCTGCTACCGGACAGTTTGGTGAAGTTAAGGTCATTAATATTTTTGCATCATTTTCTTCAGATACAAAAACATCATAAATCAATCCTAATTCGTAAATATCTACTGGAATTTCTGGATCGAATATCGTTTTTAAAACACGAACGATCTTATCTCCTAATTCTTCTAAATTTTGTTCTGTCATCCTTACTTGTTATATGTATAATTTTTTGTTTCTCCCCAAGTTTGACCTGAAGAAGTGACTTCTTCAATAATTATCTTAACTGGATATTCATCACTATCATACGTAATTGTATTTGTTTTTGTATGATCTAAAATATTATTGACATAAACCTTAACCTCTAACTCATTACCTAAATTACTAAATGGAAAAACTTTTTTCAAACTTTCCTCTCCTGAAAAAGGGAAGTTTTTACCATCATATTTAATAATTGCATAACTACCTGTTGAAGTATCTGTTCTTCTTACTGTGTTACCATCATATTCATAACTATATTCTCTTATTGTTGCAGTACCTCCATTAAAAACGTCTTGTTCTCTTTTTAATACTAAAGAATTATTATCATATTTATACTCGATAACCTCAATCACTGTATTATTTCCCTTTCTAGTTTCTTTAACTAACTTACTATTTAAATATTCGTAATTATCAGAGATTTCTCCTTGATCTTGTTTCTGTATCAATCTTGTAAGATTACCTTTATCATCATAAATTACTTCATTAATAACAATATTATTATTACCATTTCTAATTTTCAGCAATTTGTTTTCTGAATTGTAATCATATTTAGAAACATCAACAGAACCATCATTAGTAGAAACTTGTTCAAGTTTAACTACTAATTTAGAAGTGTTTTTAACTGGCTCATCATTATCAGAGCAAGAAAAGACTCCTAATAGTATTATAATTAAATATAAAAAAACATTTTTCATAATAAATATTTAATTCGCTAATTTCGATTGTTGTGCAATCGCATACATTTTTATTTGTTTCACCATAGACACTAATCCATTTGCACGTGTAGGACTCAAATGTTCTTTCAATCCTATTTCATCAATAAAATTAGTATCTGCTTCTAAAATTGCTTTTGGTGTTTGATCTGAATATACACGTAATAATAGTGCAGCAATTCCTTTGGTGAGAATAGCATCACTATCTGCTGTAAAAACAATTTTATCCTTTTCAACTTCAGAATACAACCATACTTTAGATTGACATCCTTTTATTAAATTTTCATCTAATTTAAATTGTTCTGAAATTAAAGGCAACGATTTTCCTAAGTCAATTATGTACTCATAACGCTCCATCCAGTCTTCAAACATTGAAAACTCATCAATAATTTCTTCTTGTATTTCTTTGATAGTCATTTTTTAGAACTATTTTTGCACTTTATAATTTGTTTGTGCATTTCTAAGATGCAAAAATACTGATAAAAATTAAGATAAACGTCATTGCGGATGGGGTGAAATAATCTGTTTTTTGAAGATTATTGAGTTATTTTTCGTGATAACAAAACAAAATTAATAAATGAGTAAACTATTAGCAGTAGGAACAGTTGCTTATGATGCAATTGAAACTCCGTTTGGAAAAACAGATAAAATTTTAGGTGGATCTGGAACTTATGTAGGTTTAGCCGCTTCTCAATTCGGAGTAAAAACAGGAGTAGTTTCTGTAGTAGGAGGCGATTTTTCTCCATCATATTTAGATATGATGGAGAAAAAAGGAATTGACACTTCTGGAATAGAAATAGTAAAAGACGGAAAAACATTTTTTTGGAGCGGTAAATATCATAATGATATGAACTCTAGAGACACTTTAATTACTGAATTAAATGTTTTAGAAACTTTTACACCAGTAGTACCAGATACTTTTAAAGATGCTGAAATAGTTATGTTAGGTAATTTACACCCATTAACTCAAGCTTCAGTTTTAGATCAAATGAATGAGCGTCCTAAATTAGTAGTTTTAGACACTATGAATTTTTGGATGGATATTGCTTTAGATGATTTACATGAAGTTCTAAAAAGAATTGATGTTATTACTATTAATGATGAAGAAGCACGTCAATTAAGTGGTGAATATTCTCTAGTAAATGCAGCTAAGAAAATTCATGAAATGGGACCAAAATATGTGGTGATTAAAAAAGGAGAACATGGAGCTTTATTATTTAATGAAGGAAATATGTTTTTTGCGCCAGCATTACCATTAGCAGAAGTTTTTGATCCAACAGGAGCTGGAGATACTTTTGCAGGAGGTTTTTGTGGATATTTAGCTAAAACTGAAAATTATTCATTTGAAAACATGAAAAACGCCATTATTTATGGTTCTAACTTAGCTTCTTTCTGTGTAGAAAAATTTGGAACAACCCGAATGGAGGATCTAACAAAAGACGAAGTACAAACACGTTTACAACTGTTTAAGCAATTAACGCAGTTCGATATTGAATTAACATAAACACAATCCGCGCTTTTTTGCGCGGTTTTTTTTTACATAAACAACACACACAACACAACTAAGGAATACGTAATGAGTGACGAGTTAAAACATGAATGTGGAATAGCACTAGTTAGATTATTAAAGCCTCTAGATTATTATAAAAAGAAGTATGGAACTGCTTTTTATGGTTTAAATAAATTGTACTTGCTTATGGAAAAGCAACACAACAGAGGTCAAGACGGTGCTGGTTTAGCGAGTATAAAGTTTAATATGGATCCTGGAACTCGATATATTAGTAGAGTTCGATCTAATAAAACACAACCTATACAAGATATTTTTGGCCAAATTAACAACAGAATTAATGACATTTTTGAAAAGAATGAAGATAAAGTTGACGATGTTGCTTGGCAAGAAGAAAACATGCCTTATATAGGAAACTTATTTTTAGGTCATGTTCGTTATGGCACTTTTGGTGGTAACAGCATAGAACATGTACACCCTTTTTTACGTCAAAGTAATTGGAAACATAAAAACTTAATTGTAGCTGGTAACTTTAACATGACAAATTCTGGTGAACTGATGAAAGAATTAGTTACCCTAGGTCAACATCCTAAAGAAGCAGCAGATACCGTTACAGTAATGGAAAAGATCGGTCATTTTTTAGAAGATGAAGTATCTGAAACCTATAAAAAAGCAAAAGCGGCAGGATACAATAAAAAACAAGCTTCTCCTTTTATCGAAGAACATTTAGATATTCAAAGAATTTTAAAACGATCTTCTAGAAACTGGGATGGTGGATATGCAATGGCTGGTTTATTAGGCCATGGAGATGCTTTTGTATTACGTGACCCTTCAGGAATTCGCCCTGCATTTTGGTATCAAGATGATGAAGTAGTAGTAGTTGCTTCAGAACGTCCTGTAATTCAAACCACTTTTAATGTTCCTATTAATGAAATTAAAGAAGTACCAAGAGGAAAAGCATTAATCATTAAAAAGAACGGAACTACTTCTTTAGAAAGAGTACTTAAAAAGAGAGAGAAATTATCTTGTTCTTTTGAAAGAATTTATTTTTCAAGAGGTAGTGATGCAGATATTTATCAAGAAAGAAAAAATCTAGGTAAATATGTATTTCCAGAAGTTTTAAAGTCAATTAATGACGATATTTCAAACACTGTTTTCACCTACATACCTAACACTGCTGAAACATCATACTATGGAATGATGGAAGCAGCAGAAGATGTTTTAAATCAGCAAAAAACAGCTAATATTTTAGCCGGTGGAGGAAAACTATCTGCAGAAAGGGTTACCGAAATTTTATCTGAAAGACCGCGTTTTGAAAAAATCGCCATTAAAGACGCCAAATTAAGAACCTTTATTACTGATGATAGTAGTCGTGATGATTTAGTAGCGCATGTATACGATGTTACCTATGGAGTGGTAAAACCTACTGATAATTTGGTAATTATTGACGATAGTATTGTAAGAGGTACTACATTAAAGAAAAGTATTATTAAAATTTTAGACCGATTATCTCCTAAAAAGATAGTGGTTGTTTCTTCTGCTCCACAAATTCGTTATCCAGATTGTTACGGAATAGACATGGCTAGAATTGGTGATTTTATTGCATTTAAAGCTGCTTTAGAATTATTAAAAGAAACCAACCAATATCATATTGTTGATGAAGTTTATAAAAAATGTAAAGAGCAACAATTAATAGAAGACAATAAAAATATTATAAATTTTGTAAAAGAAATTTATGCTCCGTTTACAAACGAACAAATTTCTAAAAAAACTGGAGAGATGTTAAAAACGGAAGAAATAAATGCTGAAGTTGAAGTTATTTACCAAACGGTAGAAGGCTTACACAGTTCTTGTCCGAAACATACAGGTGACTGGTATTTTACAGGTGATTACCCTACTAATGGTGGACATAGAGTGGTTAATCAAGCTTTTATCAATTTCTACGAAGGAAATAATAAGAGGGCTTATTAAATAAGTTTTCTTTTAACACAATAACAAACAAAGGAACAAAAAATTATTATTTTTTGTTCCTTTGTGCTTTTAAAAAAAATTGAAACAATTATAAACTTAAATTATTATGAAATTAAATATTAAAATTGCGCTTATAGCTGTGATTGCAATTCGTCTGGGTATAAATGCTCAAGTTAGTGACACGGGAGATAAGGTAGGCATTGGAACAACAACTCCTAGTGCTAAATTAGATGTAAAAGGGATATCTAAAGTTGAAGGTGCTTTAATTGTTGACGGAATTGACCCTGGCAACCCTAGTGCTCAACTAGAACAATTAAGACTTAGTGGCTATGGTATATTAGGAAACCGTGGAGCTATGTATATTAGTAATGAAAATCCTGATGGACAGATTAATTTCTTTGTTGGAGGAAGACATGGCTACGGTTCACATATGATTATTAAAGGAATAAATGGTAACGTAGGAATAGGTGAAACAAGTCCTAGTGCTAAATTGGACGTTAAAGGTATGTCTAAAGTTGACAACGCATTAGTTGTTGATGGAATAGATTCTGGTAACCCTAGTGCACAACCTGAGCAATTACGACTAAGTGGTTATGGTATTTTAGGAAATCGTGGAGCTATGTATATTAGTAATGAAAACCCTGATGGACATATTAATTTCTTTGTTGGAGGAAGACATGGCCACGGTTCACATATGATTATTAAAGGAACAAATGGTAACGTAGGAATAGGTGAAACAAGTCCTAGTGCTAAATTGGACGTTAAAGGTATGTCTAAAGTTGATAATGCATTAGTTGTTGATGGAATAGATTCTGGCAACCCTAGTGCACAACCTGAGCAATTACGACTAAGTGGTTATGGTATTTTAGGAAATCGTGGAGCTATGTATATTAGTAATGAAAATCCCGATGGACATATTAACTTCTTTGTTGGAGGAAGACATGGCTATGGTTCGCATATGATTATTAATAAAAGTGGTAACGTAGGTATTGGAGAAACTAATCCTGACTCAAAACTATCCGTAAATGGAAAAATACACACCAAAGAGGTTAAAGTAGATTTAGTTGGCTGGTCAGATTTTGTTTTTTATGATGATTACAAACTACCAACTCTTACAGAAGTAGAAACACACATTAAAGAAAAAGGACATTTAAAAGATATTCCTAGTGCTAAAGAAGTAGCTAAAAACGGAATTTTATTAGGTGAAATGGATTCTAAATTATTACAGAAAATTGAAGAGTTAACTTTATATACTATAGCGCAAGAAAAAGACTTACAATCTCAAAAAGAAGAAATAGACAATTTAAAGAAGAAAAATGAAACTCTAAAATCTTTAAATTTTAAATTATTAGAAATTCAAAAAAGACTTGATAAGCTGGAAGAAGCAAAGTAATTTTTTGCTTTTTCACAACTAAAAACTCTAATTTTCACTATTCCTTTACAAGTGAAGATCATAGAGTGCTTAGTAAAATATTTTTTTATAAAAAATCAACTTATCTAAGAAAGATACAAGACTACTTTAAAAAGTAGTCTTTTTTTATACTTTTATTTCAAGAATTTCACTTACTTTATTTCTTGTATTAAGAAGAAATTATTTTATTGATTATGCATAAAATTAATTGTAAAAAAGTTTTAGAAGACATCTATAAAGATGTTTCTTCCAAAGAAAACAAAGGTGCTATTGCTACTTACATTCCAGAATTAGCCAAAATAAGTCCTGATAATTTTGGCATTTGTTTTTTATCTATAGATAATGAAGAATATAAAATTGGTGATTGGCAAACAAAATTTTCTATACAAAGTATCTCAAAAGTATTATCACTAGGATTGGCTTATAAAATATTTGGAGACAAAATATGGGAGCGAGTTGGTGTAGAACCCTCAGGAACTCCTTTTAATTCTTTAATTCAATTAGAATCTGATAATGGAATTCCAAGAAATCCATTTATTAATAGTGGAGCTATGGTAATTTGCGATATGCTTGTAAGTCATTTAGAAAACCCAAAAGAAGATTTTTTAGCATATGTTAGGGAAGTTTGTGATTCAGATCAAATTCAATATTCAGAAACTGTAGCAGCTTCAGAAGCATCTGTAGGATATAGAAACAAAGCGCTTTGTAATTTTATAAAATCTTTTGGAAATATTGAAAACGAACCTAAAGAGGTATTAGATTTCTATTTTTATATGTGTTCAATAGAAATGAACTGTGAAGAACTATCAAAAACCTTTATGTTTTTAGTAAAGGATAACTTTAAAACCACAAAAGGAAACAAAGTATTAAGCAATAGTAAAGCTAAAAGGGTTAATGCCATTATGCAAACTTGTGGGTTTTATGACGAATCTGGAGAGTTTTCTTTTAAAGTAGGCTTACCAGGTAAAAGTGGTGTGGGCGGTGGAATTGTAGCCATTTATCCTGATAAGTATTGTATTACCGTCTGGAGTCCTAAATTGAACAAAAAAGGAAATTCTTACAGAGGAATGAAATTTTTAGAAGCATTTACTACAGAAACAGAATTGTCTATATTTTAAGCTTAAATAACACAATCTAGAAAATAATCAAAGATTGTAATACAAAAGAACATATTAAAAGTGTCTCTGTTTATATATTAACATATCATAAAGGAACAAAAAATAAATATTTTTTGTTCCTTTGTTTTTTAAAAAAAATTAAAATTCTATGAAAATTATACAAAGTCTGATCTTAATTTTGTCTTTTAACTCTTTTGTTTATGGACAAACACTTTTAATTCCTAATGGAGAATCTCCTGGTAGCTCTTCAGCAACCGGAAGAGTTGAAATAAACGGTTCAAATGGTATCACCAACGGAAAACAGTTCAGAGTTGTTTTTGGAGGAGGCGGTAATTTATTAAACACAGAGTTTCAAGCTTTAACTCACTTACCTGAAATCCTTTCTGGAAATGCTTGGACTGCCTTATATGCAAATAAAGGGAATGCACAAAAAGCTGCTGTTTTTAACGGTGATGTAAGTTTTTTTAATGGGAACATTGGATTTGGTTCAGAAAAACCAGATAAACTATTAACCCTTCAAGCAAATAAAGTCTTAGGATGGGAATATGGAAACTCTGGTTCTGGAAGTCACCATACAATTACTGGTGGAGGAATAAATCCTATGAGTTTTACTGTAAACCCTTTTAGTGCAAATACCCCTATTTTTAAATTTAATGGACATAAAGGGACCAACCTTACTATACTAAATGGAGGAAACGTAGGTATTGGTACAGAAAAGCCAGATAGATCACTAACTCTTCAAGCTAATAAAATTTTAGGATGGGAATATGGAAACTCTGGTTCTGGAAGTCATCATACAATTTCAGGAGGAGGAATAAACCCTATGAGTTTCACTGTAAATCCTTTTAGTTCGAATACTCCTATTTTTAAATTCAATGGTAACAAGGGAACAAATCTTACTATTCTAAATGGAGGAAATATTGGAATAGGTACAGAAAATCCAAATAGTACACTTGAAGTCTTAGGTAGTGATGGAGGAATCAATGGAAGAAATTTTAAAGTAACTTATGCTGGTGGTGGTGGACTTGAAAATACCGAGTTTTCAGCTTTAACCCATATAACCCATATACCAAACGTCAATGGTTGGACAGCTTTATATGCCAATCAAGGAAATGCCAAAAGAGCTGGAGTTTTTAATGGTGATGTATCTGTTAATGGTTTAATACACACTAAAGAAGTTAAAGTAGACTTAGTTGGTTGGTCAGACTTCGTTTTTTATGATGATTATAAATTACCAACTCTTACAGAAGTAGAAAATCACATTAAAGAAAAAGGACATTTAAAAGATATTCCAAGCGCTAAAGAAGTAGTCGAAAATGGGGTTTTATTAGGTGAAATGGATTCTAAGTTACTTCAAAAAATTGAAGAGTTAACTTTATATACCATTCAACAAGAAAAGAAAATTAAAGAACAAGCGAACGACATTCAAAAATTAAAAAATTTAAATGAAAAGTTTTTGGAATTACAATCAAGACTTGATAAATTAGAAAAGAAATAATAAGTAAGAAACTATCATTCATTCTAAATAAATCCTCACAAATTTAATATTTGTGAGGATTTATTTTTAAATGATTTAACAATTTTCTAATTTTCAAACACATTCGCCTTGCCAAATTATAGCTACTTTTAAAAATTAATCAATCAAAAGATCGTATATTAATGAAACATTTAATTGTATCCTTATTTTTTTTAATTATTAGCTGTAAAAAAACAAACAACTCTAAAGTAAAATCAATGACAGATAAAAAGGTAGTTGTTGCACATAGAGGAGCCTCTGGTTACTTACCTGAACATACAATGGAAGCTAAAGCAATGGCTTATGCTATGAATCCTGATTATATAGAACAGGATTTAGTTTTAAGCAAAGATGATATACCTATAGTAATTCATGATATTTACTTAGATGATGTCACAAATGTTTCTTTAAAATTCCCTAGAAGAAAACGTGAAGATGGCCGTTATTATGTAATTGATTTTACATTTGAAGAGTTACAAAAATTACAAGTTACAGAACGTTTTGATCCTAAAAACGGAAAACAATTTTATGTTAATCGTTTTCCAAAAGGAAAAGGGAATTTCAAACTACATTCATTTCAACAAGAAATAGAATTAATTCAAGGATTAAATAAAAGTACAGGGAATACTATTGGTATTTATCCAGAAGTTAAAAACCCTGCTTTTCATCATACGAACGGAAAAGATATTACTAAGATTGTATTGAATATTTTATCTGAGTATGGTTACAAAACCAAAAGTGACAATTGTATTTTTCAATGTTTCGATGCTAAAGAATTAGAAAGAGTTCGCAAAGAATTAAAATCGAATCTATTTTTAATTCAATTAATAGAATTTCCTGAAGAAACCAAACAGTTGAAACATTTTGCAAGTTATGCTGATGGAATTGGTCCTTGGTATAAACAAATTATAGATAAAAAAGAAAATGGAAAATGGAAATTCACATCACTAATTAAAGATGCTCACGCATTAAACTTAAAGGTACATACTTATACTTTAAGAACAGATCAATTAGGTGATTTTACTACTTTTGAAGAACATGTAAAGGCAGTTTTAATAGAAGCAGGCGCTGATGGTTGTTTTACTGATTTTCCTGATAAAGTAATTAATCTCCTAAAAAAATAAAAGAACAAAGGTTTTAAAATCACATGCTGCTTTTTTAAACATTTACTGCTAACAAATTGATACATTCTATTATTATTCACACAATTTAAAACAACTATTTTTTATTAAACATAATTTATTTTATCAAAATAGTTTTATAATTAAAAAAAAGAACATATATTTGCATCCGCAAAAACGGCCTCGTAGCATAACTGAATAGTGCACTTGAT
>CAKZVD010000070.1 GCA_937922085.1 uncultured Tenacibaculum sp. | reverse complement strand
AAAAAATCAGAGGAAAACCACAAACAAAAATAGACTTTAAACAAGACTTATTTTCTGTGAAAACTTAAAAAAAACACCTGTTTACAATAGGTAACAACCTAAATATAGGAGATCTTTAAAACTTTCGGACGGCAGTGATAAATTAATAAATATAGGAGAACTTCGATAATCAAATATGAATGAAAAAAGAAATGAATATTTATTTAATGAGGCATTTTAAAGTTGACTTTAAATGGGATACTAAATACAATTCTAAAGAATTTAAATTAGCTTGTGAAAAATATGATAATTCAAACATTATCCCTCAAAAAACAAGTTTCGGTATTGAAAACATTAAAATATACACTAGTGATTTAATTAGAAGTCAACTAACTTATAAAGCGTTAAAAACAAAAAAAGAAACACATAGAACAAGTTTAATAAATGAAGTTCCTATAATTCCATTCATAAATACCTATTTTAGATTACCTACATTTATCTGGATGATACTAGGAAGAATACAATGGTATTTAAATATAAAAAAACAAGTAGAAACTAAAAGGGATACTTATATAAAAATCAATAAATTGATCTGTAAATTAGAGAACGAAAAAAGAGATATTTTACTTATTGGGCACGGTTTCTATTTTTCCCAACTAAAAAAAGTTTTAAAAAAGAATAAATATTCTGGAAACGGAAAAAATTATTATAAAAATGGAGAGGTTATTAAGTTTAATAAAATAATCGAAAGCACCCATCTAAATCAAAAAACTGAATGATAAAATTTCAACGAGAAGATATACATATAATAAGTAGACATAGCAATATTTCTGAAAAGAGTATTGATACAATTTTAAAAAAAAACGTCTATAACTCTAAAGAATCTTGGCATAAATTCTTGAGACTATTTTTTATTAGTTTAGGAGTTTGTTTTACAACCGCAGGAATTTTATTTTTCTTTGCTTACAATTGGGCTAATTTGCATAAGTTTATTAAAATTGGGCTAATTGAAGCTTTAATTATTATAACAACTTCTATTGCGCTGTTTTCAAAAGCAAACTCCGATATCAAGAATATTTTACTTACAGGAGCTTCAATGTTAGTAGGGGTTTTATTTGCTGTTTTCGGACAAGTTTATCAAACTGGTGCCAATGCTTATGATTTTTTCTTAGGATGGACAATGGCAATAACACTTTGGGCATTCATTGCTAACTTCCCTCCTTTATCGCTTCTCTTTATTGTATTAGTAAACACCACATTAATTTTATACTTTGAACAAGTTGTACTTAACGGTTCGTATGTATTTCTTTATACATTACTTTTTATTATTAATGTATTATTTTTAATGGCTTTTTTGTTCGGCAACAAATTTTATGAGAAACTAAAAATTCCAACTTGGTTTTTAAATATAATAGCATTGGGGGCAATTAGCTTTAGCACTATCGGAATTATTGCTGGTATTTTTGAAAGAGAGGAAACAACTTCTTTGTTGTTATCATCACTATTAATCACCGTTTTGTTATATACTCTTGGAATTAGGTATGGCTTAAAAACTAAAAGTAGTTTTTTTATATCCATAATTTCTTTTAGTACCATCATTATTATTTCCAGCTTTCTTATAAAATTATCACACGATGAAGCGATGTTTTTTCTAATCGGACTTTTTATTATAGGAAGTGTAACATTTGTTATTAAAACTCTCATTAATCTTCAAAAGAAATGGATAAACTCATAAACAAAAAAAAGTTATTAAATGACATTCGTTTAATAGAAGGAGAAAATTTTATATCTGATGAAAATGCTATTCTTACAGAATATAAAATAAAAGAAGAAAATCAGTCTAGTTTATCTATTAAAATACTTTCTATCTTAGGGGGATTTTTAGCTACATTAACTTTTCTTGGATTTCTATTTATAACAGGAATATTAAAATCTGAATTAGTAGCTTCAATATTTGGAAGTTGTTTAATTATTGTTGCTATTTTAATAAATAAAGGAACTAACAAACTTATTATAGATACTTTTAGTATCTCTGCTTATGTTGTTGGGTTGATACTTTTTTCTGCTGGCTTACTTGGAATGAGCGTTGATGAAAATTTAATTACTCTTTTAGTGATAGGTATAGCTCTAATATCTCTATTTATTACACAAAACTATATATTATCATTTATTGCAATGCTAGCAATTAATTGTAGTTTTCTTATGCTTATACTTATTAATAAAATACCAAACCTAATTCATGTATATATTGTAATTAACACGTTAGTATTAACGTACATATTTCTAAATGAGCCAAAATTAATATCTTCAAATATAAAAATCTCTAAATTGTATAATCCTAGTAGAATTAGTTTCATTATTTCTTTATTAATTGGGCTTGTTATTATAATTAAACGATTTTTTATAACTGTACCACAAAACTATGTGTGGTCGTCTTCAATTGTAATTATCGCTGCTATTTTTTATGTATTATTTTTAATTCTAAAAACTATTGAAATAAATTCTTTCCAAAATAAAGTAGGAATATATGTTTTAAGTGCTTTAATACTCATACCTATTGTTTTTTCTCCTTCTATTTTAGGAACTATTTTAATTATTCTATTAAGTTTTTTAGTCAATTATAAAACGGGATTTATTATTGGTGTTGTTTCATTTATTTATTTTATTTCTCAGTATTATTACGATTTAAGCTTTACGTTATTAACTAAGTCTATCATCTTATTTTCATCAGGAATTGTATTTCTATTACTCTATTTACTAACTATTAAAAAGTTAAATTTTAATGAAAAAGTATAAAAAAATAATTATTCTGGTAAATCTTATAATTCTACTTGTTTTATTTAATCATTCGTTATTTAAAAAAGAAGAACTGCTATCTAACGGGAAACTTATTTTACTAGAGTTGGCTCCTGTAGATCCGAGATCTCTAATGCAAGGTGATTACATGACCTTAAGCTATGCTATAGCCAGGAACATTAATAATGATTCTCTTTTTAAAAGAGGTTTTTGTATTCTTAAATTAGATGAGAATGGTGTAGGAAAAAGAGTAAGAATTCAAGAAAACAAACTTCCAATTAATGATGGAGAATATAGTGTGAGGTATACTCTAAGTGGAAGAAATAGAATACATATTGGTGCTGAATCTTTCTTTTTTCAGGAAGGAAAAGGTGAAAAGTATGAAGAAGCTAAATATGGTGCTATTAAAGTAAATACTAAAGGAGATAATGTTCTAATTGGTTTATACGATAAAAATAGAATTAAAATAGAATAAATCGACAAATATGGAATGGTTAAATGAATTTTTAAATAGTGAAAAAACATTATTTCTTTTTACTGGGATAACAGGTGTCATCTCTTCTATTATTGGGCTTCTTTTTTTATTCTTCTCTAATCATAATAATTTTTCGATAACTATGGTTGTTATTGGAGTTTTAGAAATCGTTATAATGTTTTCTGCTTATCTTAAATATGATAAAAAAATAGAAACTAAAATTTTATCTTATGAAAACAATAAAACGGAGTTTTTAAAAACAGAACCGTTAGCTATTCAAAAAGCATTGAAATCTTTCTTTAATCTTAAATTAATTTACGGATTTTTAATTGTAATATTAATTTTAACGATGTCATTTTTAAACTCAAAATCAATATTATTTGGCGTATTCACAGCTCTCATTTTACATTTAGCTTTTGCCATTACCATCGATAATTTTGGAGAAAAATATACTCAAAAATATTTATTAGAAGTATCTGCTCAAAAATAATCGTTTGATATAATGACATATATAAAATTTACAAATGGAACAAAATAACTTTATAGAAGTAACAACTGAAAGATTAACTTTAAGAAAACTGAAACAATCTGATTGGTCAGTAATTTCTTATTTACGTTCAGACAAAGGTGTAAATGAATTTGTAAAAAGACCTAGTGCAGAATCAAAAGAAAAAGCATTAGAGTTCATTTCAAAAATTAATTCAGGAATTAAAAATCAAAATTTATATTATTGGGCTATTACTGAAAAGAATAAGGATCTAATGATTGGCAGTATTTGCCTTTGGAACTTTTCTGAAGATAAAAAAACTACTGAAGTTGGTTATGATTTAAGTCCTGATTATCAAGGAAAAGGTATCATGACTGAATCTTTAAAAGGAATTTTAAAATTTGGTTTTAAAAACTTAAAAATAACTGCAATTGAAGCATATACACATGCTAAAAATGAAAGTTCAAAAAAATTATTGATAAATAATGGATTTACACTTGTTGAAGGTAAAAAAGATGAACAAAACCTCAACAATGTTATTTATGAAATAAAAAAGTTATAATAAACTGTATTTTATGAAAAAGGAAGAGAATACACCTAGAAAAATAAAAAAGCCATGGCCTACTAAAGCTGCTATGGAACAGGTATATGAAATGAAACTTTGGGGAAATAACAAAACCGATTTTTATTCAGGTATAGGATCTCACAATCCTGAAATTATAAATCCATATATAAATGCCTTAACATCGTTTTTAACTTCTTTCAAAACTCCACTTACTGTATGTGATTTAGGTTGTGGAGATTTTAATGTAGGTAAAAAATTAGTTAAGTATACAGAAAAATACATTGCTACAGATATAGTTACTGATCTTATAACACATAACAAGAAACTCTTTCCTGAAGAAAATTTAGAATTCCAGTGTTTAGATATTGCTGTAGATGATCTACCTTCTGGAGACTGCGCTATATTAAGACAGGTATTGCAACACTTATCGAATACAGAAGTACAGCATGTTGTAAATAAATTAAGTACTTATAAATATGTTATTTTAACAGAGCATATACCCCAAGGAAATTTTACTCCTAATAAAGAGATTATTTCTGGACAGGGAATACGTTTAAAAAAACAAAGTGGTTTAAACTTATTAGCCCCTCCATTTAATTTTAAAGTAAAAGAAGAAAAACAATTAGTTTCTATTATTTTAAACGATAGTAAGGGAATGATCGTAACTACGCTTTATACTGTTTTTTAAAATAGTAAAATCTATCTATAAATTACTTATCATTCACCGATCTTCTATTGTTTTTTTCCTTAGTATACATTTAAAATATAAAATTCCATCAAGAAACATTGTATCCATTTTTGAATCAGAACAGGCATCACAACTCATTCCTTTTTCATAATTTGCCGATCTGTAATAATTAATAGTTTTAAACTTTAAGCCCGCAAGTATTTTTTCTCCAAGAATAAAATTAGGCTTTGTATCTAAAATTAAAAATTGTTCTTTAAAAGTTAATAATACATTATCTGTTAACACACTATCCTTTAAAGATTTTTTATAGAGTTTTTGTTTATGAGTATCTTCCCAATAAGTTGCTGAAAATTCATCCTTCTGTAAATTAATATCAAATCCGAAGCCTCCAAACACCCACATTCCCATTTTTACTTTTATAGTATCATTATCTAAAAAACAATTACATTCAGTAGTTAATGTATCTTTTGGAAGTGTATAACTTTCTATTTCATTATTCTTGTAAGAAGCGAAAATATACCTACTCCTATTATCTTTATAGTGATGATTTACTTTTGATTTTTGTAATTCTAACTGTTTTTTTATAAATTCATTTGGAGCAGATGCTATAAATGCTTTACCATTCTTCATCATTTCTAATTTCTCCAAATTATATTTATCTTTTAATGAATCTAAACGAACTTCTGCACTTGTCATTTTTTTAAAAAAAGCTAAATCAGGAATCTCCCCTACTTTGTATTTTGATTTAACCTTAGTTTGTGCTTTTGTGATGCAACAACAAAAAACAAAAAAAGTAAAAAAGATTTGCCTCATTATATCTTGTATTATATTGAAAGTTTAATTTATATAAAAAAATTAAACCTATTTTCTATTCAAAGATATATCATCTCTCTTCTTTTAAATTGTTTTTACATTTTTTAACATCATTATATTGAGTCTATTCATACAAAAGATAACTTTTTGCGTCATTTTTTATTCTGATTGCGTCATATTTTAGTTTCCTTTTGAGTTTAGTTTTGCTTACTTATTAAGACTAAATAAAAATAATGATTCTCAAAGAAGCACCTCCATTAAAAGAGTTGTCATTAAATAATTACCTTTTTAATGACGAGTCTTTAAAGTTATACGAACAATACACCTTAAACACTATAGAATATATTCAAAAATTTTTAGCAAACAGAAAATTTTATAAAGGTGATAATCTTCAAAATATACAGCAAGATAGATTAAAAGCAAAACTTAATAATATAGAAGACTCTACTCCTATAAATAAAGCCTTAGAAGAGTTAAACGAACTGTATTTAAAGAATGCTATTGCTTTTCACAATCCCAATTATGTTGCGCATTTAAATTGCCCTATTACCCTGCCCTCTATTATTGCAGACATGATTACTACTACTGTTAATACAGCCATAGAAACATGGGATCAGAGCACTTCAGCTACTTTTATAGAACAAGAAGTAGTTAAATGGATTACTAATGAATTTAATTTAGGAGACCAAGCTGATGGAGTATTTACAAGTGGTGGAACCCAATCAAATTTTATGGGATTATTAATGGCTAGAGATCATTATGCTTTTCAGAAATTTGGTATTAATATTAAACAAACCGGTTGGTCTAAAGAAATTAGTAATTTTAAAATATTCTGCTCAGAAAAATCTCATTTTAGTATTCAAAAAAATGCGGCTTTATTAGGTTTAGGGTATGATGCGGTTATTCCTATTAAGGTGGATGCTCAAATGAGAATGGATACAGAAGAACTCATTTTAGCTATAGAGAAAACAAAGCAAGATGGAAATATACCTATTGCTGTGGTTGCTACTTTAGGAACAACCGACTACGGTAGTTTTGATCCTATACAAACCATAGGAAAAATAACAAAAGAACAAGATATGTGGTTGCATATAGACGGTGCTTATGGAGGTTGTTTTGTATTAACAGATACGCACAAGCATCTTTTTAAAGGTACCAATATAGCGGATTCTATCACCATAGATTTTCATAAAACATTATTTCAACCCATAAGTTGCAGCGCTTTTTTAGTCAAAAATAAAGACTGTTTTAAATATGTTTCATACTATGCTGATTACTTGAATCCTATTGAAGATAAAGATCCTGAACGACCTAATTTAATTGAAAAATCAATACAAACTACAAGAAGGTTTGATGCTTTAAAAGTTTGGTTGACACTAAAAACATTAGGCACAAAAACAATTGCAACTTACTTAGAAGAAGTACATTTTTTAGCTAAAAAAGTACATGACTATCTTATTAGTAATTCTTCTTTTGAAACCGTACATATTCCTGAATTAAGCACTGTTGTTTTTAGGTATAAATCTGAAAAAAATGTTGATGATATTACACATAACAAAATCAACTTATCTATTAAAAATACCTTATTTAAATCTGGTAAAGCTTCTATTGCTAGTACCAAATTAAACGATAAAATTTATTTAAAGTTTACTATCCTTAATCCGAAAAATACCATTACAAATCTCCTAAACATTGTAAAAATGATTGAAGAAACAGGAGAAAATTATATCCTAAAAAACTAAAAAAATGAATCAGAATTCTATTGCAGACTTTATAGCCATTGGTGTTGGCCCTTTTAATTTAGGATTGGCATGTTTAACGGAACCTATCGATAATTTAAACGGTATCTTCTTAGATAAAAAGGAAGAATTTAATTGGCACCCAGGAATGTTATTACAAGATACTACCTTACAAGTACCTTTTATGGCCGATTTGGTAACTTTAGCAGATCCAACAAACCCTTTTAGCTTTTTAAATTATATTAAAGAACAAGGTCGAATTTATTCTTTTTACATAAGAGAAAAATTTCTATTGCTTCGTAACGAATACAATCAATATTGTAAATGGGCTATTAAAAAACTACCAAACATTCATTTTAATACAGAAGTAACTCATATTAATTATGACGAAAACAAAGGTATTTATGTAGTTACTAGTGTCTGTACAAAAACAAATCAAATTAAAATTTATAGTGCGAAAAAAATAATATTTGGTACAGGTACTCAGCCTTACATTCCTGAATGTTGTAAAAATTTAAAAGGAAAAGCAATTCATTCTTCTCAATACCTCAATTTTAAAGAACAATTACAAAAGCAGAAAAAAATAACTGTTTTAGGAAGCGGACAAAGTGCTGCCGAAATTTTTCATGATTTATTACAAGAAATAGATACACAAGAATATGAGTTAAATTGGATTACTCGCTCTCCAAGGTTCTTTCCTTTAGAATATTCTAAATTAACCTTAGAGATGACTTCACCTGAATATGTAGATTATTTTTATAAGCTACCTTCCGAAAAAAGAGATCTCTTAATTAAAAATCAGAAACATTTATATAAAGGAATTAATGAAAGTTTAATTGAAGCTATTCATGATACTTTATATACAAAAAGAGTAGTTGCAAAAAATAAATTAAACATTTCATTACGTACTAATACTGAATTAATAAATACAGAGATTAACAATGATACAATTCAATTAGAATTGCATCAAACAGAAGAAGATAAATACTTTCATCATGAAACTGAAGGCTTAGTACTAGCTACAGGATACTCTTACCAATTACCTGATTTTATAAAAGGAATAGAAAATAGAATTCAATGGGATGCACAAAATCGTTTTGATGTTGAGCGAAACTATAGTATTGATAAAAACCATAATGAAATTTTTGTTCAAAATGTAGAACTACACACACATGGTTTTGTTACACCAGATTTAGGAATGGTTGCTTATCGAAATTCATACATCATTAAAGAAATAACAGGTATAGAACATTATTCTATTGAACAAAAAATTGCATTTCAACAATTTGGAGTGTCTCAAGAAGAAGAGATTCAAATAAATGCATTTATATAATATGAAATTAAAAAACTTTTTAATTCTTATGACATTGGTTGCAGTGGTTAGTGATTATCTACTGCATCCTTTTTATCCTCAGTTTTTTGAATTGCGATTTGGAATTACTGATCCTAAAAATGTAGGGTATTATTTTGCTGCTATTTGTTTTATGGTAATGATTGCTTTTCCTTTTTGGGCGTACATATCAAGAAGAGTTTCTGAACTTAAAATCTTAGTATATACGCAAGCCATCGCTGGTGTTTTAGCTTTATATTGTTTTTATACCACCTCCTACATAAACTTCTGGATCATTTCATTAATAATGGTCATTTTTAAAGGTAGTTATCTTTTAGTATATCCATACATATTAAAAATTATCACTAAACAAGAACATCCAAGTACTATCGGATTATTATCTGTGGTTGTTCATTTAGGTGGAATTTTAGGAGCAGTCATAGGTGGTATTACTGTTGACTATATAGATCCTCGTTCTATATTTTTAATTATGGCAGCTGGCGATTTTATTCAAATGAGTATGAGCGCATATTTATTACAAAACAAGAGATATACAACCAATATAATAACACCTGAAACGATAAAGAAAGTAAAAGAAACAACTGTAATACCTAAAGGTTTCATTTTAAAATTAGGGGTAATTACACTCATATTATACTTCAGTGATTTTTTAATACGTCCCTTCTTTTCATTGTATTGGGAAAGTCTTTCCCAATACAAAACAAAACTTGTTTCTGGTACTATTTATGCCATTCCTGGGTTTGTTGCTTTAATAGCTTTATGGATAAATAATAAAAGAAAATCAAATGGTTATAAAGGTATTATCAACGCCTTATTCATTGGTACATTTGGTTTATGTTTACAAGGAATCCCTTTTGAATTATCTATAGTAATAGGTAGAATTATTTATGGTTGGGCTATTTTTCAAGGGGTAGTAAAATTTGATATTCTCTTATTTGAATTAAGTACACCTAGCTCCTACGCTATAGATTATAGTAAAATACATTTCTTTCAGAATTTAGGTGTCTTATTAGCTTCATTAAATGTAGGAATCATTGTTGATAATTTTGGATTACAAATACCTTTCATTGTTGCTCTTATTGGTTTTATAATCACCTTACTCCTATACTTTTTTGCATTTAAGTTTACAACACAAAAACAACTTATTAAAACTTAAAATATGGAGAAAATAAATACTTCCGTTTTTTCAAAAAAATATGTTGATTTTGGTACTATAACTATTCGCCCTTTTGAAATAGAAAAAGATTCTAAATTTTTATATCATTGGGTACAGTTAGATTATGCAGTATTCTGGGGAATGCAAAACACCACATTAAAAGAAGTAAAAAAAGAATACAAACAATTATTAACCCCCAAACACTATGATGTTTTTGTTGGAGAGTATAATAATAAACCAGCCTTTGTTTTAGAACGTTATAATCCACAAAAAGATGACATTCATAACTTTTACAATGCTAAATATTCAGATTGTGGAATCCATATTATTGTAGCTCCACCAAGCATACCAAAAACTCCAAACTTTACCTGGTTTATGTTTCGATGTATTATGGATTTTGTTTTTACCAATTTACTTATAAATAGAATTGTTGTAGAACCAGATATTCGAAATAAAAAAATGTTTGCCCTCTGTAAACGTATTGGTTTCAAGTTAGGAGATGTTATAGAGCTTCCTCATAAAACTGCACAGTTAGCTTTCTTAAACAAGAAAAGCTATCAACAACAAATTAATTCATTCTTACCCTTAAAAAGAAGTACTATGAATACATTAGATAATGTGGTATCTCCACAACAATCAACACAACATATACAACCAAAAGTTTGGTTAAAAGCCAATACATTATTAGTAAAAAAAGCATTGTGTGAATTTTCACATGAACTACTTATTAAACCTGAAATTACACAACAGTTAGAAAATGATTATAATCAATACAAAGTAATTTCTGATACAAAAGAAATTTATTATGAATTTAAAGCAAAACCACTTGCTTTAAATCATTTGTTAATTGATGAAAACTCCATTCAAAAATATAAAAACGAAATACCTTCTGAAATTGATGCTATCTATTTCATTAAAGAATTTAGAAAAATGCTAGGTATTTCAAATCAAAAAATGCCTGTATATTTAGAAGAGATCATAAGTACATTATATGGAAGTGCTTTTAAAATAACAAAAGGAAACCCTACAGCTAAAGAATTGGCAACGGCAGACTTTCAAACAATAGAACAATCTATGACAGAAGGGCATCCTGGTTTTGTTGCTAATAATGGAAGAATTGGTTTTGATAGTAGCGATTATCGTTCATATACACCAGAAGCAGGAAATTCATTCTCCTTATTATGGTTAGCGGGTCATAAAACAAAAGCAGTATATGCAGCTATTGAATCGTTACCCTACAAAACGCTTATTGAACAAGAGTTGGATAAGAAAACCATACAGAAATTCGAAACAATAATTAAAGAAAAAGGACACTATGTAGAAGATTATTTATTCTTACCTATTCATCCTTGGCAATGGTTTAATAAACTAGCCAACATTTTTGCTCCAGAAATTGCTAAAGGTCATTTAATCTGTTTAGGATATGGCCCCGATCAATACTTAGCACAACAATCCATTAGAACCTTATTTAATATAACTAACAAGCATAAATTTTATACTAAATTTGCTTTGTCTATTTTAAATATGGGCTTTATGAGAGGTTTACCTCTATACTATTTAGGCACTGCTCCTAAAATGGCACTTTGGCTCGAAAATTTATTATACAATGATGCTTACATTAAAGAAAACGGATTTCGAATGCTTAGTGAAATAGGATCTGTAAGTTATGTAAATCCATATTTTGAAGAATTCGGAACTCATAATGATTATAATAAAATGTTAGCTTCTTTATGGCGAGAAAGTCCGTATTCAGTAGTAAAAGAAAATGAAAAACCAATTACAATGGCTGCTTTATTGCATATAGACCATTATGGAAATGCTTTACTACCTGAAATAATTAAAAGCTCAGGGCTTACTATAAACGATTGGTTACGTAATTATTTAACAGCTTATTTAAGTCCGATGTTACACTGTTTCTTTTATTATGATTTAGTGTTTATGCCTCATGGCGAAAACATTATTATGGTACTAGAAAATAATGTTCCTAAATATGTTTTGTTAAAAGATATTACGGAAGAAGCTTGTATTCTAAATCCAGACGTAGCATTGCCAGAACATTTAAAAAGAATGTATGCACCAGTACCTGAAGATGTAAAACTCTTATCCATATTTACAGATATGTTCGATGGTTTTTTCCGTTTCCTTGCTCCAATATTAGAAGAACATTCAAATTATAAAGAATCTTTTTTTTGGGAATTAGTTGCTGAAAACATTCAACAATATCAAGAAAAATTCCCTCAACTATTAGAAAAATTTGAGCAATACAATTTATTTGAGAACAGTTTTAAACTATCCTGTTTAAATAGATTGCAATTAAACAATCATAAGCAAATGATTGACTTAGACGATCCTGTTTCTCTATTACAGTTTGCTGGTACATTAGAAAATCCGATCGCTCAATTTAAAACTCAAGAAGTATAAACGATGATTTCAACAAATCAAAAAGTTTTTAAAAAAGAGATTAAAGGATTAGGCGTAATAAGTATACGTCCTATTCAATTGAAAGAAGAAATTGATCTCTTATACGATTGGGTTACACAACCCTATGCCAAGTATTGGGGAATGCTAAAATTATCGAAAGAAGAAGTATATAATTCGTATTTAGAAATTGAAAAAAATCCGAATCATCATACATACATAGGAACACTAAACGATACTCCTGTATTTTTAATGGAACTTTATAAAGCTTCTGAAGATACTATTTCTAACTATTATGAAGCTTTAGGAACTGATTACGGTATGCATATTTTAGTTGCTCCTGTTAAAAAAAGGATTCCTCAATTTACATGGCACGTCTTTTCTACAATCATTGATTATTTTTTTAGTGCCTCCTATATAAATAGAATCGTTGTTGAGCCTGATGTTAATAATGATAAAATTCATGTATTAAATAAGAAAGCTGGCTTTAAGTATTATAAAGAAATACAATTACCAGAAAAAAAAGCAGCTCTAGCTTTTTGTACCAGAAATTCTTATCAAAATGCTTTAATACAACTCTCAAAACTTGAAAACAATGACCAATAATATAACACATTTAAAACCGCATGCTTGGGAATTTGTAAATCGTTTATTAGTAAAAAAAACAATTAGCGAATTTTCACATGAACTTATACTCAATCCTACATTTATTAAAAACGAAAATAATTGGAATCATTATCAATTAACTTCCGATTCTAAAGAATATATATACAATTTTAAAGCTAAAAAATTTTTATTAGATCATTGGTATATTGCTTCAAAAAGTATTAAAAAAACAACTATTAATTCTAAAGAAGTTGTTATTGATGCTTTACATTTTATTACTGAATTTAAAAACACACTTGCTATTCCTGATGCTTTTTTAGCTACTTACTTAGAAGAAATAACAAGTACTTTATCTGGTGCATCTTATAAATTTATAAATGAAAAATTTTCAGCCACTCTATTAGCTCAAAAAAGTTTTCAAGAAATAGAACACGGCATGATTGAAGGACACCCATGCTTTGTTGCTAATAATGGGCGAATTGGTTTTAATAGTAATGATTATCAAAAATATGCTCCAGAAACGAATCATCCATTTCAACTTTTCTGGATTGCTGTTCATAAAAAACATGCAACCTATACCGCTATTGATAACTTTAAATATGATAAATTATTAAAAACAGAATTAGGTACAGAAAAAATTTATGAATTTCATCAAGTTTTAAAAGATGAGAATATAGATACTCAAAACTATATTTTTATGCCTGTACACCCTTGGCAATGGACTAATAAAATAACGCATGTTTTTGCAGCAGATATAGCACAAAAAAACATTGTTTTAGTAGGAAAAAGTGATGATAAATTTTCTGCTCAACAATCGATTAGAACATTATTCAACAGTACCAATCCAGAAAAATTATACACCAAAACCGCTTTATCTATTTTAAATATGGGATTTGTACGCGGTCTTTCTCCTCATTACATGAAAAGTACTCCGCATATTACTAAATGGATTACTAACTTATTAAAACAAGATACTTATTTACATAATAACGGTTTTGCAATGTTAGGAGAGGTAGCAACTGTAGGTTATGAAAATCATTATTACAAATCATTAGGAAAAACAAATCCACATAATAAAATGCTTTCTGCATTATGGAGAGAAAGTCCTTTTACTAAAATTACTTCAAACCAGCGAGTATTAACAATGGCTGCTTTATTACATGTTGACTATAATAACAATTCATTATTAGCTTCATTAATAAAAAGTGCTTCGTATGGAGTAACTACCTGGATTCAATATTATTTAAAAGCATATTTATCTCCCTTGTTACATTGTTTTTATAAATATGAATTTGTGTTTATGCCACATGGTGAAAATTTAATTTTAGTATTAGAAGAAGATACTCCTGTATCTGTTTTAATGAAAGACATTACAGAGGAAGTAATTGTCTTTAACGAAACCATGATTTTACCCAAACATGTAGATCGATTATACACCAAAACTTCTGATTCTATGAAAATACTTTCCATTTTTACGGATGTTTTTGATTCTTTCTTTCGTTTTATGAGCCAACAATTAGAAACTCATATTGGTTTTTCTGAACATAATTTTTGGCAATTAGTTGCTGAATGTATTTATGAATATCAAAATGAACACCCAGAGTTTTCAGATAAATACATTCGATATGATTTATTTATTGAAGAATTTGATCGTTGTTGTTTAAATAGATTACAACTAAAAAATACGAAGCAGATGCTAAGTTTAGGCGATCCTATTGATAGTTTAGAATTAGTAGGAACTCTTAAAAATCCGATAGCAAAATTTAAAAAAGAATTTACAGATTTAAAAACGATTAAAGAAACGGTATAAGATGAATTTTGAAGATACAACAAAACTCATACGTAAACGTAAAACAACATATGCCTATGATTTTTTGGACAAAAAAATATCTAAAAAAACTATTGAAAATATTGTTTCTAACGCATTATGGGCACCAACTCATATGCATACACAACCATGGCGTTTTATTGTTTTAGAAGGTAAACATCAAGAAGAACTAGGAGAATTCATGGCAAATTATTATAGAAAAATTTACAATGAAAAACAATTTTCTAATAAACGTTACGAAGAGACTAAAACGTATAGTAAAAATGCCACATTAATTGCATTAATATTTCAACCTAATAAAAAAGCAAAATTACCAGAATGGGAAGAAATAGCCGCTATTTCGTGTGGTGTTCAAAACATGTGGTTAAGTTGTACTTCTTTAAATATTGGTAGCTATTGGGATACTTCAATTGCTACTATAGCATATGGCAAAAAAATAAAGTTAGCAGAAAACGAACAATTTTTAGGAATCTTTTTTATGGGCTATCCAAAAAAGAATATAAAAGAGAATTCAAGGAAAAGAAAATCATTATCACAAAAATTAAGCTGGCTAAAAAACTAAAATAATGGATACTAAAAAATCAAAGAGGATTTTAGAAATAGATTTAACAAGAGGAATAAGTTGTTTTTTAATACCAATGGCACATACACTCTTAATTTATGGAACTACTTATACACAACAAAATAGCTGGTTAGGACTTTCTGTTCATTTTTTTGGAAAATGGGCTGGCATATTTTTATTAGCTATGGGGTTTTCTTATACACTTTCAAAAAACAATACTATTTTAAAATCTATAATAAGAGGTTTTTTATTACTAGCTGCTGGTTATTTTATGAATTTTTTAAAATTCATTGTTCCTCTTTTTTTAGGTTTAATACCAAATAATTTTATTGAAGCTTATGGATGGACATCTCCTCCTTCTTTTGACAACATGGTGTATATGGTATTAACTGGCGATATTTTGCAATTCGCAGGAATGTGCTTACTTTTTATGGGAATTATACACAAATTGGTAAGTTTAACCAATAAATGGATTCCAATAATAGTAACAATTATACTTTTAAGTTTAGTAGAATTTGTAAGAGGATATAGACCAGGTATAACAGGGCTAGATTACATTTTTGATTTACTATGGGGAGCCGAATGGAATATTTATTTTGCTGTTTTTCCTTGGTTTGGATTTATTTTAGTAGGAATGTTTTTTGGTTATTGGTACTCGGAAATTGATAAAAACAATGCAATCATTTTTAAAAAAATGTTACAAATTGGTTTAGTTACTGTGCTAACAGGAGGTGCGTTATGTTATTATGATTATGAATTTCATATGAGAGATTACTTTCATTTAGGTATTGGTGGTTTTATTTATTTACTTGGTTTCAACTTAATGGCTTTTTGGTTATCCTTTTATTGGGTAAAAAAATTTAATTTTCATAAAATATTAGCTTTTTTCTACTATTGTAGTAAAAAAATTACAACAATGTACATTATACAATGGGTTGTAATTTGTTGGGGAATGGGCGTTTTTGGGTATCATAATAAAGAAGCTGGAAGTGTACTGTTATTAATGCTATTTTATACATTATTAACACTGGGTATTCAACGGTTATTAGATCTTTTAATCACGAAGATTAAATCTTAATTCTCGATATTCTTTTGGTGTTGTTTTTTCTTTTTTCTTAAAAGCAGCAGAAAAATGAGTTGAGTTTTTATAACCTACCAATTCTGCTATTTCATATATGGGTTTAGAAGTATGAGATAGCAGTTTTTTAGCTTTATTCATACGTGTTTTTAAAGCAAATTCAAATATCGTTGTCCCGAATATTCTTTTAAACTCTTTTTTCAAAATACTCGCATTTAAAAATACTTTTTTAGATAAATTATTAATTGAAATTTGAGTATCTATATTTTTGATAATTATATTTTCTACTAAATAAATTTTTTTGGTGATTGCATTACTTTTCCTTTTCTTTTTATCTTTTAAATCAATTTGTAATGCTAATAACTCTAAAACTTTCGATTCTAAAAATAAACGTTTAAGTAGTCCTATTCTTTTATCATTTATAATTTCAGTTAAAATATCCTGAGTTTTATTACTTAATTGATTTATAAAATTTCTTTTAATTTTTTGTACTGAATAGATCTCAAAAATTGGGAATAATGTATCTAATTCATGTTTTTTAATAAAACTTAAAGACATTTTAATAATAACTTCTTTAATAACTTTATAGAGGTAGGTCATTAACTACATACTAATTTTTGAACATCTATTTTATCAGCCTTTACCATTCTTTTAATTAAGTTGTTGAATCTGGTATCTTTAGTTTGTGATCTATTAATTCTATAGCAAAACTCATCATAATAC
>CAKZVD010000069.1 GCA_937922085.1 uncultured Tenacibaculum sp. | reverse complement strand
GCAGAAATAATAATAGCTCTAAACTGTCGAGTAACTCGTATAATTTTTGTTTGATATAAAAATAACATTACAAAAAAGGTAGTAATGGTTACTATAATTGCCTGAAAAGGTAAATTAGGAAAACGTTGATGTGCAATAGCGCTAATTCCGCCTAAGAAAAACCCTTTTGCTAAGGCATAAATAGGAAGTAGATATTTTGCAGCACTATGTTTAAAAGAAATAAACAAACTACAAAAAATGGCTACAAACATTCCTATAGCAGTGTACCATTTAATTATTACACCAGAGAAAAAAAGATGCCAAGTATAAGAAGCTGTTAAAGCAACTAAGGCGAGCATAGCAAAAGACTTTACGATAATACCACCAATACTCATTTTCTTTTTAGAATAAGTACGTTCTTTTTTCCAAAAATATCGGTTAAAAGCTGGATTGGATGTTCGGAGATCAAAAACTGACATGTTTTGTAATTGATTGATTTAGTGTTTGTACAAAATACGAAAAATAGGTGAGAGATTGGGAAGGAGAGGAGTTAAGAAGTGTAGGAGTGGAGAAGTTAAGGAGTTAAGAATTTTAGTAGTTAGGGAGTGGAGAAGTTAAGGAGGAGTATTTATAACTTCTTCTAACTTCACCACTCCTTAACTTCATTTTAATCCCTTCACTTCTTAACTCCTTATTAAGTTCCAACCCAAAAGAATTTATTAGTTTTGCAGCTGTAGAAAGCTAGCATATTTGAAGACAGAAAAAATCATATTAGGCATAGATCCAGGAACTTCTATTATGGGGTTTGGTATTATAAAGGTAATAGGGAAGAAGATGGAGTTTGTTCAAATGAATGAATTGATTTTAAAAAAATATGACGATCATTATTTAAAATTAAAACTCATTTTTGAAAGAACCATCGAGTTAATAGATACGTATAAACCAGATGAAATTGCTTTAGAAGCTCCTTTTTTTGGTAAAAATGTACAGTCGATGTTAAAATTAGGCCGTGCACAAGGAGTTGCGATGGCTGCCGGATTATCACGTGAAATACCGGTAACAGAATATGCTCCACTAAAAATTAAAATGGCAATTACTGGTAGTGGAAAAGCGAGTAAAGAACAGGTAGCCTTAATGTTAAAATCATTATTGAATTTAAAAACTTTGCCTAAAAATTTAGATGCAACAGATGGTTTAGCTGCTGCGGTATGTCATTTTTATAACTCAGGAAGAAAAGTAGGAGGAAAGAATTATACAGGTTGGGCAGCATTTGTAAAACAGAATCCGAAAAAAATTAAATAATTTTTTGTCAATGATCTGTTAACAATTATCATTTAACAGTGATCTTTGATTAATAAAAAAGAGATGAAATTAGAAAACAACCCGCTTCAAAATAAGTCGTATGATTTAGCTTTATTGATAGTGAAATTAAGTAAGAAATTGATAAAAGAAAATAAAGAATATGTGTTATCGAAACAAATATTGAGAAGTGGAACTTCAGTTGGAGCAAATATCATAGAAGCTAATGGAGCAATTTCGAAAGCAGATTTTTCAGCCAAAATGTCTATAGCTTACAAAGAATGTTTAGAGACTAAATATTGGTTATCATTATTAAAAGATAGTGGGGATTTAAATTTAGATGAATTTAAAGATTTATTTGAAAAAGCAGAAGAGATAGCTAAGATTTTATTTTCGATATTAAAAACAACAAGGATTAATAAAAAATAAAGAACAATTACGAATTAGGTTATCAATGAGTATCAAATGCTAACTGCTAATTGATCACCGATAATTGATCACTGATAATTGATCACTGTTAAAAGATAATTGAAAAAATGTCAGGAATATACATTCACATACCATTTTGTAAACAAGCATGTCACTATTGTGATTTTCATTTTTCTACTTCTTTAAAAAGAAAGGGAGAAATGATGGAAGCATTAGTGTCTGAAATAAATATTAGAAAAAATGAATTTCAGAAAGAAAAAGTAGCTACTATTTATTTTGGAGGAGGAACACCATCTGTACTAACAACTCAAGAAATTGAATTATTGATACAGACGGTTTATGAAAATTATAAAGTAATAGAAAATCCAGAAATAACTTTAGAAGCCAATCCAGATGATCTTTCCGAAGAAAAAATAATAGCTATAGCAAATTCTCCTGTAAATAGGCTAAGTATAGGAGTTCAATCTTTTTTTGAAGAAGATTTAAAATTAATGAATCGAGCACATAATGCAGAAGAAGCAAAAAATAGTTTGTCTGTAGCGACTCGCTATTTTGATAATATTTCGGTCGATTTAATCTACGGAATTCCAAATGCTTCTAATGAACAGTGGAGGAAAAATATAGAGATGGCTTTATCTTTTGGAATACCACACATTTCTAGTTATGCATTAACTGTTGAGCCTAAAACAGCTTTAGAAAGTTTTATAAAAAAAGGAATTATAGACAATGTAAATGATGAAGCTGCACAAGAACAGTTTTTGATATTAGTAGATGAATTAGATGAAGCAGGGTTTATACATTATGAATTATCAAATTTTGGGAAGGAAGGTTTTTTTAGTAAAAATAACTCGGCATACTGGCAAGGGAAAAAATATATAGGAATTGGTCCGTCTGCACATTCATTTAACGGAAAAGAAAGAAGTTGGAACATAGCAAACAATACCAAGTATATAAAAGCGTTAAAAGAAGGGAAGTTGCCAAATGAAGTAGAAGCATTGTCAATTACAGATCGATATAATGAATATGTAATGACAGGTTTACGAACTGTTTGGGGAGTTTCATTAGAGAAAATACAACAAGATTTTGGAGAAAAATATGTAGCGTATTTAAAAATACAATCCGATAAATATATAGTTCAAGATTTATTGTATATTGAAGATGAAACCTTAAGAACAACTAGAAAAGGAAAGTTTTTAACTGACGGAATCGCCTCCGATTTATTTAAATTAAATTTATTTTGATTGCAGAAATAAAGTACAACTCAAAAAAATATAAAATAGACTTATCGAAACCTTTAGATATTTCTATTCCCATAGATATTGCAAAGCAGAATGTAAATGCTTGGTACATTGATGACCCTAAGATATTTCCGGTTTCTGATGGTAATTGGACAGGAAGTGTAGCACAAGGTGCTGATGTGAATTTTAATAACATTCATTTTAATCCACATTCACACATTACACATACAGAATGTGTAGGCCATATTACAGAAAAAGCACATTCTGTAAATAAAAATTTGGATCAATTTTTCTTTTTAGCAGAAGTAATTACAGTAGTTCCGGAATATTTAGAAGGAGATGCTTTTATTTCGAAAAAACAATTGCAGTTTGCTTTGGGGAATAAGAAAAGAGATGCTATTATTATTAGAACATTACCTAATTTAGAAGAAAAAAAATCGAAAAGATATTCGAATACCAATCCAACATATTTATTAGAAGAAGGAGCCGTTTTTTTAAGAGAAAAAGGAATTAAACATTTGTTAATTGATTTACCTTCTGTAGATAAAGAAAAAGATGAGGGAAAGCTATTAGCACATAATGCTTTTTGGAACACACAAAATGAATTACGATTAGATGCAACTATTACAGAATTTATTTATGTAGGAAATACGATAGAAGACGGAACTTATTTTTTAAATTTAATGATTGCTCCGTTTGAAAATGATGCTTCTCCAAGCAAGCCTATTTTGTATCGTTTGATTGAATAAATTATCCAGCAAAAATGGGAGTAATAAGTATTAGTTTACCATTTTTAAATTCAAATTCACCGCCAATACTACTTTCTGATTCAGAAAAATAATCACTAGGATATTCAAAAGCATCATCCTGTTTCATTAAGCTAGAGTGTTCTTGTGGATCTGAAATAGTAATGAGAATAGAATTTCCATCAATATAAATTCCTTTAGAAGAAATGGAGTAACCATTATCAATTTTAATACTGTATTTAGCTTTTCCTTTATGCCAAGACATATCATCTATACTAAAAGAATTTAAAACAGTACTTAAAGCATTCACAATTCCGTTATAATATGGACCCTCTTTCTTAGTAATTGTAGGATTAAATACTGATTTTATATAGGTATCATTATTTGTGTTAACAGCCTTCTTCAATCTTTTAAGTTCACCAATTAGGAGTTCTCTATTTTTTCTTATCTTCTTTTCTTTTTCTTTAAATAGGGCTACATTGTGTTTCTCAATAGTGTTTAAATGTACCTTTTTTATTGGGTTTTTATAATCATATTTGTACCACTCAAAATTGGAAAAATATTCTTCTAAGCGATAGTTCTTGAATTTGTAACCATGCCTTGCAAAGATTTCATTTCTTAATAATTCTAATTCAAATAATTTATGCTGTTTAATATCTGAAGGTTTATATTTTTGAGTGCTACATTGCGAGCAACTTCTTAATTTTTGAGCATTAATAGTTGTGTGTGTAAAGAAGAATAGAATTAATAAAGGAAGATATTTCATAATGTAAAATATAAAGAAAAAAGAGAATTAATAACTATCATAATAACCATGCACTAAAGGCATTCCTCCAGTATGAATAAATACAACAGTATCGTCTTTTGTTATTTTATTATTTTTTATATAATTAATTAAACCAGACATGGCTTTACTTGTGTAAACCGGACATAAAAAAATACCTTCTAATTTTGCTAGTAATTTTATAGATGCAATTCCTTTATTAGTAGGTATACCATATGCTTTTCCAACAAAATCAGTATCTATTTCATAACTTAATTTTGAAGTGTCTGGAAGTATTTCACTTGTTAATTTTCGAACTACTTTTTTAATAGTTTCATCTTTATGCAAAACACTAAATCCGATTACTTTAGTTTTAGTATTTGTAAACCCAGAAATTAAACCAGCCATTGTGCCTCCACTGCCTAAAGGAGTCACTATATAATCAGGGGTTTCATTCGCAATTTCTTTAAATTGTTTTTGTATTTCATTGGCACAATCAACATAACCTAAAGAACCTAATAAGTTAGATCCGCCAAAAGGAATGATGTATGGCTTTTTTCCTTCAGAAGTAAGCTTTTGCGCAATTTTATCCATTTCAATTTGAAAATCATCTTTATCTTCTATTGAAACAATGTCGGCATCCATTAATTTCATTAATAATGAATTCCCATTTTTGTTGAAATTATCATTTTGTTTAGGAATCATTTCTTTACAAACAACAATAGATTTCAGATTTAATTGACAAGCAGCACCTACTAAAGACCTTGCAGCATTAGATTGATAATGACCAGCAATAATTAAAGTATCACAATTTTTATTTATTGCATCTGCAATAATGCGTTCGTATTTTCTTAGCTTATTTCCGCCTCCACCACGGCCACCTACATCATCTCGTTTTATATATATCTTAGGACCTAATTCTTTAGATAAGTTTGGTAGAAATTCAAGAGGAGTTTCTCTTCTTAATAAGTTTACTTTCTCCATTTTTTTAATTATTACAAGGTTTTAAAACACTAACTCTTTTAATAGAATTTATTAAGAACGAATTTAGAATAATAAAAGAAAGGATAGTGTTAAAGTGATATTGATTTTTTATACAAAAACATCATTTTCATTAGCATAACATTTAAATTCGATAGGGTTGTTACTAAAATCTAAAATGAATAGGGTTTGTTGTTCTCCTTTTTTACCCTTGTACCTTGTTTGTGGTTCAATAATAAAATGAATATTGTTTGCTTGTAATTTTTCTTTTGTGGTATTAAAATCAGAGGTGCTTAAAAGACAACCGAAATGAGGAATAGGAACTTTTAAATTGTCTACTTTTCCACAATAATCTAAAGGAGGGATATTTTCAGAAACATGCGCAGAAAGTTGATGTCCGAAGAAATTGAAATCTACCCAATGATCAGTTTGTCTTCCTAATTTGCAACCTAATATGTCATGATAAAAAGAAACAGTACTTTTTATATCTTTTACTTTAAAAGCATAATGAAATTTTGAACTCATAGTTTAATATCCTTTGGTTAATGATACGGTGTGTAATAATTCTTTA
>CAKZVD010000068.1 GCA_937922085.1 uncultured Tenacibaculum sp. | reverse complement strand
AAGCCTATTAAAATTAAAAAACATCATAGAAGAGCTAAAAGTATATTCAAATATGGATTGAATTTCATTGCTAATATATTTTTAAACGCTAAAAATCAAAATAATATAAATATCTATAAATTTTTGTCATGTACTTAGATATAATTGTTAAAATCTGAAATAGCATTTCCTTGACCTTCTTGAATCCAAATAAGAGAAAAATAATTAAGCCTTTGTACATGGTCAAAATGATGAATACTTTCAAAATTGAACATCTTAAAAGCTAATTCATTGGTTTGTTTATTAACTAAGGTATAAGTTTCGTTATTTATCATATCACTTTAAAATTAGTTAATTTAATTGTATAGATTCTAAGATTTTTATAGGATCACCAAGTTTTATAATTTTTCCTTTTTGATCTTCTGGAATGTAAGTGTTAACAGTTAAATGATACATATTACCATATAGCGGTAGTTTACTTTTTTCTGGTAAATTATGATTTCTACTTTCAATCATTTTTTTTACAAAAGATTTGTCTGTTTCTCCGGTTAAAGGGTTTCTTGGAGGTACATTACATCTAGCTCTTGGACTAACACCTATCATTTCTACATTACCAACTAAAAAACGCATTCCTATTCCTGGGGAAGAAAATAGGTTTTCTTCCCAATAGGGAGGAACTCCATCAATTTCAATATTAGATCTAAATCGTAAACGTAAATCTTCAAGTGTTTTGTTTGAAAAATCGTTATGTAAAGATTTTAAAGAAGCTTTACTAACAAAAGTAACACTACTTGCTCCTGGAATATCCATAAGCTCTCCTTTAGTACGATATAAAACAGTGAGCTTTATTTCAAAAAAATCTTCTAAGTATTTTGTTAATCCTTTATTGTTTTCTTTTAATTCAAAAGTACTAGTTATCCCTCCAGAACGAGATGTTAAATGAATTAGGTTTTGATCTAAATCGAAATCTGATTTTAATTGATTTACACGGCCAGTTCTTTTTCCATTTACAAAACGACCATCTTTACCTAATAAAGCAAATGTTCTATCGTGTTTAAGAGATCGAATTCCTATTTCAGCTTCTATAACTTCAACAGGATCGAGAGATTTTACAGGGTAAATTCGAATTTTTGAAATATGTGGATTATCCATATTGTTTACTTAAAAAGTTAATGATAATTTTTTTATGTTTTAAGCTTCTATAATTGCTGCGGTTCCCATACCACCAGCTGTACATACAGAGATTAAACATCTTCCTCCACCGTTTTCTTTTAATATTTTAGCTGCACCAGCTAACACTCTAGCTCCTGTAGCAGCAAATGGGTGGCCAATAGCTAAACTACCACCATTTACATTTAATTTTGTTCTATCTATACTTCCTAATGCTTTTGTTGCATTTAAGTATTTTTTAGAAAAAGATTCGCTTTCCCAAGCCTTTAAAGTAGCTAGTACTTGCCCAGCAAAAGCTTCGTGAATTTCATAAAAATCAAAATCTTGTAAAGTAAGATTATTTCTCTTTAATAATTTAGCAACGGCTAGGGTAGGAGCCATTAGTAAATCTTCTCCATTCACATAATCAAAAGCAGCGTTTTGAATGTCTATTAAATACGCTTCAATAGGGTATCCGTTAGCTTTAGCATATTCTTCAGAAGCTAAAAATATAGCACTAGCTCCATCTGTAAAAGAAGAACTATTACCAGCTGTTAAACTTCCTTTATTACTTCTATCAAAAGCAGGTTTAAGAGTAGATAGTTTTTCTATAGAGGTTGTTGGACGAAGAATGTTGTCTTTTTTAATACCTTTAAAAGGAATGATTAAATCATCATAAAATCCTCTTTGATAAGCTGCTTCGGCATTTTTATGACTAATAAAGGCCAATTCATCTTGTGCAGCACGTGAAATATTCCAGTTTTTTACAGTTAATTCTGTATGGTCTCCCATACTTAATTTAGTTCTAGGTTCTTTAACATTTGGATATACAGGTTTAAAGAAGTTGAACCATTTTGTTTTCATAGATTTAGTAAAGCGTTCTCCAAAAGATTTAGCATTCCGAATATCCATTAAATCATGTGTTAAACTTTGTTGTAATGTAAGAGGAACATCACTATTGGTATCACTTCCTCCAGCAATACCAGCATCTATTTGACCAGTAGTAATTTTTAAAGCAATAGTATTGGCAGCATCTAAACTTGTACCACAAGCACGAGAAATAAAATGTGCAGGTGTATGTGGATCTAGAGCGGTATTAGATACATTTTCTTTAGCCCAATTCCATTCACCAGGATAATGAATTAAAGTACCTACCGCTACATCACCTAATAATTTGTTCTGTAATTGAAATTTTTCAACCACTCCATTTAATGCAGCTGTCATAAGTTCACTATTACTAGTACGTGTATAAGTAGTAAAAGATTTGGTAAAAGGAATTCTACTACCTCCTATAATAGCTACTTTATTGTTCTTATTTATCATGGTATGTGTGGTTTTAAATTACTACTATTTTTGTTCGGTGAAAATTAAAAGATTTACTTAAAGTTTTCTGTCAGATTCATTTATAAGTAAATCATTAATACTTGCATATCTTTTTTTCATGAGTCCATTTTCATCAAATTCCCAATTTTCATTTCCATAAGCTCTAAACCATTGCCCTTCTTTATTTTTATATTCATATTCGAACCGTACTGCAATACGATTATCTTGAAAAGCCCATAATTCTTTCTTTAATTTATAATCCAATTCATTTTCCCATTTGTCTTTTAAAAATGCTTGCACATCTTTACGACCATTAATGAATTTATTTCTGTTTCTCCATTCAGTATCTATAGTATAGGCTTTAGAAATTTTAATAGGGTCTTTACTATTCCAAGCATCTTCTGCTCCTTGTATTTTTTGTAATGCTGTTTCCTTATTAAAAGGAGGTAGTGGATATTTTTTTTCCATGATATTATTTTATAATGAGAGTTAAAAGGTATAATGTAATATGTCGTTTAAATACATTATACCTTATTAAATTTATTTAACACTTTTCCAGTTTTTATGCGCAGTACTCAGAAGCTTAGAGGTTGCTGCATTCCATGGTTTTAATGTATTGAAAGGTTCTCCGTTAAAAGGGCCATTGAAGAAAAGGTATAATTTACCGTCTACAATATCAAAAGTTTCAGGATTAACAGGGAATTTAGTTTTTTTAGCACCAACTCCCCATGCACAATACCCATCAAATTGTGGTAAATATTGAGTAGAAGAAGACTTAAACGTTTCTAAATTAGCTTTTGAAGAAAAATGATACGTATTTCCATTGTGTTTTGCAGAATAACTAGCAAAACCTCTTTCTGCTTCACCAGAAAAATAAGCTACAACATCATATCCTCCAATGGCTAAGCCATTAGCATCTACAGGTGCTGTTTGTGCTTCTAAAGAAATTGATACAGTTGAAATGATAAGAGTGAATAAAACGATTTTTAATTTTTTCATGATATGTGAGTTTATGTTTTAAATTATTTTAAATTGATAATTATACAGTAGGAAAATCAATTACTGTATTGGCTGTATTATTTAAATAGTTTGTAAAGGTATTTAGAGCTACATGCGCTACAATTTCACCAACTTCACCATCATTATAACCTGCAGACTTTACGTTTTGTACATCATTATCATTTACTAAACCTCCTTTTTGAACTAATGTTTTAGCAAAAGTTAAGGCAGCAGTAGTTCTACTATCTATATTAGTACCTCTTCTAGCTTCTTGAAGTTCTTCTGAGTTTATTTTAACTAATTTTTCACCAATGAAAGTATGAGCAGAAAGACAATAGTCACAGTTATTTACTTCAGCTACCGTTAAAGCTATTAATTCTCCTATTTTAGTTCCTAATGCGCCAGAACTTAAAGCACCACTTAAATTAAGGTATCCTTCAAGTACAGCAGGAGAATTTCCCATAGTTCTCATCATATTAGGAACCATTCCTAATTTATTTTCTATTCCATTAAATAATTCTTTTGATTTACCAGTTGTTGTTTCTGGATTTAATGCTTCTAAACTAGCCATAATTTATTGTTTTAAATACATTGCCATTATTGACACTACAAAGATTGTCAAGATTTAAGACTTATAGAATGGACAGTTTACGCTAATGAATGGACAATTTTCTTAGAAGATATTTAAAATCAGTTGTTAATGTGTAATAAAAGGGAAGAAATTATAAAAAAACTAGTATTAATATTATGAAATATAATACTAATACTAGTTTATTTTTAAAGTAATAATACTTTGCTAAAAACAACTGAATATTTAATTAATATTTGGTTGAGGTGTTACTCTTAAATAAGGTTTTACTTCTGTATGACCTTTTGGAAATAAACTTGGAATTTCTTCATTAGAAACCGAAGGAACAATTACGCAATCGTCTCCATTATTCCAATTGGAAGGTGTTGCTACTTTATGATATGCAGTAAGCTGTAATGAATCTATAACTCTTAATAATTCATCAAAATTTCTACCCGTAGAAGCAGGGTACACAATAATTAATTTTATTTTTTTGTTAGGGTCAATAATAAATACAGATCGTACAGTTAGTTTATTATCTGCGTTTGGGTGAATCATATCATATAACATCGCTACTTTTTTATCTTCATCTGCGATAATAGGAAAGTTAACTTCTGTATTTTGTGTTTGGTTAATGTCTTTTATCCAACCATTATGTGATTCTAATCCATCTACACTTAATGCGGCAACCTTAACATTCCTTTTGTCAAATTCCGATTTATATTTTGCTACAGTTCCTAATTCAGTAGTACATACTGGTGTATAGTCAGCAGGGTGTGAAAATAAAATTCCCCAATCATTTCCTAACCATTCATGAAAATTAATGTTTCCTTCTGTAGTTATTGCTGTAAAATTTGGTGCTTCATCACCTAGTCTAATTGTGCTCATTTTATATGTATTAAATAATTTATTTGGTGTTTATTTCGTCTATTAAAAATAATTTATGTTATAGATTAATAGCTTGGTCGAAAGAATGAAAAATATCATTACAATTTTTGAAGCTTTTTTCTATCAAGAATATTTTACTACACTAAAAATACTAAATAAAATGAAAGAATAATCTGTTGAAAATAAAAGATTTAAAAAGTAATTTTACTTTGATAATTGATTGAATATTCTTTTTTTGTTTTAAATTAACAATTCGAATTAATATCGATGTAGATATTATATAATTAACCACCTAAAATTAAAAAAATGATAAACAAAATTCAACAATTAGGAGCAGTATTAACTAGTACTGAACAAAAATCAATTAGTGGAGGTATGCTAAGTATAAGAATATGCAAAGTTTTTTGTCCATCAGGATGTAAGTGTACAGGAATACTTTATGATGAATGTGAGTTTACTAATGGAGGAGGTTTTTGCCATGCGCTTTAATAACTATTATAAGCTTTATGAAAATATTTTCCTTTTTTCATAGAGCTTATAATAATTTTAGATCATTCTAATTATTTAAGAATAAAATATATAACAACTCCTTAGTTTTTAGATTAAGGAGCTGTTATACATCTTATTTTACAACTTCAAGAGGAGAAATTTGAGTAACATCTACTTTTAATATTTTAGCGAATCGATCATTAATGTTATCTAATACATACCAAGTATGTTTTGTTACAGCTTTCATTTTAGTTCCATCTTTGGTAGTTCCTTTCCAGTTAAATGAAACAGTAACTTCGTATTCATTATCTGTAATATTTTTTATAGAAAAATCTTTTGGAAAATGTTGACTTTCTTGAAGTTGTTTAGGAGTACCATTTAACCAAGTTTTTAAAGATTCAATAGAAGTAATTCTAGAAGAAGTAGAAAAATTTAATTCAAAATTAGGAGCTAATAATTCTTTAAAAGGAGTAACCTCACCATCTAATCGTTCCATATTAGCTAACCAATAATGCATAAGAGATTTAATTCTATTTACTGGATAAGCATCAACAAATGTTTCAGTAGTTTCTCCTGTAGGTATAATTTCAATAGAATTAAAGTCTGGTAAATTAAAACCATCATTATTCAATTTGGTATTATAATGTATGGTATAACTGCTTTTATCTCCGTTAGGTTGTATATTTTGATAGTTGATATCTGTTTCTAAAAGAAGATTACCATTTTCATCAAGATTTACTTCTATATTATTAACATGATGTGCATTCTTCCATCCTTTAAAGCCTTCTAACCTGCTTGGATAATTATCTTTTCCTCTCATTTCTCCAGCAGCAGATTTAAAAAAAATATCATCGGCAAGCATATCCATGGTATTATTAATTCTAATATCACTTAACTCTCTTTCATACAATTGGTACCATCTATAAATTTGGGCTTTTGCTAAATGTTTTTGAGGTGATCTTAAATCTTTAATTGGTTCAGGCATGTTTTCAGAATTATTACAAGATGTTAATAGTAATGTTGTTATTATGATTAAATAATACTTTTTAAGGGTCATAAATTTAAATTTTACATTAAAAAGCAAAACTATTGGGTATTTAATAAGTGGATGTTGCCAAATGACAATTAAATCTTTTCTGCCATAATTTTATTACGAATTCTACTTAAAGAAAACTTGGTAACGCCTAAAAAAGAAGCAATATGAGTTAAAGGAACTCTTTGTATTATTGAAGGATGTGTTTCTAGAAAATAGAGATATGAATCTAGAGCATTTTGATTTATTATTTTACGCTGAAAATTAGTTTTTTCAAGTAGTGCTTTGTTACTAATATTAGAAAATATAATATTCCAATTAGGAATTTTGTTAGATAAAATATCCCAAGAGTCTCTGTCTATCATTACTACGGTACAAGAAGTTTCTGATGAAATAGTTCCCGAACTAGGTGTTAATTCATTAAAACTAACAATATTGGTAACAAATTGGTTTTCTTTTAGAAAAAGAGAAGTAATTTCATTTCCATTCATATCATAAAAAAAATACCTAAAAACACCAGAAATTATAAACCCAATTTTATGGGCAATTTCACCAGTTTTAATAAAAGTTTCACCTTTTTTTATATCAATAGAATGTATAGAGTTAACAATTAGTTTTTTATCATCTTTAGATAGTTTACCAAAAGATTCTAAATGCTTAATTAATGTATTAATATTGTCCATTGTTATATTTAGATATTTTGGTTTTGATACATATAAAAGTAACTGATTTTTATTTATATGTTCTGTTAAAAATAAAAAAAGCGAAGTAAATATACTTCGCTCATAAGAGTTTTATTATTTATTGTTTTTCATCATTCTCTTAGCTAAATCAGCACCAATTAACGACTGTAGTAAATTTCCATTATCATTACTTTTGCTTCCTTCAATATAAGTAGAAGGTAATTTTAAATCTTTAATTTGTTGTGCAACGCCAACTGCGGTTTTGTATTCCCATTCAGCACGTTCTTGGGGAGTTAAACCAGCACTTACTAATTTAGCATTTTCGTAATATTGAGCATCAGCTGCTACTTTTTTACTTTTAGCTTTAAACTGTTCAACTTCATATTGTTTCTTTTCTTTAATTAAATTGAATTCAGCAACTTTAGCTTCAGTTTCGGCAGCAATTGTTTGTTGTATTTGCGCTTTTTCTAATCGGGCACGTTCTTTTGCCTTTTCAGATTCTCCTTTAGCAACCTCTTTTTTAGCTCTATAATATTCTCTTTCTGCTTGTTGTTTTTCTAATTGAGTTTGTGCAACTTCATTTTTTTGTAAATCTAAACGTTCATCAAAAGAAGCTTCCCAGTCAATACCAGTAACTTGAGCTTGATATATTTTTAAACCATATTGTTTTAAGGTATTAGAATTGTCTCTAATAATATTTCCATCTTTATCTTTCTTAATTCTGAATTTCTTTTGCTTACTAGATTTTCCAACCTTAATTTTTCTAATAGTAGTAGTATCTCCAACAACTTCAGTAACGTTTTCTGCTTCGTAATACTGTTCAACTTGATACATTCCGTTTTCCAATTGATCTCTAAAATATCTGTCAAAGTCAGAAGCTTGTCCAGAGATATAATCTTGAGCGTCCATTAATTTACAAGTATTTTTAATTGCAGCATCTATATTAGGTAATACTCTACCATAAATTAATTTAGATTCACTTCTGTTTCTATCTGCCATGTTTAAAAAAACTTCTTCATCATTAATATTTACTCCAACAATAACAGAAGTACTTATTTCTGCTTTAATTGCATCGCTAAATTCCCATTTTTGAGCTTTTCTATTGTAAATACCTTGACTACTTTTAGGTAACTCAACTAAATCATTTACAATAATGTCTTTTATAGATGTTTCATAAGAAAGAGGAATTATTCTTCCCCACCATTTTAGTTTTAATCCTTGTGTAGTAATCATTTTATCACCACCAGTAACATATTGAACAGCGTAAGCAGTACCCGCATCAGCATAAAAAAACATACCGTTCATAATACTTAAAAAGAGACCCAATAGAGCAATTTTAAGACTACGCTTAATACTAAACCATTTTAATAGTTTATGATCTTTTATAAAGGTGTTTAAAATAATAGTTGATAGTCCAATAATAATTAAAAGGACTCCGATAAATGTTAGCATATTTTTAGTTTTTATAGTTAAAATTTAATGTATTCCGGAATTGTTTTTTGAATATACTACAAAGTAAATATCAATACAAAAATGAGATAAAGTATTAATGTGTTTGTATTATATATAAAATACAAAATAACGATTACTATTTTATATTGTAACCTTATTTACTTGATTAATGTTTTAAATTGAAACTTGTTTGTTTTATTTAATGTGTTTTATGAAACTTAGTAAAGGAGAGTTTAATTATGGTTTTAAAATGTAAAGGAAAAGTGATATTAAAAAACCGCTTTTTTAAACACGTTCATTTTTATGATGTTTTTTATTTTCTAAAAATGAAGAGAATTATTTTTATAAAAAACTTAAGCTATTTTGTAAAACTGAGGTGTAGTAATTGAATTGATTATTATATATGAAGTAAAAAATTAATAAAGGGAATACATATAATAAATTAGTGTTTTTTAAGAAAAGTTATCTAAATCTTCTTCCCAAGAATATGGTTTGAATTTAATATTATAAGTAGAGATATCTCTGTTTAATTGATTCAAATAGATTTTTTTGATGCCTTTTGTTCCTTTAAAATCTCCTAAGTACCATTTAAATAACATACTAATATGTACTTCTTTTTTATCTGGGTAAAAATCAGTTTCTCCTTCTAAAAAAGATTGTGTAGCTAAGTTTAGTTGCGTATCTATTTTTTCGAGATTGTAAAAAGCAATAGGAGGACAGCTTTTAGCTCCACAATTTAAAGCAAAATGAATTCGATAATCAACTTCGGAAACAGCTAAATCTTTAATTAATTTGAGTGCAAAAAAGTTTCTTAAAAAACCTAATGAATATTTATAACGATATCGTCTTAAAATTCCGTGTTCAATATCGTCTAAACTAAAGTTAATATTCGCCACTCGAATCAGTTTTTTCTTATAAATAGCTGGTTTTTCTACTTTTTGTTCTTTTCTTAAAATTAAAAAAAAAGCATTGTAAATATTAATCCAGAATGCTTTTTTAGTATTATCGTCTGAAAAACCTTCTAATTCGTTGAAAGATTTTTTTTCTAATTCTAATTTAATATCAGAAGTGCTTTCTTGCATTTTTACAGCAAGTAAAAGTTGCTCTGAAAGTTGATTTAAATTTTTAGACATTATTTTATTTTCTTAGTCTCTTGTAAAGTCAAATTTTTACAATTCTATATTGAAAAATATTAACTACCGATAGCGCCTAATTCAATTCCTTCAGAATAAGCAACTTGAATTTTATGATCACTAAACGCTTTTTTTATAACTTCATGAGTGTCAAAAGTTACTTGCCAAAAATGTTCAGGATGTACATATGGGCGAACACCTAATTGTATACTATGAGAATCGAAATTTTCTATACCTATTTCTGTTTTAGGTTCTTGTAAAATGTTATTTACGCCAGCAATAGCATTTTCAATAATATTTTTGACATTAGGAAAACTTTCAGCATAAGGCATAGTAACATTAATTTCTAAACGTACCATTCCCTTTTTAGAATAATTAGTAACTACACCGTCTGTAATTTTAGAGTTAGGAATAATTAATGTTTTATTACCAGGAGAAATAACAGCAGTACTAAAAATACCTATTTCTTCTACTTTACCAAATTTATCTTCTACTTGTATCCAGTCTCCAGATTTGTATGGTTTTAAAGTTAATATTAAAATACCAGAAGCAAAATTTCCTAAACTTCCTTGAAGTGCCATTCCTATAGCAAAACCAACGGCTGCTAATATGGCTACTAAGCTAGATAAATTAACACCTAATATTGATGCTATAATTAATAATAATGCTCCTTTTAAAACAAAACCAATCATAGAAACTAAAAATGGACGGATGGTATTATCAAAACCAGCTTTCTCCATTATTTTGGCTAAAAACGTTACTAATCGTTTAATTAATTTCATTCCTAACCATAAAATTAGCCCTCCTAAAAGTAATTTAGGAATATAAATAATAGCATTTTTTTGAATTAAGGCTAAAATGTTTTCGAGGTTAATGTTCTCCATCTTTCTTGTTTTTATACAAATATAATAGACAAGATTTTTATTTAAGTAAAAAACAGATTGAAATTAATTTAATTTTTAAGAAACTAAAAGTTAGTTGTTTATTATGTTCTTTTGTGGGTGGTTAAGTTTGCTCATTGAAATTAAGAACAATTATTTCTTTATCATTTCCATAAATTTTTGAACATATTTAGTTTCATAATCATACATTCCTCTAATGTGTTTACTCTTAATATTCCATAGTTCAGTATTCTTTTTATTGGCTCCATTAAACAGTTTTTCGCCTAATTCATAAGGTATTTGTTTATCAGATTTACTATGTAAAATTACAGTAGGTATTGTTAAGTTTTTTATTTCTTCTTCAGCAGGAAAATCATTATTCATTATTAAAGGAACCATCCATTTAAAGTTTTCTAGATTTAAAGCACGTGCGTATACTTTTCCTATATCAGGAAAAGAACTAAAAGTGCCTTCTAATATTAATCCTTTTATTTTTTCTTGTCTTTTGTTAGCATTCATGGTTGCAAATGCTCCACCTAAAGACTGTCCCCAAATAATAATAGGCTTATTAACAACACTATTTAGAGCTGCTATTTTATCAAAAACAAATAAGGCGTCTTTTTTTAGTGTTAATGAGTTGTCTGCATTTCCGTTAGATTTACCAAAGTTTCTACGTTCAAAGCAAAAAACTTGAAACCCTTTTTTTATAAGAGGTTTATAGGTTTCTTGAATAGAGGTCATTAAATGCATTCCTTTTCCAGAATAATGAAAAATAGTACCAATAGGTGAAATTGAATCTGGTTTAAAAAGTACTCCATGTAATTTTACATTTTCATCAACATTAAAATAAAATTCTTCGTGATTTAAACTAGATGAAAATTCAGCGTAACTAGAATTATTTGTTTGGTAGATCATCTTATCAGAAAATCTTGAAAACCGTAAATATAAAATAGCAAATATTATTAATGAGAATATGGTAATAAGTAACCATTTTGTAATTTTAAGAAACTTAGTCATAATTTGAATTTCTTGTATGACGGTATATATTCTAATTAGGTTACATTTTTATTAGAAATAATTTAAAAAATAGAAGAAGAGTATTCTCTTTTTACAAGTTTTCAATACTAGCTTTCCTCCAATAATAAATAGCAAAAATAAAAGTAACAATAGGAATCATTAATCCATATTCATCAATCCAAAAAGTTGAACTATCGTTAGAAATTGTTAAAGGAGTACATATTTTTTGAATATAAATATTATGAATAGAATGGAATATTGCTGCTGGCCATAAACTATTTGATTTAAAAGTGAAGTAAGCTAAAATTATAGAAATACCTATAATCATAATGGTAAAAGCTCCTATATGAAGTAAAATATTTTCACCTCTTCCATACATCAAGTTTATTATAGGAAAATGCCAAACAGCCCAAATAATACCACTAACAATTGTTAAAGCTTTAAATGACATCACTTTTCTTAATTCAAAAATTAAAAACCCACGCCACCCAATTTCTTCACCTAATGTAGCACCAAGATTTTTTATTACTCCGACTGTCAGTAATAAAATGATCATTACAATTATAACTAAAGTTTGATGAGAAGTATCTATACCTAATTCAGCACTCCATTTTTAAAACTCTTTCTTTATTTAATAAATTACCAAAACCAAATAGCCAAATTAAAGTATAAGCAATAGAAATATAAAAAAGAGGAGTTGTATATGATAATTTTAAGTACTTAGAACTTTTTAAACCCCAAGGCAAGCTAGAAATTGATCTTTTTCTAATTTTTAAGGTAATAAATGAAGCCAAAGCAGGAGAGATCATTAAAGCTCCAATATATATACTAGTCGGATTTAGTTTTAAAATAGCATAGTAACATATTGAACTCAGAACAGATAGTATTGATAAAAATAAAATGATCGTTTTCCAAGTTTCTTTATGTTCTGAAGTTGTTTGCATTTGTTCTAGATAATTTTAAAGAAGACTTAAAACAGAGAATTTTGTTACATCAATATCTTTTAGATTGAGTAAGTTATTTAATTTTTTAAATTTAATCTATTCCCTTTATATCTCTTTAGTTTATTGTTTTTGAAATCTATTCCAATAAGGGATGTCCAAAAAATATCAGAATCAGGAATAAATTCATAGGCAATATATAAATCTTCAAATTCTCTAAATATTGGAACAGCAATCATTTTAGAAATTGAAGATTCATTTACAATAGAGTCAATAGGTTTTTTGTTTTTAAATAAATAGAAATATTCATTGGGAGTATCATTTGTATAAGTACTAAAAGATATAAATGAAATAGTATCATTATTTTTTACCATTTTATAATGAGCATGTACATTATATGGTCTAAATGAATTTCTAATTAATGTTTCTTTTAAGTATTCTGAATCCTCTTTGAAGTTTGTCACTGATTTTAACTTTTCATTATTTAAAGACATGCACAAGTAATCGATATCTTTATTAATTAAATTAGTTTTTTCATAAGTTACTATAACTTGACTTTCAGTTTGACCAGAAAAATATTCATAATTTTTTCTATACAAAGTATCTAATCTTACATTATCATTTAATACAATAATCGTGTCTAAAGCAGCTATATCAAAATATTTTTTAGCTATAAAATCTTTAATTTTATAGCGTTCATGATCCTCATTTTTTGAAAGTAATTCACTTGTGTATTTACTTGAGTTTCTATGAAAATCATCAATAAAAGAAGTAGGAATAGTATTTTTAAAAGAGAGTGATATATAATAATCGTTTTCTCTGTAAATCTTTTTTAAAACATCTATATGTAAAGGTTTTTCTAAGTTGGTGTCTTTTGGTATAGAAGTGTTGTTTTTACTATTTAAACCAGTTGTTAACTCTTTGTTATTGATTTGTTTATTTATAGTTTTTTTACATGAATAACCTATGAAAATTGAAATAAGAAAGAAGTATTTGATCATTTTATTTTTGTTTTTATAAAATAGAGTAGAAGGTAAGTTTAATTGAATTCATAATTTTCACATGCTTACACCTTGCTTAGTTATATTTCCATTTATATCAAGGATAAAAAATTTACCTCCTCCAATTTTTTGAGAGAGTTCTAATGTTTCTTTCTTCACGAATAATACATCGGAAAAGAAAAATATAGGGATATATAAATTGTTGTTTAGTTTTAAAAATCGATTGGTTTTTTTATATAATTCAGTTGAATATACACAGGTAAGATTTTTATCACAACTATTCAATTCAAAATAAGTTTCTTCTGAGCTATTTATTAAAAGGTGCACTGTGATATAAAAAGAATCGCTTTTATTTTTATTTTTTTCTTTTAAATATACTTCAGTAATTGTATTGGAAGCAGTTTCACTTATTTCATAAATAATTCTATGATCGTTTTTTTTATTATTACTACAACTAATTAAAAAAAGAAATAAAAAATAGAATCTCATAATATACATATTTATTACAAAGCGTTTTTCTTAAGTTTTTCTATATCTATTATTATAAGAAGTATCCCTATAATAAAACCAGCTATAAGACCACCAATATGAGCAGCGTTATCTATTCCTCCAAAAAAGCCAAATAGTAAACTTACACCAGCATAAAGGCTTAATAACACCCAAGTAATTCCTCTCGTATTTTTTGAATAAATTTTAAAAACAGTAAAAGCTAAAACAAGACCATACAATCCGAAAATTGCTCCTGAAGCTCCTACACTAACAATATTTTCATGCCAATAAATACTTGTTAAACTAGCCATTAAGCCACATATTAAATAGGTTGTTATAAGTTTAAAAGGTTTTATAATATTTTCTAAAAAAGAGACACCAAGGCCTAAACCTATTAAATTCATAAATAAATGCATAATTCCACCATGAATAAATACAGAGGTAAACAACCTCCAATATTCTCCATTTAATATTTCAAAACGTCTATTACCTCCAATATTTAGTAATTCTGTTGAAGTAGGAGAGATTATATTAATACCCATAAACATCATTATTAAAAACATAATAATATTTAAAAGTATGAGAATTGCTGCAGTTTTATGTTTCCCTACAGGATTTAAATATTGAATAAGATCTTTTAAATCATCTTCTTTTAAGGGCTTATTTTCTTTAAAATGATTGTATTCCTCCATATTAATTTTTGGAATTAATATCATGATTAAAAGGATGAAAGCACCAATACTAAAAGATTTGAAAATCCATGAGAATGAATTTCCTAATCTATTTTCAAAAACGTCTTTTTTGGGTATAAGAACAATCTGTTCTTTTTCTTTTAAATTTAGAGTGTTATTTTTAAGAGCTTCTACAAATCCATCAAGATCATCTGAGTATCTTAATTTTTCAAAATAACTAGCCTCATAAAAATTATAAGTAGAAAATTCTTTTTCTGATTGATCTAGAAATTTTTTGTATTCCGATTCTTTTTGCTCTTCACTGAGTTTATTACTTAATTTTTTTTGATATTTAACTCCATACCAAACAGAAGTTGTGTTTTCAAAAGGACAGGTAAGGTATAAGTAGTAAGTTAAACTTTCATTATTCCTACCAGAAGTTCTAGCAGTAACAAATGGCTGACTTAGTTTCTGATTAATCTCAAAAGAATTTATTTTAAAATATTTTTCATTTTTTAATTCCTTTATTTCTATAGCCGAAGAAACTTTATTTAACTCGAAAGAGCTTTTTTCAATATAATTTTGACTTATTATAATAGGAGCAGCTATTGCAGCTACCATTGCAAACTGATATAAGAAATATCCATTATCATTTTTACCTCTAATGTTTAATATTTTGATTCTTCTACGTAACCAAATAAGCACTGGAATCCAAGGGATAGCAAAAGGAATCCAAAAGTTAAGTAAGTTTTCTTTTAAAGGGATAATACCTAGTTTAATATCGAAAAACCAACGAAAAAGGTTATAAGAAAAGATCGTAATTATCGATACTATTAAAAAAGGGAAATATACTTCTTGAAACTTTGTTCTAAGGTTATTCAAAATCAATTTTATTTAATTGAAAACGAATGTATCCTTTTTGTTTTAATTTGTTAGTATAGAAGTTAAATTCGAAGGAAAAGAGTTTTAATTCGCTGTTAGTTTCAATAAGAATATGTTTATTAAAAAAAACATTAGAACTATTATTATAAATTTCTCCCTTTTATAAAATCTGTAATTAAATAACTAATAAACTTACCTACCTGTGCAGTTGCATTTTTATCATCTGTTATAGCAGGCGCACCTTCACAAATATGTAAATAACAAGCATTATTATTGTTACTTAAAACATGTACAAAACGCCTTGCTTGTTTTGGAGAAAAACCAGTAGGAGACATCGCGCTACTTGGAAAATATTGAATAGCATCCAAATCAATTTCAATACCATAAAACTCTTCATTTACAAAATTAGAAGCTCTTAGTAATTCACTTTCAAAAGAAGCTGTTTTAGTTACTTCTATTTCTTCATACATGGTGTATTCTAAGTTGATACGATCATGAATGAATTCAAAAATATATTGAGGAGTATAGTTCTCATGCAAACCAAACATAAAATAACGATCTAAAAAACCATGATGTAAAGCATAAGAAAAACCATTACCACTATGACGTTCTTCTAAATTTCTTAAGTCGGTATGAGCATCTAAATTTATGACATTAATTTTTGTGTTTTTTGCTTCAGACAACCCTTTAATATTACCATAAGAGTTATTATGACCACCACCTATAATGATAGGTATTTTATTAGAAGAAATAATTTTTTTAATCCATTTAGAAAGAGCTTCATCAATTTTTTTGACTAAAAGATCACCTTCTTTTCTTTGAGAGCTATCAAAATTGATTACTTCATCTAAAAGATCTAAATATCCAAGAATTAAAATTTCATCTCCGTTAATAAACTGATTTTGTTGTGTATTTAATAAAGCTTTTAGAGCAGGAATGAAAGCAGTGTGTGCACCTGAATTACCATAATTCATTTGAACACCAATATCTTCAGGAACTCCAAGAATAACATATTTAGCAGAAGAACTTTCAAGTTCTTCAATAACTTTTTTTTGATTTGAAATTGTTTGAATACATTCTCCTAATTTTGTTTCGCCTACACGTGTAGTAATAAAATCAGAAATATTTTTTTGAGATAAAATTTGTAACATACTAACCGTTTTTTCCGTTAACATATACTGTTTCTATAACGTTGGTACCAAAACTATAAGGTAAAAATCCATAAGAAGGAATTTCTTTAGTAATAAAAAAATTTGCTTTTTTACCTTTTGTAATAGATCCAACCTCATTAGAAAGATTCATTGCATATGCGCCATTAATAGTTGCAGCATTAATAGCTTCCTCAGGTGTCATTTTCATTTTTACACAAGCAGTAGCAACCACAAAATTCATATTTCCAGAAGGGGTAGAGCCAGGGTTATAATCAGTAGCCAATGCTAAAGGAAGACCTGTGTCTATTATTTTTCTAGCAGGTGTATACGGAATACTTAAAAAATAAGAACAAGAAGGAAGTGCAACAGGCATTGTATTACTACCTTTTAAAACAGCAATATCATTTAATGTCATTACCTCTAAATGATCTACAGATAAAGCATTATTTCTTACACTAGCTTCTAAACCACCAATAGAAGTAAACTGGTTTACATGTATTTTAGGTTGTAAACCATGTTTTTTACCAGCTTGTATTATTTTTTCTGTTTGTTTTACAGTAAAATAACCAGATTCACAAAATATATCAATAAACTCTGCTAGGTTTTCTGAAGCTACCTTTGGTAACATTTCATTAATAATTACATCAATATATCCTTCTTCGTTTGTTTTATATGCTGCGGGAAAAGCATGCGCACCTAAAAATGTTGCTTTTATAGGAATACCGAAATTTTCTTTTAGTTTTTTAATAACACGTAACATTTTTAGTTCAGCTGCTAGTGTTAGTCCATATCCAGATTTTATTTCTACAGCACCAGTACCTAATAAAATGATTTCTTCTAAGCGTTTAGCTGATTGCTTGTACAATTCTTCTTCTGAAGTTTCTTGTAATTTTTTTGCTGAATTTAAAATTCCACCACCACGATTGGCAATTTCTTCATAAGTTAATCCATTAATTCTATCAACAAATTCTTGTTCACGATTACCAGCATATACAATATGTGTATGGCTATCGCACCAAGAAGGAAAAATCATTTTACCAGTACAATCAACAATAGTAGCATTGGTGATTGTAGGTATATTTTTCATAGATCCAAAATTAATAATGCGATCATTTTCAATGACTAAAAAAGCATTTTTAATTGTAGGTAAAATATTCATTTCTTCCCCAGAAACTTTATTAATATTTTCTTCTCGAGTTTGAATTAACTCTTTTATATTTTTAAATACTGTTATCATAGATACTTTATAGTAATAACAAGAGGTTTAAGATCTCTTTAATTTTGATTGTTCAGGTTTTTCTTTAATCTAGTAGTTTTATGAATCATTAATTAGAAGCATAATAAAAAGGAATCTTCCACTTAACACCAGATCCTTTTTCTACAGTGATGCTATTTTTACCGAAGGGTAAATTATTTGTATTAATATAAGTAATAACACCAAATTGATGTGTTCTTGGATGAATGTATCTTAGAAAATCGGTATTAATTTTAGTGTTATTGATAGAAATAGTACTGTATTTACTATAGCATTTTAAAAGAAGTTCATCTTTTTCTAGTTTTGTTAAACCATCTTTTTTATAGTTGCAAATATCCTTTCTTATTTTTCTTTCATGCATATACAAAGGGATAAAAATTTTTATAATGCTAGTTTTTAATATGTCAGATTCAATTTCAGGATTTAACAAATAGGTGTTTCTTGTATTGTTGTTTTCATAAAAATTAGCTTGTAGTTTAGTGGCACTAAAGTGTTTTTTATAAGAGATGAGATAAGGAATATTGGTTTGGCCAATTTGATAAATAGCTACAAAAGTTCCACTAAATACAAATACAATCATTAAATAAGATAATTTTTTTTTCTTTTTAAAGTTAGAACTAAATATCATACTAACTTGTAAGATCGATTTATATAAAGGACCATACATTATCTTCGATACAAATTTCATTATTTTGAATAAAAAGAGTTGAAGGTTACTTTTTTCTTTATTAGATTTTAAATTAGCATATATAGAGAATACTATTTGGAAAATTAATAGAGAAATTAAAATGATTAGAGGTATAAGTAAAATATAAGAAGGAATAAACTCGGCTAAAACATTATAAAGTAAAATATATATGCTAGAAAAAAATGCCATGTATGCGTACATGAGTAAAAAAGTAAAGGCAGCAGAGAAAATAACACTACAGAGTTCATCTACTTCATCAATAGAGTTTTTTAATTTAGGTAAAAACTCAATTATCTTTTTAGTATATATTTTTGAATACATACTGTCTTCTATGCCATAGTCTGGAAAAACAGAGTTTAAGCCAACCAAGCCAATCCAATACGCTCTTAAAAAGAAATGTATTACAAACATGGAAGCTAAAATACTAATCGCAAAAAGACCAAAAAAGACAATAGCATAACCTATACGATATTGAGCTGGAGGTAAAAGATTAATAAATACATTGGTAGTCCAATCCACTAATCCTAATAATTTAAAAGTACCAAAAATAGCAATTGCAGAAACTAATAATTCAGCTTCCCAACTTTCTTCTTTTAATTTTTGAAGCCATGCTTTACTAGTTGGCGTTTTGGTATTTTGATCATTCATCCCTATATAATTTTCAACTAAAATAGGATTTTAATAAATACTAAAGAAATATGCTAAAAGTATACTTAAAAACGATAATTCTAAATTATTATCCAACTCCTCAACTTTTTGCTTTTTCAACTAATTCTATTTTTTCAATAGAAGCCTTGGTAGTAAATACTCCGTAGTTAATAAAAACATTTTTCTTTTCTACTTTATCTATAGAGCCAACAGAATTTCCATCTATTAACCGAACTCTATCTCCAACTTTAAAAATATACTCAGATCTTGCTTTCGCGATTTTCTTAGCTTCTATTTGCTTTTCTTCTCTTACTTTAATTACTTTTTGTAATACTTCGGCTTCCACCTTTTTAATAGCAGCTTTTTGTTTTGTTGCTATTTCTTTTTCTTGAACTTTTTCAGTTTTTGTTTTCTTTTTTGGAGGATTCTTTTTAGTAAATTTTGTTTTTTCTGCAGCTACCCATTTAAAGAAGTTAACAGATAATTCTTTTTTATTATTAGTTTGAAAGTACTTGTTTAATAATTCATTCAATTTTCTACCTATACCCAGCATGCGCTGATTATTATCATATAATTCTTGAAATCCTTCTAATTTTTCTCGAACTTTTAATTCTTTTTCTTGTAGGTTTTCTATATGTTCTCGTCCTTTAGATTTTTGTTTTTCTAAAGTATCAGAAGTTTTTTGAAGTCGATTACGCTCTTTTTGAAGTTTAGAAATCGTTTTATCTAAACGTATTTTTTCGTTTTCAACTCTTTTTTTAGCTCTATTAATTATGCTATACGGAATTCCATTTTTTTGAGCTACTTCAAATGTAAAAGAACTACCAGCCTGACCTATAAATAACTTATATTTTGGTTCTAGAGTACGCTCATCAAATTGCATATTTGCATTGGTTACATTTTCTAATTCATTTGCCAATACTTTTAAATTAGCATAATGTGTGGTAATAATTCCAAATGATTTTTTATGATAAAATTCTTCTAAAAATATTTCAGCTAAAGCTCCTCCTAACTCAGGGTCAGAACCCGTACCAAATTCATCAATTAAAAATAAGGTGTTTTCATCGCATTTTCTTAAAAAATTACGCATGTTTTTTAATCGATAACTGTAGGTACTTAATTGATTTTCTATAGATTGATTATCTCCAATATCTGTTAAAATTGAGCCAAACAAAGAAGTTTCACTACGTTCATGTACAGGAATTAATAAACCACTTTGTAGCATTACTTGTAATAAACCAATCGTTTTTAAAGTAATACTTTTACCTCCTGCATTAGGACCAGAGATAACTATTATTTGTTGTTTATTATTAAGTTCTATCGTTTGAGGTATGGTATGTATACCTTGATCTGCATTTTTTTTCCATAAAACAGGATGATATGCATCTCGTAAATAAATCTTTTTTTCTTTCGTTATATTAGGTAATAAGCCATTAATTTCAGTAGCATACTTTGCTTTGGCTCCAATTGCATCTAAATGCGTTAAAAAAGTTAAGTATTCATTAAGTAATGGTATTAGAGGACGAATTTCATTAGATAAAGCTCTTAAAATTTTAATTACTTCTTGCTTTTCTTCATAGAGTAAATTTTGTAACTCTCTACTATAAGTTAAAGTTGCTTGAGGTGCTATATAAACAATGTTCCCCGATTTAGAAGTTCCGAGTAAACTTCCCGTTACTTTTTTACGATGCATTGCTAAAACAGCTAATACACGTTGGTTGTCAACAATAGATTCTTTAATATCATCTAAATAGCCACTAGCAATATTCTTGCTTAATGCTCGAGAAAAACTTTCTCCTATTTTACCTCTAACAGAATTTATACTTCGTCGTATTTGTTTAAGTGTAGGAGAAGCATTATCAGCAACCTCACCATAAGAGGTAATTATTTTTAAAATAGTATCAGATATAAAGGTCGTAAACTCAATACGATCACTTAACTTAAAAAGAGAAGGATAATATTCTTGAAACTTTTTTAAAAATTTCTTTAATTCATTTACAGTTTCAGTAACCGTAGCAATTTTTAAAAAAGCATCTGTATCTAAATAACTATTTTCTATAGACAAACGTTTAATAAAATCAGTAATATTATCGAAACCATGATTTGGTAGTCGATTCTCGTTTTCAAATGAGGCTAAGTATTCATTTACTAATTGAAGTTCAAAAAAAAGAACTTCTTCATTATGAATAGGGGAGATTTTTAAAACTTCTTTTTTACCTAATTCTGATATACAAGAAGTCGCAACTTGTTCTAAAACTGTTGAGAATTCTAAATCTTGCAATGTTTTTTCTGAAATGTTATGCTTCAAACTCTTATTTTTGAAAGCAACAAAAATAAAAGAATGCAATTAAATATCGCTGAAAGTTGGAAACATATTTTACAATCAGAATTTGAAAAAGATTATTTTCTAAATTTAACTGAGTTTGTAAAAGAAGAATACCAAAACAATACTTGTTATCCTGTGACTGAAAATATTTTTTCTGCTTTTGATTTTTGTGGTTTTAATGATCTAAAAGTGGTGATTATTGGTCAAGACCCCTATCATGGAGAAGGTCAGGCTAATGGTTTATGTTTTTCTGTACAGGATGAAGTAAAACATCCACCATCTTTGGTTAATATTTTTAAAGAATTAGAAACTGATTTAAATATTCCATATTCAGTTTCAGGAGATTTATCACGTTGGGCAAAACAAGGAATATTATTATTAAATGCAACTTTAACGGTTAGAGCACATGAAGCAGGAAGTCATCAAAAAAAGGGATGGGAACAATTTACAGATGCTATAATTAGTAAAATCTCTTCAGAAAAGAAAGATGTCGTTTTCTTATTATGGGGAGGTTATGCAAAGAAAAAAGGAGCTAAAATAGATAAGAAGAATCATCATGTTTTAGAGTCTGGTCACCCATCACCATTAAGTGCAAATAGAGGATATTGGTTTGGTAATAAACATTTTTCTAAAACCAATAACATTTTAAAAGAGAAAGGCTTGTCTTTAATTCATTGGTAAATAATTTGATTGCTAATTATTTGAATCTTTTAGTGAATAAATAAATCGAAATGCTTTAGATTTTTTATTTAAGCTTTCTATTACTTCATATTGTAAATAATCTGGAATATACTTTAACGAAAATTTACTTAAGCATAGCAATTATAACTTAAATACAGACACATCTTAAATATCATCTAGTTTTAATTATAAGAGTAAATATCTTTACTTAAAATTTAAAGATGAATAAAGTAAATAGAATAACTTATCTAGGTCTATTTGTAAATGCTTTTATTTTAGTTTATATAGGATGTTTAGAAAAATATCAATTCCTTTTTATACCAGCAGTGATTGCATTTTTATTATGTGTTGTAGGACTTGTATTAGTAATGATTGATAAAATAAAAGTAGGAAGTATTTTATTTTTTATAGGAAGCATATTTTTTGTTCCGTTAGGTATGATTGCAGCTATGGGAATTGGAAAAACAATAAGTGATTTAAAAGAAGAGAAATTTAACAAAGAAGTTTATGGAACAAGTAATTAAAGAAATAGGATTGAGTTGGAAAGGAAGAAACAGATCTTTTGTTTTAGCCGTAATTATGATTGTTGGAGCACTTTTTTTAGGAGCAACGTTTAAAAAGTTACCATTAATGCCTTTAATTTTTGGTTTTATATTTCTTGTTATAGGTTTTTTAAATACAAATCTTAAGGTTTTTAAGTTTTATCAAAAACATTTTGTTTTTCA
>CAKZVD010000067.1 GCA_937922085.1 uncultured Tenacibaculum sp. | reverse complement strand
AAAACGGACTTTAGTAGCAAACTCTCCTGCTAATGATTTTGTTAAGCCTTCTACAGCAGATTTACTAGCAGAAACACTTGCATGAAAAGGCATTCCTAATTTAGTAGCAACAGTACTAAATAAAACAACACTTCCATTATTATTTTTTAAAGATTTAATGTATTTCTGAATTACTTTTACAGCACTCACTACATTAATTTCAAAATCGTTCCTAAAATCATCTAAAGACAATCGATTAATCGGTTTTAAATTAATACTTCCAGGACAAAAGACCAATCCATGAATATCTTCCTCTATTTCTGGTAATTCATCTTTTAAAATATCTATACTATGATTTGTTACATTTGAATGAGAGTTTCCTTCGCTCCTACTAAAATTAATTATTTTATGTGTTTCTTTTAAAGCTTCTACAGTCGCTTTTCCTATTCCTTTACTTCCACCTACTATTAAAATAGTTTTCATGATATCTGTTTTTTTTATTAAATGAATGCCTCATCCCAAGGGTACGAGATATTTATAAGAATTTTTATTTTTACATTTCGAGGCTAACCTCGCAAAATTTAATCTTTGGCTATCGACCTGCGATTAAATCCAATCGTTTTGATATTCTAAATCTATTGGTTGATAATTTATATATTGTACAATACGTGGAGATATTGAATTATTAGGTCTACTTCCATGTGGAAGACAATGATTCCAAATAATTAAATCTCCTGCATTTCCTGAAATTGGTTTTTCTTTAAAATGATCTAACAAATTTAATTCCCGAGGATTCACTTCTGAACCTAATTGTATTAACCAATCTCCTATTTTATTATGAAATTCAGGTATTAAGGTAAAAGCACCTTGATCTTCTTTCGTATCTGTTAAATATAATAACCCTTGAATACCAAATGGTATAGGTTGTTTTAAACTTACATCCCAATGTAAATTAGGTCCTGGAAATTTATAATAATCTGTTTCAGGCGGGTTAAAACTCACCCTGTCCATACTTACTAATAATCTATTTGTATTCCAAAGTTGTTCAAATGCTAATCTTATTCTTTTAGACAATCTATTTTGATCCAAAATTTTAGAATTAAACAGTTGAATCATAATCCCTTGTTTTAAAGGATGAGATTGATACCATGTCTCTTTATTATGCATATCAACATCAATTTTATTACATATAAAATCTACAGATAATTGACAATCTTCTTTTGATATTGCGTTTTTTAAAACAATAAAACCTTTTTTATTCCATTGTTCAATATCTGATTCATTAAATATTTTTTCTTCAGAAGTAAAATTCTCAGAACTGTCTTTTAATATAATCGAATTAAAATGAGAAATCATTTTTTCTGAAACAGTTCCATTATTTTTAATCCAAATTTCAAAATCTTCAAAACTAGCAGACGAACTCATTAAATACTTTAATGTTGGTTCTAAACCGATACCTAATGTGTTAAAAACAGCATTCATATATTTCCATTCTACTTGCTCTAAATTTTGAACATTATTTCTTAAACCATCATAATAACTCCATATTTCTTTCAAAAAAAATATTCCTATTACACCTTCTTTATTTAGTTTTACGCTACCTGTATTTTTCATTTTTTAGATATCTAAAAATAAACTATTACAATATTTATATAATTCATTTATGATAATAATTTTAAATACTATCATTCTAGCAATGGATTAAAACCCATTGATTTTTATTACTCAATTAATACCGTTTCGATACTTTATTATTTGAAATACTCTTCTGTCTAGAGCATTTAAAACGTCCTTTAGAGAATTCTCGTTTTGCTTGGTGCTTTGTAGATCTACCTGACACTCTTTTACGCCATAATCTAAAACTAGAAGGTTTCATTTCTTTACGCATTAAAGTAATAACTTCTTGTTCTTTTAATCCAAACTGATATTCAATAGCATCAAAAGTTGTTCTATCTTCCCAAGCCATCTCTATAATTCTATCTATTTGCCTATCCGTCATAATACTCTAGATTTAAATATTCATTTTTTAAATCGATCATTTTTTCAATGAACTTTTTATTATTAGTATAATTTTTATTTTTTAGGAATTGAATAAAATTTCCGTTTGCATGAATTGTAAAAAAACTTGTATTATATATCACTAACCTGTAATAAGGAATACCCCAAGAATAACGTTCTAAGCGATTTGTAAAATGTATTAAAATACCATTAGGTCGTAATTCAATATTCCCATAATTCAATTCACTAAATTGTTTTTGGTTTGACTCTAATTTAGCACTTAATTTATGTATTACTAACCTACTAGACCCTATTCCTTTTAATTTTATCTTTTCAATAAACGAGTATCCTTTACCTAATAATTTATTAGATGCTACTATATACTCTTCATTATTATATGTTGTATTATAAATCATTCGTCTCTTAACATTCTATTTCTATTCATAATAGTGTGCTTCTTTAATATTCTTAAACTCTCTTTTCGTACTTCAGCATTTTTTTTCATATTCCATAAAATATCACTTGCTTTTTTTCTGTTTTCTTTGATATTTACTATAGGTTTAGGATAGTCTTTTCCTAATTCAAAATTATTAAACTGCTGATCTAAAGGTGTCATTAGATAAGGCTCATGAATAAAAGGGGTTGATAAATTTGCTAATTCTGGAACCCACTTTTTAATAAAAACAGCATCTGGATCATGTTCTTGTCCATTTTTAATAGGATTATAAATTCGTAAATTATTAATACCTGTTTCACCTGCTTGCATTTGTAATTGCGGAAAATGAATACCAGGCTCAAAATCTAAAAATTGTTTAGATAAATGATGTGTCGCTTCTTGCCAAGGTTGCCAAAGAATATGTGTAAAAAAAGAAACTAACATTGCTCTCATTCTAAAATTAATATATCCTGTAGTATTTAAACATCTCATAGAAGCATCTACTAACGGAAAACCAGTTTGTCCAGTTTCCCAAGCAATTCTATACCTATCAGAAATTGTTTTTTTAAGCTTATGATATCCTTTATTCACACTTGCGTTTTCCATAGTACATTCCATTTCAAATTTTTGAATAAAATGTGCTTGCCATCGCAATCGAGAAATAAAAGCACCTAAATGACGTTTTTTATCTGAAACCTTCTTATTATTTTTTGCTTTTTGAAAAACTTCTCTAATCGATAGATTCCCCCATGCAATGTAAGGTGACAAACGACTACAACTAACTCTTGATGCTTCTGGTTTAGAAATATGAAACATATAGTTTTCATGTCGTGATTCAAAAAACGATTTTATATATTTCTTAGCCGTTGTAGTTCCTCCGTATTGAAATTTAGTTTCTTTTTCTGTAAACAAATTCATTACATTAAAATAATTAGCTAATTTTTCTATTTCATGTAGTGTAATAAAATCTTTATCTGAAGCATCAAAATCTAATTGAGATTGATACATATAGTTTTCCCACTTTTCAAACCAATCTTCTCTATTTAATAAACCTCTTAGTACTCCATTATTTATATTTTCAGTCCATTCTATAGAATTGTTTCTACAGTAACGATTAAATTCTTTATCTCTATTAAATGTTACGAGTAAACCTGTTTCTTGATGAGAAAATACATTCGTTACTTTATAATTGCTTTGTAATTGATTAAATACAGCAAAAACATCTGCATTCACACACAAAACTTTTGTTTTATATTTAGCCAACTGAGCATTCATATCTTGTAAAGATTGTTTTATAAAACTCCAATGTCGTTTACTGTAATGAGGATCATTTAATAAAAGGTTTTCAAAAACATATAACAACAATACTCTTTTACCACTTTGTAATGCATTATATATAGCTTCATTATCGTGCAATCTTAAATCACGCTTTAGCCAAACTACAGTTATATCTTCTTTATTACTCATTCTTAATAACTTTTATCCAAATATTTTTGTTGGGGGTGTATTAATTTCTCTATCTAAATTTTCTAAAAATTGTGAGGCATTATTAAAATGTTCTGACCTTTTTTCTATACCCATTTTATCTAAATTAGTTATCAACATCTTTAATCGTGGATTTTTAGATAAAAAGTCGCTATTCTTATCCATGAAATTCCAAAAGAGACCATCCCATATTTTTTGCCAATCACCATTGGGATAATTACTCATTTTTTTGATGTAATTACTACTACTTATATAAGGTTTTGTAGACATTAAGCCTCCATCCGCAAACAAACTCATTCCATACACGTTGGGCACCATTACCCAATCATATGCATCTATAAAAAGTTCCATAAACCATTTGTATACTTCATTAGGACTAAACTCACATAACAACATAAAATTACCTAAAATCATTAAGCGTTCTATGTGATGTGCGTATCCTGTTTTTAATACTTTTTTTATCGTATTGTCTATAGGAAGAACTCCTGTAGTTCCCGTATAAAATGATGGGGGAATTTTACGTGTATGATTCCAAAAATTTTTAGTTCGCTCTTCCGTTCCTTTTACCTCATAAACTCCCCTTATAAATTCTCTCCAACCAAGAATTTGGCGTACAAATCCTTCTAAAGAGTTCAAGGGAACATCATTTAAATTTGCATAATCAATTGCTTTCTTAATTACATCATTAGGAGATAATAATCCTACATTTAGTAATGGTGATAAAATACTATGATTTAAAAAATGTTCTTCTTGTACAATAGCATCTTCGTAATCACCAAATTCATGAAAACGAATCTCAAAAAAATTCACTAACCATTCTTCAGATTCTTTATAATTAGTTGGATAAATAGCGATATTACTAAGTGTTCCTATATTTTTAGAAAAATACTTTCCTACATACTTCACTGCTTCTTTTACATATTCATTAGTATCTGGAAACCTAATTAAAGGAGCTTTTTTATTTTTGGGATATTTTTTTCTATTATCTGTGTCATATGTCCACTTTCCTCCTGCAGGGTTTCCTTCTTCTATTAAAATATTTCTTTTTAAACGTTCTGTTTTATAAAATGTAGTTTGAAAAAACTTCTTTTTTGTTTCTTTAAAAAAAGGACTTAATTCTTCTTTAGTGTTTAAAAACAATGGATTATCGTACCAAGTAATTGCTATCTTTTTTTCAAAAAATTGAATTCTTTTTTCTAACCAATTATCTGTTGGGTTTATAATATGTAACTCTGTAAACTCCTTCTCTATTAGTTCATTTATTAATAAACGAGTATCCGCTAATTTTTCATGCGCTTCAATATATCTAACTTTATGTCCTTTTTTCCTTAAAAAATCTTCATAAAACTTCATTGTTGCTCTATGAAAAAAAAGTTTTTGTTTATGAAAATTGTATTGATTAAAAAATAGTATTTCTTCTACCAAAAAAAACTCTCCTATTCCTGGTAGAAAATCAATATTTTCAAATAATTGATGAGGAAAAATTATCGTTGCTTTTTTTATATCCATTAAATTATTATTCAATACTTAATTATTAATTTCTTTAAAACTTCTGAACTACTTTAAGTTTAACTTATGATAACCAATTATTTGAGTACAACAAATAATTAAAATAACGTTGGTTGTAACCACATACTTTGGTATTTACCTTTGCTATCGTATTTTTCTGCTTGTAATTTTACGTTAAACTTTCTATCTCTTGGGTCATTACCAACTCCTGCTACATATTGCCAATTTCCATAATTACTATGCACATCATAATCTATTAACATACTTTCAAAATAAGCTGCTCCAATTCTCCAATCAAGTAATAATTCTTTAGTAAAATAAGAAGCTACATTTTGTCTTCCTCTATTACTCATCCATCCAGTTTTTAGCAGCTCTATCATATTGGCATTTACAAAGGGTTCCTTTGTCTCACCTTGAATCCATTTATTTATGAGTTCTTCATTTTTTCTCCATTCATAACTAACATTTTTTATTCCTTTTACTGTAAATAGTTTATTTTCATGCTTTAAAGCTAAATACTTAAAATAATCTCTCCATATTAATTCAAAAACTAACCAATAAGTAGATTGATTACTTCCATATTCTACTTCAAATTTCTTTACTTCCCAATAAATGGTTTGTGCAGAAATAGCCCCATTTGCCAACCAAGCAGAAAATTTTGAGCTGTAATTTATACCAACTAACCCATTTCTTGTTTTTTTATAAGAGCCTAATTTTTTAGTGGTAAAAAAATAATCTTTCAATCTTTTTTTTGCTTCATTCTCTCCTCCTTTAAAAGGGAAAGCCGAATTTATAGGTATAGAAAACTCTTTAAATCCTATTTTTTTAAGCGTTGGAGGCTCTAAATTAAAATTAATAAAATGCTCTTTTGGTTTTACTACAGCAAGTAATTGTTCTTCAATTATTCCTTTCTTCTCTATTTCTTTCCTAAAATTGGTAAAAACTTCAGGTATTGATTTTATTTTAAAAGGAATTTTATCTGGATGATATAAGAACTGATCAAAACTTTCAAAAACAGTAACCTTTTCTGATAATTTGCTTGTAACACTAGTAATTTTAATTATTTCTTCCTGTGTAAATTCTTTTTGTAAAAAAAGAGCATCCGCATTATATGTCAGACAAAATTTAGGCAATATGTCTTGCGGATGCTCGTAAGAAAAGAAAAAAGAAATATTATGTTTTTTTAAATTATCAGATACATCTTGAACCGATTCTATTAAAAACTGTGCTCTGTATTTTTCTGTTTTTTTAAACCCAAATGAAGTTGTTTCAAATTCATTTGGATTAAAACAATATATTCCTATAACACGATCATAATTAACACATGCATCATGTAAAGCTTTATTATTATAAACTCTTAAGTTATTGGTAAACCAAACTATAGCTGTTTTTGTGTCTTGCATTTTCTACTACAATATTTAACATTATCCCAGTCTCTTTCCCATTTTTTTCTCCATGAAAAAGGTCTATTACAGCATAAACAAATTTTAGAAGGTAAATGCTGCTTTTTTACATTCTTCATTTTTGATTAACCAATGCTTTTATCATTCCCTTAAACACAAAAGCGTGAAAAGGAAGTACTGAATACCAATATAATCTTCCCCAAATTCCTTTAGGCCTAAAAACCGCACGTTGATATAGTTTATTTTTCACAATTTTAAACTCTAGCCAAGCTTCTCCTGGTAATTTCATTTCAGCAAATAAGAGTAAACGTTTTTCTTTTTTATCGGCTAATAATACACGCCAAAAATCTAACGGATCTCCAGGTTCTAAAGAACTATTATGCGTTCTTCCTCTTCGTAAACCTACACCTCCAAAAAGTTTATCTACATAACCTCTAACGCGCCATAACCAATTAAAGCTATACCATCCATTTTCACCACCAATAGACCATATTTTATCTATAGTATAGGTTTCATCTATAATTTCTAGAGAGCGAACATCATTAAAACAGCCATATTTAGGTATTTGAATATGTGTATTTAATTGATCATTAAATACACCACTACTCATAGCATCTTTCCAACTAGAAATAACATCATTCTGTTCAATCTTCTGAAAAGCTAAAGAAACAGCTTCTTTGTATGTTACTGGAACTATATTTAATAGTTGATTTATATTACTTTTTTTAGCAACCACTTCTACTTTCATACTATCAACTAATGCCTGTGCTAAATTAAAAGACGTAGAAGTTACAAAGTACAACCAATACGATGACAGTTTAGGTGTTAATACTGGTAATGTTAAAATATATCTCTTAAATTTTCTTACTTCTGCAAATTGTAATAACATTTGCTTATAAGTCAATATTTCTGGTCCGCATATATCGTATGAATGATCATATAATTCTTCATTTTTTAAACCCTTTTCTAAAAAACTTAATACATCTCTAACAGCAATAGGTTGTGTTTTAGTATTCAACCATTTTGGCGTTATCATTACAGGGAGTTTTTCAACAATATCTCTTATTATTTCAAAAGAAGCACTACCACTTCCTACAATAATTCCTGCTCTAAATGTAGTTAATGAATACTTTTTACTTTTTAATGTATTCTCTACTTGCAATCGAGATTTTAAATGTTTTGACAGTGAGTCATCATTTACAATTCCACTTAAATAAATAACTTGTTTACATGCTGTTTTTTCTACTAAACTCTTAAATTTTAAAGCACATTTTTCTTCTAAATCTTCGAAACTTCCTGCTTTTGTAGACATAGAGTGTATTAAATAGTAAGCTATATCTATATCTCTTGGAAATTCTTTTATTTCTTCTTTTAAAAAATCTACTTTAATAAACTCAATATTCTCTCTGTATTCTATTTCGTCAGGAATTCTATTTAAATCACGAACACAACAAACTAATTGATGACCACTTTTAAGTAAGTTTAATACGAGTCTTTTTGCAATATAGCCTGT
>CAKZVD010000066.1 GCA_937922085.1 uncultured Tenacibaculum sp. | reverse complement strand
TTCAATAGATTCATTTTGTATATTCTCTATAGATTTTAAATTACTTTCTGTAATTACGAGTAAATCTTGTAATAGTTTTTTAGATGCTAAGCTCATTATTTTTTTATTACAAATTTCTATTTATAAATAGTTAAAAACCTTGATTGAAATCAATATTTTTTTATTCTTGAAAGTGTTTCAGGAGTCATCCTTAAATAACATGCTATATATTTATTGGGTATTTCTTGAAAAAGCTGTGGACTTCTTTTTAAAACTCTACGGTATCTTTCTAGAGGCGATGATGTTAATATATCTCTTTCTCGTTCCATTTGTTGTAAAACGAAATTTTCTAAAATTTTAAACCATATTTTTTTATTCTCTGTAGATGCTTCTATAAAAGATATATAGTTTTTTTTATGAATAACTTTTACTGTCGTTTTTTTTAAAGCTTGAATATAAAAATCTGAAGGTTTTTCATTTAAAAATGAATCTAAAGATGCTATTAAATTATTTTTATACCCAAACCGAATGGTGTGCTCTTCTAACTCCTCTAATAAAAATATTCTTAAGCTTCCATTTTTAACTAAATAGAGATTTGTATCTATGCTTCCTTTTACTTTTAAATACTCATTACGCTCTAAACTTATTTCATCGTCCCAAAGGTCTTCTTCATTCATTTTATCTATTAAAACTGAAATAGGATTCATATTGTTCTAAAATAGTAGTTAAAGTATATTAAATTTGTTTACATCTTGTACTGTTAAGCATTTTTATATGTATACAAAAACAAATATATTAAGAAAATCGTTCTACTTTAAAAGGTGTAATATTTAAACTTGTTTTCTTTTGAGTAATAATTTCTGACACTATTTTTCCTGTTGCTGGTCCTAAGCTCCATCCCATCATAGCATGCCCTGTTGCTATTGTTACATTTTCAACTGTATTTAATCTACCGATGTAAGGAAGTCCGTCTGGAGAACAAGGCCTTAAGCCACATGCTGCCATTTCTTTTTCCTTTGCATCAAATTTTAATCCTTTATAATACTTTTCTCCAGCCTTAGTTATTGCTTCAACTCTCTTTGGATTAATATCATGATTAATTCCATTTATTTCCATTGTGCCAGCAAATCGTGTAAACCCATTCATTGGTGTTACGGCAACTTTAGCCTCCATCAAAATCGAAGGAATTTTTATACCAGTTTCTTTTTTTGTGTTTATTCGATATCCTTTTCCTGCTTGTATAGGTACATTTATATTTAGTTGTTTTACTAAATTTTGAGTCCATGCTCCAGAGGCAACAACAAGCTCTTCTATCTTAATTACTTTATTTTTAGTTACAATTGAAATTATTTTGTTCTTCTTTTTATCGAAAGACTTTACTTCTTCATTAGATAAAATTGATACTCCTTTTTTTTCTAAGTACGATTTTAATTGCTGCATGAACTCATTAGGCGTCATATGAGCATCTGAATGATAATAAATAGCTCCTTTTATATTTAAATCTACATTAGGCTCTATTTTTTGAACTGCTTCTTTTGATAATTTTTCTACATGCAATCCTTCTTTTATTGCTCTTATCCCTGTTTTCCATTCTTCTTCTCCTGCTTTATCAGTTTGATAAAGCATTAATAATCCTTTCTGTTTATAAAAAAAATCAAATTCATTTGAAGCTTTCATCCCTTCATACAATTCTCTACTAAAAAGGTTTATATCTTTAATTATAGGGATTGACGCTTCTACTTTTTTATTTGTTGCCGATTTTTTAAATAATAAAGACCACCTAAGAAAATCATAATTTAATCGAGGTTTCACATAAAAAGGACTCGATGAGTTTAACATCCATTTCATTCCTTTATTTATCATGCCAGGAGCAGCTAATGAAATGATATGACTTGGCGTAATATATCCTGCATTTACATAGGAGGCTCCTGATTTAAAATCTGACTTATCGATTACAGTTACATCATGCCCTTCTTTTTCTAAATAATACGCAGAACACAACCCAATAATACCTCCTCCAATAACAACTACCTTTTTACTCATATTAAATTACTTGAAACCCGTGTGCATATGGATCGTCTTTATCATCTATTATAATGGTATTATATCCGTATATTTTTGCCCAACCTTGAATACTTGGTACAATTGCTTTAAAATCATTTAGCATTGTTTCTTCTTCAACTCTACCTGTAAACTTACTTCCTATGAAACTTTCATGAATATATTCTTCTCCTTTTTTTAATTTCCCTTTTGCATATAATTGAGCTAACCGTGCAGAAGTTCCTGTTCCGCAGGGGCTTCTATCAATTGCTTTGTCTCCATAAAAAACGGCATTTCTACCTGACGAACTTTTATCTATCGGATTTCCTGTCCACAACATGTGAGAAACATCTCTTATCGTTTCATTTTCTGGATGAATAAATTTATTTGGATATTTTTCGTTAATTCTATCACGAACAATTTGAGAGTATTGTATAATTTTTGATGCTGTATAATCATGAATTCCAGAAAAATTTTCTTGCGGATCAACAATCGCATAATAATTTCCTCCATAAGAAACATCAAAAATAATTTCACCTAACTCTGGGCATTCAACAGTTAATTTTTCTGCTGCTAAGTAACTTTTTACATTTTTTAAACGAACCCAATTAACTTTTCCTTCAATTTGTTCATAATCAATATCAACCAAACCCGCAGGTGCTTCCATTCTTATTTTCCCTTGAGTTTTCGGAATTATTAAACCTTCTTCAATAGCCACTGTTATTGTTCCTATAGTACCATGACCACACATTGGTAAACAACCAGAAGTTTCTATGAATAAAATTCCAAAATCATTTTCAGGATTCTGAGGTGGGTATAAAATACTACCACTCATCATATCATGGCCTCTGGGCTCAAACATTAATCCTTTACGAATCCAATCATACTCTTTTAAAAAATGTTGCCTTTTTTCACTCATTGTTTTTCCAATAAGTTTTGGACCTCCTTTTTTTATTACTCTTACCGGATTACCACAAGTATGCGCATCTATACAAACAAAAGTACTTTTCATGATTATAGTGCCGTTCTAGTTTCCTTATTATCTACTACTCTAGAAATACCTAAAGGATTTTCATTTTTTAACTCCTCTGGTAATAACTCATTTGGCCAATCTTGATAACTAAAAGGACGAACCCAACGTGCTATAGAATGAATACCAACTGCAGAAAAACGACTATCTGTAGAAGCTGGATATGGACCTCCATGAACCATAGAAGGACAAACTTCTACTCCTGTTGGAACTCCATTAAAAATAACCCTACCTACTCTGTTTTGAAGAGCTGCTACAATTTCTGGATACGCATTAATCTCATCTTCATCTGAGATTACCGTTCCTGTTAATTGTCCTTCTAATTGTGATATTATTTGTTCTAATTCAATTTTATTTTCACATTTTACTATCATTGAAAATGGACCAAATACCTCTTGATGTAAATTTGAGTTTTCTAAAAATATTTTCCCCTCAACTTCAGTTACAACTTGTTGTGCATAATTTGGCTGAATTTCACCCTCATAAGCACCTACAACTCTTAATCCTTCTTGTTGAGTTACATCACTTTTATTAGTTTCATAAGCTTTTAAAATATTAGGATGCAGCATACATGATGGGGTTACTTTAACAAAATTTGTTACTAGTATATTTACAAAATTATCAAGAATTTCTCCTTTTATTCCTAAAATCAAACCTGGGTTTGTACAAAATTGCCCTGTTCCTAATGTTATAGAACCTGCGTATGTTTTAGCTAATTCCTCTCCTCTATTTTCTAATGCCTTTGGTAGTACAATTACTGGATTAACACTTCCCATTTCTGCAAAAACTGGTATTGGTTCTTTTCTTTTTGCTGCTAAGTCTAATAAAGCTCTTCCTCCACGAATACTTCCTGTAAACCCGACTGCTTTTACTTCTGAATGAGAAACTAACTGTTGACCTACTTCTATTCCACTTGAATTTAAATTTGAAAAAACCCCATTTGGCATTCCTGTTTTTTCCGCCGCTTTTATGATAGCAGAAGCCACCAATTCTCCTGTACCAGCATGCATAGGATGTGATTTCATTATTACCGGACAACCAGAAGCTAAAGCTGCTGCGGTGTCTCCTCCTCCTGTAGAATATGCTAAAGGAAAATTACTTGCTCCGAAAACAACTACAGGTCCAAGAGGAATATTCATTCTACGAATATCTGATTTTGGAGCTGGCTCTCTATTTGGAATCGAGGTATCAATAGTTGCATTTACCCAAGAACCTTCATTTACTAATTCAGCAAATGTTCTTAACTGAAATATTGTTCTTCCTCTTTCTCCTTTTGCTCTACCTTCTGGCAATCCTGTTTCTGAACAATATGTTTTAATTAACGCATCATCTAAATTTAAGATCTCATCTGCAATGGTATTTAAAAATTCTGCTTTTTGTTTTCCTGAAACAACTCTAAATTTTTTAAAAGCACTTGATGCTAATGAAACAGCTTCATTAATTTCTTCTTCTGAAGCTTCTATAAAAACAGAAGTGTTTTCTTTATTTAATTGCGGATTAAATGTCTTATAAATTGTATTCCCTTTTGCTTGTAATTGATTTCCTATATAGTTTTTTCCTGTAATCATTTTTTATAGATTTTTATACACTTGCAACTTTATATTCTGGTAATACAGGTCTATTTTTTAACCCTGTACTTATAATCTCTAACACACGAGTTCTTTCCTCTCCTATTAATGGTAAACGTGGAGCTCGAACATTTTCTGTTCCTATACCAGTAGCTACTTCTGCTAGTTTAATGTTTTGTACTAATTTAGAGTTTATATCTAATTCTAACAATGGTAAAAACCATCTATAAATTTCTAAAGCTTCTTTAATTCTACCTGCCTTTTGTAATTCATAAATAGCCACTGTTTCTTTAGGGAAGGCGCATACCAAACCCGCAACCCAACCGTCTGCTCCCATCAGTAAACTTTCTAAAGCTAATGTATCTACTCCTGTCATTATCTTTAATCGATCTCCAAATTTATTTTTTATTCTAGTAACATTAGAAATGTCTCTTGTAGATTCTTTTACCGCTTGAATATTATCACATTTTAACAATTCATCAAACATTGATAATGTAACTTCAATTCCGTAATCAACAGGGTTATTGTATACCATAATAGGTAATGAAGTATTGTTCGCTACAGCTTTAAAAAACTCAACTGTCTCTCTACCATCAGCTTTATATCTCATTGGAGGTAACATCATTAGTCCTTTTGCTCCGTCATCCTCTGCTTTTTGAGCTAATTCTATGGCCGATTTTGTTGTCTGTTCTGCTATGTTTATTAATACAGGAACTTTTTCTTTAACAATACTTACTGTCGTTTTTGTTAATATTCTTTTCTCTTTATCTGTTAATGTGCTAGCTTCTCCAAGAGTTCCTCCTAAAACAATTCCATGTACCCCAGCTTCTAATTGAGCATTAATATTAAGTTCAAATGTTTTTAAATCTAACTCATCATCATTCGTAAACTTTGTTGTTACTGCAGGCATTACACCTTTCCATTGTATACTCATACTTGATATATTTTTTTACAAAAATATATTTGACTATCAATTTTAACATCTTAATAACTACCTAGATTTGATACTATATTATCCTTTATATTTTATTTTCTGTTTTATTTAAATATTATATGCATATATTTATATTTTAAGTAGAATTAAAATAGTGAAAGCTTTACCTTTTCAAATACCAAAAACTCAAAATTTAGGACTGGTTTATCAAGAAGATATAGAAAATTATTTCTATGATACATTTCATCAACATGATGAAATTCAAATTTCTATTATTATTGAAGGTAAAGGGACTTTAATTATTGGTGATACCATTACAAACTACACCTCTAATGATATTATAATTATTGGAAGTAATATTCCTCATGTATTTAAAAGTGATTTTAACGATCATAAAAAATCTTTTATGATTTCATTATTTTTTACTGAGAAATCTTTTGGAGAAGAATTTTTCTCTTTAGATGATTTTAAAGAGCTACACGTTTTTTTTAAAAAATCTCTAAATGGTTTTAAAATAATTAACAACAAAGAGCTTTTAAAATTAGAGTTTTTAAAACTTAGGAAAGCAAGTTATTTAGAGCGTTTTATTGGTTTATTTAAAATCTTAAAACTATTTACAGAAACAGAAACTAAAATTTTAACAGATTTTGTTTATCCTAAAAAATATAACGATAATCATGGTAAGCGCATGCAAACCGTTATTAACTATACTATTGATAATTTTAGTAATAATATTAATTTAATTGAAGTTGCTAATAAAGCAAATATGACTCCGAATGCTTTTTGCAGATATTTTAAGCAACGAACAAACAAAACTTATTTTACATTTTTAAATGAATTAAGAGTAGAAAACGCATGTAAGCTATTAAAAGAGAATAAAGAAATCACAGTTAGTGAAATTGCTTATCAATGTGGTTTTAGTAATTTATCTAATTTTAATAGAAAATTCATGGAGATAAAAAACACGACACCTACTAAATATAAAAAAATTAAAGCTGTTTTAATTCTTCTTTTAACTTTTTAGTCAATCCTTTTACTACCAAATCATAAGAGTGATCTATTAATTCAAAAGCAAATTTATCTAATACATCATTATTAAATGTTACCGTATTCCAATGCTTTTTATTCATATGCCATCCTGCATTAATACTTTCGTATTCGCCTCTTAGCTCTTCTGCCCAATTAGGATCACATTTTAAATTTATTTTAGTTTCTCCATTCTCCCATTTATTCAACCCTACTAAAGCAAACATTTTTCCCATTACTTTAAAAACTAATGTTGTTTCATCAAATGGAAACTCTTCTGTTACTCCTTTTTTTTGAATACAATATTCGCGAAGTTGTTCTATATGCATGGTTATTTTATAATTTTTTCCATTACTTTTTCTGGAGTACTTAATTCAGTAAATCCATATTTTTTATACAAATTATGCGCATCAGCAGTTTTAAGCATCCATGTTTTACATACTTTTAATTCTTCATCCTTAGTAACTTATTCCATTAATTTTTTTGAATATCCTTTTCCTCTATATTCTGGTAAAATGAAAACATCCATTATATAAGCAAACACTACATAATCTGTGGCAACTCTAGCAAAACCTATTTGATTCTCATTCTTATAAACTCCAAAACAAAGGCAGTTTTCAATTGTTTTCTCAACCTCTTCTATGGTTCTACCTCTTCCCCAATAAGAATTTGTTATAAAAGAATGAATGAGGTTACTATCTAATTTTGATTTGTCTTTAGAAATAACAATCATTCTTCTATTAATTTCGTGTTTCCTTCTGGTAATTCTAACGAAGAATAATCTAACTTCCATCCTATTGTTTCTACTAAACTCTGCATTAAAATAATAGCTTCTAAAGCTTCACTACTTGCAGTTTGCATTAAGTTACTTTCTGGTATTTTTTGTAGTACATGTTCTTTAGCTGCTTGATTGACTTTGGTAAGATCTTCTGAACTAAATTTATTTAAAAACCCATCTTGAATATCATAAAACCGAATGTTTGGTTCTATTGATAAAACTTCTGGTTGCGGAAACTGTGATAGTGTTATTGTTTTCTTTTTAGAATCTGCTTCCATTTTCATTTTCCTAAAATCGAAACCAATATGTGTTTTTGCATTTATTATAATAATTGCTTTCTTTTTACTTGATATAAGCCCTAAAAACTTCTCTTGCGTATCTTCATGATGATAAATCTCTGAAAAATCACCTTCTACAGTTATTAGTTTAGTTACTTTCTTAATCTTATCTAACAGAATAACTGATTGACTTTGTGCTAAGCTTTTTGTTTTAAACTTCGTGAATTTTTGAAAAACAAAAAAAGAGACTACAGCTCCAAAAGCTAAACCTAAAAATAATAATTCCATAATTACGAAATTAAGATTTTATAAATACAATTATACCTTAAAATCAAATTTACTTAAAAACATGACAAATAAAGATTTAAAATAAGCACATATAAAAAAGTATTGTAGAGTCCTTTATTTCTTATTTACTTTTGTTACCATAAACAAGGCAAACAACTCATTATCAAAATGAAATATTTTATTGTATTACTACTAACTGTTCATTTTTCTTTTAGTCAAGAATGGTCAAAAATTAAATTGAATGATTTTTCTTCAATTTCTTTTCCTAAAGCACCTAAAAAAGTTGCTTCTGATGAAGGTATTAAACGAATCAATTATTCTCTGTCTTTTGATCATGAAACATATTATGTAATGCTTGTTAATTTAGGTAGTAAAAAAATAACCACTTCAGAATTACCTAAATTCTATCAAGGTATCATGAAAGGAACTTTAAAATCATCTAAAGGTAAAATGATATCACAAAAAGAATTTAATATCAATGGTCTCTTAGGGTATGAAATGGTATATGAATCAAATTCAAATCCTCAATTACCAAATTTGAGACATAAACGTCTTCTTATTACAAACAATACTTTAATTAGTTATGAATTTTGGACTTACAAGGAAAACGAAAAATTAACATTAGACAATAAAACTAAATTTTTTAATTCTATTGTTTTAACAAATAAAGAAATAACTAATATTAAAAAAACAGAAGAGAGTTCTGCTTATAAAATTGGGCATGCTGTTGGAGAAGTAATTGGATATTTATTACCTATTGGATTATTAATAGGAGGGATTTTATTTTTCAAAAAAAAGAATAGAAAAAAGCATCAATACAAATAATGTAAATTGTACTTATTATTAACTTAAACATATAAAAACTAAATTATGACATTACAAACAATTTTAATTTTTGGAGTCATGTGTGTAGGATGTTTCATCTACTACAAATTCACCATGAACAAAGCAAACGCAGTAACCGCTGATTTTGATAAAGAAGCTGTAAAAAACAATATAGAAACTCATACTTCTGAAATTGTTAATTCTCAATTACCTTATTTAAAAAAATGGATAAAAGAAGAGCCTATAGATTCTTTTACAGATGCTAGTATTCCTGTTTCTTTAAAAAACAAAGCTAAAAACGCAGCCGTAGATGCTGCTAAAAGTATTGCTTGGAGGGCTGTAGGTGTAAAAGCAAAATATAACAGAGTAGATACTAGTGCACATTTAGTACTTAGTAATGATAATTTACATTTTGTATCTGCTAATGTTGATGGTGATTTAGAAACACATATTACATTTACAAAAGATCAACTTATAAATGCTAAAATAGAGTTTACAGGTCCTAAAAAAGGAGCTGATTTAGCTAGTGGTGTTTCTGATTTTTTAAGTACAAAATTGAATAATGAAGATGCAATGGTAAATGTTTTTGCTATTACGCTTACTGTAGATGGGCAACCTATCACAATTCAAGCACATGATAAAATTGTGTTACCATACACAATGGGTACAAGTGATTATACAAAAAATGCTTTAACGGCAAATATTATAGCGGATAATTTCTTTAATAAGTTAAGTGAAAAATATCCGAATTTAAAGGCTAGTAAAGTAAAGATGGTTTCTTAAAACCATTTTTACTTTAACATGAATCGTTATTTATACAACTAATAGAAATGATAAAAAAACACTTCCTTTTTTTTCTTTTATTTTCTGTTTCTTTTTATAGTTTCAGTCAAGAACTATCATTAAGAGAATTATTATTAAATTCTGATATTGTTGCTGTAATTAAAGAAAAACCTCCTTTTTTACCTAAAAAAGAAATTGCAATATCTGACTATGAAAAAATGAGAGTTTTAGATAGTATAGAAGTAATATCATATATTAAAAACGATCAAAAAGGATTTCCTAAACAACCATTTCTTATCAAAACAAATACCAATAACACTTTTTTTTCACATCTTGGAAACATTGTACCTGTTCCTGAAATAGAAGATAACATGGTACCTAAAAACACTTTAATATTTACAAAAAAACGTAAAAATTTCATTGAAGTTATTTGTCTAAAAAATATTGCAAGTTATAAAATTCACAAAATAGAAAACTTTGCTAAATGGATAGAAAGTACTGCAAAAATTAGTCATAGAAAAAAAAGAGGTCAACAATATATAGATAAATATATATCTAACCTTAACAACAACCTTATAAGTGAAGATTTTATTTTCTTTGAAAATATTCTATCTCCAAACTCTGCTTTTAGTTCATATTATGAACTAGATTTAAAATTCACAGAGCAACAAAAAAAACAACTAAAAAATTATTTATTTAACAATTACTATGATGATATTGAATTAACTAAATTAGTTTTTAAACTCTATCCTAAAGAAACTCTTAATTTATATAAAATAAAATTGATTCAAATTAAAATCGAGGAATACTCGCATTACAAACACGATCAATTTTTAGAGTTGTTTTTAAAAAAAACTAATAAGTGGGATAAAAAAACAGAATTACTACTAAAATCTCTTTCTTCATATGGGAATGATTCTAAATACCTTAAAGAAAAAATTTTAAATTATTTAACTAAGATAATCTCTAATTAAAAGTATCTATAAAACATATAACACTATTTTATGAAAAATATTATCTTATTATTCTTAGTGACTATATGTGCTGTTATAACTGCTCAAAATAAAAAAAACATCGATTTATGGAGTGGCACATATCGTTTAGAGCTCTTAGATAAACAGCTAGAAAAGAAAACATCTGAACAGTATATTAAAATTCAAAAAATCATTCTTGAGCAAAATGAGAATTCTTCTTCTAATTTATCTATTCCAGATCAATGGTTAATTAAAACAATTTCTAAAAAAGGGAATGGAGGAAAAGTATTACGTTCTTTTTCATTTACTAAAGAAAAAGATGAATATGAGCAATTTGGTTGGACAGAATTACATAAAAAAGGGAAAATGAAATGTTTAGATGGAGGCCGTCTTTTTATTTGTAAAACCACACCTAAAACAACCGTAACTACTAATGGAGAAAGTTTTTTTTCTAATTCAGGAATTTTTGGTGTCTTATTACATCATGGAGGTTTTGAACTATATAGAGAAACGCTTCCTAAAAAAAATAAGAATGACTAAAAATGCTTTCATGAAATATCTTTTAATATGCTTTATTGTTTTTTTGTCTTCTTGTAAAAAACAAAATTTCAACTTGGCTAACTTAACTTTTCCTATATCGAAAGATAGTTTACCTAATAATATAAAATTTAAAGAAGACACCTTTTTTAATGGATATATTCTTTATGAATCAAAAGATTCTGAAGTAATGTATTTTGATGGTTTATCTCTTTCTGGTACTATTAACAACAATAAAAAATCTTTTTTCATGACTAATTATGTTTCTTTTTGTGAAAATATAGAAACAAAAAAAATAGATAAATATGAAATTAAGATTCGCACAAAGCAGCAAACATTAAAGTTTGAAAACTTATTAATAAAAAAATTCGGAAAAGCAGATTTTCATTATAAAAATGAAAAATTCAGTTATCAAATATGGGAAAAAGATGGTGCTGCATATTTCTTTGAAACAAACCATACAGGGAAGTATAATAACGTTCCTTTTGTATCTAGTAATTTATATGTCGTAAACATAAAAAATGAAAAACTCTATCAATACAGAATAGCAGGAGGCTTTCAATATTATGGAGATTATTTGTTTGCGAAAAACAAAGAAGAAAATAAAGATAAACCTTTTAGCTATAAAGATTTTGTAAACCAAGATAAAAAAGAAAAAGAAGATTGGGGAGATACAAGTTACTACGCTAAAGATTATGTAGAATAAATAGTTTTATTAAAAAAAATGAAGATCATAAATCCAAAAAACCATATTTCATCAATAGCAAACATTCAGTCTTTTTTTATTTTTATACTCTTTCCTGTTATTTTCAGTAATGTACATTCTCAAAACACAAGAGAGTCTATTGCTAAATCATTTGCTGACAAAAGTATTCTTGAAATAAAAAACGAACTTACCAAAACTAAGACGCAAATTATAAAAATGCAGTCTTTGTCTTCTTTAAGAATATCTGGTGGGCCAGCTAAAGAAATAGGTACAAAATATATCAATAACTTCTCTGCCGATTCTTCTTTAGATGTTTTTTTAAATTATTTCAATCATCATTTAAAGGAAGTTAGTTTACGCCAAAAAATTAACAATGACACTTCCTTTGTTAGTATTAAAGAACCTTATAATTTAGGAGACTATCCAGATTCATACAGTGAATTTAATTTAGGAAAGCCTAAACTATCTTTAAAAACTGTGTATTCTAAAAATGGAAAAAGATTAAAAATAAAACCTTATGAAGATTACTTTCAAGAGTTTTATAGTACTAACTTAAAAAAAATAGATAGTGTTTCTCTTTTATTTAAATATCAATACCTCGAAAAAATTGATAAGATTACGCTAAACAAAAAACAAAAAACTGCGAAGCAAAAGAAAATCATTCTTTCCTCTATAGTAGATGATAAAATAGAATTTAAAGTAGATTCTTTACTTGCTGAAAAGATTATATATATAGAAGCAATAGATAGTACTGGTAAAGCACTTTGGAAAAAAAGTAGTTTTACCTCATCATCTAGCACAAAACCTCAAGAGCAATATCTCTCTGAAGTAATAAATATGATTACTACTATAATTGAAAAAATAAACACTAAAAAGATTACTTCTAAAGATAAACTAATAGATTATTTATATAAAAACCAACCAACTAAGAACAACTCATCTAAAAAGGCTCCTAAAAAAATATATTATAATACGTATGCAGGTAAGGTAACTGCTATTCATATTTACATTAATCCTGTTATTGTTAATAAAGAAGAATCAATCACCCTATTAAATACTACTTCCTATATAAATGGAGTAACTATTGCTACAAAAAATGACAAAGACGGGCTTATTAATACAGAAGGGAAATGGGTTATTCCTCCAAATCATGAACGAATTAGTGAGTATTTTATTCCTAATTACTTTTATGTTGACTCTGGTTCTGATAGAAAGCTACATCTTTTTAATAAAAAGAAAAAAAAATTGACTCCTGTAAACTACCGTATTCCTTCAAAAAGAATTTATAATGATCGATATTTAAAAATATATGGGGATTATAATACGGAAGTAGGTTTAATTGATTTAAAAACGCAAAAAATAATTTTATCTCCTATTGAAAGAGATTTAGAGGTTGATTCCAAATTTTATTTATCAGAAAAAAAAATTGATAGTAGAAACAATTCTTATGAGATATTTCGTTTTTCTGATCATAAAAAAATAATTGAAGATACTTTTTATGAAGTTATTTTTAATGACGACTTAATAATTGTAAAATACAATAAAGAAATTCCTGAGAAACCAAAAGGACTTGGTTATGTTTCTTCTGTTATTAAAGGCATAAAAAAATATTACTATACTTATACTGCTGTATATAATAAAAATGGTAAAAAAATAAATAAAACACTTTACAATTATCCGCCAGACAATGCTGTTTTTGGAAAGGACAACCTACTACTTGTTGACAAAAAGAAAGATCGAACAAAAAGTGATTACGAATACGCATTTATTAATAAAAAAGGGCAAGAACAAAATTTCGATTTAACTGCTTATAAAAAAGTAAAATCCTTTTCTAACGGGTTAGCCCTTGTTAAAGATAAAATATCTGGCAACTATGGTTTTATTAATACAAAAGGGATATTAGTAATTCCCACAATCTATGAATCTGCTAATCATTTTATTGGAGGCTCTGCCATGGTTAATTATACTGATAAAAAAGGGAAGTATAAAACAGCCTTAATTAACAATCAAAATAAAATAATTTTTACATTTCCTGAATATGTATATAGTTAC
>CAKZVD010000065.1 GCA_937922085.1 uncultured Tenacibaculum sp. | reverse complement strand
AATATAAACTCTTGTATTTATCAGGGTTTACTTCATTCATTATTTCATATACTTTTTCAAAAATATCTTCTGCTGAAGGTTTAGAAAAATAATCTCCATCTGTACCGTATGCAGGTCTGTGTGCCTTGGCAGTTAATGTTTGAGGTTTACTATCTAAATGAATGTAACCATTTTGATTTTCTACTATTTCTTGTAATAAATAAGCAGAAGCTCCTCCAGGAACATCCTCGTCAACAACTAATAAACGGTTTGTTTTTGCTAATGACTTAACAGTATCATGATTAATATCGAAAGGTAATAAACTTTGTGCATCAACTATTTCAATATGAATATCAACCTGCGCTAAATCTTTGGCAGCTTCTTCTACAATACGTAGTGTAGATCCGTAAGAAATGATAGTGATATCAGTTCCTTCTTTTATAGTTTCTACTACACCAATAGGAGTTTTATATTCTCCTATATTTGTAGGTAATTCCTCTTTTAAACGGTATCCATTTAAACATTCAACAATTAAAGCAGGTTCATCACCTTCTAAAACAGTATTATAAAAACCAGCGGCTTTGGTCATATTTCTAGGAACCAATACATGTATTCCTCTTATATTATTAATAATTCCTCCCATAGGAGAACCTGAATGCCAAATTCCTTCTAAACGATGCCCACGAGTACGTATTATTAATGGTGCTTTTTGTTTACCAAATGTTCTATAACGTAGAGTAGCTAAATCGTCACTCATTATTTGTAAAGCATATAATAAGTAATCTAAGTATTGAATTTCTGCAATAGGACGTAGTCCTCTCATTGCCATTCCTATACCTTGTCCTAAAATAGTAGCTTCTCTAATACCTGTATCAGATACTCGTAATTCACCAAATTTTTCTTGTAAACCTTCTAACCCTTGATTAACATCTCCAATATGACCTGCGTCTTCACCAAAGATTAAAACTTCTGGGTATTTTTTTAAAAGCGCATCAAAATTATCACGCATAATAATACGAGCATCTACCATTTCTTTTTCAGAAGCATACGTAGGTGCTTCCGGATTCACATTTGTAGTTGCTTTGTCTGTTTCACTATGTAAGTGAGCAGAATATTTTATAGCAGCACTTTTAATACTACTTTTAATAAATTGTTGTAATTCGGTTTTTTCTGAAAAACTTTCTTCTCTCAACAAGCGTAAGGTTTTTCTAGAGGCAATTAAAATGTCTTTTCTTATAGGTTCAACTATAGTAGCTAAATCATTTTTATATTTAGTTATAAAAGAAGCATTTTTACTTTTAGAAGCTACTCTTTCTAATAAGTTAATAGCATTAGTAACCTCCGTTTTTATTTCATTACTAAAATTATTCCAAGCAGCACGTTTAGCAGCACTTACTTCTTTTTTTATAGCTTTATCAATTGTATTTAGTTCTTCTTCGCTATCTATAAAACGTAATGTATTTCCGTTTTCATCTGTCAATTCAAATTCAAGAATCCATTGTCTAAACTTTAAAATACAATCAAATTCTTGTTCCCATTGTAAACGTTCTTTAGATTTATATCTTTCATGAGATCCTGAAGTTGAATGTCCTTGTGGTTGTGTTAATTCTTTTACATGAATTAAAACGGGTACATGTTGCGTTCTAGCAATATCAGCAGCTTTATTATAAGTATCAACTAATTGAACGTAATCCCAACCATTAATGACAAATATTTCATATCCATTAGTTTCATTTTCTTTTTGAAAACCTTTTAGTATTTCAGAAATACTTTCTTTAGTAGTTTGGTGTTTTGCATGTACAGAAATACCATATTCGTCATCCCAAACACTCATAACCATAGGAACTTGTATAACTCCTGCAGCGTTTATAGTTTCAAAAAATAAGCCTTCACTAGTACTCGCATTACCAATAGTTCCCCAAGCAACTTCGTTTCCTTGATTAGAAAAGTTTGAAAAACTTTCTAATCCTTTTACATTTCTATATATTTTTGAAGCTTGTGCTAAACCTAATAAACGAGGCATTTGACCAGCAGTAGGAGAGATGTCTGAAGATGAATTTTTTTGAGCGGTAAGGTTTTTCCAATTCCCGTTTTCATCTATAGAATGTGTAGCAAAATGCCCTCCCATCTGTCTACCAGCAGACATTGGTTCTTGTTCAATATCTGTATGCGCGTATAAACCAGCAAAAAATTGTTGAGGTGTTAATTGATCAATAGCCATCATAAAAGTTTGATCTCTATAATAACCAGATCTAAAGTCTCCGTTTTTAAAAGCTTTAGCCATTGCTAATTGAGGTACTTCTTTACCATCACCAAAAATCCCGAATTTAGCTTTACCAGTAAGAACTTCTCTTCTTCCTAATAAACTACACTCTCGACTTGTTTTGGCAATTTTATAATCATTTAAAACTTCTTTTTTAAAATCACTGAAAGAAAGTGCTTGCGACTTTGAAACGGCTACCTCTTGACTCATATATAAAATTTTTGCTATTGCTGCAAAGGTAGTTTTTTTAAATGAAATTTAAAAATCGGTGTTTTTTTTGATTAAATCGTAAAAAATAACAGTTTTTTGGTTTCCTGTTGAATTTTCTACAATAAACCTCTTCGTATAAAATTATAAATTCTGTCTAAGCTTGTAGTAATTACAAAACGAATTTTAGTAGGGTAAGCTTCTTGGTTTATTTGTAAGCCTTCATTAGTATATATAGGAAAATAAAATTCAAAAATATTAGGTATAAAATTTAAACGTATTCCATTTTCATAAAAGAAACGAGGCTTTTCATTTTTACTTTTAAGCATTGCAACATCATTATATACTTCAGCCCATTTCCAAAAACTAATACTACTATTACCTGATAAAATAAGTTGGTTAGCTAAAGATGGCTTTTTATAAAATGATTTAAAACCAGCATCAGAAACAACAAATTGTTGACTAAATAACCCTGAACTTTCAGATCTTCCAAACAAACTTTGTTCAAATAAATAATCGGAACTTCTATTTAAACCAAAACTAAAAAAGTCTCCTTTAGATTGATTTGAAAGAAAAAAACCACCAAAAAAACGAAGATTAAGGCTTTGTTTTTCACTAAAAAATTTTAAGTATCTAATATCTGTGGAGAATTTTGTGAAATTATCTGCAAATTCAGCATTAATAGCATACTGAAACCTTCTTATAACGTCCGGTTTACTATAAACATATCTAAAATTTAAAACTTGATATTTATCACTTTCAATCTCTGTTTGAGTTGGGTTAATTTCCCTATCTATATAAACAATTCGAGAAAGTAAAAATTTAGTACCTACATCTCTTAGTGTATTTCTTCTAAATTGAATATTTATAAAAGGAGAAAAAGAGTTATAGTTTAGCTCTGGAGCATAGTGAAAATTACTTCCACTTACTCCATACCTTATTTTATAGACTTTAGATTTTTCAAGAAAATGATCGTAACCTAAAGAAAAAGAACCTGTTAAGTTTTTACTTCTAAAAGCATAATTAGGAGTGATGCTAAAATCAAAATTATGTTTTATTACAGATCTATTATTAAAATTGACTCCTAATAGGATACCGTCATATAAATTGTACTTTACATTTGGGTTAAAGAATATTTGATTGTAGTACGGATCTTCAACATCTTTTAGAAAACGTATTTGTAAAGGCTTACTTATGATAGAGTTATTGGCACTCTTAAAATTATTAAGAGAATTATATTCTGGATAAATTTGTTCATAGTTTAAAGCAAATTTATCATAGCCGTTCGCTTTTACTTTAACTGTTTTTGTAGAATCTACATTTGTAATCCATTTTTTAAACTTAATTTCTTTGTCTTTTACAGCATATAAAGAAACAGGAGCAGTTATATTCCTTTTGTTTTTAATAGTAATTTCAATAGAATCTTCTTTTTTGATTAATTTGACTTTTTGTATTTTATAATCAATTTTTTTTGTGGTGTTTATATAATCGCCAAAAAACCAATCTAAATTTTTAGTTGTTTTTTGCTCTATGATTTTTTGAAAAGATTTAGAAGAAGTTATTTTGAGTTTATTTCTTTGATAAAATTCTTGAAAAGCCATTTTTAATGTTTCCTTATCAAGAAAATCTTGTAAATAGCGAAAACCCAAACCAGCTTTGTATTGACTGATTACTTTTCGGTTAAAGTTAGAAAGAGAATCAGCCGGGGTTGTTAATGCCTGATCATAAAATTTACGAGCACTAAATTGATATAAAAAAGCTTGTTTATCATTTTGTTTTAGTTTCGCTAAATTGTATTTTTTGAATCCCCAAACTTTAGAAAACCGACCAAATATGGTAATATTAGGATAGTATTTATTGATGTATTCCATCAATAAAAAGGTTTGAATTCCATCACACAACCAATAATCTTTTCTATTATTTAATAAGAGAACATCATCAATATACTTACTAGTTAATGCTTTAAAAAAACGAATTTCCCATTTAAAGTTTTCTGGATAAGGTTTTAACCAGTTTGGTATACCATATATTTCTCTAATTGAGTTTTTATTTACAGTGGTACCATCTACTAAAATTTCTGGATGTGGATGCTGACCAGTAAAGTTTTCAATGAATTTAATTTGACGTTTAACTAAAGTATTACTTGATTTTAAATCAATTTTTCTATCAAAAATATCAGTCTTAACTTGTATGTTCTCAGTTTTAAATATTTTAAATATTTTTCTTTTGTTAATATTTAAAATAATATCTTTTTTTAATTTTCCAACGAGATAGTAACTAATGTTAGTTTCATTTTGTGTTTTATGTTGATAAAGATTACTTTCTAAATAAAAGTTATTAGGAGTTTTTATTTCAATAATAAAATTAGCAACATCTTCATACAGGTCATCCATGTTTAAATTACTCATTAACTGCCAACTTTTTTGATGAACAGCAGGAGTTAAATACCAGAAGCGTAAATGATATCCTAGTTTTCGTTTACCATAACCTGTAAATTTAGCGCTAGGTATTTTTATGGTATACTTGGTGAATATTTCAATACTATCCTTAGGCTTTAAGAGTTTTTCTAATTGTATTTCTAATATGTCTTGTTGTCCTTTTACTTCTTGATGATCTAATTCTTTTCCGTTATTAAGAACACTATGAATTTTTGTATGTCCTTTTTCAGAATCTTTAGAAAAATAAAAGTTTTTCCTGTAATCTTGAACAAAACGTTTTCCTAAAGGCGTATCATTATTTTTAAAACTATTGTTCCAATTATGTAAATAAATATTTTGAAGGTTATTATTTGTTTTATTGTAATATACAATCTTTTGTTTAACATTAATTGTATGTTTAATAGTATCTAATTCAGCTTTAATATGAATAGAATTATTTTGCGCTATTGTAAAATAATAGCTACATAAAAAAAATAAAAGGATGTGTTTTTTATAAATCAATATTTTATAATTAAAAAACTCGTTGTATTTACAACGAGTTCAATATAAAATTTATTTTTCAATTTTAGAAGTTTGGCTTTAATTGATATTTAGCATAGAACTTATTAAAGTGTTCGACAGCCTCTTCAGCGGTATCTACGACTCTAAAAAGTTTTAAATCTTCAGGGCTAATATTTCCTTCTTCTAATAAGGTGTTTTTAATCCAATCTAATAAACCGCTCCAAAATTTTGTACCTACCAAAACAATTGGAAAACGTCCAATCTTATGTGTTTGAATTAAAGTAATAGCTTCAAAAAGCTCATCCATAGTACCAAAACCACCAGGCATAACTACAAACCCTTGTGAATATTTTACAAACATTACCTTACGAACAAAGAAATAATCGAAATCTAAACTTTTTCCTGGGTCTATCCAAGGATTATCATGTTGCTCAAAAGGCAAGTCGATATTTAAACCAACAGAAGTTCCTTTTCCTCTATTAGCTCCTTTATTACCAGCTTCCATAATACCGGGTCCACCACCAGTAATTACACCAAATCCATTTTGAGTTAATTGATAACCAACTTCTTCAGCTAATTTATAGTATTTATGATCTGGTTTAGTTCGAGCAGAACCAAAAATTGATACACAAGGACCAATTTTACTTAAACGTTCATATCCATCAACAAACTCAGCCATAATTTTAAAAATAGCCCATGAATCATTTGTTTTTACTTCATTCCAAGTTTTTTGTTGCAATTTTTCACGAATTTTTCTATCGTCATTTGTCATAGTATTCTAAATTTAAAAAAGAGACTTGCTAATGTAGTTCTTTTTTTAGTTTGAAATGGATTTTTAATAAAAAAAGTAGAAACAAAAGTTTCTACTTAAATAATTTATTTTGACGATTATAATTAAGGGAGGTTCTATTACTAAAACAATCCAGTATTATATCCATGTACAGATTTAGATAAACTAAAAGTCCAATTCGATCACGAATACATATTATTTGAAGGTGTTTAATGCCTAAATATAGAACGACTATTAATTAATTTTCGTTCATTATTTTTTGTAATTTAAAACACAATAAATTGATTTTTAGATTTTTAATTTGTTTTTTTTGTAGCTTGAAAAGAATGTTGTTGAAAATATATAATAATAACTTATGACTATACTTTCTTAATAGATTAACAAAAGTAGAGTTTTGAATTTCTACTTTTGTTAATCAAAAAAACAAATAAATTATTTTTTATAAAGTAATACCATCACATTCACAACCAGGATCGAACAACCATTCACCTCTTGCTCCTGCTTGACAAACATCTACAGTACAAGGACCAGGACCTGTACTACCAAACCCTCCATTAATTGATCTTTGTTCTGCTTTATTTAAAGCATTTCCTAAATTTAAAATTGATTTTCTCATAACTATTAAGATTTAAAATTGATAAATTTCTTAAATATTTTAAAGACGATTAAGATTTTCGTCTGTTGTTTTATGTATAATATTAATTGAGTTTTTAATTTATAAGAAAAACAAAAAATAGAGAAACATAAATTTTAAGTTTTTTAAAGGAAGCACTGACCCATAAAACACTTTACAGGACATCTAGGACCAGAATACCCTGTTGAACAAGAGTATAATATTCCCCCGTTAATGTTTTTTTGTTCTTTTTTGTTTAAAGTTTTTCCTAAGTTTAAGATTGATTTTTTCATGATTTTTATAATTTAAATAATTAATGACTTGATATTTTAATGAGATTCAAGTCTGCCTCTTAAAAATTTATTCAAACAAAACTGAAGCTTCCTGTAGGTCGCAAGCTAATTGCATATCACAATGATCCCAATGAATTGTTGGGTTACATACTCTACAAGCAACTTGTGCCTGAGTGTTTCCTCCGTTAATTAATTTTTGTTCTGCTTTATTTAAAGCATTTCCTAAATTTGAAATTGATTTTTTCATAATTCTATTTTTATAATAAATAATAAAGTCTTAGATCATTTTAAGACACTCTAAGTTTGTGTCTATCTTTCGAAAGAATATTTTTAAAAGAATAATAATTCTTATTAGAAAGTGCGATGATTCTAATAAAAAAAATAGTATTATTTATGCTCGTTAATTTTTTACATCTTATAAATAAAAGTTTTTTTTTTAACGTCTTACTTAAGTTTAAAGCAATCTATTATAGCTGTTAAAGTTTTTTTCATAGCAATTTTTGAATAGATTACTTTTTCTAACTAATGCAATCTTACTTTTCCTTCATATTAATTTCCCCGACGAAAATTAGTTCCAAATATGTGTTAATATTTAAAACAGTTACTAGATTGTTCGTTTTTAATTAAAACGTTACCCGTTTTTTTAATAATTAATTAAGTTTATAGAGGTCAGTATTTAAATGCGTATCTTAATGACTAATAAAGATATTAAAATATGGATTTTTTCAAGGGTCAAAATCTTCTAGAGTTCTCTGATCAGTTCAAAACAGATGAAGATTGTAAGGAATATTTAGCTCAAATAAAATCAGCAACAGCGTTTAAATGTACTAGATGTAATCATACAGCTTGTCAATCTCGTGCTGATTTTTCTAGACAATGTAATATTTGTAGGCACACAGAATCAGCCACAGCAGAAACGCTTTTTCATAAGGTTAAATTTGGTGTTAGAAAAGCATTTTTTATTTGTTTCGAAATGGCTACATCTACAAAAAGCTTGTCAGCAAGTTATATGGGAGTTCGTTATGGGGTAACCGAAAAAACAGCTAGATTATTTATGCTCAAAGTAAGAGAAGCGATGTCTTCCAGT